>CAMDWJ010000001.1 GCA_945877815.1 Caenispirillum bisanense
AGCCTTGGCTACCGACCGCCGACCCCGGAAACCGCGACGCCGCCATTGCCGTCCTCCGGTTCCGCTACGCTCCACCTAAAGCCGGCAATGGCGAAAGAGGACACAATGCACTAACATTCAAACCGGACCAACTAATGGGGGCCGATCAATATCGTGCCGAGGCTTGTTACGAGAGTGACAGAAATCACTTGGTGCTTGAATCCAGGCCGCGCTTCGGAAAACCGCAATATAGATTGCGCAAACCGAAATAAACGCGCGTTTCTCGCCTTAATTGTGGTGCAATTGAGTCTCTGTTATTAAAACGGATTGAGGCGGGTAAAATCATAATTGTTTTTCCCCAAAGGGATGTCTTGGCTGAACGTTTACGGCATAGGCTAGTGGCCTGGACGATTCTTGCCCCCGTGGTGTTATGGGGGTGGCTGACTCCGCTCGCCCCGGCGCTGGGCGAAAGCCTCGCCGAATTGATTCCTGAATTGCTGGAAACCCATAACCTGATCAAAGCCGCAGAAGCCGATCTGATCGCGGCGAACGAGCGGGCCAACGCCACAATGGGCGGCTGGTATCCGACTCTGAACCTGAAATCGAACATCGGTCGCGAGGACCAAAACAAGCCGGGTTCGGCCGCCGATACGAATCTCTCGCCGCGTGAGACGGATTTGTCGATAACGCAACTGCTATGGGACTTCGGCAAAACCAATTCGGCCATTCGTGGCAGCGATCTCGGACGGGAATCGGCTAAGTATGGCTTGTCGTCGGCCACACAGGAACTGCTGTTGCGCGCGGCGACGGCCTACATCAACGTCGTGCGAGCAGTCGAGGTGCAGGGCTTCGCACGTCAATCCGAAGATAACATCAAACGTCAGACCGAGATCGAAGACGCGCTCGTGCGCCGAGGCGCCGGCCTCTCGACCGACGTATTGAATTCGAAACAACAATTGGCCGGTGCGCAGGCGCGGCGCGTCCAGGCCGACGGGCAATTGACCCAGGCGCGCAATGCCTTTCGCGCCGTCTTTCAGCGCGATGTAATCAATATCCAAAGCATGGAAAAGCCGGTTCTGCCGGTCGGTCAGTTGCCGGTCAACGCGGAAGAGACGGTGGAAATCGCGCTCCGCGAAAATCCCGCGCTGAAAAAGGCCGCGACCGACGCGGCCGTGTCGCGCGAAGCTGCGGCTCGCGCGCGCGCCGAGGGGTTCTTTCCGACCCTCAATGCCGTCGCTGAGCAGAAATACAAGAACGATGTCAGCGGTACTATCGGGCAACAACGCGAAAGTCTCGGCAAGGTCGAGATGAATTTTCCGTTCAACCTGGGTTTCACCGCGACCAATACGTTGCGCGCTGCGAACGAGACCGCGAATGCGGTCGAGCGGCGCGTCGGTGAAACCCGCGATGTATCCGAACAGGCCGCGCGCGACGCCTGGTCGCGATTGGAAACGGCACGTCTGCGGCTCGATCATTTGCGCAACCAAGCTAATATCTCTGCCGAATATCTCGAACTCGCGCGCCGCGAACGCCAGCTTGGTACGCGCACTCTGAACGATATCCTTCGCGCGGAAACGGATTCGATCAATTCCAACAGCGATGCCGCGTCAGCCGAGGCGGATGTCGCAATCGCGACGTTCAGCGTGCTCACGACGATGGGGCGTTTGACCTCGGAGCATCTGACGGCCCGCAACTAATTCGGCCCGCATAACGTTTCAACCTGGTGGATCTCGGATCCAAATTACAGGAGCACGTATGATTTCAATCGCACCCGTCACCGAAGAAGAAAAAGCGCTATGGCCGAAAGACGTCATCGTGCCGCTAGACCTCGAATTTCGCGACGAGCGTGGCGTGATCGTGCCACTGGTCGATCTGAAAATGGAAAGCGCGGTGCTGATTTCGTCCAAGAAAGGCTCTGTGCGCGCCAACCATTACCACACGACTGATTGGCATTTCTGCTATGTGATCTCGGGGAAGATCGACTATTATCATCGTCCGACCGGCAGCGATTCAGCGCCGGAAAAAATCACCGTCAACGCGGGGCAGCAATTTTTCACGCCGCCCATGGTCGATCACGCAATGGTCTTCCTTGAGGAGACCGTTTTCCTGACATTGGGTCGTAATTCCCGCCGCCAGGAGGTCTACGAGGCCGATGTCGTGCGGATTGCGCCAATCAACCCCTGAAGACGCCCAGAATAAGCTTTTAGGCCGGTTGTAGGTTCTGTAAGAGTCCCCTCGTTGCGATGGTGTCGATGGCCTCGCCAGGAGATGTTGTGGCGAAATTCGAACCGCATTCTGCTGACCTTCGTGGGGATCCTCGTGCCTTTGCCTGCCCGGGGCTTTATCGTATCGTTCCGGCCAAGGACGGCGGGATCTGCCGCGTGCGCATTCCGCTTGGCTGCCTCTCGGCCGATCAGGCACGGGCCATTGCGTCCGTTGCGACGGAACATGGGAACGGCATCGTCGAATTGACGAACAGGGCTAACATCCAGATCCGTGGCATTTTGGGTCCCGAGCAGGAACTTTTGATTTCCGAGTTGGTGGACTCAGGGCTGGGAACCGGCGAACGCTGGGCGGACGATACGCGCAACGTCTTGATGAACCCATCCGCCGGAAATGATCCCGACGAATTGATCGATGTCAGGCCTATCGCCGCAGCGATCCTCGATCGATTTTCGAACGATATTGGCTTTGCCGTCCTGTCGCCGAAATTCGCGCTGCAAATCGACGGCGGTGGCGCCATGTCGCTTGCGGATCATGCGCACGACGTTTGGTTGCTCGCCGTCGATACCGACGCGCATGGCGTTATGTTCAAGATGGGACTGGGTGGCCCGATCGATTACGGTCCGGACTGCGTGGATGCGCGTCTGGTTCGTCCGTCCGAGTGTCTTGAGGTTGTCGTCGCCGCGACCCTGGAATTCATCGAGACCGGCGTGCGGGGTTCCGGATCCACACATATCCGCCAACTGCTCGAAACGATGACGCGCGACGCAATCTGGCATCGTGTGGAGCACCGGATCGGTCGATCCCTGCTTAAGATCGTACCCGGGCAACTGCGTTCACGTGCAGTTCTTGTTACGCGCCCTCCGGTGGGCATCATCGCTCAACGCGTGCCGCATCTGCGTTCGGTTGGGGCGGCGCCCGTGCTCGGTCGCATCGATGCGCGCGGGCTTGGTGCGGTCGCCGACATCGCCACGCGCTTCGGTGGCGGCAATTTGCGCCTGACGCCGTGGCGCAGTTTTCTTATTCCGGATGTCGCCGAGGACAGCGCTGAGGACGCACTTGGCGCCTTGAGCCGGGCAGGGCTGGTGTGTCGCGATGATAATCCCTTGTCGCGCCTGGTTGCCTGTGCCGGCAGTTCCGGCTGCGGATCGGCCAAGACCGATGCCAAGAAGGATGCGCAGTTACTGGCAGGGTTTCTGAATAGTTCCATTGGCCGCGATACGATCCACGTCTCCGGCTGTTCCAAATCCTGTGCCGTTCCGGGCGTGGCCGATGTTACCCTGGTTGGCGTTTCGGACGGACTTTACGATCTGTATCGGCGGAGTCCGATCTCGGATGCGCGCTTCGGTGCGCGTATGGTCGAGCGCGTCGATATCGGACAGGCCGCAGGACATATTCTCGGAGCCAAGCCGTGAATTCGTACATTAAAGACGGTGACGAGATATATCGCCGATCCTTCGCGATCATCCGTGCGGAGGCCGATCTATCAGGCATCTCTGCCGATATGGAGCGTGTCGCGGTCCGCATCATTCATTCGTGCGGCATGATCGATATCGTCGGGGATATTGCGTTCTCGCCGGGTGCGGGCGCCGTCGGGCGCCGCGCGCTGTCGGAGGGCGCACCGATCCTCTGCGACGCCCGCATGATTGCCGAGGGTATCACGCGCTCGCGCCTGGAGAAGGGCAATCAGGTCATTTGCACCTTGGCCGACCCGAAGGTTCCTGCGATGGCGCGCGAGATGGAAACGACACGAACCGCAGCCGCGTTGGAATTATGGCGCCCGCATCTTGGCGGCGCTGTGGTCGCCATCGGCAATGCACCGACCGCGCTGTTTCGGCTTCTGGAGATGATCGACGAAGGTGCTCCATGTCCGGCGCTTATCGTCGGCTTGCCGGTCGGGTTTGTGGGTGCTGCGGAATCGAAGCAGGCGCTCAAGGATGACAGCCGCGGCGTGCCGTTTATCACGGTGCTCGGCCGCCGGGGCGGTAGCGCGATGGCAACGGCGGCCGTCAACGCGTTGGCGACGGAACGCGAATGATGGCGCGCATCGGCAAATTATTTGGCGTGGGCGTCGGGCCCGGCGATCCCGAATTGGTGACGATGAAGACGGTGCGTCTGATCCGCGAGGCCCATGTCGTTGCTTATCTTGCCGCGCGGCAACGGCCAAGCAATGCGCGACGCGCGATTGAAAGCTATCTTCGTCCCGATCACATCGAATTGCCGATGTTCTATCCGGTGACCACCGAAAAATTGCCGCCGCCGTTTTCCTATGAAGACGCGCTCACCAAATTCTACGACGAAAGTGCGGCGACGTTGGCCGAACATCTCGATGCTGGGCGCGATGTGGCAATGCTCTGCGAGGGCGATCCGTTTTTCTACGGCTCGTTTATGTATTATTACCATCGGCTCGCCGAGCGTTACGAAACCATCGTCGTGCCGGGCGTCTGCGCCATGGTCGCCTCGGCCGCCGTGCTGGGCGCTCCCCTGGTACATCAGACCCAGACGCTATCGGTCCTCTCGGGTGTATTGAGCGCAGATGAATTGACGCAGAGGCTGAAGGTGGCCGATGCCGTCGCGATAATGAAGCTCGGTTCGAATTTCAAGAAAGTGCGCGACGTGCTCGACGCACTCGGATTATCGGACCGGGCACTCTATGTCGAACGCGCGACGATGGAGGCGCAGAAAATTTTGCCCATCGCCGAGGTCGATGACGCGACCGTCCCTTATTTTTCCATGATCCTCGTGCCCGGTCTTTGGAATGGGCGATGATGGGGAACGGAGGATGAGCCAAGGCTCCGTCAGTCCCGCGATCGTCATTCTCGGCACCGGGAGCTTGTATGCGGCCAAGCGCATCCAGGCGAATTTCCCCCATGCGCGCATTCATGGTCTTGCTGGGCGCGTTGACGATGCCGACGAGATGTTCGTCGAGTTCGGCCCGCACCTGCGCGACCTGTTTCAGGCGAATGTCCCGATCGTCGTGCTATGCGCAGTCGGCATCGTCGTGCGCACCCTGGCGCCGCTGCTCGCCAACAAACTTGGGGAACCACCGGTCGTCGTCGTTTCCGAGGATGGCAAAGCGGTCGTGCCGCTGCTCGGTGGGTTGAGCGGCGTCAATGCCATGGCCACGGCCATCGCCGAGGTGTTCGAGACGGTCGCAGCTATCACAACGACCGGCGAGGTGCGTTTCGGGGTGACATTCGAGAAACCGCCGGCCGGCTATGTATTCAAGAATCCGGCGGCCGGTAAGAAATTCATGTCCGATCTGCTGGCCGGCGCCACCGTGCAGATCGACGGCGATGCGCCTTGGCTGCGCGCAGGCAGATTGCGGATCGATCCGGCATCGGCGCATTCGATCCTGGTAACGGAAGAGAACGTGGCTCCCGCGTCAGATCAGCTCGTCTACCACCCAAAAACGATTTGCATCGGCATTGTCGGCGCGCCTTGGGATGCGGCGGATCGCCTTGCGGTGGCGCTGGATAAATTGGGGCTCGCACGGGAATCGCTGGCGGGGATTTTTGCGCCCGAGGCAGATATCGCCAGTACGAAACTGCGCGACATGGCCGGACTGCTCGATCTGCCGTTGCGTTTCGTAGCGGACGAATGCACCGCCGAAGGGCTTGCGCGACGAGCCGCCGGCGGCGCCGCGACACTCCATGCCATCGATGGCAACCTTGCCATGGCCGTTGCCCCCGCGCCCGTCGATGCGGAAACCATCGGGCGCGGGCGCGGGCGGCTGGCTGTCATCGGTCTCGGCCCTGGCGACACGCAGTGGCTGAGCCCGGAGGCGAAATTCGAGCTTGCCCGCGCGACCGATCTCGTCGGCTACGAAACCTATCTCAAGATGGCGGGGCCGCTTCGCGACGGACAACATCGTCACGCTTTCGACAATCGCGAAGAGGAAAAGCGCTCCCGTTTCGCCTTCGAACTGGCGGCAGAGGGAAAATCCGTTGCCGTCGTCTCCTCGGGCGATCCCGGCATTTTCGCCATGGCGACCGCGATTCTTGAAACGTTGCACCGCGCCAACGAGCCGCGTTGGCATGCGGTCGAGCTGCGCATCGTGCCCGGCATCAGTGCCGCCCAGGGTGCTGCCGCGCGCATCGGGGCACCCCTCGGGCACGATTTCTGCGTGATCTCCCTGTCGGATGTGCTGAAGCCATGGGAAACCGTGGCCGATCGCCTCGATCACGCAGCGGCGGCAGATCTCGTCATCGCTCTCTATAATCCTACTTCGCGCTTCCGCCCATGGCAGTTGGAACGCGCGCGCGACATTCTTTTGAAGCATCGTGCGAGCGAAACGCCGGTCATTTGTGCGAAAAGCATCGGCCGCGGTGCCGAGGATATTCGCGTTTCGACGCTGGGCACGTTCGACCTGAGTTGGGTCGATATGCGCACGACGGTGATCGTCGGCTCATCCAAGACCGAACGCTTCCCGCGCTTTGGCGGTGGCGACTGGGTCTATACGCCACGTCACTACGAAACGAACTGACCCAGCCAATCGAGGGTTGCGGCCACGCTTCGGACCAGCGGTCCCGGCGGATTGGGCGGACGTTCGACCATCACCACCTTGATGCCGAGATGGCGTGCCGCAATCAGCTTGGCTTCGGTGGCATTGCCGCCGCTGTTCTTGCTGACGATGGTGTCGATTCGGCGCGTGGTCAGCAGATCGAGTTCGCCCTCGATGCTGAATGGGCCGCGTGCTAAGAGAAGTTCGCCCGGCAGCGATGGATCGAGATCGGGCGGTTCGATCGCGCGGACCAGAAACCATTTATTTGCGTATCCCTCGAAGGCAGCGAGTTCCTGTCGGCCGATGGTCAGGAATATGCGTTGCGACCAGGCGAGTGCCGCCGAGGCCTGATCGATATCCGGCACGATGTGCCAGATATCGCCGGCGTGCTGCTGCCACGGGCCCCGCTCGAGCCGCAGGCGGGGAATGCCCGCGTCGCTGCACGCTGCGGCGGCGTTCCAGCGCATACGCGCCGCGAAGGGATGTGTGGCATCGATCATGATATCGATAAGCTCGTGTCGCAGATAGCTGGCAAGCCCCTCGGCGCCGCCGAATCCGCCGATTCGAACCTGCTTGCTCGCATACTGGGGGGCGACCGTTCTGCCCGCGAAGGACAGGATGACGTCGAGATTTCGGTGATCGTCGGCAAGTCGGCGCACCAGAAGCGAGGCTTCGGTCGTCCCGCCGAGGATCAGAACCCTCTTGATGCCGCTCACGCTTATCGATCCGGCGAGAGCGTTTTCGCCCACATTGTCTTTCCCTCGACGTCACGGAAGCTGACGGTCAGTAATCCGCTCGCGGCGTCGATCTCGGCATGGCCGAAATTGCACCATCCGGCGCTCGGCGATTGGTTGCCCGTGACACCTTTGGTCGAGGCATAGTGGGTTTGAGGGCCAAACGTGGGATCGAGGCGGCCGGGCGCATAGGCTTGAGTATGGAATGGGCCGGCGATGAATTCCCAGAAGGGATCAAATCCCTTGAACGCGGCGCGGTCGGGATGAAACTCGTTGCCCGCGGCGTAATGAACGTCGGCTGCGATCCAGACGACGTTGCGGATTGCGCTTATCCGGATTGCCGTTAGAATTTCCGCTGCCTCGCTTTCGCGTCCCACCGGGGCTCCACCGGCCCCATTGGAAAATTTATCGTAATAACCTTGTTCCATGTTTGTCTTGCTTGGCGCGTGTGCAAGCGGCAACGGGCTCGCAATAACCTTCCACAGAGCCATGGACTGCGCGAGTGCCGATTTCAACCAGTCGACTTGTGCGCGTCCCATAAGCACCGCGTCGCTACCCATCTCGCTGCGACCGGCGATTTGATTCGGATTGCGATGACTGCGTTGGTCCAGCATGAAAACCTCGACCAATGGGCCGTAGTTGATCGATCGCCATAAAAGCCTGCGCTGCGCAATTTCCTCGCCGATCGGCGAATAGTCGAAGAATGCGCGGCGGCCGTTTACAATCAGACGATCGACCTGAGGGCTTACATACCTGAGCCGTTTGGCGCGCGCCTCGTCGATCACCCTGCCCGGCCACCAATCGTCGGTGACCTCGTGATCGTCCCATGTCACGAATTGCGGTGCCGATGCGTTGAAGCGACGGACGTTGTCGTCGATCAGGTTATAACGGTAGTTCCCGCGATAATCCTCGAGTGTCTGCGCCGCATGTGATTTGGCCGGCGTTACTAGATTGCGCCATATCGTGCCGTCATCCAGCCTGACGGTCTCTTGCAACACATTGTCCGAATAAATCCGATCGCCGAGATGGACCAGAAAATCCGGATCGGTGCGTAGCATGGTGTCGTAGATGCGCAAGCCGCCCCATTCGGGATTGATGCCCCAACCGGCGCCGCATTGATCGCCGCCGAAAACAAAGGAGACCTTGCCGCCAGTCCGCGCCGGGGTGCGTAGACGACCGAGGGCGGATTCGCCGGTACCATCGGGTCCTTCGAAGCGGACCCGGTAGAAGATCGTCTGGCCCGGCGGCAATTCGTTCAGGCGTGCTTTGGCGATGAAATCGCCGGCGTTATTGGCCTCGCTGCCCCGCACGCGTTGGCTTTTCGCGAACGATTCGGTCGTGGACCATTCGACGAGCATGCGAGCCTGCGTCCCGGTACGGCTCCAGACGATTGCGGACTCCGGCCCAATCTCGCCACTCATGACGCCGTCGGCAATCTGAGGCCGGGTGGCGGCGCGCAATAAAGCAGGCGCCGCCACCGATGCTGCAATGCCACCGATCAAAGTCCGGCGCGAAATCGTGTGAATGACCATTGCTCCATGAATCGAGGAAAGTGTCCCCCGGCCGTCCGGCAAGGTCAAACGACGGCGACGAATTCGAATTGGATCAGATAATTGTTGGACAGCGGCCCCTGGCTGGTATGGCGGGCAGGGCGATCCTCCGGATCGGGGAAAGTTTCGAGCCAGTATTTATTGAGAACCGAGCGCATTTGCGGGCTGGAATCGGTCATCGAGACTTCGAGCTTCACGATATCGTCGAGCGAGGCATCGACGCTTTCGAGCAATTCTTTCATATGCTGGAAACAGAGTTTGACCTGGCTCTCCAGGTCGTCTGGCGCCTTCATGGTCGCAGGATCCACTCCGGAGATAGCGGACGAATAGACGACATTGTCGATTCGGACCGCTTCAGGGATCGGATTGGCGTGCAGGCGCCCTGCCTTTAAATGTGCAATGTGTCTGCGCTTGGTCATAACGCTTATTTCCAGGCGTAGTCGGTGATCGAGGTGTCGCCGGCCATCAGTGGATTTTCGAGGATTTTGATCTCCTTCGTATGGACGAATACGTTGGGGATGCTCGACATCGGATAAATGTAGAACTGGCTGTTCACGCGATCGTAGGCCTTCTGATAGATCGCGCTACGCTTGGCATCGTCGAACTCCTTCTGACCGTCTTCGAGCAGCGAGAAAAGCGTCTGGTCTCCATAATATTTTGCGGTCGCACCCGTCATAAGCGTCTCCAGGATGTTGGAGGCGTCGGGGTGGCTCGCGCTCGGAAAGAGGATCGTCCACGAGACGAGCTTCCCTTCGTTGCGTTCCTTCTGATAAACGCTGATCGGGATCGGACGGACTTTGGCGCGGATGTTCGCCTTCAAAAGCGAGCCGGCGACCGCTTCCGCGATCGGCTTCTGCGGCGTCACGACGGTGTATTCGTATTCGATGCCGTCGGGATAGCCGGCTTCGGCTAGCAGCTTCTTCGCGCCCTCGGGATCGTATTTCGGCACCGCGACGGTCGGATTGCAGGCCGGAGTTGTCGTTTCGAAGCAGAGCGCGGCGAGTTTCTTGACGTGCTTAGAGCCGCCGGGAACGATGTGTTCTATGATGGGGTCGCGCTCTATTGCCATCCACACGGCCTTGCGCACGCGGGGATCGGTGAACAGCTTGTTCCCGCTCACACCTTGCGAATCGAACGCGACGTAGAAGATGTTCGCTGCGTCGAGGATCGAGACGTCGAGATTGGGATTGGCGCCAAGCTCGCGCGCGTCGTCGGGCGAAGCATTGCGAATCATGTCGATGCCGCCGGTCAGCAATTGGGCGATCTGAGTCTGGCGGTCGGGCAACGGTACGCCATGGACGCGTTTCATGCCGGCGCGCTGGTATTTCTTGTCGCCGTAATGAGTATCGATCGTTTCCATCAAGGCGCCTTTGTTGCGATCCAGGAAGACCGTCTTCATCGGTCCGGTTCCGACCGGGTTGCGGCCGTAATCTTCAGGGTCTTGCAATGACGCCAGCGTCTCAGCGTCCCACATCACCATGCGGTAAGCGAGCAGCTGCAGGTTGGTGACCAGCGGTTCTTTGGCGATGATTCGGATCTTGTATTGATCGAGCTTCTCGATCTTCGAGACCCATTCGTAACGCTGCTTGAAGGAAACCTTGGATTTCGGATCGAGGAGGAAGTTGATCGTCGCGATCACGTCGTCGGCATCGAACTTGTTGCCGTTGTGGAACGTGACGTTGTCGCGCAATTCGAACTCCATCACGGTCGGCGAAACCTGCTTCCAGATTTTCGCGAGGATCGGCACCCATTTCTTGGCGCGTTCGTCGTAAGAGATCAGCGGCTCGTAGATGCTGCGATAGAAGTTGGACGCCTCATCGACATTGATGTGATAGCTCGACAAGATCACCCACGGATCGTTGATTGCGATGCGTAGAGTGCCGGCGGATTTCTGCGCGATTGCCGGCGCGGCCCATAGGGCTGCTAGCGCCGCGGCGGCGGCGAGGCTCGATAGTTTCACGGCGCTTCTCCCTGTTCGGCTCTCTTCGGGCGTTTATACGCCTCTTAGAGTTCGTTCGTTCGATTTATTCGGCCGCACGCACGCCGGTCGTTTGGAATGGTGCCCGCTGCAATTGCTCATGATACAGCTTTTGCCATTCGCCGTCCTTGGGCGCTTGGAAGAATCCGCCGCGTACCTGCGAAATGAGGTCAGATTGGTCCATGCTCGGATGCCGTTTCCCCTCCTCGACTAAGCCTTTGGCGGCATTGATTAGGATGCGCCGCGTCTGCGCGACGGCGGCGTCGCTTGAGGCAAGGTGTTCGAGTTCGCGGGGGGCGATAGCGCCCATGCTTTCGGTCACCGCGAAATCCTGCAAGGTAATGCCGTCGATGCCGGTGAAGCTTTCGGCACGCTGCTTGTCGCGGTCGATCATGAAATCGTTCGCCATGCTCGGGCGCAGGTTGAACCTGCCGTACCAATCGGTGGTGTTCGGGAGATAGTCGAAACCCGGCTTGAAGCCCGCCGCGCGTCCGTCGAGCAGCTTGCGCGCCAGCGGATCCACGTCTTTCTGGACGATATGGACGAACATGTGGTGCGTGTCGTCCATCGGGACCCAGGCGCGCGCGATGTAATTGTGCGTGATCGGATTGACCGGCGGCATGGTCCAGAAGGGCATGACGAATTGCGAGACGCGCATATGTACTTCGTCGCTGCCGTCGCCGCGGATCGCCGCATACATGTAACCCCAATCGGTGGTTTTGGTCACGTATTCGGGCGTCTTGTTCGAAGCGGTGTAGCGTTGCGCCGCACTTTGTTCAAAGTCCGTGCCTTTCAGCAGGCCGTAGTGCAAAAAGCCGAGATGCGAGGTGTCCAAGTCGCCTTCGAGACCTTGCAGCCAGCTGCATTCGCGCATCACGAACCAGATGTTTACCTCGCTTTCGGGCAGCAGGTTGGCTTCGAAGGGCGGCAGTTCGGGCACCTTCACCTGATCGCCCATGAAGACCCAAACTAGTCCGTTGCGCTCGGCTGTCTTATAGGCTTTAGCGTGCACCTTTTGCTTAAAATCCTGATGCGGCGGCACGTTCGCCATGTCGAGGCAATTGCCATCGGCATCGAACTTCCAGCCGTGATAGACGCAGCGTATTCCGCCTTCTTCGTTGCGGCCGAAGAACAGGCTCGCGCAGCGATGCGGGCAGCGGTGATCCATGATGCCGACGCGGCCGTCGGTATCGCGGAAGGCGATGAGTTTTTCACCCAACAACGTCAGGCGCACCGGATCGCCATCGGCCTTCAGTTCCGACGACTTGGCGGCGGGAATCCAATATTGGCGCATCAACTCGCCCATCGGCGTACCGGCGCTGACCCGAGTAAGGGTTTCGTTGTCCTCGATTGTTGCCATCCCGTCTCTCCTTTTTAACGCCAAGTTGCAAATGCCATCGCGTTGCCGGTTCCGGCATCGGAGCGATAGCAGGGCACGTAATCCAACATATCCATATTCATACCGGTTGCGGCCATCGCGCCGGCGACGATCAGCCAATTCTTGGTTTCCGATGTGCCGGAACGGAACATGGTGTCCGGCTCGGCTGCGATGGCGGCCTCGTCGCGTGCCTGGATCGCCTTGATCATGCGTTGGTCCCACGGCTCATCGACGACATAGTGGCTGAGTCCACCCGATGCGAAGAGTGCGACGCGCTTGCCGCTGTCCCACGAGGCGATCGCTCGGCCGATGGCCTTGCCGAAATCGTAGCAGCGTTTCGCTGAGGGCTGGTTGGGTGGATAGAAGGTATTGACCAGAATCGGCACCAGCGGGATCGCGCGGTCGCGCAGGATGCGGCGATAGATGAAGGTAAAGGCATGGCCGATGCCGATGGGGCCGCCGACGTCGCTCGGCACCTGCGGGCAGGCGTTGATATCGAATTCATCGGCGACCGAACGCGCGATGATGTGGTTGGCGAGATCGGTCACGCAGTCGTAATAAGTGTCGGTCTCGGTATGGCGGAATTTTTCCACTAGGATGCGGCTGATATGCCAGTCCTTCAACTTCTCGATGTCGTATTTCGAATTCAGCACCTTGTCGCCGTTGAAGATTGTGAAGGCGGGCTGAACGCCGGTCGGGAACCATTCGTGCTGATCGTCGCCGACGATGACAAGAATATCGGGGTTCAAGGCGAGCGCCTGATCTCCGAGCGCATCGAGCTGCGCCTGGCAGCGCGCGTGAAAGGCGGCACGAGTTTCGGGAAGGTTCTTTGGGCCGAGGCCTTCGTTCGCGCGCAACTCGACGAGCTGATCGAAGTTATAGGTGCCGCCGCGAAAAGCATGTTTGCGGGTGCGGTCGACCTGCTCGCGCAGGTGCCATTGATCGGGCGGCAGGGTGAGCAGAGGGCCGTGAGAGGTTCCGAAGGCGCCGACGATCTTCGCCATGCTGGGGGTCTGCCCTGTGAAGCCTGTTCTTGTTGGATGTCCGGACGTTATAGGATCAGACGCGCCATGTTAAATGATTTCATTGTAAGAAAATGATCGAACCATAAGAAATTGATATTATTATTTCAGCCGCACGCGCAGCAGATCGAGGAAATCCGACGCCGGCGGCGGCAGGTCGCGCGGCTGGCGGAAGCCGATGCCGATCGGTCGCAGCTGAATGCGGTCGGGCAAGGCAATCATCTCCACAAGCTCCTCCAGGCGCGTGCCGCGCACGAAGCGGCGGGGCAGCAACGAGAGGTATTTGCCGTCGTCGAGCAGGCGTTACAGCAGATATTGGGAATCCGGCTCCAGCGCCACGTTTTCCGTCTTTACGCCCAAGCTTGGCAGAATGCGGTCGGCATCGGCGCGGTAGACAAGGGTCGAATAGACCAACCAGCGCGAGTCCGACAGATTCTCCTTTGTAATGTCTCGTGATTGGGCGAGCCGATGGCTCTTCGGACACACGACGACCAACTCGTCATCCAAAGTCTCCTCGGTTTCGATGCCGCTGGAGACTTCGGCGAGGGTCAGCCAGCACGGTATTGACCACCATCTGGTGGCAACCGATGCGCAATTCTCCGGCGCCCCCGCTCGAAACCGCTTTGGCGAGCCATTTGGCCTGTTCGAGCGACGACAGGATCGTATGGCCATGGGTAGTCAGCTTGAGACCGATATCGCTGGGCGTGGCCCCGTTTCGGCCGCTCTCCAGCACCCGGGCACCCACCGTTTTGTCGAGAATCCGAATATTACGGCTCAGCGCGAGTTGGGCGAGGCCCAGACGTTTGGCTGCCTCCGATTAAGAGCCGACATTGACGATGGTGGTGAACTGCATGAGGTGGCGTGGATCGATAATCATACCAATATTTTATACCTAGATTACTTTTTTAAAATGAATTGATTTAACAAGACGGGGGAGGTTAGCTAGCTTCTGAGAAAATAACGTCTGGGCCGCCGCCCAGCGCGCTAATCAACTTCGTGGTACGCCAACTCGGGAGGCTCACATGCTCGCACGTTCCTATCAGGTCGCTTCGGCGGCGCTCTTGGGCTTTGGCCTGTTGGCTGCCGACCCGGTGGTCGCGCAAAAGGCGCAGGACACTATCCGTCTCGCCATCAACGATCCTTTCAATGTGCTCGATAGCTATACGGTCGGGCACGAGGAATCGAACACCTTCAACCGCACCATCTATCAGCACCTCATCGCTTACGACGAGCACAAGAAGAAGTGGGTGCCGATCCTCGCCAAGTCGTTCAAGCGCATCAATGAAACCACGATCGAGTTCGAACTGCGCGATAATGTCAAATTCCACAACGGCAATGTCTTCAACGCCGACGACGTAAAATACACTGTCGATTGGGCGACTCATCCGGACAGTAAAGTGGTCTTCAAGGACCGCTACACCTGGATTAAGCAGGTCGAGGTGCTCAATCCTTATAAGATCCGCATCCATTCGGCTTCGCCGTTCTCTACCGATTTGGGTGCGCTCGCCTATCGTCTGCGCATTTACGACAAGGAAACGCATGAGCCGCTGGCCGAGAAATCCGACTACGGTCGCATCGGCGTGGGCACAGGCCCGTACAAACTGGTTTCGCTCGACCGCAACAAGGGCGTCGTTGCCGAACGCTTCGATGGCTATTTCGGCGACGAAGGATATTTCCGCGCGCCGGTGACCCGCGTGCACGGCATGTTCATTCCGGATCGTCAGACCCGCATCGCGCAACTGCTGACCGGCGGGGTCGATCTCTTACGCAACATCGGCGCAGATGAGGCGAAGGAATTGGCCGCCAATCCGAACCTCGGCGTAACGACCACGGCCAGCGGCATCCTGCTTTACATTACCCTCGACGCGGCCGGCCGCTCTGGTAACAAGGCGATGATGGACGAACGCGTGCGCAAGGCCTTCATCATGGCGATCGACCGCAATTTGCTGGTAAAGAACATCATCCCCGGCGGCGACAAAGCGATCCTGACCACCGGAATCTGCCTGCCGTCGGTCTTCGGCTGCACAGCGAGCAACGAGCCCTACAAGTTCGATCCGGCTCAGGCGAAGAAACTTCTCGCCGAGGCGGGTTATCCGAACGGGATCGATCTCGTGATCTCCGCGCACGATCCGATGAAGTATGTCGCCGAGGCGGTGGCGGGCGAAGTGCGCAAGGTTGGCATCCGTGCCTCGGTCGAACCCATGACGCTGTCGGTCTATGTGAAAAAGCGCGGCGACGGCGAATTGACGTCGTTCGTCGGTTCCTATCCGACCGGCACGCATCCGGACATGGTGACCCTGTGGGACTTCTTCTTCACCGGCAATCGCGATTATTGGAAGGATGATTTCATCGCCAAGGCCGCGGCCGCAGGGAATGTCGAATTCGACGACGCCAAGCGAGCGACGCTCTACACGCCGGCGCTCAATCGCGTCAACGAGAAAGCCTACATTTTCCCTGTCTCCGAAATGCCGATGCTGTGGGGACATGCCAAGGACGTGGTGGTGATGCCCGATCCGCTGGCCGATTCCGCCCCCGTCCTCGGCGATTTCATGTGGAAAAAATAAGTCGGCCTGCGGCGCGAGGGTGAGATGAAGGTCGCAAGCTTCGATCTCACCCCGTGCATCATGGGCAATGCCGGGGCCGAGTGGAAAACCGCCATCGGAACGCGCACCGGCCGCGAGGCCTGGCTGGTGCGCCTTGCGGCCGATAGCGGCGAGGTCGGTTATGGCTATGCGCCGGCGACCACCCATCTTGGATCGACCTTTGGCGGCGTCGAAGCCGAACTCAAGCTGCTTGCGCCGCGATTGGTTGGCCGCGACCCCTTCGATATCGAACCGATCCTCACTGATCTCGATCATCGCCTGACCGGCGCGGCGGCGGCCAAATCGGGCATCGATAGTGCATTGCACGAATTGATGGCGCAAAATCTCGGCGTGCCGCTTTACAAACTGCTGGGTGGGAAGTTCCGGGACTCGGTGCCGATCTTGCGCATTCTCGCCACCAAATCGCCGCATCAGATGGCCGAAGATGCCGCCGGTCTCGTCGCGCAAGGCTATCGCTATCTCAAAGTGAAAGTCGATGGTGCCGTCGATACCGACGTCGCGCGGGTCAAGGCTGTGCGCGAGCGCGTCGGCCCGGACATCCAGCTCACCATCGACGCCAACGAATCCTACACGACCAAGGATGCCATTCTCGCCATCACCCGCATGGTGGATTACGGCATTGTGCTCGTCGAACAGCCGGTGAAGGCGCGCGATCTCAAGGGGCTGAAACTTGTGACCGACTCGGTGCCGGTGAATATCGAAGCCGACGAAAGCGCGATGTCGGTCGAGGATGTGCATATTCTGATTTCCGATCGCATTGTCGATGCAATCAGCCTGCGCCTGCCAAATCTTGGCGGCCTGCGCCGCACCCTCGCGGTCGCGCGGATGTGCGAGGCGGCGGCTATCGGATATCGCATGGGGGCGGCGGTCGGCTCGCGCCTGCTGGCCGCGCAATCGTTGCATCTTGCCGTGGGGCTGCCGAATTTGACCTTCGGCTGCGAGCTCGGCGAGTTTGACCGTTTGACGATGGATCCTTTCGGCGGCATGGAAATCGTGGACGGCACTTTGAGTCTTCCGGACGGTATCGGCTCCGGCCTCAAATTCACCGGCGCTTGAGGGACATCGCTCATGGAATTGAAACTGCGCTCGACACCGACTTCGCCTTTTAGCCGCAAGGTGAAGATTGCCGCGATGGTGTTGGGCCTGGACGGTAGGATCGTTCCGGAATTCGCCAATCCTTTGAAGCCCGACGACACGTTGCGGGTCCAAAATCCCCTCGGCAAGATGCCGGTGCTGCTGTTGCCGGACGGCGCCGCCGTCTACGACAGCGTGGTCATCCTCGATTATCTCGACCAATTGGCGGGCGGCGGTAAGATCGTGCCCGCCGATGCGGTTGCGCGCCGCGATGCGCTCACCTTGCAGGCCTTGGGCGACGGCATCATGGATGCGGGGATCCTCATCGTCTACGAGGGGCGCCATCGCCCGGCGGAGAAACATCACGTCCCCTGGCTCGATTATCAGCGCGGCAAGATCGTGCGTGCGTTAACCGCGCTGAACGAGAAACCGCCGCCGGCGGAACCGAATGTCGGCACCATCGCGCTCGCCTGCGCGCTTGGCTATCTCGACTGGCGCAAGCAGGTCGACTGGCGCGCGCAATTTCCGACCCTGGTAGCGTGGCTCGATGAGTTTCGCGCCGCCGTTCCTGCCTTCGATAAAAGCTACGCGCCGCCACGCGATTAAAAGGGAGAACGAACATGTCGAATTTCATCCTCAACGAGCGCAAGGGTGACGGCACCTACATCACCGTCAACCGCGCCGATGTGAACGGTATCGTCAGCGACGAGATGGCGGGCGAGTTGGCGGGCATGATCGACGCGGCGGGCAAGGTTTCGAAATTCATCGTCTATCGCAGCGCCGGCGCGGATTTCTGCATTGGGCGCGACCGCGGCGCTAACCCTTACGCGCCGCCCAAGGAAGCGCTGCAGTTCCGCGAGAACAGCGAAACCATCTTTGGCTTCTACGATGCCTTCCGCCGCTCGCCCATCCCAGTGATCGGGGCTGTGCAGGGCCGCGCACTCGGGTTCGGCTGCGCGGTCGCGGCCTTGTGCGACATCACCATCGCCTCCGACGATGCGCGTTTCGCGCTGCCCGAGATGGGTCATAACATCATGCCGACGATCGCCATGTCGGCACTCGTAGATCGGGTCGGGCGCAAGGGGATCATGTATCTCACCTATTCCACGCGCGAGATCGATGCTGCCACCGCGCTCGGCTATGGGCTGGTCAGCCTGATGGTGCCGCGCGCCAAACTCGAAGAAGAGGTCGAGCATGTCACCAAGGCGCTGACCAAGGCGCCGTTGCCTGCCGTGCTCGCCGCCAAGGAATATGCGGGCGTCGCCCTCAACATGGATGTGCGTAGCGCATCGGCCTATGCCAAGAACCTGCACGCGACGATCAATACCTCGCCGCGCATGCGCGAGTAGAACGGTTTATTATGAACATAGGCCGTTATGGCCGCAACAAGTGCAGCCATGACGACGTTTTTTGAAATTCGCCCATGAAATTAAGTAAGGCCGAAATTTTTCCTATCCATGTGCCTTACAAGCGCACGGTCAAATGGCATAGCGATGTCGAAAGCGGCGGCGATTTCGTCGTCCTCAAGCTGGCCGATACCGACGGGCATGTTGGCGCGGCGGAAGCCATCACCAAAGCCTATTGGTCGGGCGCCTCCTTGCGCACGCTGGTCGCGGCACTGGAGGATCTGTTCCTGCCGCGCGTCATGGATGTCGATGTCGGCGATATCGATGCGGTGGTCGCGCGCTTGGGTCGCGTGCCTGACAATACCGTGGCCAAAGGATTGATCGCTTCGGCCTGTCTCGATCTGCAGGCTGCCGCCCAGGGTGCGCCCTTGTGGAAGCAATGGGGCGGGGCGGCCGCAGTGCCCCTGTCGTGGACGGTGTCGCGCCAGGCGCCTGATCTGATGGCGGTCGAGGCCGCCGAGATGGTCGCGGCATATGGCTTCAAGGCATTGAAGGTGAAGGGCGGGCAGGGACCGGCGATCGATTATCAAGTGATCCGCGATATCCGCAGGGCGGCCGGTGACGATCTCGAACTCTATGTCGATTGCAACCAAGCCTACGATCTCGCCGCCTCGCGCGATTATGTGAAAGGGCTGGCCGATCTCGGCGTCGTTATGGCCGAGGATCCTTATGCGATGAAACCGGATGCGGCGTTCCGCGCCTTTGCGGAAAGTTCACCGATTCCGATCCTGGTCGACACACCCGTCATTTCCGCGCGCGATGCAGAGAGTTTTTTCGCGCAAGGTGCCGTCGCGGTCAGCGTGAAACCGGGGCGTATCGGATTGGCGGAGGCGCGCAACTGCGCGGCCGCCGCGAAACGGCAGGACCGCGCGATTGTCGCGGGCTTTTTCGGCGAAACCGATCTCGGCTCGGCGGTCAATGCGCAGCTCGCGGCTTCGGCGAACGATTGCGGTCGGGTGAATGGCCTGGACTTGCCGGCCGAACTCAGTTTTTTCCTGATGATGCGGGAATCTTTGCTGAGCGTGCCGCTTCGGGTCGCGAACGGCACGCTGCATCTGCCCGAGGTCCCATCGATCGGCGATCTGGTCGATTGGGCGCGGGTCGAAAAATTCCGGGCTTAATGTACGAGAGCGAGCGAGGCTTCCGCGTGATGCGCCCAGGCGTCGTGCATCTCAAAGCGATGGCGCAACGCCTCTTCGTCGGGGCGGCGCGGGATCTTTAGATCGCGATCCGCCATCGCTCCGGCGAGGACGATGACGAAGGGCAGCGCCGTGCGTGCCGCCGCCGGCGGCAGCCATACCATCAGCAGGAGTTCGGCGCCGGTCACGCAGTCGCGCTGCAGCAGGCCCAGCAATTGCAGGAACCATGCATCATCCTCGCCGAGCGACTGGCATTTCGAGCAGCGTAAGTCGAGCGGGCGACGGGCGGCCGAGGCGACAACCAGGAACAGGGCGTTGAAAGCGATCACCCCGTCGTCTGAAATCTCGGCCGCAGCGAAGCCCCGCTGCCATTGGCTGAAGTCGTCCGTCGGATCACGATAGCCCGCTGCCCAGAATCGCAGCGCCATCACGGCGAACAATTCGGCCGTGCGCAATTCGGTCACGGGTGTGTTTTCGGGATAGGAGCGGCAGGGCGAATTGGACATGTACGATCTCCCGGACATTTAGTAGGGCAGAGAATGCAAATAATTCGTATTTGCGTTCTCTGCCCAGTTTCATAAGCCAAGCCTCCATAATATGCAAATAATTATTAATTGCATAAATTGAGAGGTTTTTTGGGACTTGGTTTAGTCTTGCTCTCGTCGCCGGGACGGTTGTCGCGATCATCGGCTGCCAGATCTATCTGCGCATCGCGCTCTGCCCGACGAATCGTCAGCGCAAAATCGAGCGTTTCGTGGCGGTCTGTGCCGCCGCTGCGACGTTGGGGTATGGGATCGTGACCTTTAATTGCTTCGCCACACATCAAGGTTTGGCGGTCTATTCTGCGGCGGATGATCCAGCCGCAAAATTTCCTGTTCCCTCTCGCATCGTGTCGCGCTAGAGATTTTCAATCGGTCACGTCAACTATGCGCGCAACCTCAGGCATCGCTCCCGGTTCTTCTGATCCCGTAAGGGGCGGGGCCAGCCGGAAAATTGCCGATAAACCATCGAAAGTAATCGTCGCATGCGGACAGGCGCCTTTTTGAAGACGGCCCTCAGCGATTTTCGCCACGCAGGCACGCTGTTCCCGAGCTCGCAAGCGGTCAGTGACGAAATCGGTCGAACCCTTGGCGGCGATCGGCGCTTCGTCGTCGAATATGGCGCCGGCGACGGTGCGGTCACCTCGGAAATCCTGCGCAATATCCCGGAAGACGGAAAACTCCTGGCGCTTGAGATCAACGCCGAATTCTCCGATGCGCTGGACGGTCTCGGCGATCCGCGCCTCTCGGTGAAACGTCAGGACGTCGTGAATTTCCTCCTCAACGGGGTGATTGACCTGCCGCGGATCGATGCGGTGGTGTCGGGCATTCCACTGTCGTTCCTAGAACCTCCCACGCGCGATGCGGTTATCCGCCGCACGAAGGAAATTCTCGCGCCCGGCGGTTTGCTGGTGATCTATCAGGCCTCGCCATTCTTTTTTCCGCGCGTTCAGACTCATTTTCCAAAGGCGAAAATGCATCTGAGCCTGCGCAATCTTCTGCCGCCCTATTTCATCGCCGTCGCCCGCAAGGACTGATTTCGTCTAAACTTTTTCGCGTTTTTGCCGCCGTGCCAGTTCGAGGCGCGCGATCTCGGCTCCCAACAGCTCGAACTCCTCGCGCCGCCCGGTTCCCTTGCGCCAGACCAAGCCGATGGTGCGCGTCGGCCGCTCGCCAGCAAAAAGAATGACTGCCAAGCTGGTGCCGCGCAGGATGCCGCCGTCGATGGCGAGTTGCGGCAGCAGCGTTATCCCCAAACCGTTATCGACCATTTGGACCAGGGTATGCAGGCTGGTCGCCGCGACCACTTCGGCCTGACGCGAATCGGCGAGATGGCAGGCTTCCATCGCATGCTCGCGCAAACAATGGCCCTCCTTCAGCAGCAATAATTCCTCGGAGCGAAGCTGCGGCGTGCGGACGCTTTTCGCCCCTGCAAGCGCATGATCGCGCGGTGTCGCAAGCTTGAATTCGTCTTCAAACAAAATGCGCTCTTCAACATTGCCGCAATCGTAGGGCAGCGCTAGCAACGCGATATCGATCGCGCCGGAATGCAGTTGTTCGATCAAACGCGCGGTCAGATCCTCGGTCAGATAAAGTCGCAGCTTCGGGTAGGCGCGACGCAACCGCGGGAGGACTCCGGGCAGCAGGAAAGGTCCGATGGTCGGGATCACGCCCATGCGCAGCGTGCCGCCCAGCGGTTCGCTTTCGCGCCGGGCGAGGCGGGAGAGTTCCTCGGCTTGCTCGAGCAGGCTGCGCGCCCGTGTGACAACGTCCTGGCCAAGCGGGGTGAGCACGACCTTGCGCTTGGTGCGGTCGACCAGGCTCGCCTGCAGGACGTCCTCCAGTTCCTTGATGCTGGCGCTGAGCGTCGATTGGGTGACGTGGCTGGCCTCCGCCGCCCGGCCGAAATGGCGGGCATCAGCGAGCGCGACAAGATGCCCGAGCTGACGCAGGGTGGGCAGCCTAACAATCGTTTTTTCCACTTAATGTATCCAGAATAACTCATTTGAACGATGTATAGATCGGCTCCATATTAACTCTCGTCAAGGGCGGCCTTTGCTCAAGGCTATTTTTGGAATCATTTTAATAATCGAATGCAATAGGAGATTATCATGCTGACAGTTGGCGACAAGTTCCCCTCCTTCAACCTGAAAGCCACCATGTCCACGGACATGAAGAATGCCTTCGCCGACATCACCGAGGAATCGAACCCCGGCAAATGGAAGGTCGTCTTCTTCTGGCCCAAGGACTTCACCTTCGTCTGTCCGACCGAGATCGCCGCCTTCGGCAAGCTCAACGGCGACTTCAACGATCGCGACGCCGTCGTTTACGGGGCCAGCATCGATAGCGAGTTCGTTCACCATGCCTGGCGGACGCATCATGCGGACCTGAAGGATCTTCCCTTCGCGATGCTGGCTGACATCAAGCGCGAGCTGACAATCGCGCTCGGCGTGCTCGATAAGAACGAAGGCGTGGCCTTGCGCGCGACCTTCATCGTCGATCCGGAAGGAATCATTCGCTTCGCGTCGGTCAACGACCTCAGTGTCGGTCGCAATCCCGCCGAAGTTCTGCGCGTACTCGATGCCTTGCAGACGGATGAATTGTGCCCCTGCAACTGGCAGAAGGGCGAGGACGTCCTGAAGGCCGCCTAACGCTCACCAGAAAAAATCGGGGCGGCACAAATGCCGCTCCGACCCTGCCCGAAAGGAGATTCGCCATGTCCATCGAAACCTTGAAGAACCGCCTGCCCGACTATGCCAAGGATCTGAAGCTCAATCTGTCGAGCCTCGTCTCCGAAACCTCGCTCACCGAGCAGCAGCGCGCCGGCACCTTCGTCGCGTCGGCGATCGCGTCGCGCAACCCGAACGTCACCGAAGCGATTGTTGCCGAATTCGGCGCGCAACTTTCGCCGGACGCGATGAATGCCGCCAAGGCCGCCGCCGCGATCATGGCGATGAACAATATCTATTATCGTTTCGTGCACCTTGCCTCGGCGCCTGACTACAAGATCTTGCCGGCCAAATTGCGCATGAATGTGATCGGCAAGCCGGGCGTAGACAAAGCCAACTTCGAGCTTTGGTCGATTGCCGTGTCCGCGATCAATGGCTGCGGCATGTGCATCGACAGTCACGAAAAGGTGCTGCGCGAGGCGGGCATCTCGGCCGAGGCGATTCAGGCCGCTGTGCGAATCGCCGCAGTGGTCCATGCCGTCGCGGTGACGCTCGAAAGCGAGGAACAAGTGGCGCAACAAGCCGCAGCTTAGTCTCCGGTCATCCCCTTCTCACCTTTAAGTGCGGAGGGGGGGATGACAGTCCTCGACGCGCTGCTCCTAACCGCCTAGCCTCCAGCTAACAAAGAGGAGGCATCAAATGGCGACGACCACAGCCGTACGTATCCACAGTTTCGGCGGAGCCGAAGTCCTCAAGCTGGAAAGCGTGCCGCTGCCCGATCCGACGGACGGCGAGTTCATCGTTAAAGTGGCTGCGGCGAGCGTCAATCCCGTGGATTACAAGATCCGCAATGGCACCTATCCGCGCATCAAGCTTGAACATCTGCCACGTACCCTGGGGCGCGACCTGTCCGGGATCGTCGAAAGCGCGGGCCCGAACGCCGCCTTCAAGGTGGGCGACGATATTTATGCCTTCCTCGGGCCTGATCGCGGCGGCAATGCCGAACGCGTCTTGATCAAGCCCAACGAAGCGGCGTTGAAACCCAAGCGCTTGAGCCATGTCGAGGCGGCGGCGGTTCCGCTGGCGGCTATTACGGCTTGGCAGGGCCTGTTCGATATCGGTGGGTTGAAGGCAGGTGAACGCGTGCTGATCCATGCCGGCAACGGCGGTGTCGGTCATCTTGCGGTCCAATTCGCCAGGGCGAAAGGCGCCTGGGTTGCCACAACCTGTTCCGGTGTCGATATCGATTTCGTGAAGGGGCTCGGCGCCGATCAGGTGATCGATTATCGTGCCCAAAAATTCGAAGACCTCGTGCAGCCGGTCGATCTGGTCCTCGATCTGGTGGGTGGCGAATCGCGAGAACGCTCGTGGGGTGTTATCAAAAAAGGCGGACGGTTGTCCTCCGCTCTGGGGCTGTCGGAGGCGGATACTGCGAAGGCCGAAGCAGCCGGCGTGACCGCGAAAAATTTCGTAGCGCGGGTGGACTCGGCACAGCTTGCCGAGGTCGGCGCGCTCATCGATGCCGGAAAGGTGCGAGTCGAGGTGCAGGAAGCTTTCGCACTCCGCAATGTCGGTCGCGCTCATGACAAGCTCGAAAAGGAGCACACGCGTGGCAAGATCGTGCTCGACCTGACAAAATAGCCAATTCGGCGGCTCGTCGAGCCTGAGGAATTGAATCAATTCTTGGTGATCGCACACGCCGTGGTCGCAGCAGATCAGCCGTCACCTTTTTCTATATTATTGAAATATATTAACGATCGGACGCGGACGGAGTCTGAGATGTCGGCGCCTGCGGCCCCAAAGTTGGACATCCCCAGCGCAAGGGATTGGGTGGGCGCCGGCTTGAACGCGGAATCGTTGACGGGCTGAAAGGCATCGTCCGTATCGATTGCGATCCGGCGGGTTTCCGTTGCGCGATTGAAATTCCCCGCCCCGCATGCGGCCCGAAATGAGGATCAAATGATGGAAGCTCAGCAACAGAGCCTTCAATCGACGCTGGCGGGCGTGACGATCTTGGTTGTCGAGGACGAAGCGATCGTTTCGCTTCTGCTCGAAGATATGCTGTTCGATATGGGATCCACCGAGGTTTTGCTGGCGAGCGATGTCGAATCGGCGTTCGGTATTCTCGCGGCGCGACGCCCTGACATTGCCGTGCTCGACGTCAATCTCGCCGGCGTGTTCGCTTATCCGATCGCCGAGCGACTTGCGGCGGTGAGCGTTCCGTTCGTTTTCGCGACAGGATACGGCCGTTTCGGCATCGAGAGCCCGTGGGTGGCGCGTCCCGTAATCCAGAAGCCTTAAGATATGAAGGCGCTGCGGGCCGTGCTCGGGAGCGCGCTCGGCGTCTAGCCCCGACAAGAACGATTTGAGTTGAATCGGCGGACAGTTAATTTCGAAATTTTCATCGTAACCTTTGCGGCATCGACGGCGAATGATTATGTATGCGGTGCCGTGGTGCGCAGATTCGCAATAAGGGGTTCATATGATTGGTCGCCGTGCGTTCTTGTCTGTTTTGTTCGGATTCCTAGGGATTGCCGTTCTGGGCTTAATGCTCGATGCCTCGCAAGCCGCGCAATCGTTCGATGCCGCCAAGTTCGATGCGGCGCAGCAGGCAGGAAAGCCTATCCTGGTTGAGGTGACTGCGCCGTGGTGCCCCACCTGCCGGGCGCAAAAGCCGACGCTTCAAAGCATTCAGACGGAGCGGCCGGATCTGGTCGTTTTCGAGATCGATTTCGATACCAAAAAAGATTTATTGCAGCGTTTCGGCGTCCGTTCACAAAGCACTCTGATCGTTTTTAACGGCGGACGGGAAATCAACCGATCGACCGGTGTTACCGATCCGGCACAGATTCGCAAACAAATCGCTGCCGCCTTCTAGACCGATGGCTAGCAGTCTCGCCCTTGGCTGGTTGGCGGGGGCGCTATCGACACTCTCGCCTTGTGTGCTGCCGCTGCTGCCGATCATCCTGCTCGGCGCCACGCGCCAGGGGCCGTTCGGCCCCGTGGCATTGGCGGCGGGTTTGATGATCTCGTTCACCGCAGCCGGAATTTTGTTGGCGACGGTTGGGTTCGCACTTGGCATTTCGGGCGACGTCGTTCGTGACGCAGGCGCGTTCGTCATGGCCGCGTTCGGTATCGTTCTCCTGGTGCCCCAATTTCAACTGGCGTTCGCCGGCGCGATGAGCGCGGCGACCGGTGGGTCCAATGCCTTGCTCGATCGGGTTTCGCCCGATGGACTCGGTGGGAATTTCGTGCTCGGCGGGGTGTTGGGTTTGGTATGGGCTCCGTGCACTGGTCCGACACTGGGTGCGGCCGTCGGCATGGCGGCGCAAAGCAAAACAACGCTTCAGGCGGTGGCTATTATGGCGGCGTTCAGCCTCGGTGCGATAACGCCGCTACTGGTTCTGGCTTCTGGTTCGCGCCAAGCGATCGCCCGACGGCGCGAACGGCTTCAGCACTTTGCCGCAGTGGCGAAACCGGCGATGGGGACCATCTTGGTCGCGCTCGCGCTTGTCATCTGGAGTGGATTGGACAAGCGGATCGAGACGATACTGACCGAAGCGATGCCCGATTGGCTCGTTGCCTTGACCACGCGCTTCTGATCCGGCGTTCCGCCTAGGACAATTCCCTCCGTACGATCGCCGCACCCTCGGCCATCGCCTTGAGTTTCGCGAAGGCGTTGGCGCGCGACAGATACTTCATGCCGCAATCGGGTGCGACAATCAGCTTGTCGGCTGGGATATATTTGAGCGCCGCGCGTATGCGCGCGGCCACGACGTCTGGCGTCTCGGCCGCTTCGGTATCGAGTGCCACGACGCCGAGAATGATTTTCTTGTCCGGCA
The DNA here is from genome assembly GCA_945877815.1 of Caenispirillum bisanense. GTDB lineage: Bacteria > Pseudomonadota > Alphaproteobacteria > Rhodospirillales > UBA2165 > CANIGJ01. Next base: position 26,641 of record CAMDWJ010000001.1, read on the forward strand.
AAGATTTTATCGCTTCGATCTGCAGGCCGGGCTGCGCCGCCTCGATGGATACCTGATCGGCGGCGCTATCGTTCAACTCGCCCAGGAAGTGATAGCCCTTGGGCTTCGCGTCGCGAACGATATAGGCATAACCGAAACACAGATGAATGGCCGTCGTGCCGGTCGCGCCCTCGAGCGCGCGATTGATCGCCTTGACCGCGAACGCGCGCGCCTGTTCGGGCCGCGATTCCATCCACGGCTCGTCGAGCTGCACGACGTCGGCGCCGGCGGCGAACAGCTCGCGCACCTCCTGGTTGACCGCCGTCGCCATATCCATCGCCAGCGCTTCGGGGTCGTTGTAGTAATCGTCAGCGGCTTGCATCGCCATGGTGAAGGGACCGGGTACGGTGATCTTGATTGGGCCCTTGGCGGCGCGGCGCAGGATTTCCACATCGCGCACCTGCACCGGACGGATGCGCGTCACCTTGCCGACGATGCGCGGCACGACGGTCATACGCCCTGCGGTGCGCGACGGCACCTGTCCGGGATTGTCGATATCGACGCCGGACAGCGCGGTTGCGAATCGGTTGGAATAGCTTTCGCGCCGAGCCTCGCCATCGCTGACGATATCGATGCCCGCCTCTTCCATCTCGCGCACGGCAAGCACGGTCGCGTCATCCTGGGCCTGTTCGAGATAAGGTTCGGCTACCCGCCAGATCTCCTTCATGCGCACGCGCGGGGGCGCCGAGCCGGTCAGCTTGGCGCGGTCGATCAGCCAATCGGGCTGCGGATAGCTTCCGACCACGGTGGTCGGCAACAAAATGGACTTCATCGGCGCTTTTCCTGGGAAAATCGAGAATAAGCGTTCTATCAGGCCATAGCGGGGCGGACCAGGGCAGATGCCGCGAGCGTTGCGTTGACCCACCCCGCGGCGAACCGTAATTTGCTTATCAAATAACAAATGGAGGACGTCATGCCACAGACCTTGTTTGCCAAGATCTGGGAGGCGCATCTGGTTACCAAGCGCACGGACGGACGCGACATCATCTACATAGACCGGCACATCATGCATGACCTGCATGCGCCGATCGCCATGCAGAAGATCGTCGATTCCGGGCGCACCGTCCATCGCCCCGATCTCACCTGGTCGTCGCAGGACCATTCGGTCTCCATCCGGCTCGATCGCGACACGAATGCGAAGGACGGCAGTCCCCTCAACCAGAAGGTCCGCGTTCTGGCGAAGCAGTTCGGTATCCGCGTCTTCGATATCGGCGATGCCGAACAAGGAATCAGCCATGTGATCGGGCCCGAACTCGGCATGATCCTGCCGGGCTCCACCTATGCCTGCCCGGATAGTCATGCCTGCACTATTGGCGGCCTCGGCGCGCTCGCGTTCGCCACTGGCACGACGGAGCTTGAACATGTGCTGGCGACCCAGACCATCGCCTTCGTGCGGCCAAAGACCATGCGGGTCAATCTGACCGGCAAGCTCAAGCCCGGCGTGACCGCGAAAGACGTGATCCTGCGCATCATCTCGCAGCTCGGCGTCGACGGCGCGCGCGGTTATGTGGTGGAATATGCGGGGCCGGTGGCCGAGGCGCTCGAAGTCGAAGGGCGGCTCACGCTGTGCAACATGTCGATCGAATGGGGTGCCCGCTCCGGCCTTATCGCGCCCGACGAAAAAACCCTCGCCTGGATCAAAGGGCGGCCCTATGCGCCGGTCGGTGCTCAGTGGGAGGCCGGGCTCGAAGGTTGGCGCGAATTTAAGACCGATCCGGGCGCCACATTCGATCGCGAACATACGATCGATTGCGCAGGCCTCGATCCTCAGATCACTTGGGGCACCAATCCGGGTCAGGTGATCGGCATTTCCGATCTGGTGCCCGATCCTTCCAGCGTCGATCCCGCCAAGCGCGATGCCTTCCTCCATTCACTCGATTATATGGGACTGACGGCCGGCCAGCCGATCGCCGGCTTGGCCGTCGATGTCGTCTTCATCGGTTCGTGCAACAACGCGCGGATGTCCGATCTCGAGGAAGTCGCCAAGATCGTGCGCGGCAAGAAACTCGCAAGCGGCGTGCGCGCCCTGATCGTGCCGGGCTCGAGCGCCGTGAAGCGCGCGGCCGAGGCCAAGGGATTCGACAAGGTCTTCACCGATGCGGGCTTCCAATGGGGCTCGTCCGGCTGTTCCATGTGCGCGGGCGGCGAGGGCATTGTCGCGACCAAGGGACAGCGCGTGGTCTCCACCACCAACCGCAACTTCGAGAATCGCCAAGGTGCGGGCGTTCGCACACACCTCGTCGGCCCCGCCATGGCGGCGGCTGCGGCAATAACCGGCAAAATCACCGACGTGCGCGCGTTGGCAGAAGCTTAGGGGGAACAGGCACATGGAACCGTTTATCTCGCTGACCGGCTCGGCTGTTCCTCTTTTGCTGGACGACGTAAACACCGATCAGATCGCGCCCGCCGACCGCAGCCATGGTCACGGCGCCGACATGAAGGCGACGCTGTTCAGCCGCTGGAAAGCCGGCGATCCCAATTTTGTGTTCAACCGTCCGCAATTCCAGGAGCCGCGCATTCTGGTGTCGCGCGACAATTTCGCTTGCGGCTCGTCGCGTGAAAGTGCGGTCTGGGCAATGACCGCCAACGGCATCCGCTGCATCGTCGCGCGCACCATCGCCGACATCTTCAAGGAGAACTGCCTGCGCAACGGCATGCTCACCATTGAGCTGCCGGCCGACACGGCCAAGGACTTCGAGGACAAGGTGATCAAGGCCGACGGCGCTAAGCATTTCACCGTCGATCTGCCGAGCCAGACCATTACGTGCCCGGACGGCAGCAAGATCGCCTTCGACGTAACGCCGGCCGAAAAGACGGCGCTGCTCGAAGGGCTCGACGATATCGGCCAGACCCTCAAGCACAAGGCCGATATTCAGGCCTTCGAAGCGCGCATCAAACAGGAAAAACCGTGGCTGCAGGAAGCGGTCGCGCGGCAATAGAGCCGGCATCATTCAGCCAAGGGATATAGGGAGGGAACCGACATGAACGTTCGCAAACGCTACCGTGAAATCCTCAAAGGACCGGGCCTCACTTTCGCGCCGGGCGCCTATGATGCGCTCTCGGCCCGCATCATGGAACATTGCGGCTTCGAGGTGATCACGGCGGGCGGTTATGCCGCTGTTGCCAGCCTGCTCGGCGAACCCGACGGCGGCCAGAGCAACTATCGCGAATATGCCGACCATTACGGGCGTATCTGCGACGCCGTCGATCTGCCGGTCTTCTGCGACGCCGATACAGGTTTCGGCGGGGTGCACAATATTCGCAAGATGGTCCGCGCGTTTGAGCGTGCGGGTGTGTCGGCCTTGTTCCTGTCCGATCAGGTGTTTCCAAACCGCTGCGGCTATATGCCGGGCAAGCAGATCGTCTCGGCCGCCGAAATGATGACGCGGGTTTATGCGGCGCTCGATTCGCGTACCGATCCCGATCTGGTTATCGCGGCGCGCACCGACGCGCGGGCACTTGAAGGGCTCAATGCGGCGATCGAACGTTGCCAGATGTTCCAGGAAGCCGGCTGCGACATGGTTCTGCCGCAGGGCTGCGACGATTACAACGACGCCAAGAAAACGCGCGACGCGTTGACGAAGCATACCAGCTACAACATGTCGCATGCCGCCGGTAAGGCGAAGATGACCCTCAAGCAGGTGGAGGAACTCGGCTACACCACGGCGAGCTTCCCCTCGGCCGCCCTGTTCGCGGCGGTCGGCGGCGTGAAGCGCGCGATGGAAGCCTTGAAGCGCGACAAGTCCTTTGCCGCCGTTGAGGACGAGATCTGCGGCCTCGACGATTTCTACGACATCGTGCGCCTCAAGCGGCATAACGACGTGGAACAGGAATGGGTCGAGCGCGGCGAGGCCGCGGTCGCCAAAAAGAAGGCCGCAGAATAATGAGCACGGCCTTACGCAAACGCTACCGCGGCATCCTCAAGCGCCCGGGCATGACCCTGTCGCCTGGCGCCTACGACGCGCTGTCGGCCCGCATCATGGAATATTGCGGCTTCGAGATCATCGGCGGCGGCGGCTATGCCGCGGTTGGCTCGATGCTGGGCGAACCCGACGGCGGGCAAAGCAATTACCGCGACTATGCGGATCATTACGGGCGCATCTGCGACGCCGTCGATCTGCCGGTCTTCGTCGATGCCGACACCGGCTTCGGCGGCCTGCATAATGTTCGCAAAATGACCCGCGCTTTTGAGCGCGCGGGCGTCGCCGGGTTCTTCATCAGCGATCAGGTATTCCCCAATCGCTGCGGCTATCTACCCGGCAAGGCGATCGTTTCGACCGCCGAGATGCTGGCGCGTCTTAATGCGGCGCTCGATGCGCGTACCGACGAGAGCATGGTGATCGCGGCGCGCACGGATGCCTTCCATCTGGAGGGCGTGGATGCCGCCATCGAACGCTGCCAATTGTTCATCGAAGCCGGTGTCGATTTCACCAAGCCGATGGGCCTGGATTCCAAGGAAGAAGCCAAACGTTGGATGAAGGATCTGCCCGGACCCTATCAATACAATATGTCCCATGCAGCCGGTAAGGCGAAGGTGACGATCCAAGAGGTCGAGGATATGGGCTTTAACACCTGCGGCTTTCCCTCGGCCGCGCTGTTCGCCGGCGTCGGCGGCGTGAAGCGTGCGATGGAAGCCTTGAAGCGCGACAAATCCTTTGCCACGGTCGAGGACGAGATTTGCGGCCTCGACGATTTCTACGACATCGTGCGCCTCAAGCGGCACAACGATTTGGAACAGGATTGGGTCGAGCGCGGCGAAGCCACGGTCGCGAAGAAGAAGGCGGCGGAGTAATCTCAATCCAACCCGCTCTCCCCTAGGGCGGAGAGGAACATTTTTTCCATCTAGGAAACCCCATGATCAGAACTCGCGTCTGCGATCTGCTCGGCATCGAGCATCCGATTTTCCTCGGAGGGCTCGGCGGCGGTCATACTTCGCCCGAAATGGTCGCTGCGGTCAGCGCGGCCGGGGGCTTCGGCGCGCAGGGTTGTCATATGTTGGGGCCGCGCCAGATCGCCGATGCGGCGGCGGCAATTCGCGCGCGCACCGACAAGCCGTTCGCGCTCAATTTCTTACTGTTTCTCGTGGAGGAGGATTGCTACGCAGCGGCGCTGGCCCAGAAGCCGGCGGCGATCGTGATTGCTTGGCCACGTCCGGACCAGGATATGAAGGGTTACATCGCGCGCGCGCACGAAGCCGGCTGCAAGGTCATGGTGATGGCGGGTGGCGTCCCCGAAGCCCGAGGTGCGGCCGATTCCGGGGCCGATATCGTCATTGCCCAAGGCACGGAGGGCGGCGGTCATGTCGGCTGGATGGCATCGATGGCGCTGGTCCCGATGGTCGTCGATGCCGTGGCACCCGTGCCGGTTCTGGCGGCCGGCGGAATCGCCGATGGGCGGGGTTTGGCGGCCGCGCTGGCGCTTGGCGCCGATGGCGCATTGTTGGGGACACGGTTTCTCGCCAGCGATGAATCGCCCCTTCATGCCAATTTCAAGCAGGCGATTGTGGCCAGCGACGGGCACGACACGGTGCTTTCGGAAATTCCCGATATCGCGTCGGGCACGGTTTGGCCGGGTGCGATGTCACGCACCGCGCGCAACGCCATCGTGCAGCGTTGGTCGGGTCGCGAATGGGCTTTGCGCCAATATCAGCGCGAGGCGCTGACCGATCTTCAGAGGGCACGCCAAGCCGGCGACATCGCGGAATCGACCTTGTCCTACGGACAAGATGCGGGCCTGATCGCATCGATCTTGCCGGCGGGCGATATCGTGCGCCGCATCGCGCGCGAGGCGGAGGAAATTGTATCGAGCCGGCTGCCCGGACTTCTGCGGCGTGGCTAAGTGCGCTGCGGGAAGTCGTCCTGTCCGCTAGTTGTTGCCAACCAGCTTAGCTCTACTCCGCCACCGAGCGCCGTCCCGCGCTGCGCCGCTCAACGACGGCCGGGCGGAAACTGTCCGCATCCGCAATCTCCCACGAGCGGCGGAATTTCGGATTCTCGGTTCCGGCGATGAGTTCGCCGTGCCTGAGCCCGGGATAGAGATCGGCAAAGGTCTTAACCTCGCTGGCCGAGATACGGCGCGAGATATGGCTGCGCTCGAACTGCGTCGGATGATCGAGGCCGGCTGCCGCCGTGAGTTCGGCCAGCGAATGCAGCGTTGCCTTATGGAAATTGGCGACGCGTTCGGACTTATCTGGGACCACGAGCGCGCGCTGGCGGTTCGCGTCTTGGGTGGCGACCCCCGTTGGGCATTTGTCGGTATGGCACGATTGAGATTGAATGCAGCCGATTGCGAACATGAAGCCGCGCGCCGAATTGCACCAATCGGCACCCAAGGCCATCGCGCGTGCGATATCGAAGGCCGACGCGATCTTGCCGCTGGCGGCGAGACGGATGCGGTCGCGCGCACCGATGCCGACGAGCGCATTGTGCGCGAAGGTGAGGCCCTCGCGCATCGGCTTGCCGAGATGATCGAGGAATTCGAGCGGCGCCGCTCCGGTTCCGCCCTCGGCGCCGTCGACGACGATGAAATCGGGGTAAATGCCGGTCTTCAGCATCGCCTTGCAGATGGCGAGGAATTCCCATTCGTGGCCGATGCACAGCTTGAAGCCGGCCGGTTTGCCGCCCGACAGGTGGCGCATTTCGGCGATGAAGTTCATCATTTCGACCGGGGTCGAGAAGGCGGCATGGTGAGAGGGCGAAATGCAATCGACGCCGACCGGGACCCCGCGTGTCAGCGAAATCTCGGCATTGACCTTGGCCGCCGGCAGGACGCCGCCGTGGCCGGGCTTGGCACCTTGGCTGAGCTTCAATTCGATCATCTTGATCTGGTCGTTGGCGGCGCAGTCGGCGAACTTGTCGCCGCAGAATGAGCCGTCGGGATTGCGCGCCCCGAAATAGCCCGACCCAAGCTCCCAGATGATGTCGCCGCCGTTTTCGCGGTGATAGGGGCTGAAGCCGCCTTCGCCGGTATCGTGCGCGAATCCGCCCAGCCTGGCGCCGATATTGAGCGCGCGGATCGCGTTGGGGCTAAGTGCCCCGAAGCTCATCGCCGAAATATTGAAGATGGAAGCCGAATAGGGTTTGGCGCAGTCCGGTCCGCCGACAGTGATGCGGAAATTGGGATCGGCCACGGGACGCGGCGAGACGGAGTGGTTCACCCATTCAAAGCCCGGCGCGTAAACGTCGTAGTTGGTTCCGAAGGGCCGCTTGTCGAGCTGCATCTTGGCGCGCTGATAGACGACCGCGCGTTTGTCGCGGCTGAACGGCATGCCGTGCTTTTCGTCCTCGAAGAAATATTGGCGCATCTCGGGGCGGATCGCTTCGAGCAGGAAGCGCATATGCGCCGAGATCGGATAGTTACGCAGCACCGCGTGTCTTTTCTGCACGAGATCGCGCACGCCCAACAGGGCCAGAAATCCCGTGACGGCCAGGCCGGTCAGCAAGATGGGATTGCCGGGCAAGATTACGAGACCGAGCGCGAAGGCAAGGCTTAGTAAGACGGCCAGGCTCATCGGGATGAAGCGGGGTTCTAAGGCGAGACGGAAATAAGACATCGTGTCCTCGTGGCTAAAGGCTGGCCGGACATCTGATCGCGACGGGATCATGGGGACGGGAATAACGAGATGTCGCGACTCTGGCTAGACGCGCCACATACGTACGCCGAGTCGGTTAAGGTGATATGAATCGCCTTCCGCACCGCAAAAATTGCGTTTTATGAATATTCAGTTCCGCCGCAGCGCGCGCCGCTCGGGCATGGCCAGCAGCGCCATCTGGAAGCCGCTGACCAATTTCGGCATGGCCTTCAGATGTTTGAGATTGGGTGGCGAGGGATGTTGGCGAATTTCGCCCACAACATTGGCGGCCAATTCGCACATGCTGATGAGATCGCGACTGGACATACGTTGGGCGCGCCGGCCGACCATCGTGACGATCTCGTGCAGGATTTCGACGCGGCGGCGGAAATGGTCGTTGATGTTGCTCGCCTCGTAGTCCGGCATGATCTCGAAGACCAGGCGCCGGATCATCGCGATGTCGTTCGTCAGTTTTCGGGCATTGAGATTTTGCGTTGCAGCGGAAATCTGACGCTGCAATTCCTCGCGCGAAACGCCGGTGCCGGTGGCATGGACCGGGTTGGGGACGTCGAATTCCTCGCCCGCCCCCGTCTCGGTACGCGTCAATTTGCGCCGCGTTGGGCCGATATAGCCTGGCGCCGCCACGAATTTCTTGCGATCGAAGGCCAGTTCGTTGACTTGGCGCACGAAGGCGTCGCGGTTGAACGGGCCCGTCAAAAGACTGTCGATCCCGGTATCGATCAGCGGGGCGCTCTCGGATTTTTCCATCGCGTCGGCGATCGTGATGAGGACCGGGAAGGGATTGTCGCCGATATCTTGGTGGCGGATGCCGCGCATCAGCAAATGCGCCGTCGCCTGACCGGGATTCATGGAGCACACGACTAGGTCGGGCTTGTCCTTGCCGATGGCGCGGCAGGCACGATCGTAATCGGCGCTGACGCGCAGCGTCTTGATGCCCAAGATGCCAAGATGGCGCTCGACATCGGTGCCGTCTCCGCCAAGATGGCTGAACACCACGGACAGCTTCGAAAAATCGATCGGCGCGTTGGTCGGTCCGGACTCGTTCATTCAGCCGTCATCCCCTCATGAAGGCCGTGGGGCAAGATGTCCCTTCTCGCATTACGTGTCATAATCCGACTCATTGTGCAGCGTCAATTCACGCAAAACCGAGTCTTGGGTCTATCGCGGGGTTTCGAATGTGATGTGTGTCACGTCCCATTCGGAAAAACGGTCTCGATCAACCGTGGGCTAATGCCCACATGCCCTCTTGCCCGATTCGTGTCGATGCGGCACCATCGCAAAATCAACGTTCACCCAGTTGAACGATAGAAAGGGATGCTGATGACCAATTTGAGCGACAGCGAGATTCTGACCCACGTGGGGCCCGGTACCCCGATGGGCAAATTGATGCGCCATTACTGGCTGCCCGCGCTTAAATCCTCGGAATTGAAGGCCGATGGCGACCCGGTGCGGCTCAAGCTGCTTGGCGAGCAACTCATCGCGTTCCGCGACACCAGCGGCAAGATCGGCGTGATGGATCATCGCTGTCCGCATCGCTGTGCTTCGCTCTTCTTCGGCCGCAACGAAGAAGGCGGCATCCGCTGCGTCTATCACGGCTGGAAGTTCGATACCGAGGGTAACTGCCTCGACATGGCGAACGTGCCGCCGCATCAGGATTTCAAGCAGAAGGTCCATGCCAAGGCCTACAAGGCGGCCGAACGTAACGGTCTTGTCTGGGTCTATATGGGCGAGGCATCGCAAGCGCCGGCACTGCCGGAAATCTTCGCCAATCTTTTTCCGGAGGGCGAGTGCAACATCACCTTCGCCTTGCGCGAATGCAATTGGCTGCAAGGCCTCGAAGGCGACATCGATACGTCGCATCTCAATTTCCTGCATTACGGCTCGATGGGCAGCAAGGATTTCGAGCCCAACGATCCGACGCGATTCGGCGCCATCCACAAAGATCCGGAATACAAGGTTGCCGATACCGATACCGGCACCTTCTACGGCGCGTACCGTCCCGCGGAAAACGGCCTGACTTACTGGCGCATCGCGCATTTCATGTTCCCATGTTGGACATTGGCGCCGTTCATCGATTTCGCCCATTACCGTCTCGCGCGCGCTTGGGTGCCGCTCGACGATACCCACATGATGTTCGTCATGGTCGGCGCGAAGGAAGGGCCGAGCGCGCCCTCCGGCGTCGAAGATCTTTTGCCGAACACGACCGATTGGCTCGGCCGCTATCGCTGCCGCCAGAATATGGAAAACGATTATCTGATGGACCGCGACGTTCAGCGCACCCAGTCCTTCACCGGCATTCCCGGCATTCATCAACAAGATCAGGCGGTGACCGAAAGCATGGGCCCGATCACCGATCATAGCTGGGAACATCTGGCGCCCAGCGACCGCATGGTCGCGATGACGCGCCGCCGCCTGTTGTTGGCCGCCAAGGCTTTGGACAAGGACGGCACCCTGCCGCCTGCCGCGGAAGATCCTTCGGCCTACAAGACCAAACGGGGCGGCTATTTCGTGGCACCCGACAGCCGCGAGTGGCCCGAGGTCTATGACGCTCAGCTCGCCACCATCGTGGATGCCAAGGCGACCGTGGCGGCGGAATAAGAGAGCAAATCTGTGCCTCATGCGGAGCTTGGTCACGCGTCTGCGCGTGCGAGTACGCGTGGACATGGGGTGTCTCTGCCCATCCTTCGACAAGCACAGAATGAGGTCTAGACCACTCGCTTCCTGCGCATTTCTGGCCAGATCAGAGCACAAGTAAGCACGGCCAGAACGCCGGCCGCGCCCGATACCATCACGCCGATCGACGGGCCGAGATGTTCGGCAAGGAAGCCGATCGTCAGTACGCCGATGGGCTGCGCCCCGATCGCCATCGCTAATACTCCCATGATTCGCGAACGCATCTCAGGTGCCGTGTTGGATACGATCAGCGTCGCTTGCATGGCGCCGAACCCGGAGACGCCGAGCCCGCCCAGGCACAGCACCGACAGCGACAGCCAGAACGAGGTCGAGAGCGAAAACATCACGATGCAGGTGGCGAACAACAGCGCGCCGCTGATATAGACCTGATTGAAGCGATGCGGCTTCGCGAGGAATGCGACCGACATCGCGCCCAGCATCGCGCCCAATCCTTCGGCCGACATCAAAATACCGGTGGGGAAGGCGGTCAGGCCCAACACCTTCTGCGCGATCACAGGCACCATGGTGATATAGGAAAAGCCGAAAATATTGAGTACGACGGTGACCACTAGCGTCGCGGCGACTGCGCGGTTGTTGGCGACATAGCGCAAACCCTCCATGATGTCGCTGGCGACCGAAGGCTTCGTCCCGCCTGGATTTTCTGAGGGTTCGCGCTTCGTGTACCCGGCGCTCAGGATCAGGGCGAACGACGCGACATACAGTGCCCCGCCCAGCGCTTGCGTGCCAGCGATGTCAAATATCTCGAACAGCAGGCCGCCGGCGAAGGGGCCGATCATGCGCGTGAAGTTATTGGTCGTGCTTTCAAGCCCCATCGCCGCGCCGATGCGCGGGATGCCGGCGATGTCGGCGATCATGGTGCGCCGTGTCGGCAGTTCGATCGCGAAATAGAGCCCGAGGATGAAAACGCCGACGCCGAGATGCCAGACGCGCAGATTGTCCGTCAGCGTGAGGATCGTGAGCGTGGTGTAGCTCGTCGCCAACAAAGCGAGCACGCTCAGCAGTAGGACGCGCCGGTCGATCTTTTCGGTGATCGCGCCCGCGAGCACGCCGAATAGGAACATGGGGATCGTACGCAGAAACAGGATCAGCGACACCGCGAGCGGGGAGTTCGTCACGTTCAGCACATAGATGCCGACCGCGAGGGTATCGAGCCAGCGCATCGTACCCACAAGCGCGCCTGCGATCCATACGCGACGGAAATCGCGATTGGACAGGAGCTGGAGTGCCGGCGAGCGCTCGGATCCGGCCGACGGCGATGGTTGATTATGTGCCTCCACGTCTGCGAAGTTAGGGGCTAGCGCCACAGAGAACAACAGGGGGCTGCCATGGCCAATACGTTCGTCGATCCGGTAAACCAAAAACGCCTTAAATTCCGCGAGCTGCTCACGCGGCCCCAAATGACCACCATGTGCGGCGGCTTTTCGCCGATGCTGGCGCGGGTGGCACAGGAGGCGGGCTTCGAAGCCTTCTTTGTCGCCGGTTCGCAGATGTCGGGCTTCCTGTTCGGCGTGCCAGATACCGGCGTTATAGGTTTGCGCGACATCGTCGATCATGCGCGTCATGTCGCTGCGCGCACCGACATTCCGATCCTGCTCGATGCCGATACCGGTTTCGGCAATGCGGCCAACGTCTGGTTCTCGGTGCAGGAAATCGTGCGCTCGGGCGTCGCCGCCTTGCAGATCGAGGATCAGGAAGCGCCGAAGAAATCCGGTACGGGCGGGGGGCGGCGCTGCATCTCCATCGACGAGGCGGTCGGAAAATATCGCTGCGCGGTCGCTGCCCGTAACGAGGTCGATCCCGATTTCGTCATTTGCGCGCGCACCGATTCGATCGGCTCCGAAGGCGGCGGTTTCGACGATGCGCTCGCACGCTGCAAAGCCTACCTGACTGACGGCGGGGTCGATTTCGTCTGGCTCAATGCGATCGAGGATATGGATCAGGTCGCGCGCGCGGCCAAGGAAATCCCCGGACCGCTGTTGGTGACGGGCGGCGCCAAGGGCGCGAAGAGCCTCGAACATTACGAAGAACTCGGGCTCAAGATATTCATGCATCCGACCATCGCCGCGAGCGGCGCGCTTCAGGGCGCTTGGCAGGCATTGACCGCCTTCAAGAAGGATGGGCTCCAGGGCCTCGGCGCATGGTCCAAGGAAGTGAACGCCCGCCCCGAAGGCGGCATCGATTTCCGCTCGCTCAACGGCAATGCCATGGTGGCCGAATTGGAGAAGAAATTCATGCCCGAGGAGATTCAGCGCGATTACGCCAATACCTACGGTATCCACTCGAAAAAGGACTAGCGTGCGGCTTGAACAAAAAGAAGCCGGGGAGGCTCGGAAGTCCCCCGGCGAGTGAAACAGGAAGGTTTCATGCCCTGCGACATGAAGATACTCAGTTTATTCAGCACAGTTTAGGCGGCCTTGATCTGGGTCAATCGGGAGAAATTATTTCTTGGAAGCTTCGGAATGGGTGTCGTGCAATGTATTGGATTTTGAGCGACTTGCTGTTCGCAACACCTAGTCGCGCGCGGACTAAGGCTTCGGCGACCCCGGCACGATGAAATGAGCAATCTGAACTCGTCCCTGAATCTTCGGCGCATCCGAGCCTTCATAGCGGTCGCCGAATTGAAGAGTGTGAGCGAAGCGGCGCGCCGCTTGAATATGACTCCGCCCGCGATCTCCAAGAGTCTGCGCGAGTTGGAACTTTCGCTTGATGCCTCGCTATTGCATCGTACGCCGAAGGGAATGCTGCTGAGCCCGGCGGGCGAGGCGTTTTTCTTCCGCGCCAAGCTCGCCCTGTCGGAACTCGAGCAGGGCGCGGAGGATATCGCGACGCTGAAGGGTGTGGCCGGCAACCGAATCGTCGTCGGCGCCCTGCCGAACGGCAGCCAGCCGATCGTGCCGATCGCGGTCGCGAATATTCTCAAGAAACGGCCATCGACGCGCTTCTCCATTCGCGGCGGCAGCTACGACACTTTGGTGACGGCGGTGCGTGCCGGCGATATGGAACTTTTCGTCGGGGTTCTGCCTGATCGCGGCAGTCCCGAAGGTTTGGTTACCGAAATCCTGTTCCACGACGAATTGTCCATCATTGTGCGGCCGGACCATCCCCTTGCGCGCCGCAAGAAGATCGCGGTAGCGGAGTTGGCCGTGCAAAAATGGCTGCTGCCCGATCTCGGCGGGGGCCTGCGCGACCGCATCGAGGGCGCCTTCGATCTGGCCAATCTTAAGCGGCCCATCGATTGGCTGGAAGTAGCACCGTTGGGGGCGATGCGGACCATCCTGCGCGAAACCGACTATCTCGCCGTGACAACCCGCATGCGCGTGCTGGACGAACTGGAATTGGGGCTGCTCAAGGAATTGTCGGTGCGTCTGCCGGGCGTGGCTGAACCTATCGCCGTCGTTCACCGTCCGACCGTATCGATGAGCCGCGACGGCATGCTGCTGCTGGACCAGATCCGCGATATTGCGGCCGCGATGGTGGCCCGTCAGCCGACCCGTTAACCATATGGTTAACGATAGGATCAACTTTCAATCGACCTGCCTTGCCCCACGTGCGAGATTGGTGCACTTCAAAGAAAGCGCGATGTAGCCGCTCAGGCGGTAGGGGCATCGGATAACATTGAAATCGGGAGTGCGCGTGAAACCTTTCAGTATCGTAGCTACTGTTCTCGGGGCAGCTGTCGGCGTCTGCGTGGCAAGCGCGTCCGACGCTCAGAAATCCAAGGATACGATGCGGCTCGGCATGAATTCGCATATCCAGGGTATCACCTATTATCTGGACCCGAACCCGAACACCGTGTTCCAGTCCGAAGCGATCCAGGACAACCTAATCATCTACGACGAGAAAAATTATAAGTTCGAGCCGCTGCTTGCTAAGGCTTGGCGCCGCATCGACGACAAGACCCTGGAATTCGATCTGCGCGACGACATAAAATGGCACGATGGCGAGAAATTCGATGCCGACGACGTCGCCTACACCTTCAAATGGATTCTCGACCCCAAAAGCAAAATCCGTTTCAAGGGCAATTGGGAATTCATCGAGCGTGTCGAAAAGATGGGCCCTTTCCAGGTGCGCATCCACGCGAAGCAGCCGACCCCCTACGATCTGACGCGGCTCGCCTATCTCAGCACCATCGAGGCCGAACATGCGCACGGCGCGGTCGAGGACAAGATCGCCTATGCCGCAGGCAAGCCGATCGGGACCGGAATGTATAAAGTCGTCGAGATCGATCGCAACAAGCACATCCTGCTTGAACGTAACAAAAGCTATAACCACGGAGGCGTTGCGAAGCCGGCATCGAACATCGGGCGCCTCCAGATCATCCCGATCCTCGACAGCGGCACGCAGGTCGCGCAATTCCTCATCGGCGGCATCGATATCCTGCGCGATCCCGGCCTTTCGACGGCGGAAGATCTCGCGCAGAAGCCGGGTGTCGAGATCGCGATGGGACAAGGCACCTCCTTCATGTATATGGCGATCGACGCCAAGGGCCGCGCCGGCGTTCCGGCACTGACCGACGTGCGTGTGCGCCGCGCCTTGATGATGGCGGTCAATCGCGCCGACATTTTGGAATTCGTCACCCACGGGCGCAAAATTCCTGCGCCCAAGGCCATGTGCTGGGATTTCCAGGCAGGCTGCGCCTATAGCCGCGCGCTGTATCCTTACGATCCCGATGGGGCGAAAAAGCTGTTGGCCGAGGCGGGCTATCCCAACGGTTTCGAGTTGGAGATCACGACATTCACCAATCAGAGCAACAAAAGTGTCGCTCAGATCGTCGCCAATCAATGGAGCAAAATCGGCGTGAAGGCGTCGGTCGCGCCCACCGAGATCGGCGCCTATCGCAAGAAACAGGGCGACGGCAAGATCCAGGTCATCGTGACCGGCTGGCCGGGGGGCGGTAACCCGGACACGCAAGGCACCATCGAATTCATCTATGACGTGCCCGAATCGCGCGATTATACCGGCGATCAAATGCTGAAAGATCTGGCGGCGAAGTCGCTGACCGTGATGGATCCGCAGGAGCGCCAGAATATCGGGCGTCAGGTCTTCGATCGCTCGACCGAGCTTGCCTATTTCATGCCCGTTGGGCCAGGCCCGTCGTTGTTCGTCCATACATCGGAATTGTCGGTCAATGCAGGCGCATTCAGCGCGTTTGGGCTCAATCCGCAAGGCTTGCGCTGGAAATAGTCGAGAAGGGGTAAATATTGTGAGCAAAAGACATCAAGTTGTCGTCGTGGGCGGCGGGCCGGTCGGCGTTGCGTTGGCCGTCGATCTCGGTCTGCGCGGCATCTCCTGCCTCGTCGTCGAGCGTTATCCCGAGCTGCAGAACATCCCCAAAGGCCAGAACCTGACCCAGCGTACGCTGGAGCATTTCTATTTCTGGGGCATCGTCGATGAGCTGCGCGCGGCGCGCGTGATGCCGAACAACTACCCCATCGGCGGCGTGACGGCCTACGACAACCTGATGAGCGAATATTGGTACGCGCCTCCCGGCCGCGAACAGGTGCGCAAGTTCTATTTCCAGGACAACGACCGCCTGCCGCAATACCAAATGGAAAAGGTGTTGCGTGCCAAGGCCGCAAGCCTGCCGAACGTCGAGATCGTTTACGGCTGGACGTCCGAGAAGGTCGAACAGGACGCCAACGGCGTCCGCGTCACGGTGGTCGAGCGCAACGGGACCGCGCGCCAGGTGTTCGAAGCCGACTATGTGGTGGGTTGCGATGGTGCGAATTCGATGGTGCGCGATCAGGTCGGCATCACGCGGCCGGGCAAGGATCACGAGCAGCTCATGTGTCTCGCCGTGTTCCGCTCCAAGGAACTGCACGAAGGCTTCAAGCGCTTTCCCGATCGCACGACCTACCGCGCCATGCATCCCGAACAAAGGGGCTATTGGCAGTTTTTCGGCCGCATCGACGTGGGCGAGGGCTGGTTCTTCCATTCGCCCGTGCCCGCTAACACGACGCGCGAAAATTTCGATTTCCTCGGCATGATCCAGAAGGTCGCTGGCTTTAAGTTCAAGGCCGAGTTCGACCATGTCGGTTTCTGGGACATGAAGATCGTGGTCGCGGACACATATCAGGTCGGGCGCGTATTGATCGCGGGCGATTCGGCGCACAGCCATCCGCCCTACGGCGGCTACGGCCTAAACAATGGTCTTGAGGATGTTACCAACCTGGGATGGAAGCTGGCGGCTAAGCTTCAGGGCTGGGGCGGCGATGCCTTGCTCACTTCTTACAGCGACGAGCGTAAGCCGATCTTCCGCGAAACCGGCGACGATTTCATCGGCGCGGTCATCGACCACGAACGCGAATTCCTCGATCGCTACAATCCGGCACGCGACAAGGCCGAATTCGAAGCGGCCTGGGAAAAACAGAAAGGCGGCATGGGCGCGCGCGTCTATGCCTATGAGCCTAACTACGAAGGCTCAGACGTGGTTTTCGGCCCGGCGGGCGGCAAGTCGAGTGCGCACGGCACGCACATGGTCAAGGCACGCGCTGGCCATCATTTGACGCCGCGCACGCTTACCTCGGGCAAGGACGCGTTCGAGGAATTAAGTCTGCTGGGCTTCACGCTGTTGGCCTTGGATGCGCCGGACGCGACGGTCAAGGCGTTCGAGCAGGCGGCGGCGGCGAAAAAAATCCCGCTCAAGGTGATCCGCGATAGTTATGCTGGCGGATGCGAGGAATATGAATCCAAACTGATCCTTGTGCGCCCCGACCAATATGTGGTCTGGGCCGGCGATTCCGCACCGGCGGATGCAGGCGCATTGATGGGCAAGGTTACCGGCCGGGGATAACGCTCGGCCGTCCGATGGGTGTCAGCGGCGGGCCTTGAACGCCGTTTCGATGAAGGCGAACATGCGTTCGGTCTGATCGCGCGTCACGCCCCCGTCGTAGAGATATTCGTTGATGTTGCCTCGGATGTCCTTGAACTTGCGACCGCTCATGCTCGCGCAATCCCAGCAATGGTTCGCCTCGGGATAGACGTGCCATTCGATCGGCGCGCCCGCCTGCTTTTGCCGATCGAGCAGTGGGATGCAGTCGCCGGGCACGGTTTCCGTGTCGCGCCCGCCGAACATCGCCAGCAGCGGGCGATCGATCCCGGAGAGTACGGTCGTATAGGGCGGGGTGCCGTCGCGCGGATGCGCCACGCAGGCGGGGTAGGACGACACCACCGCATTGTAGCGCTGAGATTGGTTGAGCTTTTTTGCCGTCTGCGAACTGCCGACCAAGAGGGCGATGCCGCCGCCCCAGGAGAAGCCCGCCAGCGCCACGCGATCCTTGTCGACGAAGGGCAGCTTGCGCAGATGCGCCGCGGCCTGCAGCGCATCGAGCGCGCCGCGCGAGGGGGCGATGTCCTTCTGCGGCCCAAAGCACAGGGTGTCGGCACCGCGTTGCGCCAGAGCGTCCAACTGAAGCACGGCATAGCCGCGCGCCACCGCGGTCTTCGCCCAATCGAGCATGGACATGTTGGGATTGCCGTTCGGGCGCAGCCCGCCGCACTGATGCAGCAGCACGAGCGCGGGGAACGGTCCGCCGCCGTCCGGCTTGTAGAGGGCCATGACCGGCGCGGTCGCGCTCGCGATATCGGAAACCTCGGTCGGCAGGACGAGATCCTTGGCGCGCGCAGCACCTCCGAGATTGTATTCGACCGGCGTTTGGGCGAGCGCCGCGCTGCCCTGGAAAATCGCGATCAGGCTCAGTGCGCTTGCGAATCTCCGAAACACTTTGCCCCTCCCTCACGCCGCCGTGGCGAATTTCGCCTGAACCTCGGCCTCGTAGGCCAGAACCTTCTGCACGCTCGCGCGCTGCTTCATGCGCTCGAAATGCGCGGTGCAGTTTTTGAACTGCGATAGATCGAGCTTGAACTGGCCGGCGCGCCGGAAGCACCAGAAGAAGTGCGCATCCGCTGCGGTGAAGTGGTCGAAGAACCAATCGCGACCGGCGAGTATGGACTCGGCGATGGCGAAATTCTCGAAGATATTGTCGCGCGCGATGCGCCGCATCGCGTCTTCCGAACCCGGCGCGTCGCAGAAGCGCTGGGGTGCGAAGTGACGGGTCAGATGCGGATGGATGCCCGACGCGCACCAGGCCAGGATTGAGATCGCCCGCAACTCCTCCCACGGATCGGCGGGCAGCAATTTCGTCGCCGGATAGGTGCGCGCGACCCATTGCTGGATCGCCACGTTCTGCGTCAGCGCGCGCCCGTCCACGACCAGGGTCGGCACCTTGTGCTCGGGATTGAGCGCCAGATACTCCGGCGCCATATTCTCGCGCTTGCCCATATTGACCGGATGCACGGTGAAATCGGCTTTCGCTTCCGTGAGGGTCACGTAAGGAACCAGCGAACAGGCAAAGGGCGAGTAATAGAGGGTTAGTTTCATGTGAGTCTCCCAATGATGACGGCTTTTACGGTTTCTTGAAGAACCTGTTCTCCGGCCGGGGCAGGCCCAGATTCTCGCGCAAGGTTGCACCCTCGTATTCGGTGCGGAACACACCGCGCTTCTGCAATTCCGGAATCACGCGTTCGATGAACAGATCCAAGCCTTCGGGCAAATAGGGGAATTGTAAGGTGAAACCGTCGCAGGCACGCGCCTCCACCCATTCCTCCATCTGATCGGCGATCATTTTGGGCGTGCCCAACATCGAAAGCCCGTTGTGGCCGGAGAGGCGCTGGGCCAATTGCCGCACGGTGAAATTCTCGCGCCGTGCCAGGGCCACCGTGCGGTCGCGCGAGCTTTGCGAGGCGTTGCTCTGCGGCACGTCGGGCAGCGGGCCGTCTGGATCGAATTTCGATGCGTCGGTGCCGAGCGAGATCGACAGTGCGGCAATGCCGCTCGCGTAATGCACCAGCCCGTCGAGCTTGGCGCGTTTGGCTTGTGCTTCTTCCAAACTGTCGGCGACATACATCATGCAGCCCGGCAGGATCTTCATATGCGCGGGGTTGCGCCCCACTTTTTCCATGCGGCCCTTCACGTCTTTGTAAAAGGCTTGCCCCATCGGGATGCTCTGCATCGAGGTGAAGACCGCTTCCGCGGTTTCGGCTGCGAGCTGCTTGCCGGCTTCCGATGCGCCGGCCTGCACGATCACGGGCCAGCCCTGCACGGGGCGCGCGATATTGAGCGGTCCGCGCGCGGCGAGATATTTCCCTTTATGATCGAGCACATGCATCTTGTCGGGATCGAAATAGATGCCGTTCTCGACATCGCGGATGAAGGCATCGTCGGCCCAGCTGTCCCACAGGCCAGTGACGACATCGAAAAATTCGCGTGCGCGGGCATAACGCTCGTCATGCTCCATATGCTCGTCGAGCCCGAAATTGAGCGAGGCGTCTGGATTCGAGGTCGTCACCACGTTCCAGCCCGCGCGCCCTGCGCTGATATGGTCGAGAGAGGCGAAGCGGCGCGCGACGTGAAAGGGCGTATCGTATGTCGTGGATCCCGTTGCCAGCAGGCCGAGCCGCTCGGTGCACATGGCGAGTGCGCCCAGCAGGGTCATCGGTTCGAACGAGGTCGGGGTCGCGCTGCGTTTCAGCGCATCCATCGGCATATTGAGCACCGCCAGATGATCGGCCATGAAAAAGCCGTCGATCTTGCCGCGCTCGAGCGTTTGGGCGAAGCGCTTGATGTGGCCGAAATTGAAATTGGCATCTGGGTAGGCGCCAGGATAGCGCCAGGCCGCGGTGTGCAGGCTCACCGGCCGCATGAAGGCGGTGAGGTTCATTTTACGTTTCTCGGTCATGGCCGTTCCCAGTGATCGTTGCGAGCCCTCATTCTGAGCCTGGTCACGCGTTTGCGCGTGCTAGCACCCGAGGGGATGGGCAAGCGGCGCCCTCATGCTTCGACAGGCTCAGCATGAGGGCGTTGTTTCGAATCTTATTCCGCCGCCACCGCGTAAGGAATCGTGGCCCTCGTCTCGGTGACTTTTTGCTCGTACAGCGTCATCATATCGACACCTTCGGGCGCCTCGAAATAGCCGCCGCGCGCCTCGTAATAGACGTCGGGTGTATCGGCCATCGGCGGGCGTTCGCCGTCCTGGACGGATTTCAGAGCCCCCAATAGGCGCCGCCGCATCGCGGTGATCATGCGATCGCTCGGGGCCAGATGCTCGAAATCCCAATCGGTGAGCGGGCCCATGCTTTCGGTCACGCACTGGTCCTGCTGCGAAATGCCGTCGATACCGGAATAGGTTTTGGTGCGCTGCACCTCGCGGTCGATCAGGTAATCGTTGTCCTTGTTGGCGGCGAGGCGGAAGCGTCCGAGCCAGTCGGTGGTGTTGGGCTGCAGCTTTCCGCTCGATAGCGCCACATTCGGATCATCGGTCTCGTTCTTGACGCCTTTCATGCGGCCTTCGCGCCACACGATGCGAAACGACATTGTATGCGTGTCGTCGAGCGGCACCCACGCGCGGGCATAGACCTGCAGACCGAACGGTGCCGACGGCGTGATCGACCAGAACGGGAACATGAATTGTCCGATGCGCCAGTAGGTCTGGCCCTCGCCGGCCGGCCGGTACGCGCCATAGGTGGCGCCCCACGGCGTTTCGGCCAGGGCATATTCGGGATCGCGGCGCAGCACGCCGTAGCGCGCCACATCATTGTCCTTGTAATCCTTCACCACGCGATGCCCGCCATGCAGGAATCCGACATGGCTGGTGTCGAGGTCGCCTTCGAGCGATTGCAGCCAATTGCATTCGCGCTGGAACACGTCGATATGATTGTCGCTTTCGGCGACCATCGTCGCCTCGATCATCGGCAGCGCCGGCACATTGGCCTGATCGCCCATATAGACCCAGACGAGGCCGTTGCGCTCGGCCGTTTTGTAGGCCTTCGCATGGACCTTGTGCTTGAAATCCTGGTGCGGCGGCACGTTCGCCATATCGAGGCACTTGCCGTCGGCGTCGAATTTCCAGCCGTGATAGACGCAGCGGATACCGCCTTCCTCATTACGCCCGAAGAACAGCGAGGCGCAGCGATGCGGGCAGCGGTGATCCATCACGCCGATCCGGCCCGAGGAATCGCGAAAGCCGATTAGTTCCTCGCACAGCAGCTTGAGACGCACGGGTTCGCCGTCGGCCTTGAATTCGGAGGAGAGCGCGGCCGGCAGCCAATATTGACGCATCATCTCGCCCATCGGCGTGCCGGGGCCGACATGGGTCAAAAGGTCGCGGTCTTTATTCGAAGCCATTATATCATCTCCTCTCGAATACGCCTTACTGCCAGGAAACTTCGCTCATTGTGAAGCCGTAGCCATTGGAAGGCCAGCCCTCACGAAATTTCACGTCCTTTGAATGGACATAAACGTTGGACGCAGGGATCAACGGCACGATGTAGTGCATCTTGGTGACTTCGTCGAACAGCTGGCGGACGAGATTGAGCCGCATTTGCGGGTCCATTTCCAGGTTCGCGCGCTTGGCCAGATCGAAGAATTCCGGGCGACCGTGATAATTGCGGGGATCTTCTGCGAAGAAGAAATTGAGCAATTGCGCGACGTCCGGCAATCCGCCGCCGGCATAGCCGCTGACCAGCAATTGCAGCTTCCCGTCGCGCTGTTTGTCGCGATAGGTCGCGAAGGTATCGAGTTCGATGTTCGCGCGGATGCCGGCGGCGCGCAATTGCCCGGCCATGATCTGGGCGATCTGTTTGCCCGTACCCTCGCGTGCGCTGATCGAGACCTCGAATCCGGCGCCGAGCCCCGCGTCGGCAAGCAGCCGCTTGGCGCGCGCCACGTCGTGCGTCACGAATTTCTGCGATTGCGCGCAGCCCACCATATTCGGGCTGCACAAGGCGGCCGGCCGCTTCGCCTTCATGTTTTCGCCATAGACGATCGTCAAATACGGATCTGTATCGATGGCGGCCATGATGGCCTCGCGCACGCGCGGATCGGTGAGTTCCTTTTTCCCGCTGCGTGCGATGACGTCGATCATCAGATATTGCGTTCCCTGGGCCTCGCGCAATGTGAGCCTGAGTTCGGGGCGCCCCGCCAGCATGTTCGCCTGATCGCCCGGAATGTTGCGCGCGATATCGATCTGGCCGGCCAGCAGCAGCGCGGTGACGGTTCCCGTGTCGCCGACCGGCGTGACGACGAGCCGGCCGATGGTGGGCGCGGGCTTGGCGGCGCTGGCCTGCGGGTAGGTGTCGCGCTTCACCGCGATGAGGCCGGTGTTCTTGTCGACTTGGATGTAGCGATAGGGGCCGGTGCCGACGGGCGCGCGACCGAAATCTTGTTTGTCCTTGAGTGGACCATGGGCATGTTCGGGCAGGATGAAGGTCTGCGACGACAGCCGCGCGAGATCCCACGGGATCGCAACCTTGGATACGATCCGCACCTTGTGCGTGCCGAGCTTCTCGACCTTCTCCATCCAGGTGTAGGCTTCTTTGAATCGTAGCTTGGTTTCGGGGTGGAGCACCCAGTTGAACGTATAGACGACATCGTCGGCGTCGAATTTTTCGCCGTCGCTCCAGGTAACGTTTTCGTGCAGCTCGAACTCGAGGATGCGCGGATCGACACGCTTCCAGCTTTTGGCGAGGATGCCGACATAGGCGCCCTTGTCGTCGTCATAGCCGACGATGGAATCGTAGGCCGCTTCCGAATTGAACTCGACCTCGGGGCGCGGATCGATCCATTGATCGAGCACGGCAATATTGTCCGCCTGGGTATGGCGAAGGGTATCCTTGGATTTCTGCGCGTTTGCCGGATAGGACGCCGCCAGCGCGGCGAGTCCCGCCGCGACGCAGATGGCGGAACTTCTGCTGAATGTCACGAATGCTCTCCTGTCGTTGATGAGGGATGGTCCAGCTTATGCCGATGCCGTATTTGCGTCGCGTGCCGCCGCCAATCGTTCGCGATAGGCGGCAAGCCAGTTCGCCTCGGTTGGGGCCACGAAATGGCCGGCGCGGGCGAAGATATTTTCCTCCGGCGTATCGGCGGCGGGCGGACGGATGCCCTTCTCGGCGAACTCGCGCGCCGCGCGCAGTAGGCGGCGCCGCGTTTCCGCGATCATCCGGTCGGACGGCGCCAGATGTTCGAGGCTGCGATCCGTGATGCCGCCCATGCTCTCGGTGATCATCTGATCCTGCATGAAGACGCCGCTCACACCGCTGAAGCTGGTCGTGCGCTGCGCCGCGCGGTCGATGAGGAAATCGTTGCCGTCATTGGCGGCGGTGCGCCAACGCCCCAACCAGTCGGTGGTATTGGGCAGATAATCGGTGAAACCGGCTGGGCCGGCGGCTTGGCTGCGTGTCGGCTGGCCTTGCGGTTTTTTCACGAAATTCACGGTCATCGTATGTGTGTCGTCCATCGGCACCCAGGCGCGCGCCGTCACATGCCGATCGATGGGGCCGCTGGGCGACAAGGTCCAGAACGGAAACAGGTGATGGGCGATGCGCCAATAGGTGAGGCCTGGGTCCGCCGGCCGATAGGCGCCATAGCTCGTGCCGCACGGCGTCTCGGTCACCATATATTCCGGATCGCGGTGGATGGCGCCGAATTTCTCCGGATCGGATTCGTCGTAATCGCGCACCGTGCGCGTACCGCCGTGCAAGAAACCCGCGTGCGATGTGTCGATCGACCCTTCAAGTCCCTGCAGCCAGTTGCATTGACGCTGGATCAGCCGGACCGTGACGTCGCTATCGGCGAGCATGGTCGCTTCGATCGCGGGCAGGGCGGGTATGCGCGCCTGATCGCCCATATAGATCCACAAGGCATTGGCGCGTTCGGCGGTCTTATAAGCCTTGGCATGGACCTTGTGCTTGAAATCCTGATGCGGCGGCACGTTCGCCATATCCAAACACTTGCCCTCGGCATCGAATTTCCAGCCGTGATAGACGCAGCGGATACCGCCCTCCTCATTGCGGCCAAAAAACAGCGAGGCGCAGCGGTGTGGGCAACGGTGGTCCATGACCCCGACCTTACCCGTCGAATCGCGAAAGCCGATCAGCTTCTCGCCTAAGACCATCAGGCGCACCGGATCGCCGTCGGCCGCGAATTCGGAGGCCAAGGCCACCGGAATCCAATATTGGCGCATCAGCTCGCCCATCGGCGTGCCGGGGCCCACGCACGCGAGGTAATCGCTGTCTTTGCTCGATGCCATAGGAAGCCACCCGATATTATTGTCCGAGTTACTTATTCGTCGCCCAGAAGCGGGGCCGAGGCAAGGGGGGGGCGGGTGCCCCTTACCCCGGCGCCCCGAACCGGTCTAGACTCCGTCCAGCCGATCCATCATCGGGCACGCGCTTTGGGCAGAAGGGATTTCCCGGCATGGCGACTCCACCGAAAAAAGCTCCGGACAAGACCGACAAAGGCGACAAATCCGCCGATAAACTCGAGGCCCCTAAGCCCGAGCCCTTCGTCAATGAGCCCTCCTCGCTCGACGAGACCACGCACGCGGAAATGCGGCTCATGCACGAGACGGCGTCGGAGGCCATCTTGTTCGCCAAGAACATCCAATGGCGTTCGGTGGGTTCGGCACTCGCGGTCTATGGCGCCTTCATTGCCATCGCCGTCTTCACGTCGGCCGACAAAGCATTCATCGATCTGCTCAAGATCGTGGCCATCGTGCTCGCCTGCGGCGCCGTGTTTGTGCTGGCGATGTATCAATTCTGGCAGGTCAACGAGATCAACAAGCTCAACGCCATCGACCGGCATTTCTCGACGCTTTACCTGCGCATCTCGCGCATCAAGTCGCGCCGCGAGGGCAATTTGCACCGTTATACGATCCTCATGTTCATGATCGCGGCGGTGATCCTCGGTGTCGTCGTCGTCATCCTAGGTATGGACCAGGCGGCGTTGTTGAAGAAGCCGCCGGCGTATTAGCGGGCAAGGTCATTCAATAGATCGTCATGCCCGGGGCTTTGCTGTCCGGTACGCATCATTCTCGGAAAGGTCGTCATACGCGGGCTTGACCCGCGTATCCAACTTTTCGTCCGCGGAATTGACGATGCGGATCGGAAGGATTGCCCGGAAGATGGGCGACGGTCCCGCATAGTACTTGCGCGATTATCCCTTTTGCACTCGTAACCCAAGGGTCCTACTGTCCCCCTCTCCCAATAGCGATACGCTCCAGGTGGGAGAATACTGGAGATCCAAACTTGATGGATATCGTCATTACGTTTTGCCAGTACGGCGGGCCTATAGCACTTACCGGCTTGGGGGTCGCCATGACATTTTGGCCCTCTGAAGAACCTAAGCGTCGTCAGAAGCGCTTTGCATGGTTAGCGATCATCGTGCTGGCGGCAACCGTTACTGCATATGGCACCTATGCTGATAAGCTACGAGATGACGAGCGGCTAACGCAAACAGAGGCGAGAGCTTTAGGGAAATCGTATTACGGATATGTGCATCTCAGAAATGGCGAGAAGAACGGAGACAAATACCGGACCTATATTCTAGGCATTGGACATCCCGAGGGCGTTGCAATCGGATTTTATCTGCTGGATGGCTTCGGCAAACAAGTTGATGAAGGCATATGGCTTCCTCCAAGAGACATTTTCAGCGGCAATTCAATGTTTGAAGTTGAGTTGGCGCCCGCTAAATACCGAATTGATTTCAAGGCCAAGCATGACAACAACTGGCGTGAATATCTAACCATCGAAGAGCGTGGCGGGCGCGTTTTCAGCACCATAGAAGTGCTGCGTGACAATGAAGACGTGCCGCTATTTACCCATGAAGGCGACTACAAGATTGGAGGCGAGTGATGCCGCGCGACATGCGCCTAAACCTCGAAGAATGAGGCGACTTCCGAAGATTGTAGCGAAACTCAAATTCGCCCAGATACTTCGACAGATGCTTCCGACTGACATGGACATGAGTGCCACGGATCGAGCGTAAAAGGCATAATTTCGAATCCTTGACAATGTTCCTATTTTGTTCTATATTCTAAAGCCGCGCGGCTATCTGATCGGATTGCTACGCGTGCTGCAAATTTACGTCCAAACATTGCCCAGGCCCAATGCACAGACGATACACAGTAAATGCACACAAAATGCCTAGATCATGCCTAGATGATGCGAAGATCGTGCCTAGATCATGCCTAGAAAAACCGATTCGGATGTGCATCACATTTTGTGGAAAATCAAAGACTTAACGAAAAAATTCCCCCTAAATGCCTAGAAATGCACAGATCGCTGAGCGGTTTGCGGCACTCGGCCCGTCCCGCTAGCATCGCAGAGAATAATCGATCAGCCCTCGATGCTTCGACGGGCTCAGCATAAGGGCCTCACCCTGAGCTTGTCGAAGGGCAAGGCCTGTCAATAACAGGGGATGGCACCGACGATGAACGCACACGACGCCACGCGCGCGAAGCGCAAGAAATTCCGTGAATTGCTGAACGGCCCACGCTGCACGGTGATGCCGGGCGGCTTCTCCGCACTTTATGCCAAGATGGCCGAGCGTGCCGGGTTCGAGAGCTTCTTCTTCGCCGGCTCGCAGATGTCGGCCTTCCTGCTCGGCGTGCCCGACAACGGCTTCATCGGCCTGCGTGACGTGGTCGATCACGTGCGCCATGCCGCCGCCATCTGCGACATCCCGATTTTCGTCGATTGCGACACCGGCTACGGCAACGCGGTCAATGCCGATTATGCGGTGCGCGAAGTGTGCCGCGCGGGCGCCGCCGGCATGCAGCTCGAAGACCAGGAAGCGCCCAAGAAATCGGCGACCGAGGCGGGGCGGCGCTGCGTCTCCATGGCCGAGCATGTCGGCAAATTGAAAGCCGCCGTCGCGGCGCGCAACGAGATGGACCCGGAATTCGTCATCTGCGCGCGCACCGATATCCTGGGGGCCGAGGGCGGCGGGTTCGATCAGGCGCTCGAACGTTCGATCGCCTATGTTCGGGACGGCGGGGCCGATTTCATCTGGCTGAATTCGTGCGAGACGCGAGCGCAACTCAAGCGCGCCTGCAAGGAAATCCCGGCTCCCGTCTTCGCTCTGTGGGCCAACACGGTGGAGCCGGCACCCAGCAATCAGGAATATGCTGATCTCGGCGCCTGTCTCGTGATGTATCCGACCATCGCCGCGACCTGGGGCCTACAAGCCTCGTGGGAAAAGCTCAACGACATGCGCGAGATGGGCGGTGCCTACATCGACGATCGCGCGATGCGCAAGGCAGGTTCCTACGGAAAATGGGGCCCGGTCGAGCAGTCGGTGCTCACCGGCACCGCGCGAATCCGCGAGATCGAGGAGAAGTATCTCACCGACGACGACAAGCGCGATTACAAGAACACCTGGGGACATTGATAACTGAATTACCGTTCGTCATTCCCGCGAAAGCGGGAATCCAGTAAAATCGACTCCTGGATTCCGGCTCTCCGCTTCGCTGCGGCCGGAATGACGAGGCAGGGAAAGGCAGAAGAACATGGACGGCGCAACGACAACCACGACCGACCATATCGAGCTTTATTGGCAGCCCGGCTGCTCGGGTTGCCTGCGCGCGAAGGAATTCCTGCGCTCGCGCGGTGTCGACTATATCAGCGTCAATATTATCGAGGAGCCCGATCGCATGGACGCCGCGGTGGCGCGCTTCGGTCTCAAGACCCTGCCGCTCGGTATTCGGGGGAACCGCTGCATCGCCGCGCAGAACCTGACCGAGCTTGCCGCGCTGATCGGTGCCGGCGAAGTGGTGGATGAGACCCCGGTGATGTCGCCGCAGGAGTTGGTCGATCGTACCGACGAATTCCTCGCCGCGGCACAGCGCTACGCGCGCCAGTTCCCTTCCGACAAGTTCGACGAGATCGTGCCCTATCGCGGCTGGGATCATCGCCGCATGATCCACCACGTCTTCTTCATCGTGCAGGCCTTCATATGGCAAGTGCAGGGTGTGGGGATGCCGGTCGCCGTGGCGTTCAAGATGCCGGTGCCTGACGAGATGACCTCATTCGAACAGATCGCCGAGTATGGCGACGAGATGCGCGCACTTTTAAAAACCTGGTGGGCGTCGGACGACCGCATCGATTTCGCGCATCTGTTCAGGACGCGCGCGGGCGAGCGCACCGCGCATCAGGTGCTCGAACGCGCGTGCTGGCATATCGGCCAGCATACCCGTCAGGTCGAGCATACCTTGAAGGAACACGGGATCGCGCCCTTTGGGCCGATCACGGATGCAATGCTGGAAAGCCTGCCGCTACCGAAGAACGTCTGGTTGGACGTGTGAGGGCGGTCATGCTTCGACAGACTCAGCATGAGGCCTCATCCTGAGCTTGTCGAAGGAGAGCCCTCTTTGCGATGACTCACCCGATGCGTTTGGTGAGATCGATCACGCGGCTCACCAGATGCTCGATCCAGAAGCGGAGGAAGGGCGGTGCGTTTTCGAGCAGCGCCTCGATCTGCTCGGGCCGGATGATCAGTAATTCGCAGCCGTGTTCGGTGCGCGCCGCAGCCGTCCGCGTCCGCTCGTTCATGCGGGCGAGTTCGCCGAAGATTTGGCTGGGTCCAATGGTGGTGAGTACCACGCGCTGGCCCTTGGCATTTTCGGTGACGATCTGGACCTCGCCGCTGCGCACGATATAGGCGGTATCGTCCATTTCGCCGGCGCGGAAGATGATGGCGCCCGGATTATAGGTCGCCTTGGTCAGGCGGTTCTCGAATTGCGTGATGCGATTGAGGGCGGGATTGGCGTCGGTCATTTCTCGGAATACCTGATGATGCCGTCCCAATCGTCAGGCGGCGGTTCCATAATGAAGCGGTTTACCCGCTCGTGATAGAGTGCGGCGACCGAATCGCCGGGATTGGCGTCGGCATAATCGCCTAGTGCGCTCAGAAGCTCGGTCCAGTGGCGCGCGAGATACAGATCGTAGATCTCACTCCAACGCGCGCAATGATCGATCGTGGCGCGATCGACAACGAGATCGGCGGGGGCGTCGGCCCAGTCCGGATGGGCGCCCAGCAGCTCGAACAGGCGCAGTGGGTGGACAGCACCCTTCGGCAGCACCTTGTCGATCGGGCGCATGGCGAATTTCCCCGCGACCACGTCGGCGACAGGATCGCTGATCAGGACCTGCGTGCCGTAGATCTTGTTGAGCCCTTCGAGGCGCGAGCCGAGATTGATGGTATTGCCGACGACCGTGTAGTCCATGCGGTCGGCCGATCCGACATTGCCGACCACCGCGTCGCCGGCATGCACCGCGAAGCGGGTATAGAGGATCGGTTGACCCTCGCGCTCCCATTCCGCGTTGCGCGCATTGCTCCAGTTACGGCAGCGCAGCACGGTCAAACAGCCGTCGGTGACATGATCGGGATTGGGCGTCGGCGCGTTCCAATAGGCCATGATTTGGTCGCCGACGAATTTGTCGACGGTGCCGCGGTTGGCGAGGATCACCTCAACCAACCCTTCCAGATATTCCGAGGTGAGCAGCATCAGCCGTTCGGGTGGCAGTTCCTCCGACATGGTGGTGAAATCGCGCACGTCGCTGAAGAACACGGTGAGCCGGCGCCGCTCGCCGCCGAGCACGGGTTCGGTTCCGGTTTCGATGAATTGCTGGACCAGATTGCGCGGCACGTATTTGCCGAAGATGCGCAGCATGAATTTGCTTTGCGCCAGTGAATCCGCAAGGTCCTGAATTTCGGCGATTGCCGAGCGGATGGGCGATCCCGGCACGACGTCCATGTTGTGGATGCGCTCGATCTCGCGCGTGACCCGGTCGAGCGGCGCCGCGATCGCGTTGGCCATCAAATAGACGAGTGGCAGGAAGGCAAGCACGATGACGAGCGAGATCAGCAGCGTCTGGCGCGCGGTACGCGCGAGCGGGCCCAGGAAATCCTCGCGCGGCACCGCGACCGCAAGGTAGGCATCCTCGCCGAAGGCGGCGGGAAGCTTGGCGACATGGGCGAGCCAATCGCCACCTTTTGCATCGGCGAGATGAATGCGGGCCGCACCTTCGCCGCGAAACCGCTCGACGATCGGGGCGAGCACGCCGGCGCCGACCTCGCCGACCGTTGGTATTCGCGGGCTCGCTGCCGCGTTGATGACGCGTTCGAAGGAATCCTTGTCGGAATGGGCGAGCAGCCGGCCGTCGAGATGAAACAAGGCGATCTCGGCGTTTTTGGTGCCGGGTAGTTGCGAGGCGCGCACGGCTGCGAGGTATTTGGAAACCGACGAGAGCGTGAGATCGACGGCGAAGACGCCGGCCAGATTGCCGTCGTCGATGTGGCGCGCGACGGTGAGTCCGACCGAGGGCACCGAGGCGAAGGCGTAGTAGTCGGTGACGATGGTGCCTGGCGCCGAACGGGCATCGATATACCAAGGCCGGGTGCGCGGATCGTAGGCGGTATTGACGTCGATGCGCGATCCGATCTCGGCCTTCTTCGCATCGAGGAAGCGCCAGCGCGCGTCGCGCCGCCGTTCCGCGTCGGCGACGATACTTTGGACCGCGAACATCGCATCGGAGGGTGCCTTGAGGACGGCGCGCGCCGCTTCGCGGTCGCCTTCGAGTGCCGCGATGCGGAAGAAGTCGCCGACCCGATTGCCGAAATAGGCCGACGCCATCTGGGGGGCGCGCTCGAGCGCCGCCATCAGGACGGGCGCCAGCGGATGCTTGGCATTGGCGTCGATCGCCACCTCGATGCCGGGCATCAGCGCCATCGTCTCGGTCAGCGCAATCAAGGGTTCGATCATCTGTTCGGTGGCGCCGAGGATCTTGGAGGCGACCTGTTCGAGCAGATTGTCGGCGGCCAGCACGGTCGCCTCGGAATTGCGCGCATAGTTGACGTAAAGCATCGTCGTGCTGAGCCCGAGCGTCAGCACCGCGAACATGACAAGAATCGTTATCTTGAAGGAAAAACGCGGTCGCGCCATTGCCAAACTCCCCAAGCCCCGCATTATGATTGCCGGTCAATCGGCGTTGGGCAATTTGGGCTTTATACATATGAACAAGGTTTATTTGAATTACGATCAGGCGCAACTTGACGCCCAATACGACCAGTCGACATTAGTGCCGGACCTTTCCGCCTATCAGGCGCGTTGGGCCGAGCGCACGGTCGCAGCTAAGAAGCGTTATCGCTGTATCGAACGCATCGCCTATGGTCCGCACGCCGACGAATGGCTCGATGTTTATCGCCCGGACGCGCCGGGTCCGGCGCCGGTGGTCGTCTTTTTCCACGGCGGGGCCTGGCGCGCACAGCAGATCGGCACGACCGGCAATGCGGCCGAGGCCTATGCGGGGGCAGGCGCCGTTTTCGTCGCCGTCAATTTCTCTGTGGCGCCTGACGCCGATCTCGATGTGATGGTCGGCCAGTCAAGTAGCGCCACCGCGTTCGTCGCGCGCCATGCGGCCGAATGGGGCGGTGATGCCGGACGCCTCCACGTGCTGGGTCATTCGTCGGGTGCGCATCTGGCGGCCAATGTCGCGGTGACGAAATGGGACGCCTTCGCTCTACCCGGTGATCTCGTCAAGGGTTTGGCCGTGACCTCGGGACCCTACGATCTCGAACCGGTGATCCTCTCGAAGCGCAATACTTATCTCCATCTCGATCGTGGCGGCGTCGAACGTTGCACGGCGCTCAAACATCTGCGGGGGGATCTGCCCCCCGCTATCGTCGCTTGGGGCGGCAAGGAGCTGGCCGAATTCCAGCGCCAGGGTGCGGAATTCGCCCAGGCTTGGGAAGGAACGACCGGCTCGGTGACGCGGTTGGTCTTCGACGACAACAACCACTTCGATCAATATGATGAGATCGCCAAATCCGATAGCCACTTCACACTATCGTTCCGATCGTTGATGGGGTTGTAACAACGGGTCCTCATGCTGAGCCTGGTCACGCGCTTGCGCGTGCGAGCACGCGTGGGCATGAAGAGTGCCGCGGCCCATCCTTCGACAAGCTCAGGATGTGGGAACTCTATTTCCCAAAATCAGATCCGAAGCTTTCTCCGCGATCATGATGACGGCGGCGTTGATGTTGCCGCCGGTGAGATCGGGCATGGTCGAAGCATCGACGACGCACAATCCGTCGATGCCGCGCACCCGCAATTGCGGATCGACCACCGCGCCCTCGTCGCTACCCATGCGGCAGGTGCCGAGCGGATGGTGCACCGTTGAGCAGGTTTTGCGGATATACGCATCGAGCGTTGCGTCGTCCTGGGCATTGAGGCCCGGGGCGAACTCGACCCCACGGAACGCGTCGAACGGCTTGCGCTCGATCATGTCGCGCACGAGGCGCAGGCCGCGCCGCAAGGTAGCCATGTCGTCCGCGTCGGAAAAGAAATTCTGACGAATACGTAACGGTTGTTTCGGATCGGCCGATGCCAGCTCGACGCGGCCGCGGCTTTTCGGGTGCAGCACCGCCGCGCGGCAGCCGAACGAATCCTGATAGGGCGCCTTCCAGCCCGGGAACCATGGATGGGCACCCATCGTGCCGGCGTTGAACAGAAGCTGAAGGTCGGGGATTTCGCAATCGGCTTGGCTTTTGACGAAGGCGGCGTAGCGGTTGGGAAACCCTGACATGGGCCCGGTGCCGAACGCGTAGGCCCGAAATGCATTGAACGCGGCGCGGTCGGCGCGCAACTCGGCATGGACTGGGCCGGGTTTGGTGCGCCGGTAGAAGATGCCCGCCGAAATATGGTCCTGCAAATTTTCGCCGACATTGGGCAGATCGGCGCGCACTTGGATTCCAAGTGCCCGTAGTTTGTCGGCCGCGCCGATGCCGGCGAGCATCAGGAGTTGCGGCGAATTGATGACGCCGCCGGCGAGAATCACTTCGCGACCTGCGCGCGCGACATGGCTGGCACCGTCCTTCTCGTAGGCAACGCCGATGCAGCGATCTCCGTTGAAGCTAAGCCCGGTTACAAGTGCCGAGGTCGTCACAGTCAGGTTCGGCCGGGTCATGGCATCGCGCAGATACGCTGTAACACCGCTTTCGCGTCGTCCGTTGCGGATCGTGTGATGCGCGTAGCCGAGCCCTTCGTTCCGCATGCCGTTGTAGTCGTCGGTCCAGGGGATTCCCATGTCCATCGCGGCTTCGCGATAGGCATCGTGGATCGGGTCGGTCGAATGCGAGGAAATAGTGCGGATCGGGCCGGTGCCGCCGCGCCATGCGTCGGCGCCGCCTTCCCAGTTTTCCGAGCGTTTGAAATAGGGGAGGATTTTTTCGTACGACCAGTCGGGAAGGCCGTTCCTGGCCCAGCGGTCGTAATCGCCGGGGTTGCCGCGCACATAGGCCATCGCGTTGATCGACCAGGAGCCGCCCAGGACCTTGCCTCGGATCAGTTCCATGCGGCGCCCGTCGAGGCCGGGTTCCGGCTCGGTGTCGTAACCCCAGTCGTTGCGCCGCTCGAGCACCATCTTGACCCAGGCGAACGGGATGCGGATCCAAGGATCATGATCGCGCTTGCCGGCTTCGAGCACGAGGACTCGGGTGCCCGCATCGGCGCTCAATCGATTGGCGAGCACGCAGCCCGCCGATCCCGCGCCGACGATCACGTAGTCGTATTCGGTTCGTGCGAGCATTGTTGTTGTCCTCCCGCGCACAGCTTATGACAGGAAGGCGGAGGGTGCCATGGCGCGCGTCGGCGATTGGATCACGGTGAACGACAAGATGCAGAGCGGTTACCGCTACAAATTGGTGGCGCCCGCCGGGCAAAAGTTCGCCGATGGATTCGCACCGCATTTCGCGCCGGCCGAGATGCTGGCCCTCGGCGTGTTCGAGGGCAAATATATGAACGATTGCCGCGCCGAATTTCCGGCCGCGTGGTTTCGGGACGCAAAGCTGAGCGATCGGCCCGACCCGTCGGTCAATCGGTTCGGCATCAAGTCGCGTCAGCCGCTTGGCGAGTGGCGCCGCAAGGGTTGGATCATGGGCGACGATCCGCGCGGCTGGTTCCAATGGTATTGCCGCTACTGGATGGGACGGCGCGACCCCGAGATCGATCCGGTCCAGATCAAACGCTGGCGGGCGTTCGCCCGCCATGCGGCCCAGGTGCGCCACAATTGCGACGCCGGCGATCTGTTTTGCCGGCCGCGCCAGCGCCAGGCCCTGCTGCAATGGTCCTACGACCCGTTTATCTGACGCCTCAGCAAAGACATTTGATCCACATGGAATAGAGGGCATGATCCGGGTGTTTATCGGTCATAACCAGGGACATGCAGAGATGAACAGGAAAACGCTTTTGGCGGCGGTTGCCTTCGCGGGGGCGCTTTCGGGCTGCGTTACATCGACAGGGACGATCTATCATACGGACGATCCGTATCTCTTCTTTGGCCGTGCTGCGCGGAGCGGCAATATGCCGGTGATGGTCGTCGGTGATCCACCCTATCCAGGCCGGCAGCCTGCCGTCGAATCCATGATCCTGGCGGCGCTCAATCGCAATTTCCCCTCGTTCGGTGACCCCTTCCGGGTGGTTCCGCCCGCGTCCGGCACAAGCAGCCGCGTTGTGGTTCTGTTTACGTCCCAGGGCGCCAGGCCCTTGGCCGCCACTATTTGTGCAGATCCGGCCCGACCCGGCCTGACCACGCCGCAGGGAACCCAATTAAATATCGGGGTGGTCTATTGTGTCGAGGGACCGGCCTCGGAATCCTGGGCTTGGATCCTGAAACCGGCCTCACTGGAAGCCGATGACTTCAAAAAAGCCCTGGATACGGCCATTTACGATGCCTTGCCGCGTGAGATGGAGCCGAGCCGTCGCGCCGGCAGCTTGGTCCCTGGCACGTAGCTCGTCTGCCCATAATTTTATATTCCAATAAATGGCAAAAAGTGCGGTGGGATAAGGCCTTCCGCGCTTTAGGCGTATAATTTTCGAACCTGTATTGTTAAAGTTTTATTACATTGAAAAATAAGGATAATTTGTGAAGTCATGTGCATAACGCATGACTGACTTGCAGAGATTATGCTGACGCTTCTCATCTTTTTCTTCTATTTCTTTTGCAACACGGAAACGTGGCGCCCCTCGCTACGGACCGCATGAAGGAGAAAAAGATATGATCAATTCAGAATTTGGCTCGTCGATACCCGGCTTGAGCCTTGAGGACCAGAACCGCTTCTACGCCGAAGCACGCCGCCAGCAGGCTCTCGCCGTGGCGAAGTATGTGGGCTTGGCATTCAAGTCGGTGGTCACGGTTTTCAAAGCGGTGGCCGGTTCGATTGTCGGCGGTGTCGCTCAGGCCCGCCAGCTCGCGGAGCTCTCGCATCTCAGCGACCGCCAGCTTGCCGATATCGGCATCAAGCGCTCGGATATCCCGCGCGTCGTGATGGGCGAACCGGTCGGTCGTCATCGCATTTCGGTGCCGGGCCTTGCCGGCTGGACGCCAAGTACCGCGTCCAACGATTGGCGCGGTTCCGCCGCGGCCTAATCGCCGAGACACAGTTCCACAGTTTGTACCTCCCTGTTGAACTTGCCCCGACCGCTCCCGCGGTCGGGGCTTTTCTTTTTTGACTTAGGCATCGGCTCGGGAGTAGGACAGGCCACTCGACGTCACGCCATTCAACAATTGTAACCGGGAGGCGAGAACTTGGCGGACATGGTGCCGGGAGTCTCGGCGGGCGATGAATTCGCGGCGCTTGATAACCTTCCTGATCCGGTGATCCTGCTGGGCGCCAGGCGCGCCGTGGTGTTCGCCAATCGCGCTGCCGTGGATTTGCTGCAAGCAAGCTACCGCGAACGCGATCTGGCCCAATCATTCCGCCATCCTCTCGTCCTCGAGATTGCCGATGCCGTGCTCGGCGGCTTGCCCGAACGCAGCGCGGAGATCGATCTCTTGCTGCCGGTACCGCGTTTCCTGCTGGCGCGGGCCGTAGCACTCCCCGGCGAAGGGCCGGTGCGCGCAATGTTGACCTTTCGCGACATGACCGATTCGCGCCAGGTGGAACAGATTCGCGAGGAGTTCGTCGCCAACGTCAGCCACGAATTGCGCTCGCCGATCTCCGCGATCGTCGGTTTTATCGAAACCTTGCGCGGTCCGGCGCGCGAAGATTCGGCAGCACGCGACCGATTCCTGGGTATCATGGCCGAAGAGGCGCAGCGCATGGCGCGTCTGATCGACGATCTTCTGTCCTTGTCGCGGGTCGAAGCGACGGAACATGTGCGGCCACGCGAGCCGGTCGATGTCGCGGCCATCCTAGGGGCGGTGCGCGACCTTCTCGCCCGCCGCGCCGCTGACCGGAAGATGGAAATCCGTCTCGAGCTTGAAGAAAATTTGGCGTCTATTCCCGGCAACCGCGATGAATTGAGCGAGGTGTTCCACAACCTGATCGACAACGCGATCAAATATGGTCGCGCTGAAACGCCGGTGCGGGTTGTGGCCCAGGCGGTCGAGCGAATTCCGCATCTCGGGGTCGCCGGGCTCGCCATTTCGGTCGAGAATCATGGCGACGGTATCGAGGCCGAGCATATCCCGCGGCTGACCGAGCGATTCTATCGCGTCGACAAGGGCCGCTCGCGCAAGCTTGGCGGCACGGGCCTTGGGCTGGCCATTGTCAAGCATATCGTCAGCCACCATCGCGGTCGCCTGGCCATTGAAAGCGCGGTCGGAACGGGCGCACGATTTACGGTTTATTTGCCCGGACGAAGCTGAAAAGTCTCTGATTTCCGGGCTTTCGGCAGGATTGCCGCGTGTCACAAAATCGTAACATAACCGTCATAAAATATACGTGAGGCCTTCTTAGGGTCGCGGATCGGTGAAGTCGCCGACACACTTCCTAATTCCCAGGAGAATAGCCACATGACCATGAAATCCTTCGCCCTGGCTGCCGTTGCGACCGTGTTGGTCGTCGGCGCCGCCGAGGCTCGCGACCAGATCCGCGTTGTCGGATCCTCGACCGTGTATCCCTTCACCACAACCGTTGCCGAGCAGTTCGGCAAAGGCGGCAAGTTCAAGACGCCCATCGTGGAAAGCACGGGCACCGGCGGCGGCTTCAAGCTGTTCTGCGCCGGCGTCGGGGAAGGCCATCCGGACGTGACCAACGCGTCGCGCGCGATCAATAAGAACGAATTCGCCGATTGCACCAAAAACGGTGTCAAAATGACCGAAGTGAAAGTCGGCTTCGACGGCATCGTATTCTCCAACGCGAAGAGCGGGCCGACCGTTAATATCACCAAGGGCCATATCTGGCTCGGTCTTGCCAAGGAAGTCCCGGTCGGCGGCAAGATGGTTGCCAACCCGTACAAGACCTGGGCTGACGTCGACAAGTCGCTGCCGAACGCGAAGATCGAAGTCCTGGGTCCTCCGCCGACCTCCGGCACGCGCGATTCCTTCGTCGAACTCGTGCTCCAGGAAGGCTGCGCTGAAATTCCTGCCGCGAAAGAACTCGGCATGGCCGGTGCGAAGTGCGCCGCGATGCGCGAAGACGGCTCATGGATCGATGCCGGCGAAAACGACAACCTGATCGTCCAGAAACTCATCGCCAACCCCGCCGCTTTCGGCGTGTTCGGCTACAGCTTCCTCGATCAGAACAGCGATAAGATCAAGGGTGCCAATATCGAAGGCGTCATCCCGACCTTCGAAAATATCCAGACCGGTAAATACAAGGTCGCCCGTCCGCTGTTCATTTATGTGAAGAACAACCACGTCGGCTCCATCCCCGGCATCAAGGAGTTCGTGACGGAATATACGAGCGAAAAATCTTGGGGTAAGGACGGCTATCTCGGCGTGAAGGGCCTGGTCCCGCTGCCCGATGCTGACCGCAAGAAAGGCGCTCAGGGCGCGCAGTCCATGACCGAGTTCACGATGTAATTTAACAAAAACGGCCGCCGGCATCGCCGGCGGCCGTATCTTCTTCTTTGGGTTCCCATGAATAATCTCATTTTCATCGCCGTGGTGCTCGCTATAACTGCGCTGGCGTATCATTACGGGCGCCGCCATGCACTTGGCGTCGTGGGCGGCAAGGCACGGGACCTGCATTCCCTGCCAGGCTATTATG
This sequence comes from Caenispirillum bisanense, assembly GCA_945877815.1. GTDB lineage: Bacteria > Pseudomonadota > Alphaproteobacteria > Rhodospirillales > UBA2165 > CANIGJ01. Next base: position 64,794 of record CAMDWJ010000001.1, read on the forward strand.
GCGCCTATGTCGCGCTCTGGTGTCTTATTCCCGCGATGACCTGCGCGGTGCTGTGGTTTCTCATCGAACCCCTTGTGTTGAAGCAGATGATCGTCGGTTCCATACTGGAAACGCGCCCGGGACTTTCCGGCGACGAGATCGGTTTAGCGGTCAACGAAATTCACAGTCTGTCGATCAACGCTTACGCGTTTGCCTCGGCAACCGCCGATAAAAAGGCGCTTGTCGGACGTTATCTTGAAATAAAGTCGATCGGCTCGATAGCCATGGTCGTTCTCGCATTCGCTTTGGCGGCGGCGGGCCTGTATTACGCCCGCAAAATGATCGCGCCGCGTCTGCGCGCGCGCCAGGCGGTCGAGAAAGCGATCATGTGCGCAATGATCGTCTGCTCGACCATCGCCGTCCTGACGACGATCGGCATCGTCTTTTCGCTTCTGTTCGAGGCCATGCGTTTTTTCGCACACGTCTCGCCGATCGACTTCCTGTTCGGTCTGCAATGGAGCCCGCAGATCGCGATGCGTTCAGACCAGGTGGGATCGTCCGGCGCGTTCGGCGCGGTTCCCGTCTTCGCCGGCACGCTGTTGATTACAGCCATCTCGATGGCTATCGCCGTACCGATCGGCCTTTTTTCGGCGATCTACATGGCCGAATATTCGAGCCATAAGTTCCGCGCCTGGGTTAAGCCCATACTCGAAGTTCTGGCAGGCATCCCGACTGTCGTCTACGGCTTCTTCGCGGCATTGACGATGGCGCCTTTCGTGCGCGACGTCGGCCAAGCGGTCGGTCTCGATGTCGCCTCTGAAAGCGCGCTCGCAGCCGGAATCGTCATGGGGATCATGATCATTCCATTCGTGTCGTCGCTGTCGGACGACGTGATCAACGCGGTTCCGCAAAGCTTGCGAGACGGCGCCTATGCGATGGGTGCAACCAAGTCCGAAACCATTCGCCAGGTTGTCATTCCGGCGGCATTCCCGGGCATCGTCGGTTCGATCATGCTGGCGGTCAGCCGCGCCATCGGCGAAACCATGATCGTGGTCATGGCTGCCGGCCTTGCGGCCAATCTGACGGCCAATCCATTTGCGGCGGTCACCACTGTAACGGTGCAAATCGTTACTCTGTTGATCGGTGACCAGGAGTTCGATAGCCCGAAGACGCTCGCCGCATTCGCGCTCGGCCTCGTGCTGTTCGTCGTCACCCTCATCCTCAACATCATCGCGCTCACCGTCGTGCGGCGCTACAGAGAGCAATATGAATAGCGCCCTACCTGCTGCGGTCGCCAAAGGACCGGATCTTTCCAAAGCCCGTATCAAACGTCGTTATGCGACGGAGGCACGGTTCCGCCTTTACGGCCTTGGTGCGATAACCTTCGCAATCGTATTTCTGGTGATCCTTCTGGGAACGATCATCTCCAATGGTTATTCGGCTTTTGTGGCAACGACGATCGCGCTCGACGTGAACCTGGACAAAGCGGCAATCGATCCGGACGGCACGAAAAATCCCGAGACAATCGCTCAGGCCGATTTCCGCGGCGTCGTGCGCACCAGCATTCGCTCGCTGTTTCCGGAAGGCACTGAACGCAGTCAGGAACGCGTATTGTTCGGCATATTCTCCGAAGGTGCCCAATACGATGTCCAGAAGCGCGTTGTGAACAACCCGCAACTGATCGGCACCACGCAGCGCTTTTGGGTCAAGGCAGCCCCAGACATCGATATGCTGCGCAAAGGTTATCTGGTCGCGGCCGACGACGGCACGGCGCGCGTGAATTTGACGCAGGAAGGCTTTTACAAGCGTCTTGAAAAAGACGGTCGTGTGCGCACTGAGTTTAATACGACGTTCTTCACGGCGGCGGATAGCCGCGAACCGGAACAAGCCGGTGTTCTTGGTGCCATGGTCGGCACGTTCATGACCCTCGGGGTGTGTTTGCTCTTGGTCCTGCCGATCGGCATCGCGGCGGCGATATATCTTGAGGAGTTCGCGCCCAAGAACCGCTGGACCGATCTGATCGAGGTCAATATCAATAACCTGGCTGCGGTTCCCTCGATCGTATTCGGGCTCTTGGGCCTCGCGGTGCTGCTCAACTGGTTCGGCATGCCGCGCTCGGCACCTCTCGCAGGTGGCGTGGTGCTGGCTCTCTTGGTGTTGCCGACGATCATCATCGCCGGGAGATCGGCACTGAAGGCGGTTCCGCCGTCGATCCGCGAAGCGGCGCTTGGCGTCGGGGCCTCGCACTTGCAGACTGTGGGCCACCACGTCCTGCCGCTGGCGATGCCAGGCATCCTGACCGGCACGATCATCGGCATGGCGCATGCTTTGGGTGAATCGGCGCCGCTCCTTATGATCGGAATGGTCGCTTTCGTGGTCGATACGCCGACCAGCCTAACCGACGCATCAACCGTGCTCCCTGTTCAGATTTTCCTCTGGGCGGATGCGCCGGAACGTGCCTTCGTCGAGCGGACTTCGGCCGCGATCATGGTGTTGCTGGTGTTTCTGATTCTCATGAATCTTGTTGCTATTCTTTTACGAAGAAAATTCGAAAGGCGTTGGTAGGATGAAAGACATGGCAGAAATCAACGTCGCGCTCTCGGCGCGTGACAGCTCGGCCCCTACCGGAAAGATTAAGCTCTCAGCGCGAAACGTAGGCGTCTTCTATGGTGCGGCGAACGCGTTGCGCGACGTCAACATGGATTTCGAGGAACATCAGGTCATCTCGTTGATCGGCCCGTCAGGCTGCGGCAAGTCGACCTTCCTGCGCTGCATCAACCGGATGAACGACACCATTCCGGGCTGCCGCGTCGTCGGCTCGATCAACATGGACGGCACCAATATTTATGGCCCGGACATCGATCCCGTCGAGCTGCGCGCGCGCGTCGGCATGGTGTTCCAGAAGCCGAACCCGTTTCCGAAATCGATCTATGACAACGTCGCCTATGGTCCGCGCATCCATGGCATGGCGGCCGGCAAGGCGGAGCTTGATGAAGTGGTCGAATGGGCCTTGCGCTCGGCCGGCCTGTGGGAAGAAGCCAAAGATCGGCTTCAGCAACCGGGAACCGGCTTGTCCGGCGGTCAACAGCAACGCCTCTGCATCGCGCGTGCAATTGCCGTCCACCCCGAAGTCATTCTGATGGACGAACCCTGTTCGGCGCTCGATCCCATCGCGACAGCGAAGATTGAGGAACTGATCGACGAATTGCGTCGGAGCTTTACGATTATTATCGTCACCCATTCGATGCAGCAGGCCGCTCGCGTGTCGCAAAAGACGGCGTTCTTCCACATGGGCAATCTTGTCGAAGAAGGCCCGACGGACGTGATCTTCACGAAACCCCATGATCCGCGCACCGGTGCTTATATCACCGGTCGTATCGGCTGATTGCCGCAAGAAAGGAATCCGGAGATGGATAAAAACCATATCGTCCACTCTTATGACGCGGAGCTGAGTCAGCTCCAGAATATGATCGCGGAGATGGGCGGTCTCGCCGAAATGCAGCTTGCCCGCGCGATCGCAGCGCTGGTGAAATACGATGCCGATGCTGCCAACGACATCGTCGAGAAGGACCGCCGTATCGATGCGCTGGAAGACGAGATCGACGAACTTGCGGTCCGCCTGATCGCCAAGCGCCAGCCGATGGCGAGCGATCTGCGCACCATCATCACCGGGTTGAAGGTCGCGGCGAATCTCGAGCGGATCGGCGACTACGCGAAGAACATCGCCAAGCGTACCGTGACGATCTCGAGTGCAACCGGCTTGCGCGGCCCGATCAGCACGATAGCACGCATGGCGGGATTGGTCCAAGGCATGATCAAGAACGTGCTCGATGCCTATATCGCTCACGATGCCGATAAGGCCGACGATGTGCGCGCCCGCGACCAGGAGGTCGACCAGATCCATTCCGGACTGTTCCGCGAATTGCTGACCTATATGATGGAAGATCCGCGCAACATCACGCCCTGTACACATCTTCTTTTTATCGCCAAGAACATCGAGCGCGTCGGCGATCACGTGACGAGCGTTGCCGAACAGGTGCATTATATGGTGCATGGCGAGCTTCCGTTGGGCGAGCGGCCTAAGCAGGATTTGTCGAGTTTCACCTTGGTGGAGCCCAAGTGACGGCACGCAAACAAATGAGGGCCGCATGAGTTTCCATATCCTCGTCGTCGAGGACGAACCGCCGCTGATTGAGGTGCTGCGCTACAATCTGGAAAGTGAAGGCTTTCGGGTTTCCGTCGCCACCGACGGCGAGGACGCCTTGCTGATGGTGGACGAAGAGGCGCCCGATCTTGTCATCCTCGATTGGATGTTGCCGAAGCTGTCCGGCATCGAAGTTTGCCGACGGTTGCGTTCGCCGACGATCAACAACCGCATTCCCATCATTATGCTGACGGCGCGCGGCGAAGAGGGCGATCGCGTGCGCGGCCTTGAATCCGGTGCCGACGATTATATCGTGAAGCCCTTTTCACCGGCTGAATTGATCGCCCGCGTGCGTGCCGTTCTGAGGCGGGCCGAGCCTTCGTTGTCCGAGGATAAGCTGAATTACGGCGGGATCGAGATGGATTTGGCCTCGCACAAGGTCTATCGCAACGGCCGGTCCATTCATCTCGGTCCGACCGAATATCGCCTGCTCCAGGTTTTGATGGAACGGCCGACCCGTGTATTCTCGCGCGAACAGCTGCTCGATAAGGCCTGGGGGCGTGACATCTACGTCGAGGAACGCACGGTCGATGTCCATATCCGAAGATTGCGGCGTGCGCTCAATTGCGACGATGCGCCCGACCTCATCCGTACGGTTCGGCGCGGCGGTTACGCGATCGATAGCGAGGCTGCTTAGACCGGCCTTGGCGGCACTCGCATTTTTTGCGACAACCGCTGCCTCGCCGCCGCCGCCGCTCATCCCGGAAGACAATCCGGCGACGCGTGCGAAAATCGAACTCGGCCGGCGTCTGTTTTACGACACCCGGCTATCCGTCACCGGCGTTTATTCTTGTGGCTCGTGTCATATGCCGGCCCGCGCTTTCACCGACGGTCGGGCGGTTGGTATCGGGGCGACCGGCGAGGCCAATGCCCGCAATGTGCCCTCGCTCGCCAATGTCGTCTATCGTCCCGTGCTGACCTGGGCCGATCCGAAATTGCGCCGTCTCGAAGATCAGCTTTTGGTCCCCTTGTTGGGAACCCATCCGGTCGAACTCGGCGGTCGGGAAGATAAGATCCTAACCGTCATGGCCGAAGATGCGACCTATCGCGGGTTGTTCGTCCAAAGCTTCGCTGGCGAGATTACGCTGGCCAATGTCGCCAAGGCGATCGCCACGTTCGAGCGCACGCTCATCAGCTTCGACTCGCCCTGGGATCGCTATCGCGACGGCGACAACGGCGCGATCTCGCCCGAGGCCAAGCGAGGCGAGGCGCTTTTCTTCAGCGAACGGACGCAATGTTTCCGCTGCCATCCGGCGCCGCATTTCACGGACAGTTATAAGTCGGCGGATTTGCCGTACGAAGAGATTGCCTTTCACGATATCGGGCTCGATGTGCCCGATACCACCCGCGCGCGGGCACCCTCGCTGCGCAACGTCGCCGTCACCGCGCCTTATATGCATGACGGTTCGCTCGCGACCCTGGCCGACGTGATCGATCTTTACGCTGCGGGCGGACGCGCGGCGGCGCGTGGCCGTCCGTCGAAAAGCACGTACATACGTCGCTTTGTTCTGAGCGATGCAGAGAAGCGCGAGCTGATCGCATTTTTGGAAAGCTTGACCGATACCGGTTTTCTCAACGATCGCCGCTTTTCCGATCCATTCGCGCGCTGATCTGATCCAACTGCGCGCGCGTCAGATCGGCCAGGCCGTAGTTGCGGCCGAGCAGCCAGATCAAGCCGATGCCGCTGGCCCATGACAGCAATTGCCAGACCGCGATCGACGGGATCGGAAAGTCCCATCGTCCGGGCGCCAGGTTGGGCGCTCCGAACAAATCGTTGCCGATGACGATTCCTGGGCCGACCGCAAAAAAGGTCCAAAGCAGGATAGCGAAAAGAGATAGGACGCGCCGGCCGCTATCCGGTCCGCGCTCGTCGGACGGACGGGCGAGAATTTCGGCTAACGTCTGCTGGATTTCGCTACGCAGGCCGCGCATCGCATCCGTCGGACGGGCGAGCGATATCGCCAGCGCCGCCACGCTCGCAGTCAGTAAGCCGGATATCGCCGCATGGACGGCGACATCGGCGGTGAGCGATTCCAATCCGACCACCGCCGCGCCGAGCGCGAGACCTGCGAGGATGCCGCCGCGCGTAATTTTCGGGAACCAGCATGCTGCCGCGATGGGAAGCGTGGCCAGGGGCGCCATGGACACGGCGAGCGTGCTCGCGATGGCGAGGTCCTCGCTGGGTAAAAGCGCGATCAGTGCCGCGCCGATCGCGATCCCAGCCGCGGCCCCTTGCGATGTGCCGATTTCGCGCGCCGGGCCGCGCGGGCCGGTTGCGCGTCGCATCCAGATTGGGCGCAATGCGCCTACCGCAGAACCCAGCAGCGACAGCGAGAGGGCGTGCAACGCGGCGGCACAGCCAAGGCCGAAAATAACGGCAGCCCCCCAGAGACGTTCGCCGGCAAGGGCATTAACAAGACTGCCGATCTCGTTCGCGGCGGGCGTTTGACCGGAAAAAGGCACATACGGCAGCCCAACGCTGGCGGGATAGCTGGTCATTGCGGCGAGCCCGAGGACGAATGTGACGGCCAGTAGCAGCCCGCTGCCCAAGGCACCGCCAAAGCCGGTCTGGCGCGCAAATCGCCGGGCGTCGGCCGAAGCCAGCGCCCATGGCACCCAAACTAGGACCAGGAGCGTTCCACCGACGGCAATTTGAACCGACAGAATTGTGGTGCCTGTCCAAACTGTTCCGGACCCGACCCCTCCGGCGACCGCGAGCGCCAAGTTGTAGTCGCCGCCGCCGCGCCCGTCGGTCGATCCCCAGTCCAACGTTCGCGCCAGGGCGGCGAGGGCATCGACAACGGCATCGAAGCCGCCGAGGCGGACAACCACGAGAATTATGCCGGCACCCGCTCCGAGCACGACCAGCCAGGTGTGAAGGTGGGCCAGCTTTCCTGCGGCGCGGATGCCGGCGGGCGCGCCGGTCAATAGCAGCACGAGAGCGGCCAGATTGAGGGCAACCGGGTGGGTGACCGCGCCGCCAATCATTGCTTCGACGAGGCTCGCCGCCGTGACCAGCACGAGCGCCAGCAGGATCGTGGCCGAGGTGGCCATGATAACCCCTGCCAGAATCGCGACCCCGCTGCCGTAACTTCGGGCCAGCAGTTCGCCCGACCCGTGAGCGCCGAGCAGCCGGGCGACGGCCCATCCGCGTAAGCCCACGAATACGGCGGCAAGCGGTACCGAGATGCCGATCAGGGCGGTCGCTGTGGCGGGATAGCCGCCGACGCGGGCAAGCCACGGCATCAGGAAAAAGCCGATCGCGGCGAAAGCCGCCGTCGCCACGCCGGCATCCGGAAATAGGCTGGCCCCGGCGGTCCCCAACGACAGATGCGGCGTTCCCGGGTCGCGCAGGCTGGCGGCGCTTGCGTAGAGACCATATATGGCAAAGACGCAGGCGAGCGCGATAAAGGCGATAACGTCTAAGGTGATGGCTTCCCCCCTATCGCTGACACAGAGCCGATTTCGGACGCTGCGGTTTGCAGCGGTCCGGGCGCTGAGTTAAAACCCGGCCAACTTAACCAACCCACCCGGGGACGGTCCATGGCGTCGTATCAATACATCTATGTGATGAAAGAGCTCGGCAAGGTTTTTCCGGGCGGGCGCGAGCTGTTCAAGAATATCCATCTGTCGTTCCTGCCGGGGGCCAAGATCGGCGTTCTGGGCGTCAACGGCTCGGGCAAATCCACCTTGCTGAAGATCATGGCCGGCGTGGAGAAGGACTTCAACGGCGAGGCATGGGCCGCCGACGGTATCCGCATCGGCTATCTTTCGCAGGAACCTGAACTCGATCCCAACAAGACGGTCGGCGAAAACGTCATGGACGGGGCCGGCGAAGTTAAGGACCTGCTCGATCGCTTCAACGAAATCAGCAACAAATTCGCCGAGCCGATGGACGACGACGAGATGGCGAAGCTGCTCGAAGAGCAGGGTACGCTTCAGGAGAAAATCGACGCCGTCGACGGATGGTCGCTCGACAGCAAGATCGAAATGGCGATGGACGCCTTGCGCTGCCCGCCGGCCGAAGCGAACGTGACGAAGCTGTCGGGGGGCGAGCGCCGGCGTGTGGCCCTTTGCCGGCTCTTGCTGCAAAAGCCCGATCTACTGCTGCTCGATGAGCCGACCAACCATCTGGACGCGGAATCGGTCGCCTGGCTCGAACATCACTTGCAGGAATACGAAGGAACGGTCGTCGCGATCACGCATGATCGCTACTTCCTCGACAATGTCGCCGGCTGGATTCTCGAACTCGACCGCGGCAAGGGCATCCCTTACGAGGGCAACTATTCGGGCTGGCTCGAACAGAAGCGCAAGCGTCTAGCGCAGGAAGAACGTACCGAGGTCTCGCGGCAGAAAGCGCTCGCCGAGGAGCTCGAGTGGATCAGGGCAAGCCCGCGCGCGCGGCAGACCAAAAGCAAAGCGCGCGTCTCTGCCTTCGAGCAATTGCAGGCGAACGCCGGCCAGAAGCAGGACGACACCGCTCAGATCGTCATTCCTGTGGGTCCGCGTCTCGGCAATGTCGTCATCGAGGCCGATCATCTGCGCAAAGGCTACGGCAATCAGCTGTTGATCGACGATCTGTCGTTCAAGCTGCCGCCTGGCGGTATCGTCGGCATCATCGGTCCGAACGGTGCGGGCAAGACGACGCTGTTCCGCATGATCAGCAGCCAGGAAAAGCCGGATTCCGGGTCGATCCGCTTGGGCGAGAGCGTGGTGCTCGGCTATGTCGACCAGTCGCGCGAGGATCTCGATGCCACGAAAACCGTGTGGGAGGAAATCTCCGGCGGTCTCGACGAAGTTAATTTGGGCAAACGCACCATGCAGAGCCGCGCCTATGTGTCGCAGTTCAATTTCCGCGGTTCCGACCAGCAGAAAAAGGTCGGCCAATTGTCGGGCGGCGAACGCAATCGCGTGCATCTCGCTAAGGTGCTCAAGTCGGGCGCCAACGTGATCTTGCTTGACGAACCGACCAACGATCTCGATGTCGATACCTTGCGGGCACTCGAAGAAGGCATCCTCGAATTTCCGGGCTGCGTGGCCATCACCAGCCATGATCGCTGGTTCCTCGATCGCGTCGCGACCCATATCATCGCGTTCGAGGGCGACAGCCAGGTCGTGTGGTTCGAAGGCAATTACGCTGACTACGAGGCCGACAAGAAGCGCCGCCTCGGCGATGCCGCCGATCAGCCGCACCGCATCAAATACCGACCGCTGACGCGCAACTGACTTTTTTTCCTGTTACCTTGCGGTTTCAAGTGATCTGATTGTCGGATCAGATTACCTGAATCCACAACAGGGAGACATTTCATGAAACTCTTCTATGCACCAGGCGCATGCTCGATCTCGCCGCATATCGTGTTGCGCGAGTCCGGCCTCAAGTTCGATCTCGATAAGGTCAATTTCGCCGAAGGGAAAACTGACGGCGGCCTGGACTTCAAGGCGATCAATCCGAAGAGCCAGGTTCCGACCCTACAACTCGACGACGGCAGCGTACTTACCGAGGGCGCGGTCATCGTTCAGTATATCGCCGACCAGGCGCCGCAATCGGGACTGATCCCGGCGGCCGGAACCATGGAACGCTACCGCGTCCAGGAATGGCTGAATTTCACCGCCTCCGAGCTGCACAAGAACATTGCACCTTTGTTCCGCCCAACCACGCCCGACGCGTATAAGGAGATCGCGAATCAGACCATGGATCGCAAGCTCAACGATCTCGAGCGTCACCTGAAGGGCAAACAGTACGTCATGGGTGACAAGTTTACGGTTGCGGACGCCTATTGTTACACGGTCCTGCGTTGGACGCCGCGCGCTAAGATCGATCTCGCCAAATATCCGGCGGTGAAGGCCTATTTCGATCGCGTCGCCGCGCGCCCGAAGGTGAAGGAAGTTTTGGAAGCCGAGGGCCTGACGGCGTAAGGCTAGGGCTTAAGGGACTCGCTCAGCGCCTGAAGCAATTTTCGCGCTTCGGGCTCGTCCCATTCTGCGGGGCCGCGCAAGCGTCCGGCCTCGCGGCCAGCTGCGTCGAATATCACGGTCGTCGGCATGACCTCGATGCCGAGTGTCTTATAGGCGCGGCTGTCGCCGTCGTGATGGAAAGCAAGCCCGTCGAGTTTCAGCCGGCGCAGCATGGCGCGCGCTTTTTCGGCCCCCTCGGCGCCGCGATCGATGCTGAGCACGACGACTGAAATCGGCGCGGAACCGAGTTTTTCCTGAAGACGGAGAAGCGACGGCAATTCGGTGATGCAGGGCGCGCACCAGGTCGCCCAAAAATTCATGACCACCATTTTTCCGGCATAGGAGGCGAGCGAGGTTTCGCTGCCGCCCGCGTCGCGCCAAGTGAAGGCGGGCATCGGTTTGCGTTCAGCTGCGATTTCGAAATTCTTGACCGTGCCGGCCGGTTTGTAATCGGCGGCGAAGGCTGGCGTCGCCAGGGCCAGCACGAGCAAGACCGCATGGATCAAACGATACCGTCTGAGAAAAAGAGCTCGCACGGTCACTGTTCGCCCGTCGCGTTCGCCATCGCCCGGCGGGCGAACCGATGAAGGTCCTGGCAGAAACTGTTCACGATCGCCGATTTCCGCTTGGTCGATTGGCACAGAATCCCGATGGGGCGATGCAGGACGGTCCTGTCGGGCAGCAGCTCGACGATCGTACCGTTTTCGATCATCGGCGAAACGGCAAATCGCGGAACCATGGCGACGCAATCGGATTTGCGCACGATTTCCATCATCACGGCGGTGGATGGCGTCTCGTAGGTGATATCGATCGACGATACCCCGATATATTTGAGCGCGTTCTCGATTTCCCAGCGCAGGCGGGTATGGGCCCGCGGCACGATCCAGTGTGCGCGCGCGAGAATTTCGCTGGCTGCTCCGTTGATGCCACGCAGCGGATGATCCTTGCGGCCGACGACGGTCAGATAATCCTTGATCAGGGGTTCGAGATGCAGGCCGCTAGAATTCGTGAGGGCGCCGAATTGGCCGAGCGCGAGATCGGCCTCGCCCAGGGTCACGATTTCGATCAACTCGTCGACGGTTCCGCTCTGCACGAGACAGCTGACCTCGGCGCGCTTGTTCATGAATTGGGTCAAAGGATCGATCAGGAAGTTTCCGGCGATGAGTTGCGTCGCGGCAATGCGGAACTGACTGGCCCGCGGAGAGCCGACCGAGGTCATCACGGAATTGGCCTGCGTGTTCGCCGCGCCGATCACGGTGCCGTACTGGGCCAGGGCGGCGCCTATTTCCGTGGGGACCGCGCCGCGGCGGCCGCGCTTCAGAACGGGAGCTCCGACCCGTTCTTCCAGGGTCTTGATGTTTCGGCTCAAGGCCGATTGGGCGAGATCCAGCCGGGCCGCAGCTTCCGCGAAGGAGCCGGTATCGGCGATGGCGGCCAGTTGGATCAGATGTCGTGGGTCAATAGACATAACGATTTGTTATAGAAGCATGACGAACTGAGAATCAACCGAATCCGGCATTCTGCGTATCATGGACCATGATCCGCAGGCTCATATTGAAACTGGTAAGACTGCTGTTCGGCCCGCGCTATCATCCGGAACGTCACTATATGCGGGGTAAGTCTTCGCGGCCGGAATAGTGAAAAAATCGCGATCGACGCGAAAATATACAATAGGGAGTTACCAGTATGCAGATGCCCACTTTCTCAATAACTGATCTCGCAACGCTTTCGCCCAATCATGTAATTCCTAGCATTACGACTCACGATGGGCATAAGGCATTGCGCCTTGTTCTGGCGCCCGATGCAAAAACCCCCGACGAGCCAAATTTCGCTATCCTCAAGGATGTCGAGATGCACAACGGGACAATCGAGCTTTGGCTGGCGGGGCGGCGTGCGCCGGATGCGCCGCTCGAGGTTCGCGGCTTCGCGGGGGTTGCCTTCCGGATCGCGCCCGATTGCGCGAAATTCGAATGCGTCTATTTGCGACCCGATAACGGCCGTGCGGAGGATCAGCTTCGGCGCAACCGGTCGATTCAGTATTTTTCTTATCCGGACTACAAATTCGATCGATTGCGACGCGAAGTCCCAGGCCAATACGAAACCTATGTCGATCTCGTTCCAGGCACATGGACGCAGCTGCGGATCGTTGTCGACGGTGCGAAGGCTCGCGTTTTTGTGCACGATTCCGAGCAGCCCACCTTGGTTGTCAACGATCTCAAACACGGCGCGGATTTGCGGGGGAGCATCGGACTGTACATCGATCGCGGCACCGAGGCATTCTTCCGCGATCTAACCGTCACTTTAAAATAATAGAGAGCAGGGATGAGATATCTTCAGCGCGGTTTGACAACACGCGACCCTTCGGCATACCCCGGATTCACTATCTTCAGCCCGCAATATAACAAGACGGTTTACGTCGTGAACATGGCGGGCGAGGTCGTCCATACTTGGGAATTGCCGGAACGGTCCGGCAACTATGCCTACCTGCTGGAGAACGGCAATCTGCTGGCTTCGAGTTGGGCGGGTGGCGGGCCGGACGGATTGGCTGCCCGCGGCGGTCTGATCCAGGAGATCGACTGGAACGGCAAGGTGATCTGGGAATATCGCGACGAATACCAGCATCACGATTTCCGGCGCCTGCCGAACGGAAACACGATCTATCTTGGATGGGAACTGGCGCGCCCCGAGAATGTGATGCGGCTGCGGGGCGGAAAGCCCGGCAGCGAACACAAGGACGGTATCTGGGCCGACTACGTGCGCGAGGCCGATCCCGCCGGTAAGACGGTGTGGGAATGGCATGCGCAGGATCATATGGAGATCGAGAAATACGTGCTCGGTCACGATTCCAATCGCCATGAGATGGCACACCCGAACACGATCGTACCCATGGCGGACGGCAATGCCATGATTTGTTTTCGTCATATCGATGTGGTCGCGGTCATAGATCGTAAAACCGGGGCTTTCGCCTGGGAACGGCATGAGCCCGATTGGGGCGGACCGCACGATTTCCAGATCCTTCCCAATGGCAATTATATGGTGTTCGCGAACCGCCAGGGGCAGATGCCGCGCGGCTCCAAAATCGTCGAATGGGAATCCAAGAGCGGCAAGACGGTGTGGGAATATTGGGGCAATCCGTCGCATACCTTCGATAGCCACTTCATTAGCGGCTGTCAGCGTCTTCCGAACGGCAATACTTTGATCTGCGAAGGATTGTGGGGCCGCTTCTTCGAGGTGACAAAGGAGGGCGACATCGTCTGGGAATATATTTCTCCCTTCACCGTGCCGCGTGAGACGGGGCCGACGAAGGGCGATCAGAGCACCGTCTTTCGGGCCTATCGTTACGCGCCGGACAGTCCGCAGATCCGCAGTCGACTCGCCGGCAAACTTGGTTAGCCGATTCCTCGAACCGATATTCAATTGAAGGCAGAGTAGCTATGGCCCGCACGCGTCCCAATTTCATCGTCATCATGACCGATCAGCACCGCGCCGACTATCTCGGTTGTGCCGGCCATCCCTTTTTGCGTACCCCGGCGATTGACGCTCTGGCAGCCACCGGCACGCGCTTCACGCGGTTCTACGTCTCCTCGCCGGTCTGTATGCCGAACCGCGGAACCTTCATGACGGGGCGCCTGCCCTCCGTCAATGGGGCGCGCGGCAACGGCCTGCCTCTGCCGCTGCAAGCCAATACCTTCGTCGATCTGATGCGCGACAAGGGCTACCGCACGGCCTTGGTGGGCAAAAGCCACCTGCAAACCATGACGGCGAACGCCGCCTTGTGGAAACACGAAATCCCGGACGGGATGGAGGCGCCGGGTGCCGGATTCGAGGAAGCCTTGAAGCCGTGGGCTCCGCCCGAGAAATACGATCAGGAAAATGTCAGCCGCTGGGATGCCGACCCTACGGCGGAACTCGATCTGCCGTTCTATGGTTATGAGCGGGTCAATTTGTGTATCGATCACGGCGACAAGGTGCGTGGCGATTACGCACGCTGGGTCGCGCGCAAGGGCGGCGATCTCACAAAACTCTCGGGGCCCAAGAACGCAATGCCGTCCGACGTTTCGGTGCCGCAGGCCTGGCGCACGTCGGTCCCGGAAGAGATGTATCCCACGCGCTATATCCAGGAACATGCCTGCCGGGCGATCGAGGATTGGGCCGGCGACGAGGCTCATCCGTTTTTCATGAGCGTCACCTTTCCCGACCCGCATCATCCCTTCACGCCGCCCGGCAAATATTGGGACATGTACAAGCCCGAGCAGGTGAATTTGCCGCGCAGCTTTTATGCGCGTGTGTCCAATGCAGATGGCGCGGTGCAGCGCGCGCAGCGCAGCGACGAGGAAAAAAGTTTCAACCGCGATAACACGATGGTGTTCATGCCGGTGGCCGAGCGCGAGGCCAAGGAGGCGATTGCGCTCAGTTGCGGAATGATCAGCATGATCGACGATGCGGTCGCCGCGATCATGGCCAAGTTGCGCGCGACTGGTATCGATCGCGACACCATCGTCGTCTTCACCGCCGACCACGGCGATTTCATGTCGGATCATGGCCTGTTGTTGAAAGGGCCGCTGCATCTGCAATCGATCGTCAAGGTGCCGTTCGTCTGGAGTGATCCGCAAAAGCGGGGTGCTCCCACCTGCGATGCGGTGTCCGGGACCATTGATCTGCCCTCGACCATTCTCGCGCGCGCCGGTCTTGCCGGCTTCAACGGGATGCAGGGCCGGAGCCTCTTGCCCGAAATCGCGGACGGCGCCGACCACGGTACCGGCGCGCATATTGTGGAAGAAGAATCGCAACGCGCCTCGTTCGGGCTGCCGGCGCCGGTGCGCCTGCGCACCCTTGTGACCCAGGATTGGCGCCTGACGCTCTATGAAAGCGATCAGCTCGCCGAATTGTACGATCTCAAAAACGATCCCGAAGAACTCAACAATCTGTGGGACGATCCGGGCTCGCTCGCGATGCGCGCCGAATTGCTGACCCGCATGGTGCGCGAGAACATTCGTCTAAGCGATTTGAGCCCGGTGCCGATGCGGCGGGCGTGATTAGAACCTAAGGCTCCCTCTCCCCTATAGGCGGAGAGGGTTTGTCGAATATATCCCCGCTTAATTGGAATTATTTTCTTGACTTGCGACAATCGTTCGCGCTAGACTGATCGCAGTTCACGACCTCGACGTCCTCGTCCATCGTGCCTTCCCAACAAAGGAAGTGCCGAAGCGGTCACGTTTTCGGCCCCGAGTCGGCCGGTCAAAAAAAATGTCGATGAGGTGTTTATTTCCTGTCGATCCCCGGATTATCAAATGTCGATTCGATGTCGATGAAATGTCGATCCAATGTCGATGAGATGTCGATGCGATGTTGATCCAATGTCGATGCATCGGGACGCGGATATCGCGAAAATCCAGGATTTTTGGAGCAGAGAGCGACGAATTCAGCGGAGAGCGACGATGACGGAAGCGGCCTGTTACTCCACCGTCACGCTTTTCGCGAGATTGCGCGGCTGGTCTACGTCGGTGCCTTTGACCACGGCGGTGTGATAGGCGAGCAACTGCACCGGGATCGCATGCAGGATCGGGGCGACGAAGGGATCGACCTGGGGGAGCGCAATGCAGGCCGATGTGGTGCTGCCGAGCTTGCGGGCACCCTCGATGTCGGTGAAAAAAATCACCCGTCCGCCGCGCGCCATTACTTCCTGCATATTGGACGCGGTCTTGTCGAACAGCTCGTCGGTCGGCGCGATGACGATGACCGGCACGTCTTTATCGATCAGCGCGATGGGGCCGTGTTTCATTTCGCCGGCCGGATAGCCCTCGGCGTGGATATAGGTGATCTCCTTCAGCTTGAGTGCACCTTCGAGCGCGATCGGATAGCTGGTGCCGCGCCCGAGATAGAGCACATCGCGTGCTTGGGCGACTTCCTTGGCCAGCGTGCGGATGCGGGCATCGTGGTTGAGCACCTCGGCGGCCCGGGCCGGCACCTCGGCGAGCGCTTGCGCAAGAGTCGCCTCGCGTTCATGTCTGATGGCGCCGCGCGCGCGCGCCGTGGCGACGACGAGACAGGCGAGCACAGTTAGCTGTGCCGTCAGCGCCTTGGTCGAGGCGACGCCGATCTCCGGCCCGGCATAAGTTGGCAAGACCACATCGGATTCGCGCGCGATCGAGCTTTCGGGAACATTGACGATCGACAGAATATGCTGGCCGCGCTTCCGGCATTCGCGCAAGGCGGCCAAGGTGTCCGCCGTTTCGCCGGATTGCGTGACGAAAATGGCGAGACCGCCTTCGGGCAGCACCGGATCGCGATAGCGCAATTCCGAGGCGACCTCGACATCCACGGGCACGCGGGCGATGCGTTCGAACCAGTATTTCGCCGTGAGCGCCGCATAAAAAGCCGATCCGCAGGCTGACAAGGTGATCTTGGGCACAGCCGCCAGATCGAACGGCAGGGCGGGCAAAGTGATGGTCCGCTCGGCAGGATTGAGGAAGCTTCTCAGCGTATCGCCGATCACCTGTGGATGCTCGTAGATTTCCTTGAGCATATAGTGCGGATGGCCAGCCTTGCCGGCGAGTGCGCCCGAGACTGCGGTTTCGCGGATCGCGCGTTCGACCGTTTCGCCGGCGGCATTGCGGATGGTAACGCCAGCGCCGTTGATCACCGCCCAATCGCCGTCTTCTAGATAGGTGATGCGTTGGGTCATGGGGGCCAGCGCCAGGGCGTCGGACCCGATGAACATTTCTCCGGTGCCGTAACCGATGGCGAGCGGACTTCCTTTGCGCGCCGCGATCATCATGTCTTCGTGGCCGGCGAAAATGATGCCGAGCGCGAAGGCGCCGTCGAAACGCTTGAGCGCCTTCGCCGTCGCATCGGCGGGGCTAAGACCCTCGTCGAGATATTGCGAGATCAAATGTGCCGCGACCTCGGTATCGGTTTCGGAGGCGAGCTTGCGTCCCTTGGCTTCCAGCTCCGCCTTCAGCTCGCGGTAATTCTCGATGATGCCGTTGTGGACGAGGGCGACCTTGTCGGTCGCATGCGGATGGGCGTTGATCTCGTTTGGTACGCCATGCGTCGCCCAACGCGTATGGCCGATGCCGATGATGCCGTCCGGTTTGTCGTTGCGGATGCGCTTGGCGAGATTGTCGAGTTTGCCTTCGGCGCGGCGGCGTAGGATCGCGCCCTTGGATATCGTCGCGATGCCCGCCGAATCATAGCCGCGATATTCGAGGCGGCGCAGGCCTTCGATCAGACGATCGGCCACCTGTTCCCTGCCGACGATTCCGACGATACCACACATCAGGTTTTCTTCTTCTGTTTCGCGCGGGTCTCTCTGCGTCGTTTGGCCCAGCCTTTGATTTCTTTCTGTTCGGCGCGTGTGACGACGAGAGCGTCGGCAGCGACGTCCTTGGTCACCACGCTACCGGCGCCAATCACCGCACCATCGCCGACTTTGACCGGGGCGACCAGCGCCACGTCGGAGCCGATGAAAACATTGGCGCCGATGTCGGTATGATACTTGCCGTAGCCGTCGTAATTGCAGGTGATGGTGCCGGCTCCGACATTGGTTTGTGTGCCGACGCGCGCATCGCCGAGATAGGTGAGATGATTGGCCTTCACGCCGTCTTCGAGCGTCGCGTTCTTCACTTCGACGAAATTGCCGACATGGACGTCGGCGCCGAGTTTCGCGCCCGGCCGCAACCGGGCGAACGGCCCGATGATATTGCCGGGTCCGATGGCGGCTCCTTCGATATGGCAGAATGCGCGGATCTGCACGCCATCGGCGACGCTCACGCTTGGGCCGAAAACAACGTTGGGTTCGATGACGATGTCGCGGCCAAGCTTCGTATCCCAGGTCAGAAACACCGTCGTCGGATCGATCATGGTGACGCCGCCGGCTAGGGCATCCATGCGCAGCCTGTGCTGCATCTCCTGTTCGACGACGGCGAGATCGAAGCGCGAATTGACGCCGAGCGGCTCTTCCGCGCTGCATTCCACGATGGCTGTGCCGAGACCTTGTTTCGCAGCAATGGCGACCAGATCGGTGAGGTAATATTCCTTTTGGCTGTTGGCGTTCTTGACCTTGGCGAGCAGCTTGAATAGATGGCGCCCATCGGCTGCCATCGCGCCGCCATTGCAGATATCGGAGACGTCCATATCGGGCGTGATGTCGCGCGCTTCGACGATGCGCGTCGGTGCGCCGTCGGGTCCGAGCGCGAAGCGGCCATAGCTGCCGAGATCGTCGGGACGGAACCCGAGGAAGGCGAGGGTTGGCTTCTTCCTGCTCTTCAAGGCGCGGACCATGCGCTTCAAAGTCTCGGCGCGGATCAGCGGCGAATCTCCGAACAGCACCAGCACTGTTCCGTCGAATTTGCCGAGCGTCTTTTCGGCCGCGCGCACGGCATGGGCCGTGCCCAGCCGTTTCTTCTGGATCGCGACCTGCGCATTAAGCGAATGGGCTTGCGCTTGGTTGGCGACGCCTTCGGTGTCGGGCCCGGCGACGACGACGGTGCGTTTCGGCTTCAGCCTTGCTCCTTCGTCCAGCACGAGATCGAGCATGGTGCGGCCGGCCACCCGATGCAGCACCTTGGGCGTTGCGGATTTCATCCGGGTGCCCATGCCGGCGGCGAGCACGATGATGGCGATTTGGTCGCGGCTCATAAGATTACCAATGCTTGATTCGCGGCTTCTTTGCCACAGGGGTCTGCAAGGGCCAAGTCAAATTGCGTTACGAACTGTTGCAGCGAGGGACTGGGAGCCAAGTGTTTGGATTTGCGTCAGGCCCGATGCTACGTTCCATCAACGCTACGGGAGGTGTTCTATGCCTGAGGTCAAAGGAATTCGCGAAGTCGCCTATGTCGATTGCAAAGGCGGCGGCCAGGTTGTGGTTGAGAAGGGGGTCGCCTATGTCGGCCATACCGAGGGTCCCGAGGCGACGACCGTCATCGACGTGCGCGACCGCAAGAATCCCAAGATCGTCGATACGATCATGTGCAAGCATCAGGGCACCCACGCCCATAAGGTACGCGCCAAGAACGGGCTCATGCTCACCAACTACGAAGCGCTCGATTACACGGGTAAGCCGGGCGATGGCTTCCAGGCCGGCCTCACCATCTACGATGTCGAAAATCCCTTAAAACCCAAGCCGATCCATTTCTGGGGCACCGAGGGCAATGGCGTTCACCGCTTCACCTTCGACGGCACGCTTGCCTATCTTTCGACCACCATGCCCGGTTATTCGGGGCGCATCGTGCTGATCGTCGATCTCTCGGATCCCACCAAACCCAAGGAAGTTGGGCGCTGGCATTGGCCGGGCCAGCATATCGCCGGCGGTGAGACGCCCGATATCCCGAAAGCGCATCTGACCTGCCATCATCCGATACGGCGGGGCGACCGGCTCTATGTGAGCTATTGGCATGCCGGTTGGGCGATCCTCGATATCTCGGATATCACCAAGCCCAAGATGATCTCGCGCATGACGTGGCAGCCGCCCTTCGCCCATCCGTCCCACACCTGCCTGCCGATCCCGTTCAAGCTCAAGGGCATGGACGTGATGGTGGTGGCCGACGAGGACGTCGCCGCGACGCGCGAATCGACCCCGGCCTTCGCCTGGATGGTCAATATTTCGGACGAGAAGCATCCGATGCCGTTTGGCAGCCTCCAGGTACCCGGCCTCAATACCGGGGTTCCCGCCCCGGCCCAGACCGGTTGCCACCAGCCGGTTGAGGAAGTCAAATCGAGTGAAATTCCGTTCGCATGGTTCGCGCAAGGGTTGCGTATCTTCGACATCGCCGATCCCTTTGCGCCCCAGGAAGTCGCTTATTTCAAGCCGGACCCGCATCCGGACTATAAGCGGATCAGCGCCAATGACGTGTTCCAAGATGACGACGGATTGATCTATCTGATCGATCGCAGGCGTGGGTTGCATATTTTGGAGCGAATCTGACCATCGCCCAAAATTTGACGCAAATTCTGGGTACTAAACACATTGACCCTGGAATGGGCGGGCCTAAATTGGCTCAGAATGAGACTATTCGTGTATCTGAATTTTGGCCTGAGCGGGAAGAAAACGGGGCGAGCGGCATTTATATGTTGGCGTCAGGACAAATTGGTGGTGGACGCGAGTAAGAGTACTGAGTGTTTGGGATCGTGGCAGAGGGTCGGGGTCAGGGGATTCCGACTGGTTTCGAAAGGGAAAATCTCATGCGTATGACGCGCATTATTACTCTCGTTGTTGCAGGCAGCCTTCTGGCCGCTTGCGCGCAGCAGCAAGGTGCACCGAAACAGACCGGCGGCGCCCTCATCGGTGCGGCCGCAGGCGGTCTGTTGGGGTCGCAGTTCGGCGGCGGCGCCGGTAAGCTGGCGGCCGTGGCACTCGGCGTTCTGGGCGGCGCCTTCCTCGGAAGCGAGGTCGGCAAGTCGATGGATACGGTCGATAAGCAAACGGCTGCGAACACGCAGCAGGTGGCGCTCGAAAACAATCGGGTTGGCCAGGCCTCGACCTGGAGCAATCCTGATACGGGCCACAGCGGAACGGTGACCCCGATCCGCACCTATCAGGCGCCGTCTGGGCAGAATTGCCGCGAATATCGCCACGACGTGAAAATCGGCGATAAGTTCGAACAGGTGATCGGCCAAGCCTGCCGCCAGGCGGATGGCACGTGGAAGGTCGTCAGCGACGGCACCACCTAAAACTAATCCCGTTTTAAGATTTTGGCGCCCGCGCGGGGCAACTCGCGCGGGCGTTTTCGTGTGCTTTCCTTGACGTTGTGGAGTCCGGTCTTTATATCCCGGCCATCGTCACCATTGACGGGCGCATAGCTCAGCGGGAGAGCACTGCCTTCACACGGCAGGGGTCGTAGGTTCAATCCCTACTGCGCCCACCATTTCTATTGAAGATTTCAGTGTTTCGTCGGTACGCAGAGGAAATGCGGAATTTCCGACGCGTGCCGGGGAAAAAACTCAACCTGCACCAACGCGGGCTCCTTCCGTGATGACGTTGAGCAGAACCTGCTTTCCGTCGGCGACATGCTTGAGGGCGCGTTCGAGTGCGGGGATCAGTTTTTCAGGGTCTTCAATGCGTTCGCCGATGCCGCCGCAGCTTTCGACTGCCTTTTCGAAATCGGGCGACGGCGTCAGCGAGGTCAGCGGCATGACGTTGGCGCGCGAGGCGGCTCCGCTTGGACTGACGCGGAGGGTGGCTTCACGCACCGCGACCCATTCCGCATTATTGCTGACGATCGTCAGCGTCGGCAGGTTTTGCGCGCGGCCGACGAAGTGCGCCGCGATCGGACAGCCGAACATATAGGCGCCGTCGCCGACGGATGCGATCACCTGACGTTCGGGAGCCGCCAATTTGGCGCCCAGCGCGCCGCCGAGTCCGCGGCCGAGACCGCCTGCGCCGCTGGCACCGAACGTGCTGTTGGAGGATTCGAATTCGAGGAAGCTTGCCGGCACGCCGAGTTCATTGACGACGATGGCACTCTTGTCCTTCACCTGATTGATGCAATGCGCGAGCCAGATGGGATGGATCGGGCGCGAGGACTTCACGTCCTGGATCATCTTAGCCTGACGTGCGCGTGCCTTCTCCCGCATTTCGGCGACCATGCCTCGGCGCTTGTCTGCGGCCTGTCCCTTGGCCTTGAGCTTCACCTGCAACGCGTCGTTCAGCATCCGCATTGCGCCCGTCGTATCGCCGGGGATCAACACGTCGCTCTCATAGCCGCGGAACGGGATGCGGGTGAACATGGGATCGTTGCCGAGGTGGATAAGTTTTGTCTCCGGGCGCGGGCGTGCGCCGGACGGCATCCACGGCACCAATGTGTCGATCACGACGATTACGTCCGCCCATTCGAGCAGGGCCTTGCTCGGCGCGCCGAGGCTCATCGGATGCGACGACGGCAGATTGACGCCTGTGGTCTGTGTGACTGGGATAGCGTGGGTCTCCGCCAGATCGGCGAGTGCCTTGAACCCCTGCGGCGTGCGGCCGGCGCGGCTGGTGATGATCAGCACCTTGTCCGTGGCTGCGATCAGCGTCGCCGCCTTCTCGATCGCTTCGGCGGACGGCATGGTGAGCTCCATCCCCAGGGGACGATTGCGCGGCATCGGCCCAACATTGCCGGCGTCGTTCGCCAGGACTTCGCGCGGCAAAGTCAAATACACCGGGCCCTTCGGGTCGCTCATCGCGATGTCGAGCGCGCGTCCGACAACGGTATCGATCGGCTGACCGGCGCGCAGTTCGTAATCCCATTTGACGTATTCGCGGAGCATACTGCCCTGATCGTAGGATTCCTGTCCCCAATGGACGGTTCCGTTGCGCGATGTTGGAAATCCGCTTTCCGTAATCGGGGTGCGGCCGGCGGCAAGAAGGACAGGAATATTCTCGCGCGAAGCATTCATCAGTCCGCACAGGGCGTTGGCGGTACCCACTGTCACATGAACCATGACGGCGGCCATCTCGCCACAGGTTTCGAAATAACCGTTCGCCATCGAGATCGCGACGTTCTCGTGCGGCACGATCATGAATTCCGGAATCCGGGTGCCGGTCTCCTTGGCGCGTGCGATTGCCTCGATGATCGGTCCGAAATCGGTGCCGCTATTGGCGAAGACGTATTTGATCCCGCGCCGCGCTAAAGCCTGGAGGTAGCCGTCGGCCACGGTCTGCGTGATGTTTGTCGCGTCCATATTGCGAATCCTCTTGTCGATCTGTTCAGCAATTTGCCCGGGAGGGCGGATTATCCTATTGCGCCGCGGTCCGTGTCGAGGATGGCGACGATTTCGATGCGCGGCATACCGGTTCTATACCTGACGTTGCGGTCGATATTTGACGTGCCAAAATCGAATAGCCATAGTTAGCTTGCTGATGGAAAAGAGCCAAATTCAAGTGCCGTCCGTCAACAAATATAGAGCCGAAGCACTCATTAACAGGGAAGTGCCGTCATGGACGATATGCTTGGCCGCCGATCCGTCTCCGCCGCAATTCGCGAAAAGCTCGATCACCCCGTCATCGACGCGGACGGACACATCATCGAATCGCGTTTCGCGCTTCCTGATTTTTTGAAGCAAGTCGGGGGAGCTAGCTTGGTCAACCGTTTCGAAAAGGAAATGGCGGAGCCGCGGGGGAATAGTCCCAAGCAGAATTTCTGGCCCGCCCACAGCGCAAAGAGAACGCTCGATCGCGTCACGTGCATGCTGCAAAAATTCTATGCGCAGCGGCTCCAAGAGGCGGGTGTGGATTTCGCGACCCTCTATCCGACATTCGGCTTCCGCGTATTCAGAACCTCAGATCCTGAACTACGCCGCGGCCTCGCGCGCGCGCTGAATATGATGTACGCTGATATGTTCCGTGACGTTCGACACTATATGACTCCGGCCGCGGTCATTCCGATGCATACGCCCAGCGAGGCCCACGATCGAGCTTGAGCAGCGCGACGACGTCAAATGGCAAGACGGCGAGAAATTCGACGCCGACGACATGGTGCCCACGCTCACCTGGGCGAGCGATCCCAAAGTGCAGCTCCGCTTCAAGGGCAATTGGGAATGGATCGACAAGGTCGAGAAGACTGGCCCCCACAGCGTGCGCATCGTTGCCAAGGAGCCGACCCCATATGCGCTGACGAGCTTGGCTTAGCTGACGTCGATGGAGGCCGAACTCGCGCACGGCAAGGCCGAAGATAAGGTCGTATACCGCGCCTACGGCGTCAATCCGCAGGGCATACGTTGGAACTAGGGTGCTTGAAATAGGACGGGAACAAACGATTGAAGAAATGTGAGGGGGCGGCGGACTAGGCGAGGCAATGGCCCCGCTGCCCGAACGAATGACCATCGTCGAGCTTGCGGGTTAGACTGCAAAGGTCATTGACACAAATATAGATAAATCAGCACAAAATAAAATCGGGAGGCCTATCATGCAAAAGATCTTGATCTTGTACCTCGCCCTGATCGGCGCAATGCCGATAACATATTGCGGAGAGGTGCGCCGAACACATTAACCTGCACGAATACGACTGGACGTAACCGGCGGCGCTTCTATTCTCAAGCAACAGCGTCGCACGAGGAGTGACAAATGATGACGGATATCTGCCGGCACATTATCGACCATCCAAGTGCATGGACCGCGGCCGAACTGGGCGGGAAGGCCGCCATCACACGGAGGTTGAATGCGGAACAGATCGCGGGATTCGATGCGCTTCTGGCTCGCACCGTGCATCTAGCGCCGCAAACCGTGACTCGGAAGGATTTCGACCATCCGGTTGTCAACGAACTGGTTGCCGAGGTTCGCCACGAACTTATGGACGGACGTGGCGTAACACTACTGTCCGGCCTCGATCCGGCGCGCTACACCCCTGAGCAATTCGAGCGCATTTATTGGGGTATAGGCATGCATCTCGGGATACCGGCCGTGCAAAGCAGCAACGGAGACCGCCTCGGAAGGGTTCAGGAAGAAGAAAACGATCCTGTGGCGCGAGGTTATCGCAGCTCTGCCGAATTGAAAATGCACACGGACGCTTACGAAATCGTAGGCTTGATGTGCATACGGCAGGCCGCCAAGGGCGGTCAGAGCGCGCTCGTCAGCTCTCTGGCGCTTCATAACGAAATCTTACGCACGCGGCCCGAATTCCTTGAGCCGCTTTACGATGGATTCTACATGGCCCTCGCTGAAGCCCAATTCAGCAGCAAACCGATCACCGAAGAAAGAATTCCAGTCTTTTGTTATGTCGACGGCAAGGTGAGCAGCATCTACTCCGGCCGGTTCATGCATGACGCAGCACGCAAGCTCAATGTCGCTTTGCCCAAAGGTCTTGCAGAGGCGCATGCCTATATGGCTTCACTCGCTGAACGTGACGATCTCGCACTTCGATTCATGCTGGAACCGGGCGAGATGGTTTTGTGGCATAATTTTTTGAATTTGCATTCGCGAACGGAATTCGAGAATGACGCAAGTCATAATCGTTTGCTATTGCGATTGTGGCTCAGCGTTCCGAATGGACGTCCCGTCGTTCCCCAAGTCTATGCACGCGGCCAGACCTATGACCGGCTCTATCAAGAATCTAGTTCCACCGGAGTCTCTTAAGCCGGCGGCAATGTTTCGGCATGCCATTAGTCGGTCCAAACGGGGTTATGCCTAACCCCCGCTGCGGTATCGTTCGCTCTTTATGAACGATTGTGAAAGGCGGAAGCGCGAGGATGCCATCGATCGTATTTGTTAGAAGCGATGGTACTTGCGCCACGCATTCAACCACTGCGACACTGACCTCGTTGCCAGTATCCATTGGAAGATCGCAAAGAGATATCTATTTCCAGAACCAATCGCCGATATTGAACGCGGCGATGGTATGGGGATTTGCCTGGGGCGACAAATAGTTCCAATGAGCCCACAGTGTCGGATATTCCGTCATCGGGTAGACATAGGCTTCGCTGTTCACCCGGTTTAGGACTTCGCGATAGATCGCGGTCCGTTTGGCTAGATCGAATTCGACCGTCGCTTTGGCGGTGGCCTGCGCGATCATCGGATCGCCCGTATAATCGCGTTCGCCACCGAAGAAGAAGTCCATCAGGTTCGTGACAGTGGGTTCGCTGAATGTCGGGTAGGCTGATCCATAGACCGTGAGTTCGCCATGTCCACGTCGCCGTACGGCGGCCGTGCGTGGCGCGAATTCTACATTTGCCCGGATACCCGCCTTGCGTAGTTCGCCGGCAGCGGCCAGCGTTATGTCGCGATATTGGTCAGTCCCGGTGATGACGATATCGATGCCGTTTGGATAGCCCGCTTCGGTCAACAGCCTTTTAGCGCCTTCCAGGTCATATTCGATCACCGGCTGAGTGGGATCGCAGGCCACGGTCGACTTGAAACAGATACCGTTGGGCAGCTCCGCGATTTCCGGCGCGGAGATGAATTTCTGCCGCAACAAATCGCGTGGGATTGCCTTGAAAAAAGCCTGCCTTACTAACTTGTTTGTAAACACCTTATTGGCGGACCGGCCCGCCGCGTCGAGGGTCATATAGACCAAGAACTTCGAATTCACGGGCGTGATGGCAAGACCAGAGATCTTCAAGATCTGCTCTTGCATATCTGGTGTGATATTGCGAATAGCGTCAACTTCTCTAGTCATGAGCTTGGCGAGTTGAACCTGGCGGTCGGGGACCGGTACGGACAGGATGCGTTTGATCGGCGCTCGGCGGTGATCCCATTTTCCGACGGCGACATCGAACCGTTCGACCAGCAGACCGGCGTTCTTATCGACGGAAATCGCGCGATACGGTCCGGTGGCCGATGCCGAGACGCGACCGTAATCGGCCTTGTCGGCAAGGGATCTGAATACGGCCGAATCGTAGAAATAGAAGCGGTACGAAATCGAATGCAGATCTTCCGCGAAAGGTTCTTTCGAAACGATACGAACCTTGTAGGGGCTCAGAACCTCGACCGTTCGGACCCAATCGTAGCGTCCTTGAAAGCGTATCGTGGTCTTGGGATCTATCAGATAGTCGATCGTTTCCTTCACATCCTGCGCGGTGAACTTGTTTCCAGAATGGAAAACGATGTCGTCGCGTAGATCGAATTCCCAAGTCTTCTCGTCGATTCGTCGCCAAGCTTTGGCAAGTTCCGGTATGAATTGCCCGCTACGCTCATCATAGACGACAAGGTAGCCATAGACATTTCGGACGAACTGTTCAAATTCCGATGAGGGGTCGTGGTAGTAGTCCAGCGCGCTCAAGAATTCGATGGTCGAAAGGCGGAGTTTGTCGTCCGCCTTCTGAGCCTGCGCGCTTATCGGAGAGATGAGAATCGCGACGAGTGCTGCGAAGATGCGCAGATAAATTTTGATCACGCGTTCGTCTCCCTGTTTCTGGTTTGCCCGATATCGGCATCTATTGATAGCGATGCTATCGGTCGATGCTGGTATGGACAAGGGATCGTTCGTTATGAGAAGAACTATGTTAACGAAGAGTTTGGCGCCGATTGCATCGATGAAATGCGGCAGGCAGGCGAAGCGGGGAGAGAAATGCGGACGCTAATTTTGTTTGTTGTTCTAGGCATTAGTTTGGTCGTCGGCACGACAGAGGTACGGGCGCAGAAGGCTCAGGATACGATCCGCCTCGCCATCAATGATCCCTTTAACGTTCTGGACAGCTATACGGTCGGGCAGGAAGAAGCCAATACCTTCAACCGCGTGATCTATCAACACCTCATCGCCTACGACGAATACAAAAAGAAATGGGTGCCGATACTCGCGAAGTCCTTCAAACGCATCGATCCCAAGACGCTGGAATTCGAACTCCGCGACAACGTAAAATTCCACAATGGGAATACGTTCGACGCAGCCGACGTTAAATACATGGCAGACTGGGTCACCCATCCGGAAAGCAAGGTGGTCTTTAAGGACCGTTATAGCTGGATCAAGCAAGTCGAGGTGTTGGGCCCTCATAAGATCCGTCTGCATTCGACCGAAGCCTTTTCGACCGACCTCGGCGCGCTCGCCTATCGCTTCCGTATTTACGACAAGGAAACACACGAGGCGTTGGCGGATAAGGCCGATTATGGCCGCGCCGGTAACGGCACGGGTCCATACCGGCTCGTCTCGCTCGATCGCAACAAAGGCGTCGTGACGGAACGGATCGACAATTACTACGGTGATGAAGGTTATTTTCGCGCTCCGGTTAAACGTGTGCAAGCCATCCCCATTCCCGACGCTCAGACCCGGGTCGCGCAATTACTGACGGGCGGCATAGATTTGATGCGTAATATTGGTCCGGATGAGGCCAAAAATCTCGCCGGCAATCCGAATTTGGGCATTACCGTGACTGATAGCGGCGTCCTGTTGTACGTGACGTTCGATGTGGTCGGGCGGTCGGCCAATAAGGTCATGACCGACGAGCGCGTGCGCAAGGCCTTCATCATGGCCATCGACACCGACCTGCTGGTCAAAAACCTCATTCCGGGGGGCGACAAGGCTCATATCGCGAAGGCGATTTGCCTGCCGTCGGTGTTCGGTTGCGCACCAACGACGGAGCCCTACAAATTCAATCCAACCGAAGCCAAGCGCCTATTGGCGGAGGCGGGCTACCCGAACGGTATGGATCTGACGCTTCATGTGCATGGCACTGTCAGGAACATCGCCGAGGCGATTGCCGGCGAAGTGCGCAAGGTCGGCTTCCGCGCCTCGGTCGAATCGATGCCGCTTTCCGTCTATGTCAAGAAGCGTGGCGACGGCGAGTTCACGACTTTCGTGAATACCTATCCGACCTATACCCACCCCGATATGGCCACCTTGTGGGATTTCTTCTTCAATGGGGACCGCGATTATTGGCACGATCCATTCATCGAAAAGACCATGACCGACGGAAATCTCGAATTCGACGATGCGAAGCGGACGGCGTTGTACACGCCGGCCTTGGATCTGATCAACCGCAAGGCATATATCCTCCCGATCTCGGAGGTGCCGATGCTATGGGCGCATCAGAAGGACGTCGTCGTCATGCCCGATCTTTTGAGCGCATCGTCGCCGGTGCTCGGCGATTTTGGATGGAAGCAATAGCGTCGCCGACTTCGTTCACGTGACCACCCGCCGCGACGATTATGTTGAGAACCGCAGGGCTGCCGTCATCGATGGCGCGCAGCCCGCGTTCGATGGCCGACGTAAGTTTCGCCGGGTCTTCGACCTTCTCGCCGTAGCCACCGACATATTCGACGATCTTTTCGTAGGCCGCTGATGGGCTAAGGTCGACCATCGGCAGCGAATTCGCCTTCGACGCTCGTCCGCCAGGATACATGACCTCGGCCGCACTCTTTACGGCGTACCATTGCGCGTTGTTGGAGATGAGCGTGAGCGTCGGTACATTCTCTGAGCGTTCGACGAAGTGGCAAGCCGATGGGACGTTGAACATGTAGGATCCGTCTCCGACGAGGGAGATTACCTGGCGGTTCGGTTCGGCAAATTTGACGCCGATTGCCTCGCCGACACCCTTGCCAAGGCCGCCCGCACTTCCACCCGACGCCAGCCAGCAATTGGGCTCGTCGAGTTCGACGAACGATCCCGGAACGCCGAGTTCATTCGAAATTATGGCGTCCTTGTTTTTCACCTGATTTAGGCAGTGTGCGATCCAGGCGGGGCTGATCGGGCTTGCCGTTTTTGCCCGCTGCAGGACGCTCGCGCGCCGCGCCAATATGATACGTCGCATATCGCCGAGTTCCGCGCGCCGTTTGTCCACAAGAGTCTGCTTGCCGCGTAACTCCGTTTTCAACAGGTCGTTGAGCATGGGTATCGCGTGGGCGACGGAACCCATGATCGCCATATCCATTTCAAAACCCCGATAGGGGTAACGGGCGAAATGAGGATCGATACCGATGTGGATCAGCTTGGCATCCTTCTTCGGCCCGACGAAGCGGGGAATCCATGGAACAGGCGATTCAAGAACAACGATCAGGTCCGCCCACACCAACATCTGCTCATTGGCAGAGCCGAAATTCATGGGATGACTGGACGGTAAATAGGAACCAGCGCCAGGCGCACAGGCAATGGCATGGGCTTCCGCGAGAGCCGCGAGATCGAAGAAGGATTCCGTTACGTCGCCAATAATCAATGGGCGCTCGGCTGACGCGATCAATCTCGCGACTTCTGCCATGGCGTCCGTTGCAGGCATCGGGGGAAGGGCGCCCAGCGTCCGGTTGCGCGGCTCGGGTCCATTATCGACAGCGGGATCGCCCAGAATTTCACGCGGCAAGGTAAGATAGACGGGGCCTTTCGGTTCTGTCATCGCGATATCGAGGGCGCGTCCGACGACGGTATTGATCGGCTGCCCCGCGCGCAGCTCGTAGTCCCAGCGCGTGTACTGACGGATCATTCCGCAACGGCTCGTAGCGCATTTGTGCCTCGTTTCATGGACGTGCTCGGAATTGCGCGTGCCGCTCTCGTCGGGCATTCGATCGCCGGCGGCCTGGCGCTCGGTCTCGCCTTTGCCCATCCGGAGCGGATTTCAGCCGTGGTCGTGCTCGGCAGCGGACCACTTCTACCGCCTTTGCCTGTGGCCGGCGCACATTTGAGTCCGAGGCGGGCTGGAGCAGAAACAGGCGCGCCATCGGAACCGACATTGGAAGAAACGCGCAGTGGTCTTGAAGCGATGCTTTATCATCGCGAAATTGTCACACCAGATGAGCTTGCTCTTTACCACAGCCACAGTACCGGCCGTTGCTTCGAGGCCTCCGTTTTGCGGCTGAAGAATTCGAATGGTCCAATAACCGATCCAGATTTGTGGAAGCGTTTGAGTGAAACGCCGGTGCCGCTACTTATGATTTATGGGGCACAGGATCGGGCAGATGCCGGCGCACGCGCTCAGTTGCTGAAAAAACTGCAACCCGGACTCGATCTTCATATTGTCGAAAATTGTAAGCATTTGGTTCAATGGGACGCCGCTGCTGACTTCCATCGACTCGCGATACCATTCTTGGTGCGAGCGCGGACGGTGTCCGCGATCTGAAATATCTGGTGGCGTATGCGCTAAAGGTGTCGGGTATCGTCGGCGCCGGACTCGATGCCATCGCCTGCTGAAATTCAGGCGCGACCTTGACGATCTGCGTCCGCGATTTCGAGAGTAGCCATTCGACCTTAGAATAGGTTTTCAGACTGGCGTCTCTTATAAAGATGCCATATATGGCGTGAATTCGGAATCGCGAATTTTCAATCGCACGCGAATGTCTAAATGCAGCATGAAAATTTCACGACATCCTTTAGACAATGCTAATTCGCCGAGATATTCGCCTGGGAGACGAGCATGAATCTGTATTCGCTACTGGCTACAATAACGATCATTCTGATTAGTGGCGCTGCCGGTGCTCAAAAAGCGAATGACACGCTGCGCATGTCGGTCAACCAGCCCATCCGATTGCTCGACTCGATACAAAACCCAAACCCTGAAGCGAGTCTGATTAGCCGCAATGTTAATGAGACGCTCTTGGCATACGACGTTACGGAGCGCCGGCTTAGCCCCCGCTTGGCGGCAGATTGGCGGATGGTGGATGAGCGAACTGCGGAGATAAAGCTGCGGCCTGGCGTCAAGTTCCATGACGGCACGCCATTTACTGCGGATGATGTTATCTACACCTTGGAGTACGTAACCGATCCGAAAACCAATTTTCTGTTCAAGGATTCGCGTTTTGGGTGGATCGAGGCTTTTGAGAAGATTGGCGCCGATACGGTGCGGATTCGCTCGCGCGAAGTGAAGGCAACGATTCTCACAAAATTGGTTCAAGTGCCACCCATCGTTCCGGCTCACCTCTACAAAGAAAATCCGATGGACTTTGGGCGAGCCCCTGTTGGAACGGGCCCATTCAAGGTGTTATCCGTCGATTCCGCCAAAGGCATCGTTCTCGAGAAATTCGCTGGATACACGGAAGTTGGGATAGACCCGGCTGCGCAGGTGCGGCGTATCGAAGTGGCCTCAATTGCCGATATCCAAACCAAGATTGCCAAACTCATGGTTGGCGAACTGGATCTTGTCTTCGATCTCGACGCCGATACGGCGCAAAGCTTAGTAAATCATCCGACGTTGAAATTAACATCGTCGCCAACTTTATCTTTTAGTTACATAGCGTTAGATGCGGCGGATCGTTCAGGTATCAAAGTATTGAAAGATAAGCGCGTCCGAGAGGCGCTATTTCGCGCGATCGATCGCGATAAACTTCGCGCCGCCTTATTGTCGAAGGAAATGGCCGACAAACCGGCACAGGAAGCAATGTGCCACCCGTCCCTGATCGGATGCTCGTGGTCGCAAAAACCGGTTTCCTACGATCCGGCGCGGGCAAAGGCTTTGCTTGTCGAGGCAGGATTTGCGGACGGGTTCGATCTGGAAATCTCAACCTGGGGACAGCCAAGGAGGGCTGCCGAGGCTGTGGCGGGTGAACTACGGAAGATTGGAGTGCGCGCTACGATCTCGAACCAAACGGCGAACGTATTCCAGAAGAACCGAGGCGACGGAAAGGTGCAGGCGATGATTGTTCTGTGGGACAATGCCGCCGGCCAGCCGGATGTCGAGTCGACATCAAATTTTTTCTTCGCGGATAGTTCGCGTAATTATAACGCGGACCAAGACCTTATTCGTTGGGATCGTGAAGGATCCATCACCCAGGATCTGCGCGCCCGCGAAGACATTTATCGGAAGCTCTTCGACAAGGTGACCGAAGAGCGTTACGCGATGCCTTTGGTCGAACTTCCGGCGGTTATAGCCCATGACAAAGATCTTCTGCTTATGGGCGGAAATGGCCGTCCCGAGGGGTTCAACCTAAACCGTGTGGCATGGAAGAAATAAGGGTGTTGCGAAACTCGTCCATCTCGCGCGGTCTCTAACCGGATACCATCGTGGCTTTCAACGTCCACGATCGAGTCTAAAAATGGAACAAGTCCGCTCGCGCGTCAGGTGCGGCCGGACACTTTTTCTATAAGTCCGCCGGCATCGGCGGGCGTCGCATCGCCGGTCCAGACGACGTATTGATCGGGGCGCACCAATATGAGGCGCGTTTCGTACTCCTCCCTGCCGTCGGCATAGCTGTCGCGCACGACCTTGAGCGGCACGTTCTTCGCCGCCGCAGTGCGTTCCAAGGCGCTAACCGCCGCATCGTCCGCGCCCAGGGCGACCAAGGTGAATTCCGGCCCCAGCTCCTCATACAGATTTCGGCCCGAGGAGAGAGCCATTGGGGCTAGGTGATGGCCGGCGCGCGCCTTGACCATATGCTGGCCATGCGCGCTGCAAACTGCCCCTTCCGGGCCCATCACAATGGCGGACCCTTCGTAGTTTGGCTCATAGGTCGGTGCGCGGAAGCCCAAACCTTTGACCCATTCCCCCCACGCGCGGTCGAAGGCTTCCTTGTTCTCGTCCGGGGCGATGCCTTCGAGGAACTCTCGGTCCATATTGACGCGGGTGGCGATGAAATCTTCGCCGGTTTCCTTGAACACCGGGCGGCGTTCCTCGGAATAAGAATCGATCAGCTTGTCGCCGCCCCATCCCTTTATTCGCGCGGCAAGCTTCCAGCCAAGATTGACGGCATCCTCTAGACCGCTGTTAAGGCCGAATCCACCGTAAGGCGGATGGCTATGGGCGGCGTCACCAGCGATGAAGACGCGTCCGGCTTGATAGTTCTCGGCGACCGCGACACGCATCTGCCAATAGCCGATGTGGTCGAATTCTGCCGCGAAACGGCAGCCTGCGGCGTCTTCGACCAAGGCATGGACGGCAGCTATGTCCATGTGCGCGTCCGAGTTCGCGGGCGAATGAAAGAACCAGCTTTCCTCGGCGTCCACGCGGCCGAAAAACTGCCAGTAACCCTTAAGGTGTGGTTGCATGGCCCGATAGGTCGACGATTGCGGCATTTTCGCGACCAATGCCCGATGCAGCTCCTTGGATCGAAAGACGGCCAGCACCATGCGCTGCTCGAAATCTGACCCCGACTGTTCAATGCCGATCTGCCGGCGAATGACCGAATGCGCACCGTCGCAGGCGACCATATAATCGCAGTCAAGGATCTGCCGACTGCCATCGTCGCTCGATACGGTCAGACGTACGCCGGAAGTGTCCTGCTCGACCGATTCTCCGGTCCACCCATACATCGTCGTCACGCTCGGCAGTTCGGCCATCTTGGCACGCAGGACGCGTTCGGTTTCGTATTGCGGTAGACGTTCCGGCAACTGGAAATAAAATTTCCGAGGATTGCCGCGCTGTTGTGCCAACGCGCTGCGATACTCGCTCATCAGATTGCCGTAGGTCGTCATCATCCCAGCATCGTAATTGCGCGGCGTTGTCCGTGCGGCGCGCAACTCGTCGACAATGCCCCAGAAATAGAAATGCTCGAGCGTGCGCGACGTGAGGTTCTGCCCCTTGGGCACCGGGGAAAGGCTCCGCCGACGTTCGACGACCGCGCAGTCGATGCCGCGTTCGCCAAGCTCAATGGCGAGCGCCACGCCGACGGGCCCGCCACCGACGACGACAACTTGATAGCGTTTGGACATGGACGTGAGCTTCACTTCCAACCGAATTCGTGTGGATGGACCTGGCCTGCGCGAAGGCCCGTCGCGATCAGCTTGATTTCCTTGCTGTGGGTGAAGATCACCCGCGTTGGCAGCATCGGGAAAAGATAGGCATTGTCGTGCGCATAGTCCATGAGCCGAGCGACCGCTTTACGGCGTTCACCGTCGTCCATGAGCGTCGACGAGGTCTCGGCCATTTTCACCAGTTCCGGATCGTCGTACTCCTTGCTGAGGAAATGGCGTACGAGCTGCCCTGTAACCCCGAACATGCTCCCGCCGCTCCAGCCATAATAGCTGATATCGACCTTGCCCTGACTGAGAAGTTGGACGCGTTGCGCGACGGGATGTGTGCGCACATTGGCGCGGATTCCCACCGCGCGCAGCATGCCCACAACTGCAGTTGCTTCAGTAATGTTGTTTGGAAAGGTGCTGAGCGTGACGTCGAACCCGTCCTGATAACCCGCCTCGGCGAGCAGCTTCTTGGCGCCGACGAGGTCGTAGGCGGGTACCATCTTGGTGTAGCCGCAGCCGAGCTGTTCCTTCGAACATAATCCTTCGACCGCACCAATGCTTTTTGAAATCTCTCCGTATTCGGCCTCGACGACCACGGGACGGTTAATCGCCTTGATAATCGCCTGTCTGACACGGATGTCTCCGAGTGCCTTGACGTTCTCCGAGCCCTTCGTCGGGAAGCCGATGAAGGAATAACCAAGCGCTGGTGGCGACAATGTGAATTCGAACCGACCGCTGTCACGCAGGGCAACAGCCTGATCACCCGGCAGGTCGCGCGCCAGATCCGTGTCCCCGCGCAGCAATTTGGCGATCAAAGTACCTTGGTCCAAGACCGGCTCCGCCGTGATGCGGCCGATTGGGGCCGCGAATTTTTGCGGCTTGGGACTGAAATTGATATTCCTCTCGGCTACGATACCCGTATTCTTGTCGATCTTGACGATACGAAGCGGGCCGGACCCGATCGGCCGCTTGCCGAAATCGCCTTTGTCGGCGAGCGGCTCGTGCAAATGCTTGGGAAAGATCGGCGTACTCGTCGCCAGCGTCAGCAGGCCCTCCGGCTGCGGCAATTTCGACGTGACGCGAACCTTAAGCGGACCGAGTTTCTCGACCGATGCGACCCAGTTCCAATTCGCCTTGTAGCGGAGATTGACACTCGGATCGATGAGATAGTTCAGGGTATAAACTACGTCGTTGGCGTCGAGTATTTGACCATCTTGCCATTTCAGATCGTCATAGAGTTCGAATTCATAGGTGGTCGATGTGGGTTGCGACCAGTTTTTCGCCAGCATCGGAACGAAGGCGACCTTGTTCGGATCGAACATCACGAGATTGTCGAAGACCGCCGGCGACCATTCGCTGCTGAACACGCCGCCCGCAACGAGGTAGGGATCCAATTCCGCGGCCGCTTCGGCGAGCGGATACCGCAGCGTATCTTTGGCTTTCTGGGCCAATGCGGGCTGCACGACGCACAAGGCTGTAAAACCGACAACGGCAGCGGTGATATTCGTGTATTTCATGAAGAAATTCCGGCCGTTCCGAAAATCACGATAAATTCAGATGCGTGAATATTTTGCGGGCATTGCCCTCGAATATTTTCTTGCGATCGTCGTCCGTTAACCATTCGATACTTTCGATAACCGGTTTCAGATCGTCGCCCGGACGTCCGGTGTGCGGATTGATCGATGAGCCTGAGCCCGGCGTGTCTGTCCCGAACAGGCAATTGTCGACCCCCACGATTTTGATCAGAAGTTCGATCGGT
Source organism: Caenispirillum bisanense (assembly GCA_945877815.1). Taxonomy (GTDB): domain Bacteria; phylum Pseudomonadota; class Alphaproteobacteria; order Rhodospirillales; family UBA2165; genus CANIGJ01. The sequence goes on from CAMDWJ010000001.1 coordinate 100,696, forward strand.
TCCTTCGCGTAGAGCACCGTATCGAAATAGAATTTGCGCATCCGATCATCGAAGGTTTCGTCTTCGCGCGACTTATGGCGGCTGTACACGCGGCTAAGTCGGAACCGCCCGGCCTGATAGGGCAACGAACCGCCGCCATGCGCCACGATCAGCTTCAGATTTGGAAAGTTTGAAAAGACCGGCGATCGCAAGATGGACAGCGCCGCGATGCTTTCCTCGGTGATGAAATGCTCGCCCTGCGTCTCACGCCCATTGTTGACGTTCCCGGTATGGATCATCCCGGGAACGTCCAATTGCACCATCTTTTCGTAGAGCGGATACCAATATTCATCGCCCATGGCCGGAACCGTGCCCGCACCTTCGCTCGGATCGGGATTGATCATGCAGCCGACGAAGCCGAGTTCCTTTACGCAGCGTTCGAGTTCCTCCACGCAGTTGGCGGGAGAAACGCTCACCGATTGCGGCAATCCCGCCATGCCGCGGAAACGCGTGGGATGCGCCTTGACCTGACGCGCGATGAAATCGTTGGAAGCTTCGGCCATCCAACGAACGAGTTTTTCGTTCGTCTCGGCATGCGGCAGCCCCCAAGGGCGCGGCGGCGTCAGTTGTAGATCGATCTCATAATCATCCATCATCTTAAGATGACGTTTCAGCGAATTTTCCATCGCCTCGTCGCTGATGGTCGGCGCTCCCTTGCCGAACTCGCCGCGATTGACCATCAGTTTATAGTTATAGCCATAGAGCGCGTCGGGCGCGGTCGTATGGGCATGGCTGTCGATGATCATATTGTCTCCATCCGTCAGGCTTGCACGATGCCCAGCTTGCCGTTCTGCCAGACGCCGAGGTAGAGCATACTCTCGGGCAATCCGGTTTCGTTGAATTTGAGTTTGCCGCAAACGGTCGTGAATGTTTCGCGCAGGATCGCCCCGCGCAACGCTTCCGCGTTCCAGGTGACGGTTGAGGCGGCTGCCTGAGCCAGAACTTCGCCACAGGCGTACCCGCCCGCGCAATGGAACTCCGCCGCTTCGCCGAAGGCTGCCTGATAATCATCCGCGAACTTCCGCGAGCGCGGATCGGGAATCTCGGGCGCCCAGGTGATCCGCATGTGAACACCCTGATTGGCGGGGCCGAGCTTGTTATCCGAAGCTACGGGAAAATCGGAATGCCAGATCGTGTTGCCGGCAATCCCCGCTTCGTGCGCTGCCTTCAGGCACGAGACGCGCGGATCGTCGTTGCGCCCGTGATCGAGCCCGATCAGAAGGGCCTCTGCCCCCGAGGCCTTCACACGGGCCATCAGGGCCGCATAGTCGTAGGGTTCGGCGCCGATCTTCTCGTCGAACACGATGTCGATACCGAGAGGCGCGGCGTAGTGTCGGATCCCACGCGCGACGGATTGGCCGATGCGGCCGTCGGTATAGACCAGCGCCGTCGTCGACTTCTTGCCGGCAATCAGGTTCAGATAGGGTTTCGCATAGTCGAAGTCCGAGCCTGGCCAGCAGAGGAACTGCCATTTGAGTTCCTTTTGAAAATCCGCATACGAGCCATGTGTGCCCTGCAACAGCAGTGCATGCGAGGCCTCGGCAATCGGTGTCACCGCGCCCATGAGCGCCGTGTGGCACGGCCCCAGCAGTACATCGAGGCCGTTCTCGTCAATTAGGCGACGGTAGTTGGCCGCTGCCTTTTCGGGATTGCTTTCGTCGTCGTAGGTGACGAGACGGACGGGCTTGCCGAGAATGCCGCCCCGAGCGTTCACGTCCTTCACCCACAACGCATAGGCGTTGGCGTACCAAGGCGCTCCCCGTTCCGCGAAGCGACCGGTCAGCGACAGACTGCATCCGAGCGTGATTTCGTCCGTGTTCTTCACCTTGTTGGACCTTACATCGGCAGCTTGACGCCGACGCCGCGCTCGCGCGCTTTTTGCAGGACGAAGGCGGCGACAGCAACGTCTTCGGCGCCCACGCCGATGGTATCGACGATGGTAATCGCATCCTCGAACGGGCGGCCCTTGACGCGGCCCGAGACTATATCGTGCATCTCGCGCACCGATTTCCATTTCAGGGCGCGGTTGTGCGCGGCGTAGATCAACTCGCCGCATTCCGCCATGGATTGTTCCAAATTCTCGACCGCGATCAGATCGGCGCGCCTGACTGCTTCAAGATCCAATTCGCGCCGGAACAGCGATGTGGCGCCGATGGCGCAGATATGTTGGCCCGGCTGCAACCATTCGCCGAATAGAACTGGATCGTCCGCAGCCGAGACGGTGATGATGATGTCGGCGTCCTCGACGGCCGACTTCGCATCCTCGCACGGGATCACTTCGATGCCGTGACGCTCCTGTACATCCTTAGCGAACGAGGCGCGGTTTTCGGCCGTACGGCTCCAGCATTTAATGCGCTTGATCGCGCGGACCGACTTCATCGCGGCGATTTGCCCACGCGCCTCGCGTCCGGTGCCGATAATACCGATATTGGCGGCGTCCTTGCGCGCCATATGGTTGGCACCGACAGCGGACACGGACGCCGTGCGAATTTCGCCCAAATCCTTGGCGTCCATAATCGCATCCAAGCTGCCGTCCTTAGTGTTGTAGAGCAGTACGAGATAACGCACGCCGATCGGGCCGGGGACACGGCCGTAGGTCTTCAAGCCATAAGCGCCAAAACCATAGGCGCCGCCGACCTTGGTCCGATGGAAGCCTTTCGGCAGATTAAGCGACGTTGTTGGGAAGTTTTCGGCATCGCCTTCCGCCTCGTGGCGGAATAGGTCGTCGATGACTTTGACACAATCCTCGTAACTCAAGAGGCTGCGCACGTCGTTGTTGCTGAGATAGATCGTCATATTTGTCCCCCTCTTGATCCGAACAGTATTTCTGCCGGATTGAATTTCATTAGTTCCAGGTCGCAAACCCCATCGCGCAACCAGTGCCCGCGCGCGTGCGATAGCAGGGCACATAACGGGTCTCGGTCATCTCCAGATGTTCTACGGCGCCGGCAGTCGCAATCCATAAATTCGACTCGGACGTACCCGCCTGCATCCGCTTCTTTGGAAGTCCATAGATCGTCTTTGTATCCAGATCCTTCATCGCCTTGAGCATGATCCGGTCCAACTCTTCATCGATCGTGAAGTGGCTGAGCCCGCCCGACGCCACCACGCCGACGCGAATGTCCTTGGGCCAATCTGCGATCGCGGCTCCGACCGCACGGCCAAGTTCATAGCAGCGCTTCGAACTCGGCTGATTGGGCGCGAAATAGGTATTGATCCAAATCGGAATCGTCGGGATATGATTGTCGCCCAAGATACGCCGATGCACGAAGGCGAACGGATGGCTGATGCTGCGCCCTGCCTCGATGCGATTTGATTGACTGACATCGATGTCATTCGCACACAGATGCTCGATGATGTGACGGCCGAGATCGCCGACCGCCGGGATCGTGCGCGGCTGTTCCCAGGAATAGGCGGGCAGGGCGCTTAGGCGACCTTCGCCCCGAATGATCGGAAACTCGTTCCCCCAGAAGACGCTGAAGGTCGGCAGAAGCTCTTCGAGGAACAATTCCTTCTGGTCGTCACCGAACATCACCAAGACATCGGGACGGGCTTTTTCGATCACATCGGTCAACCAAGCGAGATTTGACTGACATTCGTCGTAACGCGCCCGGAATTTATCGATCGTCACTTCCTTGTCGATGGCCGGCGTCGCGCGCGCTTCCAATTCCTCGAAACTGATCCGTTCCCCCGACGGAACGTTGTAAAGCTCGAACCCGGGACGGCTGAATCGATCCGCGCCTTCGGGCCATTTTTCGGGTAGCGTCGAAAGCTGCGGGCTGTGCGACGTGCCGATGCCGAGTACGATCTTTGCCATTTGGTCGTTCTTCCAGTTGCGGAGGCGGCGAATTCTTTTCCGATCAATAGGGACCGATCCGACAATGGCCAATCGCGGCCATTGCAGGCGTGAGCCATCGATGAAAGAAGCAATACTCCCTGTCCGTTCGAATTATAACGTTTGTTGAATTATATCTGTTTATTGCGGCACGCATAGGCGCGAAATCCGGACCCGATCCGACAGCTATCGGACCCTGACGTAGGCATTTCTTCGGCGCTCCGTTCAATCCATCAGTGAGTGACATCCGGAAAAATGTTTTTGCGTGATTACATTTTTTACTTCTTCTTTCGTTATATCAATTACCGCTGAAAGGGCTTGAGACTGACGCCATGTTCGCTTTGCGATCAGAGTGCGGAGCAGATCAAGCCCAGTTATTTTTATCAAAATAAAATCGTTGATGTCGTTGGGGAAAGCCGATCGCGTCAATAAAGCGTAAGCGAGTCTTCGTCTTACAAAATCCTTTACGGTAGCTTGAGTATTGGTCTCGTAATGGACGTCGAGGACGGCGTGTGTCTTGGCAATAACCTTATCGATGGCTTTACGTGGCCCGGTCAATTTCGGATAGGTTACAAGAGGAAAATGTTGCAACGACGTCGTTTTGATAGGCCCCTTGGGAAGTGCTCGGTCTCCTTGCAGGCCCACCAAATATAAGGCCTCGGAAAACAAAGGTATGATCTCGATGTCGTCTTGATGATCGGGGTCGATCATAAATGCGCAGTCGATCTCATTCTTTTCGAGGCCGGCCAGCATGTCGTAAGAATGCCCCTCACTGAACTTGATTTTTATCGAAGAATGGGCGGCCTGTGCACGTTGTGCGATAGGCGCAAAAAAATGTTGCCCGACGCCAGGAGCGGCGCCGATACAAACAGTCCCGGTAATCTTGATGCTGTCGCCGGCCAGATGTTCGATAAGCCTGTTGGCTCGCCGTAGCATGTCCTCCGCATAGGCAACGAGTCTTTGTCCCTTTTGGGTCAGTGTCATGCCCGTTGGATGCCGCTCAAACAGTGCGCTACCGATTTCTTGTTCAAACGAATTAAGCAATCGGGATAGAGCCGGCTGGGTGATATTCAGCCTTCGAGCAGCTTTGTTGAGGCTTCCGCTGTCGGCTATCTCAAGAAAAAATTTTAGCTGCCGCAGTTCCATGCCAAAAACCTTGCTCCCCGCTATGCTCTGTGAGCATATCTTTCTATACGAATATAGCATTAGATTGGCATAGTATCGCTGCTTATAGTCCCGGCTGCTAGCCATGAAACAACTTCCCCGGCGGAGGAAATAAAATGCTCGCGATGGCTCAAAATGACCTGCTCACGCAGACCGGGCCCGGCACTCCCGGCGGCAAGTTGCTTCGCAGCTATTGGCAGCCGATCTCGACTGTTGAGGAAATGCCCGTCGGCGGCGCCCCTTTGCCGATCAAGATTCTAAGCGAAGATCTGGTGCTGTTTCGCGACGACAAAGATCGCCTGGGCCTGATCGGGCTGCACTGTCCGCATCGCGCGACCGACCTATCTTATGGCCGTGTCGAGAATGGCGGCCTGCGCTGCCTCTATCACGGTTGGCTATTCGACATTAACGGGCAATGCATCGATCAGCCGGCAGAGCCTGAGGACAAAAAATTCTGTCACAAGGTACGCCATACTTCGTACCAAGTGAAAGAATATGGCGGCGTGATCTGGACTTACATGGGCGAAGGCGATGCCCCGCAAATCCCCGCCTTCCAGTTCCTGTCTGCGGCACCCGAGAACCGGCTGGCCTTCCGCGTTATCCAAGACTGCAACTGGTTGCAGGGGTTGGAAAGCTCGACCGATCCGTCGCACACCTCATATCTTCATCGCATGGGCCCGGGGCCGGGCGACGAGCGCTCTGGCGCTGATGCGCGGCTATTCAGTGAAGATACCCGCCCGCGGCTCGCTATTGAAAGTACGAGCTATGGCTGTCGCATCTATGCAATGCGTAAGATGGCGACGGGCGAAAATTACCTTCGCGTAAACAATTATATTTATCCGTGCGGCACCACGCCGGTCACCGAACTTCCGGGTGTCGCTGGCTACCAGGGCCGTTGGTACGTGCCGCGCGACGACAAGAGCCATACCCGTTTCGAGTTCTTCTACAAATCGCGAGTACTCGACAAGGATGCGATCCGTGCGATCCGCGATCAGAATGTCGGACCTGACAATCGCCACATTCGCAATGCCGCCAACCGCTACTTGCAGGATCGCGACGAACAGAAACGCGACGATTCTTTCTGCGGTATGGGTCGCTACATCCCCGCGCACGATGCCTTCGCCATCGAAACACAGGGCCAGATCCAGGACCGCACCCAGGAACATCTGGGTTCGACCGACGTCGTCATCATCGAGGTCCGCAAGGCTCTGCTTGGCGCGATCAAGCATATGCAGGACGGCAATGATGCGCCGGGCCTGTTGCGCGATATCCGCGAGAACAATTTTCCGGACTTCATCTGTGCTTCGGATTACATTCCTGACGGCGAGGATGGGCCGGCATATTGCAAGCGGATGCTCGGCCAAGGACAAAACAAAGTGGCGGCGGAATAGAAGTTAAGCGGTCGTTCCCGCACTTTGGCTTGCTTTGCATGTGAAAACGCTCGAAGGGAAATCCGGTCTTGCAATCTAAGGCCCCATTGCTCGGCTGACGGCGCTCAACGGCGTGGTGAGGCGGCGGTGACGAGCTAAAAACGACAGGGATTACAATGATGAACTTAAAACGGCTTCTTGCTTTCGTTCTGTTCGCCATGGGCCTTGCCTTGCCCGCACTGGCGCAGAAGTCGAAGGACACTTTGCGCTTCCCAGTGTTCGATCCGGATGCCGGGATCGACACCTACACCATGCCCAGTTCCTTCGCCAACGTCTGGGGTCCATCGGCTTATGACATGCTGCTGGCCTTCGATCCTCAAAAGGGCAGCTTCGTCGGCCATATTGCCAAATCTTACAAACAGCTCGATCCGGTTACCTATGATTTCGAGATCCGCGACGATTTGAAATGGCACGATGGGCAGAAACTCACTGCCGACGATATCGTCTATACGCTGAACTACCTCACCGATCCGAAAGTGACTCTCCGCTACAAGGCCTATTGGCAGTGGATCAAATCGGTTGAGAAAATCGGCCCGCATACGGTGCGCGTCGTCGCCAAAATCGTCGCACCCGATAGCTTGATGTATCTCGCCATGCGTACGCCGATGTATCCGAAGCACGCGCATGAACCGCCCGTCAACAAGATCGACTTCGCAACCAAGCCGGTCGGCTCAGGCCCGCTTCGTATTGTCCAGATGGACAAGAATACCGGCATCGTCGGCGAGAAATACAAAGATTACGTTCCAAGCTCAGTGAAAGCGGCGTCCGGCGTCGGACGTGTCGTTTCCCAGCCGATCAAGGATCATGGCACGCTGACGGCAACACTGATGGTGCAAGGCGCCGATGTGGCAACCGATCTGCCGCCCGATCAGGCGGACGCGCTTGTTAAGAGCGGCAATTTCGAAACGACCCTTGGGCCGCCTAGCACCAGTTATTACTTCATCGGCTTTCCGGCGACCGGCTGGGCCAACAACAAGGCACTCGCCGATGTCCGCGTGCGCCGCGCGATTCTGATGGCGATTGACCGCCCGGCGCTGGTCAAAATTAAGTACGGGCCGCTTGCCAAGGGTATCGAGCCGGAAGAAGGGCTGTGCTCCAAGAGTCAGCTCGGCTGCGGCTTCACCAAGCCAGCCTATCCCTACGATCCGGCGGGTGCGAAGAAGCTGTTGGCAGAAGCGGGTTATGCGGACGGCTTCGATGTCGTGATCAGTTGCTTTCCAATCGCTTTCACCGAGGCCCAGGCGGTCTCAGGAATGTTGCGCGCGGTCGGTATTCGCGCCAACGTGCGCACGCACCCGACGGCGCAACGCCAGCAGCTCATCAGCGATGGCAAGGTCGAGATCGGCAATTACGGCTGGTCGGGCGGCGGCATGTTCGACGTCGCCGGGCAACTTGGCCGCCATGTCGAAAGCAACGATTATGGCGATCCCGAATTGGCGAAGCTCGCCGAAGTGGTGCCGACGATCATGGATGACAAGCTGCGGCGCGCCGCCGCCGCCAAGGTCTTCGATCGCATCACCGAGATGGCCTATGCCGAGCCGACCGATCCGAACCGACCGGTGTTCGTGCATACGAAAGAGGTCGTTCTAAATGCGCGCACGATCCGCGCCGAACAGGTCAATCCGCATGAATTCGGATGGAAGTGATGCGGCGCCACCGGAGTTAAATAGAAAGGCCGCAGGCACTCCAGGCGGCAAGCTTCAACGCAGCAGTCGGTTTTAGCCTATCGCGCGGGACGAAATGCGCGCTTCGCAGGTCTTGGCCATCCACGAATTCGCCTAGAAATAAGAAACACGGAGAAACCCCATGCTATCTAAACAGCAGAACGATCTGATCACGCAAACCGGTCCCGGCACACCCGGTGGCAAATTGCTGCGCAGCTATTGGCAGCCGGTCGCCACGATCGAGGAAATGCCGATCGGCGGCGCACCCATGCCGATCCGCATCCTGAGCGAGGATCTTGTGCTCTTCCGTGACGACAAGGATCGTCTCGGCCTGATCGGCCTGCACTGCCCGCACCGCGCGACCGATCTTTCCTATGGCCGCGTCGAGAATGGTGGGCTGCGTTGCCTTTATCACGGCTGGCTCTTCGATATAAACGGCCAATGCATCGATCAGCCCGCCGAGCCCGAGGACAAGAAGTTCTGCCACAAGGTGCGCCACACCGCTTATTCGGTGCAAGAATACGGTGGCGTGATCTGGACCTATATGGGCGAAGGCGAGGCGCCGCTCATCCCGGCCTATCAGTTCCTCGATTGTCCGGAAGAGAACCGCATCGCCTTCCGCCTCATCCAGGAATGCAATTGGGTGCAGGGCCTCGAAAGTTCAATTGATCCATCGCACACGTCCTATCTGCATCGTATGGCGCCGCTGAAAAGCCCGGCCGATGCCCAACTGGCCGGCAATCCCTATTACGCCGAGGACACCAATCCCCGCCTCGACATCGAACATGTCAGCTACGGCGTGCGCATCCATGCGCTGCGCAAGGTAAGCGGCGGCAAAGGGTATCTGCGCGTCAACAACTACATTTATCCGGGCGGCACCACGCCCGCGAGCAGCGAGCCGCCGCCGGTCAGCGGTTACGGCGGACGCTGGTACGTTCCACGCGACGATTACAGTCATACCCGCTTCGAGTTCATCTACAAGCACGGCACGCCGGTCGATAAAGCGGCAGTGACGCGGACCAAGCAGCAGCATGTCGGTCCGGACAAGCGCCATGTCCGTCGCGTCGAGAACCGCTACATGCAGGATCGCGAGGAACAGAAACGCGACGACACATTCTGTGGGCTCGGACGCTACATCCCGGCGCACGATACCTTCGCAATCGAAACCCAGGGCGCAATCCAGGACCGCACCCAAGAGCATTTGGGTTCGACCGACGTCGTGATCATCGAGATGCGCAAGGCGCTGCTCAGTGCCATCAAGCAGATGCAGGAGGGCAAGGAAGCCCCCGGCCTGTTGCGCGATCCCAAGCAGAACCAGTTCCCGGACTTTATCTGTATCTCGGATTTCGTGCGCGACGGCGAGGACGGACCCGCCTATTGCAAGCGTGTGCTCGGCAGCAGTCCCGGTGGACCGACGAAAGCCGCCGCAGAATAGTCGTAGAAAATAAATCGTCACGCTCGGCCAGGTTGGACCGGGTGTGACGCTCATTTTGGCGCAATCGATCGGGGTCTCTTGCGGCATTTTGACAGGAGTGAGTTCGTGGGCTTGCTGACAGGCCGCGAGCAATAAAAGACAACTTGGAAAGGTTGCGCGCGCGATGACAGCGTGTCTGAAGGTCATTAAGCGGTAGTATCGCGGGTGGCGCCTTGGCGGAAAATCACCTTCGAGCGAGCGTCAGCAGTTCGGTTTGTGGGCCTTCGGTTCGGGAGCGAACCGGTCTATAGCGGTCATGACTTTGGGGAGTTCCACGATGACACGCGGTCTGTCACGCTTCGTATGGGCGATCTCGATCTTCATGATGATCGCGTCAGGCACGCGGATCGGGCTCGCACTTTTCGCAGGCGATCATTTCTCTTCCGAAGAGTGGCGCGAATTTCTGACTCTAGGGTTCGTCTACGATGCCGTCGTCGCGTCGTGTTTTGCATTGCCGTGGGCAAGTTACGATGCGTTTGTTCCGGCGGCGCGCCGCATGCGGTCCACTAGTCGGTTGGAACGGATTTGGGCCGCCGGCTGGGCGATTGCTTATGTATTCATCGTCATTTGTATTGCGGCGATGGAATTTGTCTTCTGGTCGGAATTCGGCAGTCGCTTCAATTTCGTTGCCGTCGATTATCTCGTCTATACGCACGAAGTGATTGGCAATATCCGGCAGAGCTACCCTGTGGGGGCTTGGTTGGCGGCGGCCTTTGGTGTGTCGCTCGTCGTGTGGTGGGTGAGTTGGCCGAGACGTTGGGCGGATACGGTCGCGCGACGGCATTCGCGATTTGCGCTATTGGCATTCGCGGTCGCCGCCTGCGTGTCGGCGGTTGCGGTGACGCGGTTCGATACGAGCGAACGTGACGCCAATGTCGTTGTGCGCGAACTTTCGATGAATGGAGTCTATGCGTTTTTCTATGCCTTCGCACACAACGAACTCGACTACGCGCGCTACTATCCAAATCTGCCATCCGATTAGGTCTTGTCGCTGACACGATCGCTTGTTGCTCAGAAAAACACGCGCTTCTTGACCGGCGACGGGATCGATCGGCGGGTGAATGCGGCGGGCCCGGAACGGCATTTCAATGTTGTTTTGATTAGTGTCGAAAGTCTTTCGGCCGATTATTTGGGCACGTTCGGGAATAAGGACGGGTTGACCCCACAACTCGATGCGCTTGCCGACAAGGGTTTGTTGTTCACCAATCTTTATGCAACGGGAACGCGTACCGTGCGTGGCCTTGAAGCCTTATCAGTCGGCGCACCACCGATTCCCGGCAACAGCATCGTGCGTCGGCCGAATAACCAAAACCTCGAAACCCTGGGCGAGGAACTGGGCGAATTCGACTGGTCGCCGCAATGGATTTATGGCGGTTACGGCCTGTTCGACAATATGAATGCCTTTTTCGCCGGGAACGGTTACGGGGTGACCGATCGGCGCGATATGGAGCGCGAGAAAATTGCCGTTCATCACGAGACAATCTGGGGCGTAGCGGACGAAGATCTCTATTCCCTGGCGATGGCTCGCTTCGACGAGATCCATGCCGATGGAAAGCCCTTCTTCGGACATATCATGACGACCTCCAATCACCGACCCTTTACCTTCCCCGAAGGCAGGGTTGATCGGCGGCAAAAAACCCACGAAGGCGGTGTTCAATATACCGATTGGGCAATCGGGGATTTTATCCGCCGGGCGGCAGACAAGCCGTGGTATGCGAATACGCTGTTTGTCATTACGGCCGACCATACGGCGAGCGCCATGGGCAAGAGCGACCTTCCCGTCGAACGCTATCACATCCCAATGATCTGGTACGCGCCGGATCACGTCGAACCTGGGCGGATGGACCGCCTCATGAGCCAGATCGATATTCCGACGACAATCCTTGGTTGGCTGGGCTTGACCTACGAAAGCAGATTCTTCGGTTACGATATGTTCGCACTCGAGCCCGGACGCGAGCGCGCCTTTATCAGCAATTATCAAACGCTGGGCTATATGCGGAACAATCGTCTTGTCGTTCTCGGTTTGCAGCGCCCTGCGATGGTAACGAATGGAACGCCCGCGCATCCTGTAGAGCCTGTCGATATCGACGACGAGTCATTGACGCGCGAAGCGATCGCCTATTACCAAATGGCCAATTGGATGTTCCGTTCGGGTGAGATGCGCGAGCATGACGAGGTTGTACCCTAGTCAGCAATTGGCGCCCGTGGTCTCGGCCATTTCGACGCGCACCGGCGCGAGACCCTGGCGAATGAAACCGAGATCGCCGGCACTCTTTTGCGAAATGTCGAGGATACGGCCTTTCTTGAACGGGCCGCGATCGTTGATCGTGAGAATTGTCTTCTGGCCGTTTTCGAGATTGGTGACCCTGATGCGGCTGCCGAACGGCAAGTTACGGTGCGCCGCGGTAGGCGCGTTCCAATCCAATCGTTCGCCGCTGGCCGTTTTGCGAATTTGGCGCGGCTTCCCATACCAGGACGCGACACCTTCCTCGGCATAGGTCACGAATTCCGTGCAACCTGTGACTCCGCCTTTGTTATTGTCCACTTCGCCGGCGCCATGATCGAGCGGTCCTGCGGGGGCCAGGGTCGTTGGGTTGATAGGCTGCTGACAGCCGGCCAGCAGAACGAGGCAGACCGCAAGAATCGCCCAAGTGTGGCGGATGCTTCCCAATTTCATGGGTTTTGATAGCGATCTACATGCGGTTGGGCAATGCTTTCAGGCGAGCGCGACTTTCCGCCAGGATTGTCCGTGCCGTTGCATGGCCCAGGTCAGGCCCCAGCGCGATACCTCGCCGAAATGGCGCCAAACGGCCAAAGTCACGCCGGGATGGAACAATAATCCAGTCTCCGGATCGCGTACATATTCGGTGCCGAGTTCGGCCCATTTGATGGCCAGCGGCAGATTGCATTCGTTATATAGAACCTCGAGATCGTCGCCGCAGATCAGGCCGCCGTCCCGCACGAGCGGTTTCGCGTTGACGATATCCTTGGCGACCTGCGCATAGGAATGATCGCCGTCGATATAGACGATATCGAACGCGCCCGCCGGGAGCGCGGGCAGGATGTCGTCGCTCTCGCCGCGGCGCACCTCGATCGTGTCGGACGCACCCGCGCGTTCGATATTGTTTTGGAAGGATGCGAAGGCGGTGCGGGCATTGAGCTGACGCGTTTGTTCGGCATCCAAGAGTTGGCCGATTCCGGCCTTGCCCTCATAGGGCTGCCATGGATCGACGCAGATCACTCGGCCCGACCCGGCGCAAAAATCGCGCAAGGCCCCGTGCCACATGATGGCCGACTCGCCGAGCCACGATCCGACCTCGACGATATCGAGGGGCTGTCCAGGTCGCGCTTCGGCCATCAAGGCGACGAAGGAACGCAGGCATCGTTCCTTGCGCGCGCTGATGTCTTCGCCGCTCATCGAAGGAGGCGACGACGGACCGTCCGCCCAGTGCATAGGTCCGTCGCCTGTTTCATGCGCAATATCGCCTAGGCGGCTTTTGCCGCTGTCGCCTGAAGTTCAGCTGCGGCGATCTGAGCCGGGCGCGCGCGGCATTTGTCGAGCCATGCCTTGAAGTGCGGGAATTTGGATAGATCGACATTGAAACGGATCAGGCTGCCGGCGATCGACGCGAGATTGAGATCCGCTATGGAGAATTTATTGCCGAGCAGATAGGCGCTTTTCGACAATACCTTCTCGATCGCCTGGAGGGGGCGCTGCAACGCCTCTTTGGCGCGTTCGGCCGTGTTTGCATCGCGCTTGGCTTCGGGCAACAAAAAGGTGTGCATCAAGATATCTGTGGTGTGGCGTTCGACATTCCACATGGACCACAGACTCCACTGCATCGCATGGCTTTCATCCTGTTCGCTGAGCTTGCCGAGTTCGCCACCGGGATATTTCTTGGCGAGGTAGAGATTGATCGCCAGGCTCTCGTGAATGACGATATCGCCGTCCTTCAGGGTTGGGATCGTCGGCATCGGGTTCATGGCAAGGTATTCGGGCGTATTGGTTTCCCCTTTGCGGAAATCCCAAGGCACGTTTTCGTATTCGACCCCGAGTTCTTTCAAAGCCCACAAAACGCGTGTGGCGCGCGAGTTAGGTGTTCCGTACAGCGTGACTTTGGCCATGTTGCCTCCCAAGATGATGTTTGTTCCTAACGGGACTCATAGCCCGGTCGAGCGGAAGGTAAAAGTCGATTTAAAATAAGGGAGTTACTTATATGTCGGGCGAAGGTGCGCCGCGCGTGAGGCGGTTCGAGGAGCAACGCTGGATTCTTGACAATCTAATCCAGACCGTCGGGGTCGAGTGGGACCAGCCGCGGGTCAATTACATGAGCGCCCCGGGCGGGCCGGAAGCGTTGGGCGATTTTCGTGCGGCCGCAGCCCGCATCCAGAAATATGCCGATGTCGATCGCGAATTCATGGCCGCTGCCCGGCGTCGCCAGGCCAAGGCGGAGGCCTTCGAGGCAGCCGGGCGCAGCGTATCGGCGCGCGAAAGCTATTTCATCGCGGCCCTTCTATGGGCGACTGCGCGCTGGCCGATCCACGAAGCGAACGCGCGGCTGCTCGACCTTGAGGTCAAGATGAACCATTGCTACGCAAAGTTCATCCAATATGCGGATCGCCCCATCGAGCGTGTCGAAATTCCCTTCGGCAATCAATTCCTTCCTGGCTATCTGCATCTGCCGCACCGGCCGGCGCCGGGCGAGAAGTTTCCCTGTGTTGTCACCTCGCACGGCATGGATAGCTGCAAGGAGTCGGGCGTTTTCATGTATGGCGACAAGCTGCTGGAGCGCGGACTCGCCATCTTTGCGCTCGACGGCCCGGGGCAGGGAGAATGTTTCTCGCGCCGCGTTCTGGTGACCGAGGATAATCATAAGGATGCAGTCGCCGCCGCGCTCGATTATCTCGAACGGCGGCCCGAGATTGAAGCCAAGAAATTGGCGTATCGTGGTGTCAGCTTCGCTTCTTACTTCGGCACCGTCGCCGCCGCAGCGCTTGGCGATCGGCTGAAGGCCTGCGCCGTTTTCGCGGTCTGTCACGAGCCGGGAGCGGGAACGATTTTCAATATCGCCTCGCCCACTTTCAAGATGCGTTTTATGTATATGGCGGGCTTCGTGGACGAAGAAAAATTCGACAAATTCATGCCGAAGCTCGATCTGCGGCCGATCGCGCACAAAATTACGTGTCCATATCTAGCGGTCGCCGGCGGCGATGATGAATTGTCGCCGATCGAGCATACCGAGAATCTTATGGGGCTCATCAAGGCGCCAAAGAAACTCGTGGTCTATGAAGGGGCACGTCACGCGCTCGGCGCCGCGCCATCGGTGATGCTTGGCGAAAATCCGCTGAATTTGGTGTCCGATTGGATCGTTGATCGTCTCGCCGGAAAACCGATGATATCGGAAAAGGTCTATTTCGACTCGACCGGGCGCGCGACCGTTACGCCCTATTGAGTTCGCGCGGCAGCGCGCAACTGCGCGCGAGGCCGCGCAGGAGACCGGGTAGCACGGTCAGGACGCCGGTCAAGATGGAGTTCCCGTAGGGATTGAGAATCAGACGCGACACCATGACAGATCGTCGCACGACCGGTCTCATCTGATCGGCAAACGACATCTGGAAGGACTGCGCCGGTGTCTGTGCCAAGAGGGCGACGGAGGCCAAACGCGCGCTGCGCAACGCCATGCCGATACCTGCGCCGGCAAAGGACGGGATCACTGCCGCTTGATCGCCGAGCCACCACGGACCGTCGGTGACGGTGCGCAGATAGCCGTAGGGAATCCGTCCGACTGCCAGGGGTTTCGGCCACAGGGGTTCCGCCCCGGATAGAAGATCGGCGAGATAGGGATGTTCGTCTTGCAGCGTGCGTAGAATCAGGTCCCATGACGCCGGCCCATGATCGAACAGCGATCTGCGTACCACGAGGCAGAGATTGGCGTGATTCATCCCGATCGGCTGTAAGCCGGCATAGCCGCCTCGGAACGCAACCAGCACGACCCGGCCGTCGATACATGCGCGGCTGGTGGCCGATATCGTCAGATGGAGCTTGAAGCCAATGTAGTCCGATTTGACATCGAAATCGCGCCGAGCGTCCTTGAGATCTTGTTTCCCCGTCGCGATCAATAGGTGTCGCGCGACGAGGCGCTGGTGTCCCGCGTGTACGATGTATCCCGTCCCGGTCGTTTCGTACCCGCCGACATGAATGTTGCGACGGATCGTTGCGCCCGCGCCGGCGGCGGTGTCCAACAAATGCCGGTCGAGCGTTTGGCGCGAAAGCGACATCGCGGGTTCGGCGAGCGCCGTTTCAACCAGCCGGTCGCCGCGAATGATCGCGAGAGTATCGATGGTCGTCGCGCCCAATGCGGGCGTGTCTATTCCGAGGCATTGAAGCTCGTCGAGGGTCGCCGCCTCGAGAAATTCGCCGCAGACCTTATGCGGATCGCCGATCGTGCGTTCGAACAATGCGACCTCACGGCCCGCACGCGCCAAGCGGATCGCGGCGGCCGCTCCGGCCGGACCGCCGCCGATGATGGCGACATCAATTTGGGATGACATCGGTTTTCACGCGCGACACGCAGAGGCGGAACGGAAACCAGGATTCGAGTCGGGCCTTGGATTCGAGGATCTCCGTTGCCGCGACAATCGAATGCCAATCGGATCGACGGAAGGCGCGCGCGATGGACAGCGGCCCGTCATGTTGCACGAAGCGATGCCACCGAAACAGGCGCGCTAAAGCCGCAAATCCCCAATATGACACCGGATGACGGAGCAGATCGTTGACGAACCAACCGCATCGGGCAGTATCTTCCATCCATCGCACGAAGCGAAGCGGGCCATCGCCATCGAGATGATGGGTGAACAAGGCGCTCACGATGATGTCGGGCCGGTCGCCAAGGACCTCGTCGAGTTCAAACATGTCTCGTTCGATCCATGTTATTTTCGGATAATCGAGGCTCGCTTCCCGCGCAGCACGGATCGACCAGGGATTGAGATCGATCCCGGTCAATCGGACCTCGATGCCGCGTCGATTCGCCCAGCGATGAATCGCACGCAAGGTATCGCCATAACCGCTGCCGACATCGACGATATGAACCGGCCGCCCGATCGGCATCCGTCCCTCACGCGTCATCCGCGCGAGAAAACCGAGCGTCGGACGATAACCGAGGGTCACCCGATTGACCGATGCGAGGTCGCGCAGGCAATCGCGCAGATCTTCGTAGCCGCAATCTTCGGTATCCATGAGCTCCGGTTCGCTTGCCCGGCGGCAGACGTCGAACCGCACGTCACGCTGCTTTTTTGAAATGCATCGCCTCGACCGTCAGCCCGGGACCGAAGGCGAGCGCGCATCCGGACCGCGCTCCTGGCTCGCTTCGCGCGAGAAGACGTTCGAGAACGAATAACACCGTTGCCGAGGACATATTGCCGAATTCGCGCAAAATGGTGCGTGAGGAGTCCAGCGCGGAGGGCGGCAGGCCGAGCGCCTGTTCCACAGCATCGAGGACGGAGCGGCCGCCGGGATGTACAGCCCAAAGATCGACATCGGACCCGATGAAATCGGAGAGCGCGGCATTGTCGCCGTTCAGCGCGGTGCCAATCGCGGAGGGCACGCGGCCGGACAAGACCATATCGAAGCCCTGATCGCCGATGCCCCAGGTGATGAGTTTGGCCGCCTGCGGCAGGACCTGACTGAAGAAGCCTTCGAGTGCGAAGCCGGTCGGTTCGTTTGAGACGATCGCCGCAGCGCATCCATCGCCGAAAATCAGGAAGCAGAGCAATTGTTCGAGGTCCACGCCGTCCTGAAGATGCAAGGTGCACAGTTCGACCGAAACGATCAGGACTCGCGCCGCCGGTTCGGACCGCACGATGTGGCGCGCCAGCTTCAAGGCATTCAGGGACGCGGCGCACCCCATGAAACCGATGCCAACACGTTCTACCGACGGCGACAATCCGAAGCGTTGGATGATTTCCTGATCGACGCCCGGCGCGGCGAACCCGGTGCAGGTGACGGTGATCAAATGAGTGATGTCGGATATCGACATATCGCTCTGCAGCTTCTCGACCGCCCGGATCGCCAGCGCGGGGGCTTCGCGTTCATAGATTTTCATGCGCGCCGCCGTTGTCGGGAAAGCTCCCGGTCGGAAGAAGCCGTTCTTCGCCGGCCCCTCATTGCCGCCCGGCGGTGTGGGTTCGAGCGATGAAAACCGATGCTCGATCTGGCCGCGCTCGACCATGCGCCGGAACAACGGCTGTTGCTGCGCGGTAAGCATGGTCTGGGCGAAATCGATAAAGGCACCATGGACGTCATGCGCCGGAACAGCCGTCGCGATGCTGTTGAGATAGGCCGTCATGCCCGTTCCTTTAAAAAATCGTCCGGCGAGTAACATCAACGGGAGGTGGGCCGGGCAGGCCACCGATGCCGACTTAAGGCCGAGGAAGCACGAAGTTTATTGCATCAATTCAGTAAACACCTAGAAGCGACAAAAATTCCCTTTGGCGCGCTCTGTGTCAATTGGAACCTCTTCGCGGCTTTCTTATGACACACGGAGGTCTATCCGATTTGTGTATATCTGAACTCACACACGTCATCTCCTAAAGGAAATAATTATGAAACGTTCTGTGGCACTTCTCACTGCCGCTGCCGCCCTTCTCACGGTTGGCATCACGGCTCCGGCTTTCTCGCAAGGCACGTCGCAAACGCTGGCGCTGATCAAAGTCGATCTGCAGTCGTTGGCATCAGGCTATCGCACGTCAAAAATTGTTGGGGGAAAAGTTGTCAACGAAGCCGACGAGACGGTCGGTACGATCGACGATTTGATCGTGACGTCCAACGAGAAAGTGCCTTTCGCGATCGTGTCGGTTGGTGGCTTCCTCGGCGTGGGGACGAAATTGGTCGCCGTTCCGTTCAGTGCGGTCGAAGTCAGCGACAAGCAGATGTTGCTGCGCGGCGCGACGAAGGAGTCCCTGATGGGCCTTCCGGAATTCAAATACGCAAAATAGCTGATCAATGGGGAGCCGATGCTTTCGGCTCTCCATTTCTTATGACATGGAGCGTTTCAATAGAACGGAGATAAACATGGGGCGCGCCATTCTATTTTGGCTGATAGGTCAAACTGGTTAAACCGTCGCTCGCGATGGAAATGCGCCCCGATGGGACGAGCAATTGGAACCTCGCGCCAAGTTGTCGCCGAGGCCGTGGCGCCCGACGAACGCAGCGAAGTGTCGCTGTTCGGCCGTTTGGACATTCAGGATGGCAAGTCGCACTACGCCGACACGAAATCGTCGGGCTCGATGTGGCGGAGTCGTTGGGACTGTGGGCCACCAAGGATAAGAATGTTCAAATACGCTGCATGGTCGCCGATCTCGGGGTTCGCAACGGCATCGTCGATCCGCGTCTGTTTCTGCTCGACACCACGGACAGCACCTTACTGATCGATGGCGGTGCCGATCTCAATTCGGAGCTCATGGATATCCGGGTCAAAGTGCAGCCCAAGGATATGAGCGTCTTTTCCGTGCGCACGCCGATCAGGATCAGAGGATCGTTTGCCGAACCAAGCCTCGGCGTCGACAAGGCCGCGCTGGCCGCGCGCGGGGCCGCCGCGCTGGGGCTCGGCCTGCTCCTGACCCCGCTTGCCTCGATTCTGGCTTTCATCGAGCCCGGATTGGCGGAAGACAGCGACTGCGCGGCCCTGTTGGCGACCGTGCAATCCCCGGCAAACGTCAAAACCCGCGATAAAGTCGAAGCTCCTCCTACCGCGCCACAAAATTCCATCAAGTAAAATTCTTCCTCTGGCGGCGAAAGCCAATCAGCGCTAGAGTCCGTTTTACGTATCAGGTTTCCTGACATAGATCAGGAGGTGTGGATCCGAACGAGGGTGATCCGCTCTATAAAAAATGATGCGCGGGACGACTTTAAAAAGGGAGATTCATCAATGCTATTCAAGCGAAGCTTTGCGCTCGCCGCGGCAGGTTTGGCCTTGGCGACGATTTCCGGCACGCCGGTTTCGGCGGCCGAACTGACCTACGGTTCGTGGCCGCCGGCCGGTAGCATTCAAAATCGTGTGGCGATGCCTAGGATCTTCAAGGAAATCGAGGAAGAGACCAAGGGCGAGATCAAATGGAAACTCGTCGCGGGCGGACAGTTGGGCGGGCCGAAGGAATCCTTCCAGGCGACATCCGACAACATCTCGCAGGGCGCGCTCGGTATCATCATTTCCAATCCGACTGCTTCGCCGTCGCTCAACACGATCTACAATTACCTGGTCTTCGACGGCGCCAGTTCGATTCAGGCCTCTCCGGCGGCACTCGAAACCATGACGCTCGATTGCCAGGGCTGCTTGGATGAATTCAAGAAGCAGAACCTTGTGCCCTTGGCCGGTTGGACGACATCTCAATATTACCTCGCCTGCACGCAGCCCTTCACCAAGGTGGAAGACCTTAAGGGCAAGCGCATCCGCGGTCAGGGTGGACCGGCGCAGCTTTGGGAAATGGCTGGCGCAATACCGGTCTCGGCGACGCTGCCCGAGGCCGTCACGCTGTTGCAGCGCGGCGGTCTCGATTGCATGCACACGACCTATACGTGGCTGCAGACCTTCGGCTACGGCGATTTCGCCAAGAACGTGCTCGATGTACCCATGAGCCTGTCGGGCCCCGCGGTCGGCCTGATGCTCAATCGCGACACCTGGAACAAGTTCACGACCGAGCAGAAGATCATCCATCTGAGGAAGGCGGCGTTCCTGAGCGCGAATATCGCGATCGAGGAATTCACCACGGATAACCAAGCCAACCTGGAAAAGGTCATCAAGGAAAAGGGCGTGAAGCTCATTCCGGTCGAACAAGCTGGGTTCAAGGCGCTCGTCGAGAAATTCGACGCCGCCCAGCGCCAGACCATCATCGAAACTTCCAAGAAGCTCGGCGTGAAAGAACCGGAGAAGCTTCTCGACGCCTACAGGAAGAATCTCGACAAGTGGAAAGGCCTGACCGCCGACGTCGGAACGGACATGAACAAGCTGTCTGATCTGATCTGGCAGCACATCTACTCCAAGGTGGACGTCACCAAGCTCTAACCGGCTTGGAACGGCGACTTACGTAACGCACATCGGCGCAGTCGCGCGGCTCCAGGGGGGTGGGGCCGCGCGATGCTAATCGGGGGGATACGATGAAAGCGCTGTTCAAGTGGCTTGATTACATCATTGTCGCTCTGACATGGGTGGCGCTCGCGGTCGGTGTGCTGATGATGCTCCATGTCAGCGCCGACGTGGCCGGACGCTTCTTCGGCAGGCCCTTTCCGGGAACGAACGAGATCGTCGCCGGCTACTATATGATCCTCCTGATCTTCCTGCCGTGGGCCCATGTGACCCGCGACAACAACCATATCTGCGCGGAGATGTTCGTGCAGCACATACCGCCCGCCGTCATGGAGTGGATCGAAATCGGTATCAAGCTTCTGACGCTCGTCTACATCGGCGTTTTCACGTGGCAGACATGGCTGCGCGCGATGCAGC
This sequence comes from Caenispirillum bisanense, assembly GCA_945877815.1. Taxonomy (GTDB): domain Bacteria; phylum Pseudomonadota; class Alphaproteobacteria; order Rhodospirillales; family UBA2165; genus CANIGJ01. The sequence goes on from CAMDWJ010000001.1 coordinate 121,800, forward strand.
AGATGCGCAACGGTGAAGCACTCCAGATTGTGACGAGTTATCTGCCGGTCTGGCCGAGCCGCTTTGCGCTTCCGATCGCTGGCGGCCTCATGACGCTCTATCTCGTGCTGCGCATCATCTCCGATGTCCGCGATCTCTTGTCGTCGAACCGCGATCCGAGCTCGCCCGATGAACACGAGGCCATGCTCAAGACGGGAGATGGGCTATGAGTACGGGCGTCCTCGCATTCGCCAGCCTTGTGCTGATGTTGTTTCTGTTGGGCATTCGCGTGCCCATTGGCGTCGCCATGGGCGCCGTCGCTTTCGGCGGCTTCTGGTATATCGGCAATATCAATATCGCGCTCGCTGTTGTGCGCGACACGCCTTTTTCCTTCGCCGCGAGTTGGGACCTTTCCGCGATCCCGATGTTCCTGCTGATGGGATCGATCGCCAGCAACGCCGGAATTGCATCGGGATTGTTCCGCGCGGCGCGCGCCTGGTTCGGCGGGCTGCCGGGCGGTCTCGCGGTCGCCACCAACTGGGCCTGCGCGGGCTTCGGCGCGGCGTCAGGTTCCAGCATCGCGGCCGCCGCGGTTGTCGCGCGCATCGCGGTGCCCGAAATGCTGAAGGCGAAATACGACAAAGGATTGGCGACCGGTGTATGCGCCAGCGGCGGTACGCTCGATGCGCTGATCCCGCCCAGCATCACTTTCGTCATCTATGGCATCTTCGCCGAGGTGTCCGTCGCCCAGCTTCTGCTCGCGGGCGTCATGCCGGGAATCCTGACGGCGGTCGTCTATATGATAATGATCATCGGACGCTGCTGGTGGAATCCCAAACTGGCCCCGCCGATCGTGTACGAAGACCGCGCGGCACTTTGGCGCGAACGTTGGTCGTCGCTGACCGAGATCTGGCCGATCAGCGTGCTGATCCTCGGCGTCATCGGGGGACTTTATACCGGCACGGTCACGCCGACCGAAGGTGGCGCCACGGGCGCGCTTTTGGCCATCGTCATCGGGTTGGTGCAGCGCCGGCTGAGCTGGCAAGGCTTCGTTGATGCGGTGAAGGATGCGATCGGTACGACGTCGCAGCTTCTGTTCGTGGGCGTCGGCGCGATCATGTACACGAAATTCCTGGCGCTCGCCGGAATCGGCCCCGTGTTGGTCGAGATGGTGGGAAGCTGGTCGATCGATCCGCTACACCTCGTGATCGCGGCGTCGATCGTCTATCTCGTCCTGGGGACCTTCATGGACCCGCTTGGCATGATCCTGCTGACCATCCCCGTCTTCATACCGATGTTCCAGGCGCTGCATATGGATCTCGTCTGGTTCGGGGTGATCGTCGTGAAGTATATCGGCATCAGTCTTCTGACCCCGCCGGTCGGTTTCAACATCTATGTCGTGGCGAGTGCCACCAATAACGAAATCCCGCTGAAAACGATCTACCGGGGCTGCTATTGGTTCCTGGGCGCGGAGGTTGTCATTATGATCCTTCTGATCGCCTTTCCGGAAATCTCGCTCTGGCTGCCGCGCTCGATCTGGCGATAGAATCGGCGGATACATGGGGAAACTGACCGAGATCGCGCGTTATTGTGCTTCGAACGGCGTGCCGCGGCGATCCTTGATCGTCGCGGCGATCATCGGAACGATCATCAATCTTATCAATCAGGGCGATACACTCGTCGCCGGCGGTGATCTCAATTGGATCAAGATCGGGCTGAGCTATATTTTGCCTTATTGCGTCGCGACTTACGGCGCGGTCTCGGTGCAGATGAGCCGGCGCTAGGCGGCCCGTTTAGGCTTCGCTTTTGTAGCTATCGTCGATGACGCCGGCCTTGGCCGCGACGCCGACGTGATAGCTCCACAGCTTGCCCGTATGCCAGTTACGGTCGAAGGACGAGAGGAAGGATTTGGCTTCCTCCGCCGTCAGCGGATTGACGCGTCCGATGGCGGCTGCGCGATACAGCGCCTCGGCATTCTCCTCGAAATGGACGCAATCGACGAACAAGGCGCGGACGTCTTCGGCCACAACCACCGCGCCGTGGGCGCGAATCAGCGCGGCCTCGTAGGCGCCGAGCGTGTCGGCGAGTGCCCGGCCTGATTCCTTGCTGTCGATATGGCTCGGATCGGGATGCACCGGGGTGCCGGCGATCCAGCGCGCGGCGTGATTCTTCACCGGAGCAAAGGCGACATCGTCGGTCAATGTGAACAAGGTTGCCGTTTCGGGGTGGAAATGGGCGATGGCGCCGACGTCGGGCCGGGCCTTCATGATCTCGGTATGGATGAAAACCTCGGACGGCGGCTTGCCGTTCTCTTTGCCGGCCAGCACGTTGCCATCGAAATCGACGACGACGAGGTCTTCCGGGTTCACTTCGTCGCGGCTGCGCAATCCCGGCTGGATCAGGAGGGCATCGCGTCCCGGTAAGCGCGCGCTTATATGTCCGCTATAGCCCAGGATATTCTCATGCACGAGCATGCGCGTGCAGGCCGCGATATCGCGCCGCAAGGCTGCTTCTGAATTGGAAAGTGTGGCCATCGATGCCTCCTGTTTCGCGCACTGTTCCATATGCGTCGGGAGCGGGCAATTGCCTTATTCGGCCCGACGGCGATAGAATTGGCACATCGACAAGGAGGCGTCGTCATGATTGCCCGCATTTTCCCCTATCTTGCGTTGGCTGTTGTTGCGTTGGCACCGCGAATTGCCGTGGCCGATTCGATCGATGGCAACTGGTGTTCGTCCGACGGCCGCCATTTTGAAATCGCCGGCTCGCAGATCGTCACATGGGCTGGAACGCGCGTGCCCGGGGATTACGATCGGCACGGCTTTCGCTACGTCGTTCCACCGACTGAAAAAGGCGCTGGGGCCAAGATCGACATGCGTTTGATGGGCGAATATGCCGTGCAGGTGATGACCGACGGTGCCGCACCGCAAACCTGGAACCGCTGCGCGAAGCCGACCAGCTAGCCGTGTCGCCGCGCGTCTGACTCGAGATTCCTTGCGGCGAACAGATAGACCAGCAGGACCGAGATGCCGGCAATGGCGGTGATGGATGCCATCGGAACCGCGCTATGTTTCGGCAAAAGCCCGACTGCGATCGAAGAGAGGGTGCTGAGCAATCCCTGCATGATGCCGATGAGCGACGAGGCGGCTCCGGCGCGGCTGGCGAAGGGAACCAAGGCGCCCGCCAAGGCGGGCGATTGAACGAAGGCCATGCCGACCATATAGGCCATCATGGGGATGACAATCGCCCAGATCGAACGGACGTCTGCGAGCGCCAGGATCAGTTCCGTGGATCCTGCGAGTGCACAGAATACCGTGCCGCCGAACAACATCGGCGCGATGCCAAAGCGCGCGATCAGATGTGCATTTACGAAGGCGGCCGCGGCGTTGCAGGCCATGATCAGAGCATAGAAAAAACTGAAGGTATCGGGATCGAGGCCGCGCGCCCCGATCAGCACGGCGGCCGAGCCGGACAGAAATGCGCTCAGGCCTAATGGGCCGCCAACCGCGAGCGCCGCGTAAACCAGGAACATCCGATTGCGGCCGATCTCGATGAAGTTGATCAACATTGTCATCGGCTTGACTGCGTGAATATTTTTTTCGACGAGCGTCTCATCGACATACCGCCAAAGGAGAATCCACAAGGCGGCCGTGAACAAAGCCATGAACAAAAACACCGCTCGCCAATCGAAATGGATCACCAGTTGAGCGCTGATCACCGGCGCGAAGATTGGAATGCTGGTGCCGATGACTGTCATGTAGGACAAGACCCGAGCGGCAATGTCGCGCGCATAAAGGTCGCGCACGATGGCTCGTACGACGATGCGCCCCGACGATCCCGCGGCCCCTTGCAGGAAACGCAGCCCGATCAGCACCCAGACGTCGGCGGCCCAGATCGCGAGGGCCGCTGTCAGCGAATAGAGTGCGATCCCGGTCAGCAGCACCGGCCGGCGGCCGAAACGGTCGGCGAGCGGCCCGACGAAGGCTTGGCCGATCGCGCCGCCCAAAAAGAAAGCCGCGACCGCGAACTGAATGCGGCTCATATCAGCTTCGAGTGCGTGTGAAAGAACCACCATTATCGGGAGGAATGCGTCGGTGCCGAGCGCGCCCAGGAATGTGGCTGCACCGAATCCCGCCGTCAGGACAAGGCGGGGTTCGCCTGTGGCCTGCTTGGGGGCCGACATGGCGTACTAACCCTGTTGAATGGTACGGATGTTCTCGGCGAGAATCTTGATTAGGCCGCGCGTGAATGGATCGAGCGCGTCCATGCGTTTCCTGAAGGCATCTCGCGTCACGACCAGGACCGAGGCGCCGCCGTCGATGGCTTTGGCCGAGGCCATACGCAATTGATTGTCGATAAGCGCCATCTCGCCGAACATGGCGCCTTTGCTTAGCGTGGCGAGGATAAGATCGCCCTGATCCGTAGTCTTGTAGATCGCGACTTTTCCATCGAGCACGACGAAGGCGGCATCGCCGCTCTCATGTTCGCGGAACACATGCTGCCCCTCGTTGAGCTGCAGGCGCTTCGCATCGTTGATGCGGCTGATTGTTTGGCGACGATCGTCTTCTTCGGACATAGCGCGCTGCTACACTATTGTGTTGGCGTTAAATTCTCCCGATTCGGCCCGGTCAGGCAAGCCGCATATTCGGATGCCGTCGCCGTCGCTATAAAAGCGCCGCTAAGTATTCGGACACTTTCGCGAGGGAGCACATGAGGGTCACTGTTAAACGGTTGCCTTCGGCCGTAACGGCCTGGGTCCGGGCTATTTTTTCGCGATCACCCAGATCGCATGAATGATCCCGGGGATATAGCCGCACAATGTCAGCAGGATATTGACCCAAAAATGGAGTCCGAGCCCGACCTGCAAGAGCACGCCGACCGGCGGCAGGATGATGGCAATGAGTATTCGCAAAATGTCCAAGTTTCTGTCTCCTTCCAAAGTTCCATCCAACATAGATCGTAACCGTTGAACAACGAAAGCCCCGAAGCCTCGATTCGGGCTTAATAAACTTGATATGCTGCGGGCCCCCTCCTAGTGTTTGCGCATGGCCCTTGCGTTTTCATTCGGCGGCATCGGCACGATTTTCCTGAGCCGCAATTTCAAGATTTTTCCGTGGGGCACGCTTCTCCAGTCTTTGAGCGTCTGTTCGCTGGGGGCGCGCCGCTTCGGGCGCCAACCTAGGCACCTTCAGGGCGACGTGCTCCAGGGGGGCCGATGAGCCTCGTATCCCTGGGTGGCATCGGCCAAGCCTTCGAGAGTAGGAATTTCAAGATTTTCTGGTGGGGCCAGATAAATCTCACCATCGGTGCCTGGGTTTATCGCATTGCGATCGCCTGGATCGTGTGGGAACTGACGCACTCCACCGCGTGGCTCGGGATCGCTGCGGCTGCGCAGATGATCCCCATTCTGGTGCTGTGCCCCTTCGCTGGGGTATGCGCCGATCGCTACGGTCACAAACGGCAATTGATCTTGGCTATTGCAGCGACCGGGCTATCGGGTTTTACGGTCGGCCTTTTCGCCGCCTACGACGTGCTCACGATCGAATGGCTGATCGCCATGTGCGCGCTCAACGGGGCATCGCGCGCGTTCTCGATCCCCTCGCGCCAAGCGCTGTTGCCGGCGCTGGTGGAACCCAGGCTGTTACCCGCCGTGATCGGTTTCAACAGCGCGAGTTACTACGGGGCGAATTTCGTCGGTCCTGCCTTCGGCGGCGCACTGATCGCCTGGTACGGGGCCTGGACGGCATTGATCTATTTCGGCATCGGCGCCGTCATCGCGGTGGTCAGCCTGCCGTTTCTCAAGCTTGCGCGCCGCCCAGTTCGAACCGGCGCGCGCACCAGCTTCATCCAAGATCTCGTCGAAGGCATACGCTATACCGCACGCCACGATGGTATCAGATTGATGATCCTGATGGTGGCGGTGCTGGCTTTGTTCGTGCAGCCGACACTGGAGATGCTGGCCGGCGTCGCTGCCCAGGTCCTGGCGATGGAGAAGGACGGGCTCGCGCTGCTGGCAGCGACCTTCGGCTGCGGCGCGATGAGTGGCGGCTTGTGGATCGCCTGGCGCGGCCGCAACGAGGGACTAATCCGCATTCTTTTGTCGGGTGTCGCTGTGGCTTTGGTGGCGCTCGCGGTGTTCGCGTTATCGACGACCCTGTGGCTATCGATGCCGGCTTTGTATCTGACCGGCTTTTGCGTCGTGATCGGCAGCACCGCTGCATCCAGCCTGATCCAGCATTCCGTCGAGCCCTCTTTGCGCGCACGTGTCATGGCGCTCGACAGCATGATCTCGACCGGCCTGCCCGCGCTTGGCGCAATCCTCATCGGATCGGCGGGCGCAAGGTTTGGCATCCAGGCACCGCTATTCGCGGCCGCGATCATCGGGATCGTCGTATTGTTGGCCGCGCGTCGCTATGTGCGCCGCGTGACCGGTCAGCTCGAAAGCGGTCTCGCCCAAACTTCGTCCGATTCTGCAAGATGAGCGCTCCGGTCTCCTTCGGCGGTATCGGCCAAGCGTTCCGAAGCCGTAATTTCACGATCTTCTGGTGGGGTCAGCTCAATCTCAGCATCGCCGCCTGGGTCTTTCGTCTGGCGCTTGCCTGGATCGTGTGGGAACTGACGCAATCGACGGCCTGGCTCGGCATCGTCGCCGCCGCGCAGATGTTGCCGATCTTGTTGCTTTGTCCGATCGGCGGGGTGACAGCGGACCGCTGGGGTGCGCAACGCCAATTGGTCTGGGCCTGCGCAGCCACCGGGGCGACGGGCCTGGCACTCGCCGTTATGGCCGCGACGGGGACGCTCACCATAGCTTGGGTCTTGGTCTTGTCGGTTCTCAACGGGGCAACGCGCGCCTTCACCATTCCGCCGCGTCAGGCGATCGTGCCGTCGCTGGTCGAGCCGCACCTGTTGCCGGCGGTGCTGGGCTTCCAGAGCGCCACCTATTATGGCGCCAATTTCATCGGTCCCGCCATCGGCGGATTTCTCATCGCGACCTTCGGCGTGGGCGCCGCGCTCGGCTATTTCGCGTTTGGAGCGGCGATCGCAGTGGTCACCCTGCCGTTCCTCAAATTGCCGGCGCGTGTTCCGCGCCTCGGCGCGCCGACGGGCTTTGCCGCCGATCTCGTGGAGGGATTTCGCTATACCGCACGCCATCCCGGCATCCGCTTGATGATCCTTTATGTCGGCTTGATCGCGCTCTGCATGCAGCCGGTGGTCGATATGCTGGCGAGCGTTGCCGACAATGTGCTGGTGATGGGGCCGCAAGACCTCGCCATGCTGGCCAGCACGTTTGGTTGTGGGGCCATGGCCGGTGGATTGTGGATCGCTTGGCGCGGCCGCACCGACGGGTTGATCCGGATTTTGCTGGGATGCGTCGCCGCCGGATTGATCGCGCAACTTCTGTTCGCGGCCTCGGGTTCCTTGTGGCTGTCGATGCCGGCGCTGTTTGCGATCGGCGTCACGGTTGTCATCACCAACACCGCGACATCGAGCCTGATCCAGAATACCGTCGATCCCAGTCTGCGCGCGCGCGTCATGGCCTTCGACAGCATGCTCTCGGTCGGAGCACCTTCGGTCGGCGCGGTGCTGATCGGCTGGGCCGGTTCGTATTTTGGCATCCAGGCTCCGCTCGCTGTGGCGGCCGTCGTCGGCCTTGCAATAATGACGCTCAGCCAAAGTCACGTGCGTTCGGAGATGGCCAATCTTGAAACAGGACGGCTCACGGCCGATCTACGGCAGCCTGCCTAATAAAAAATGGGGGATGGATCGGGGTGGCACTAAAACTCTCCATGGGTGGGATCGCGCAGTCGTTCCAAAGCCGCAATTATCGCCTGTTCTGGACCGGCCAGGTGGTCGGCAATGTGGGCGCCTGGGTCTATCGCTTGGCGACCGCTTGGCTCGCCTGGGACCTAACGCATTCCACCGCGTGGCTAGGCATCGTCGCGTCTGGGGCCATGCTGCCCGCTCTGTTCCTGGCGCCGCTTGCCGGCACCACGTCGGACCGCTACGGCCATCGCCGCCAATTGATGACCTCGTCATGCGGCACGCTGACATCGAGTCTGCTGGCCGGCGTATGTACCGTCACGGGCGTTATGACAATCGAGGTTCTATTCGCGCTGGCACTGCTGCAAGGCCTGTCGCGCGCCTTCAACGTACCGGCGCGCAATTCGATGGTGCCGAGCCTGGTCGAGCCCGCTCACCTGTCGTCGGCCATCGGTATCAATAGTGCGACTTATCAGGGCGGCAATTTCGTCGGCCCGGCTATCGGCGGCGTAATGATCGCCTCTTTCGGCGTCGCCACCTGTTTCTTTTTCTATAGTTGCGGCACGATCATCGCGTTGATCACGCTGGCGCTTCTCCAGATTGCGCCGCATCCAAAGCGCGAAGGCAAGAAGCGCAGCCTCATTGACGATCTAACCGATGGATTGCGCTATACCGCCGGCCATCGCGGCATTCGCGCTGTCATGATGATGGCGACCGTGACCGCGCTCCTGATCGCGCCGTTCCAGGAAATGCAGGCTGGCGTCTCCGATCTTGTATTCGGCTTGGGTGCCACCGGACTTGCGACGCTCGCCTCGTCGGCCGGGCTAGGTGCCATGTCGGCAGGATTGTGGCTGAGCTGGCGCGGGCGGACGCAAGGGTTGGTGCGCATCGAATTGATCTCGGTCTTGATCGCCGCGCTCGGTTTGATTGTCTTTTCGATCTCGCACATTTTCTGGCTCACCTGTGTCGCGACCACGATCATCGCCTTCTCCATGGTCTGCGCCTCAGTCAGCGGCGACAGCCTGATGCAGAATTCCGTCGATCCGGCCATGCGCGCGCGCGTCACCTCTGTCGAAACCATGATCAATATCGGCTTTCCGGCGGCCGGCGCTATCCTCATCGGCTGGGCGGGGACGCATTTCGGCATTCAGATGCCGCTGGCGGTATCGGCGGTGGGGGCGCTCTGCGTTTGGCTCGTCTTCGCCCGCATCTTGTGGGCACAGCGCGATTCCCTGGAACGGCCGAAGGAGCGGGCTATATTGACTAAATAATCAAAATCGTCGCCAGGAGATCGTCATGGACCTGAAGGACGCAAAGCTGTTCCGCCAGAGGGTTATATCGACGGTGAATGGGTCGACGTCGACACCAAGCAAACCTTCGATGTGACCGATCCTGCGACCGGCGAAAGCTCGGCACCGTGCCCAATATGGGCGCCGATGAAACGAGGCGCGCCATCGTCGCCGCCAATAAGGCCTGGCCGACATGGCGGGCCAAGACCGGCAAGGAACGCTCCGCCATTTTGCGCCGATGGTTCGATCTCATCATGGCTAACCAGGACGATCTCGCGAGGCTCATGACTATGGAGCAGGGCAAGCCCTTGGCCGAATCCATGGGCGAGATCGTCTATGGCGGCGGCTTCGTCGAATGGTTCGCCGAGGAAGCCAAGCGCGTCTACGGCGACATCATTCCCGAACGCGATGATCACGCGCAAATGTGCGCCGGCCCTGGCGATCGGCTGCCCCGTCGTCATCAAGCCCGCATCTTCCACGCCGATTTCGGCACTCGCCTTGGCCGAATTGGCTGAGATTTCCTCGTGATCCCGATCTGCGTTGTCCTCGTCCTCCTCGGCCGTGGCACATCCACTGGGCGTTCGGTGGGACGCTCGGTAAAGCGGCTGTTATCCCCGAACTCAACGGAACAGCGATCTTCGCTCTGCGCGCACTCGGTGAGTTCCGGTTGCTCGGCTTTTTCAAGCACGTGCGCGGGACGCGCTTCGCTACGATGGATTCCTTCGTCTATGCGCCGCTATGCCTAGTGCTTGCCGTGGGTATCTTCGCTACAGCTTGGTTTTGACAGGGCTAGCTTCACCTTCTCGTGTCCGTTGAAAGAAATCCTTGTGGATTAAGGGGTTTTCTGGCATACTCCTAAAGTTCGTTTTCGCGCGTTTCATTTGCTCTGGGTTCCGGGCTCCAAAGTGCTCCGGTGGCGTTCCCTTGACATTGTGAACGTTTGAACGGCCGTATCATGCAGTGTGTGTGGTGCGAACTCACTTTGTTAAAGGTGACATTATGGCTATCGGAACAGTTAAGTGGTTTAACCCCACAAAAGGCTACGGCTTCATTCAACCTGAAGACGGCTCCAAGGACGTTTTCGTCCATATCTCGGCGGTCGAGCGCGCCGGCATGAATTCCCTCAATGAGGGCCAGAAGGTTTCTTATGACGTGCAGGCTGGCCGCGACGGCAAGTCCTCCGCTGAGAATCTTCAGAAAGCCTAACGATTACCGCGCTCCTTTAACGGATCGCGTTCTCGTTTGCTGAGAGATTGAAACGGGCCTGTCCCTCTGGGGGCAGGCCCGTTTTGCTTGCGCGGGCGAGTGTTGTACAAGCCCCCATGCCGATTCTCTCCACTCTGATCGATGCGAAGCGCCAGACCGACGTCATCGTCGTGCTCGACGTTTTTCGTGCGAGCAACACGATCATCGAGCTTCTCGCGCGCGGTGCTGCGCGCGTCGTTCCGGTGCGCGACGAGGATGCGGCGCGCCGGCTCAAGGACGATCATCCCGATTGGCTGCTGTTGGGCGAGCGGCGCGGGGTGCGGCTTGCCGGCTTCGACGGCGACAATTCTCCGTCCGGCCTGCCGGACGATGTCGCGGGCAAAGTGGTCATCCTGTCGACCTCGAACGGCACGCGCATAATCGATGCCTGTCGGCCTACGCACGAGGTGCTGATCGGATCCTTCGCCAATGCGAACGCGGTGATCGCGGCCGTGCGGGCGAGCGGATGCGAGAATCCCTCTTTCTGGGCAGTGGGGCTGATCGATGGCAAACTGTCCGAGGAGGATATGTTGGCGGCGCGTTACCTCTATGGCCTGTTCATGGGGCTGGCGCTCGATACCGCGACTTTTCGCGCGGAGGCCCTGGCCTGTTCCGGCGCCGATCGTCTGCTCGGCCTGACGCTCGAGGCCGATCTCGATCTCTGCACCCAGTTCGATCGCACGGACATCGTGCCGCGACGCGTGGCCTCGACGGAGGGATTGAGCTGTTTCGAGCGCTATGGATTGAAAATTTAAACTAGTCTAACTAGTTTAAATTAGTTGAAGAGGAGTCAGTCATGATCACCGTCGGCGCCTTCGAGGCGAAAACCCATTTGTCGCGCTTGCTCGACCAGGTCGCGGCGGGCGAGGAGGTCACCATCACGAAACACGGCAAGCCCGTCGCACGTTTGGTGAAGGCGGCGCCGGCCGCGAAGCCCATTGGCGAAGACTTGCTCGCCGAGATGAGGCGTATCCGTATAGGCAGCAGCCTCGGTGGATTGTCCTGGAAGGAATTGCGCGACGAAGGTCGTAAATGACGGCCTTTGTTCTCGATGCTTCGGTCGCGGTCGCCTGGTGCATCGACGACGAGGCGAGCGCCCACACGGACGCGCTTCTCGTGCGCGCGGGCGACGGCGGCATCGTCGTGCCTCCCCATTGGCATTTGGAAGTCTTGAATGTGCTCTTGATGGCGGAAAAACGCGGACGTCTGCAAAACGGCGCGGCAGCGATCCGGCTGCAAACATTCGCGAAAATTCAGATCGCGGTCGATGACGAAATGGCCGCTCTGGCCTGGACCCGGGTGCGTGAAATCGCCCAAGGCCAAAATCTAACGGCCTACGATGCGGCCTATCTCGAACTCGCGTCGCGCAATATTTTGCCGCTGGCGACCTTGGATCGCGCATTGGCCGATGCGGCCCGCCGCGCGGGCGTGGAGCTCCTGCTCGATTAAAAAATAAATTGGAATTAAAAGTTGAAACCGGTGCCGGAGCTGCCTAAGTAGCCTTGATACCGGACCGCCGCGTCGGATGGGCGGTCAGCCTCGTTTAAAATTGAAAATGCCCACAAAAGGCTACAAAACACTACAAATGCCGACATTGCCTACACGCCGTTGCGTGTGCGCATTTGACCCTGAAAGGCCGCCGTCATGCCCCAGTTCGATTACGACCTGATCACCATCGGCGCCGGTTCGGGCGGCGTGCGCGCCTCGCGCCTAGCGGGGGGCTATGGCGCGCGTTCGGCGGTGGTCGAAGCCGACCGCGTCGGCGGTACCTGTGTGCTGCGCGGCTGTATTCCAAAAAAACTGTTGGTCTATGGGGTCCATTACGCAGCTCAGTTCGAGGATGCGGCGAATTACGGCTGGACCGTCGAGAGCGCCACGCACAACTGGGCCGCCTTGATCCGCAACAAGAATACCGAGCTCGATCGGCTGCATGGCATTTACCTAACGATCCTGAAGAACAACAAGGTCGCCTTGCACGAGGGGCGCGGCGTGCTGGTCGATCCGCATACGGTCGAGGTGAACGGCAAGCGCATCACCGGCGCCAATATCCTGATCGCGGTCGGCGGTTGGCCGAGCCTGCCCAAAGTTCCCGGCATCGAACATGCGATCACGTCGAACGAGGCGCTCGAATTGCCGAAGCGGCCGCAGCGCATCGCCATTGTCGGCGGTGGCTATATCGCGGTCGAGTTCGCCGGCATCTTCGAAGGACTCGGCTCCGAGGTGACCTTGATCGTGCGCTCCTCCTTGCTGCGCGGGTTCGATGCCGATATCTCGGCCGCGCTCGCGACAGAATTCGGCAAGCGTCACGTGGCGATCAAATCCGGCGTTGAAATCTCGTCCATCGCGAAGCAGGGTGAAGCACTGACCTTGACCTTCTCGAACGGCGACAAAATGACGGTCGATTGCGTGCTTTATGCGACCGGCCGCCATGCCAATACCAAAAATCTCGGCCTTGAAGCTGCGGGCGTTAAGACAAAAGAAAATGGCGCGATTATGGTGGACGAGTGGCAGCGCACTTCGGTGCCGCACATCTATGCCGTCGGCGACGTGACCGACAAATTGCAGCTCACGCCCGTCGCCATCGCCGAAGGACGCGCGGTGTCCGAGACCCTGTTCAACAACAATCCCATCAAGGCCGATCGCGAAAACGTACCGACGGCGGTGTTTTCGACACCGCCGATCTCCACGGTCGGTCTCACCGAAGTCGAAGCGCGCGCGAAATACGGCAAACTCGATGTGTATGAATCGCGCTTCAAGCCGCTGATCCATACATTGTCCGGGCGCGACGAGCGCACCTATATGAAGATTGTCGTCGAATCCAAGACCGACAAGGTCGTGGGCTGTCACATGATGGGCGCGGATTCTCCAGAAATCATCCAGGGCCTCGCCATCGCGCTCAAATGCGGTGCCACCAAGGCGCAGTTCGATGCGACTGTCGGCATCCATCCGTCGGCTGCCGAGGAATTCGTCACCATGCGAACCAAGCGCGCCGAGCCCGAGGCGAAGGCGGCGGAGTAGACGTGATCGTCGTGCAGCTTCGTTCACTCGCGATCGCCGGCGCGCTCGCGGCAATTCTGTCCGCCTGCGCCGATGACGTGCGTCCCGTGATCGGACGCGCCGGTCCACCGGATTCGGTATTGCCGCGACAAGGCGCGGCCGCTGCTGCGCCAGTGGCATCTCAACAGATGCCCATCGAAGTTCCCGTCGATCCGGAGGCGGAATCCGGCAATCGCCAGATCGCCGCCTTCCTGCGCGACAATATCGAACAGATGCGGAAATATCCGCACGCTTTGCGCATCGCGACCGTCGTCGGTCCGCGCGAGATGGATCTGACCAAGTGGCCGGGAACGGTGGTCGTCGACGAATTGAGGAAGCAGGCGCGCACCTGCGGAACGCCGGTCGCCTTCGTCGGTTTGAACGACGATTTCGACATGCTGGTCGGCTTTTCGCGCCAGGAAAAAGATGGTCGCCTCGATGAAGAGGATCGCCTGAAGATTTCCGGCGCGCTGACACGCAACCGCTTGCGCGCCGCGCAATCGCTCGCCGATATTCTGGATACGGAGCTGGAGGTGAAGATCGACAGCGACCGCGCCACGACCAAGGGGCTCTATCCCTTCGATCGCTGGCATCGCTTCTTGAGCTACGAGGTCCCGCAGACCGCCAATTGGGCGCTGCTGCCGCGCCTGCCGGTGGAAACCTGGCGCGAGCATTTCGACAAGGTCGTGGCCGAGATCGACCCCAAGGCCCCCGATTCGGAAAACAAGCGCACGCGGGTGACGGAGTTCCGCACACGCTATCTCGACGAGGTGATGGCGATCTGTCCGACCAATTTCTTCGCGACCCTGATAAATCGAGCCAGTCTGAATACTTCGCCCGATCTCATCATGGACGTATTGCGCGACGATCGCGTCACGGCAGGCATGAAGCGCGAGCAATTCGCCGAGGCATCCCTGATCGTCCTGAATGCTTTGCGTCCGGGTAAATAGGAGTTCCGGTTTCGGGCCCGAAGCGGCCCGAAAATGGGCCAAAGGTTGATAATTCAGCCATTGGGGCGTATATGAAACGCCCTGAATACCTTAGTTTTCCTGGGATTTGTGTCATGGCCACGAAGTGGACACCGCAGAGCTGGCGCGACAAGCCCATCCTTCAGGTACCCGAGTACCCGGATGCGGCCAAGCTTGCCGAGGTCGAGAAGACCTTGCGCAACTATCCGCCGTTGGTTTTTGCGGGCGAGGCGCGCAACCTCAAGCGTCATCTCGCCAAGGTGGCCAATGGAGAGGCTTTTCTGCTCCAGGGCGGCGACTGTGCGGAAAGCTTCGCCGAATTCCATCCCGATAACATCCGCGATACCTTCCGGGTCCTGCTGCAAATGGCGGTGGTGCTGACCTTCGGTGCCGCGATGCCCGTGGTGAAGGTGGGGCGCATGGCGGGCCAGTTCGCCAAACCGCGCTCCGAGCCGACCGAAACGATCGGTGGCGTCACACTTCCCAGTTATCGCGGCGACAACGTCAATGGGATCGAATTCACGGCCGAGGCGCGTCAACCCGATCCGGCCCGTATGGTGCAGGCCTACAATCAGTCGGCCGCGACGCTCAATCTGCTGCGTGCTTTTGCGCAGGGCGGTTATGCCGATCTGCAGCGCGTGCATCAGTGGAACATGGGGTTCGTTGCCGATACCGAACTGGGCTCCAAATACAAGGATCTAGCGGACCGTCTCGACGAAACTCTCTCGTTCATGGCGGCCTGCGGGTTGACGTCTGAGACGACCCCTCAAATTCGCGAAACCGAATTCTTCACCTCGCACGAATCGTTGATGCTGCCGTACGAGCAGGCGATGACGCGCGTCGATTCATTGACCGGCGATTGGTACGATACCTCGGCGCATCTGCTGTGGGTGGGCGAGCGCACGCGCCAGCTCGACAACGCGCATCTCGAATTCATGCGCGGCATCGGAAATCCGGTCGCCGCCAAGGTCGGTCCGACCGCCGAGCCCGACCAACTGATCAAGCTGATCGACATCCTCAATCCGGAGAACGAGGCCGGTCGCCTGACGCTGATCGTGCGCATGGGTGCGGAGAAGGTCGAACGCGTCCTACCCTCGCTGCTCCGCCGCGTGAAGCAGGAAGGCCGCACCGTCGTGTGGTCGTGCGATCCCATGCACGGCAATACTGTGAAAAGCGGCAGCGGCTACAAGACGCGCCATTTCGATCAGATCTTGAACGAATGCGAGGCCTTCTTCGCGGTGCATCGCGCAGAGGGCACGCATGCCGGCGGTATTCATCTGGAACTGACCGGCAAGGACGTGACCGAATGCATCGGTGGCGCCCAGGCCATCACCGATGCGGACCTCAAGGATCGTTATCACACCCATTGCGATCCAAGGCTCAACGCCAAGCAGGCGCTGGAAGTGGCCTTCATCGTGGCCGACCGGTTGAAGTTGGAGCGCGCTTCGGCTCGCAACGCCGCCGCACTTCAGGCCGCGCAGTAGGCGAAAGCCATCACGGCCAGCCGTGTGCGTCCGGACTATTGGGCGAGCCAACTGGTGCTGCGCGCCAAGAAGGCCGCCGTCGAGAGAGTTTGGGCTATTGAATGAATTTAAGTTTGATCGTTTGGGTGGCGGAGTTATCTAGCCACGCGCTAATTCGCGGACAAAAACGCGAGCGGTGACCATATACTTGTCGATCAATCGATATGGGAGACGTTTGTCGGCAAGGAGTAATGTCCCGGCGTTTATCTTTAAATTGTAGCCAAGCATTCTAGAAACCACGTTGTTGTATTCAATTCGTGTCGAGGAACTGTTGTGTGCGACATGGTTCCTTATTTTTCGCATTTGATCATATGAGTCATGATGAGCGTCGAGGACCGAAAAAAAAGGTCCTGCGGATCAAAAATAAATCGAATGTTGTTCTTTATGTCCTTGGTTTGCGGCCAGTGTAATAATCTCATTGGTCTTTTTCTATTCAAGCTGGACATTTCGCGAAGTGCAGATTCTATCGATGTGCATCGGTGTAATAGGATTGGATTGCTTCCATCCAAGTATACGGTATTCCTCGAAGACGATTAATTATCTAGCATCTCACCACTTGCCGATATTCGGCATGCTCGCCCAGGGTTCGGCGGGCGGAAGGGCATCGCCCTTTTGCAGCAGTTCGACCGAGATATTGTCGGGCGAACGAACGAAGGCCATCTTGCCCTCGCGCGGCGGGCGGTTGATGGTCACGCCGCCGTCCATCAGGCGTTGGCACAGGCCGTAGATATCGTCGACCGCGTAGGCGAGGTGGCCGAAATTGCGCCCCTCGTCGTAGCCTTTCTCGTCCCAGTTAAAGGTCAGCTCGACTTGCGCATCCTCGTCGCCGGGGGCGGCCAGGAAGACGAGGGTGAACTTGCCCTGCGGCACTTCGCGGCGGCGGATCTCCTCTAGACCGAGCAGCTTGAAGAAATCGAGCGTTTTGTCGAGGTCGCTCACGCGGATCATCGTGTGAAGATATTTCATCATTCTCTCCCATTGTTGATGGCGCGCCAGACCTTTTCCGGCGTGCAGGGCATTTCGAGATGCCGCACGTCGAAGGGGCCGAGCGCGTCGTTGATGGCGTTCATGACGCAGGCGAGCGCGCCGGTGGTTCCGGCTTCGCCCGCACCCTTGATGCCGAGAACGTTATTGGGCGTCGGCACCGGATTGTTGCCGATTTCGAACGAACACATATCGGCGGCGCGCGGCATGCCGTAATCCATGAAGGAGCCGGAGCGCATCTGCCCGGACACCGGATCGTAATTGATGTTCTCGAACAAGGCTTGCCCGGCACCTTGAACGATGCCGCCATGCACTTGGCCTTCCAAGGTCAGGGCATTGACCACGGTTCCCACATCGTCGACTGCGACGTAGCGCAGGACCGTCGTGCCGCCGGTATCGGGGTCCACTTCGACTTCGCAGACATGGCAGCCGTTGGGGAAGCTGCCGCCCTGCGGGGTATAGGTCATGTTCTCGTAGAAACCGGCTTCCATGCCCTTCGGCAGTGCCGGCTGATTGAAGGCGGTCTGTGCCACCTTGTCGATGGAGAGCGATTTGTCGGTGCCCGCGACCCGGAAGGTGCCGGCATCGAATTCGATGTCGGACTCAGACGTCTCCAGAATATGGGCGGCGATCTTGCGGCCCTTGGCGATCAGCTTTTGCGCCGCGCCATGAATGGCGCCGCCGCCTGAAAGTGCCGAGCGTGAGCCGACCGTGCCCATGCCGTAGGAGACCTGGTCGGTATCGTGATCGACGACGCGCACCTTGTCGCTGTCTATCCCTAAGATATGCGACATCATGATCTTGTACATGGTCTCGTGACCCTGGCCTTGCGCCTTGGTGCCCATGAACAGGCTGACCGAGCCGGTTTGGTCGAAGCGGATCTCGGCATATTCGGGACGCGGTCCGCCCGCCTGTTCGATCATATGGATGACGCCCAGGCCGCGCAGCTTGCCACGGGCTTTGGCCTCGGCGCGGCGCTGCTCGAAGGTCGCGACGTCGGCCATATCAAGGGCCATGTCCATGTTCTTCTCGAAATCGCCGGAATCGAACTTGTAGGTGATCGCGGTCTGAAACGGCATCGCCGAGGACGGGATCAGATTGCGGCGGCGTAGTTCGAGCCGGTCCATGCCGATTTCTTTCGCCGCGATATCGATCAGGCGTTCGATCACGTAGATCGCTTCCGGCCGTCCGGCACCACGATAGGGTCCGGTCGGCTGCGTGTTCGTATAGACGGTCGTGACGGTGACGTGGGCGGCCGGCGTTTTGTAGCAGCCCTGCAAACAGCCGATATTCATGAAGGTCGGCACAAGGGCGGGGCCGCTGGTGAGATACGCCCCGGTATTGTTGGTCGTCCTGACGCGGAGCCCTAAGAAATTGCCCTGCTCGTCGATCGCCAGTTCGGCGTCGGTCACGCAATCTCGGGCATGGTCGTCGGAGATGAAAGATTCCGAACGGTCGCTCACCCATTTGACGGGGCGGCCGGTTAGCTGCGCGGCCAACAGGGTCAGCCGGTTCTCGGGGAAGTGCGTGCCCTTCAGGCCGAAGGCGCCGCCGATGTCGCGCGCGACGATGCGCATCTTGTTTTCCGGGATATGGAAAACGTCGTGCGCAAGTTCTGTGCGCGAGCCGTGCGGACCCTGTGTGTCGCAATAGAGCGTATAGCGGTCCTCGAACTTGTCATAGACGCCGACGCTGCCGCGGGTCTCCATAGATGCCGTGGTGATGCGGTTGATAACGAAGCGTTGTTTGACGATGTGTTTGGCCTTGGCAAAGGCTGCTTCCGTTGCATCCTTGTTGCCGGCTTCGGTGATGGTCGAAATATTATTCGGGAAATCCTCGTAAAGTTGCACCACACCGTCATCGGCGGCATGCTCCGTTTCTGTGATCGACGGCAGGATATCGTACTCCGCCATGATCAGCTCGGCTGCGTCCTTGGCCTGCTCCAATGTTTCGGCAATGACGAAGGCGATGGGATCTCCCACGATACGCACGCGATCGCCGACCGGGATCAAGCCAGGATGGGCTCGCGCATAGTCGGGCGATCCATCCTTCGGGCGCTTGCGCGGCAGATGCGGGTGGGTCATGCCCAGCCCGGCGCGTTTGATGTCCTCGTGGGTCAGGATCGCGACCACACCCGGAGCCTGGCGAGCGGCGGCGGTATCCAATGACGTCAAGGTAGCGTGGGCGTGGGGCGAACGAACCACATAGGCATGGAGCTGGTCGTGGAAATGGACGTCGCTTACGTAAATGCCCTGCCCGGTCAGCAGCCGAGGATCTTCGAAACGTTGAACGGACTGGCCCAAGGCGAACTGCCCCATACGACTTAGCTCCTCACAGGTGTGGTGCGCCATCATGCAGATTGACTAGGATGGCGGCAACAACAGAACCCAAGGGAGGTTGCTATGTGCGCGGATCGTAGCCGGCATCCTGTCGTGCATTTGGTGGGCAGCGTGCCCTTGCCCGATTGCGATAGCATTTTCCGCACCGTTGCGGCCGGGGTCGGGCCGCATCTCGCGCGTTTGCCCGACGGCGAGACCGGCAAACGCAAGATGTGGATCAAATTCCTGCAGGATGTGCTGGCCGAAAATCCGGCGATCGAGGTGGCGCACGATCTCGCTCCGTTCAAGTTC
Source organism: Caenispirillum bisanense (assembly GCA_945877815.1). Classification (GTDB taxonomy): domain Bacteria; phylum Pseudomonadota; class Alphaproteobacteria; order Rhodospirillales; family UBA2165; genus CANIGJ01. The sequence goes on from CAMDWJ010000001.1 coordinate 141,215, forward strand.
ACCCAATGGGACGGCAAGGTCATCCGCGAGATTCCGCGTCTCCGCATCAAGAAAGGCGCCGTGGTCGACCCTAAAAGCTTCGTCACCGGTTATGCCGACATGGCGATCGATTCGTTTGCGAGTTTCCACAAGCTGCGAAAAAGAGACGTCATCCCGGCGGGGGTCAAGTTCCAGATCTGCATGCCGACCCCGCTGGCGCCGACCTACAACAACATGGTGCCGAGCGACCGGACGGCATTGATCCCGGCGCTGACGCTGCATTTCATCGGTGAGATCGAGAAGATCGCGAAAATGCTTCCCAACGATCGCATCGCTATCCAGTGGGACGTGTGTCAGGAGGTGTTGGCCTGGGAAGGTTACTTCGAGCCGGGTCCAGTCGAATTCGAAACCGAGACCATCGATGTTCTGGCGCGAATCGGCGATGCCGTACCGCCCGCCATCGATCTTGGCTATCACCTGTGTTACGGCAGTCCGGCCGACGAACATATGGTCCTGCCGAAGGACGCCGCGATCATGGTGGAAATGACCAATGACATCGCGGCGCGGGTCGAGCGATCGATCCAGTTCTTTCACCTGCCGGTGCCGAAGGATCGCGACGACGACGCATTCTTCGCAACGATCGACGGCTTGAAACTGAGGCCTGAAACCGAACTCTATCTCGGCCTGATCCATTATGACGATTCGGAGGGCGACGATGCTCGGCTGGCCGCGGCGCGGTGCCATGTGCGGATCGACGGCATCGGCACCGAGTGCGGCTGGGGTCGCAAGTCCCCAGATAAAATTCCGGCTTTGCTCGATCAGCATCGCCATATTGTGGAGAAGATGGGATGAGTGTTGAGATCGAAGGGTTCGAGGCGCGTGATTTCGATGTCGGTGAAGGTGTAACGATCCACGCGGCCATCGGTGGATCGGGTCCGCCTTTGCTGTTGCTGCACGGCAATCCTGAAACACACCTGATGTGGTATGCGGTCGCGCCGCGCTTAGCCCACGATTTCACCGTGGTGGCGCCGGATCTGCGCGGGTTTGGCGATTCCTCCAAGCCGGCTTCGCTGCCCGATCATTCGCAGCAATCCTTCCGCGCGATGGCCGCGGACCAGGTGAAGGTCATGTCCATGCTCGGCTTTAACCGCTTCAAGGTTGCCGGCCACGATCGCGGCGCGCGGGTCACGCACCGCATGGCGCTCGACCATCCGGCGAAGATCGACCGCATGATGCTGATGGACATCGTGCCGACCCTCCATTTCTACGAGAACTTGACCCAGCGGATCGCGACCGCCTATTTCCACTGGTTCTTTTTGATTCAACCTGCACCCGTGCCGGAAACCATCATCGGTGCAAATCCCGACGCCTATTACGGCGGTCGCGGCGGCCCGCCGTCGCCGGACTGGGTAAAGGCCGAATATCGCCGCTGCTGGTCCAACCCTGAGACGACGCGGGCGATCTGCGAGGATTACCGCGCAGCCGCCACCATAGACTTGGTGCACGACCGTGCCGATCTGGCGCGCAAGGTCGAATGTCCGGCGATGATCCTGTGGGGCGAGAAAGGGTTGGTTGGAACCGCTTACGATGCCCTGGCGGTCTGGAAAGAGCGCTGTGCGAACGTGCAGGGCCGTGCCATGCCGACGGCACATTTTATCCCGGAAGAAGCGCCGGATTTGACCTATCAGGTAATGATCGAGTTTTTGCGCTGACCAAAGGATTGACGAAATCAATCAATAGGTTTGACCATTTCTTCGGTGCGGTTTTATCATCAGTCTTCCTGATGGCTGGCGCCGGCCCACCTGTCGAACAAAAGAAGCGGCGTTAACGCCGCTCACATGGAGGATGAACGATGGCGAGCCAACGGATTAGTTTGGCATTTCTGGTCGGCTGCATTGCGTTTCTTGGCGCAGAGGCGGCGCTGGCGCAAAAGACCAAGGATACGATTCGGGTCGGTCTGCTCGATCCCATTCGCGTGGTCGACAGCATATTCGATCCGAAGCAGGAGACGAGTTTCGTCACCGGCTCGGTGTTCGACAACGTGATCCGCTACGACGACCGCGCGGGCGAATTCAAGCCACTGCTCGCCAAATCTTTCAAGCGCGTCAGCGATACCGTCGTCGAAGTCGAGATGCGCGACGATCAGAACTGGCACGACGGCGAAAAGGTCACCGCCGACGATGTTGTGGCGCTGTACGAGTGGATCCTCGATCCCAAGACGATGCTGCGCAACAAGGACAATCATACCTGGCTGCAAGCGGTCGAGAAGGTCGGCCCCAACAGAGTGCGTTACACGGCGAAGGCCATCAATACGATGGACCTATGGCAGATCGCCAATACCGACATCTATCCCAAACACATCCATTCGAAATTGGAGAACCGCGAGACCTTCGGCCAGAAGCCGGTCGGCAGCGGGCCTTACCGTGTCGTCGAGTTTGATCGTAACAAAGGAGCGACCCTGGAACGCTGGGAAGCGTACAAACCGGTTGGCGATTGGCATAAGGCGTCGAACGTGAGGCGTTTCGTCGCAGTCGGCATTCCGGATTCGCAAACGCGCGTCGCTCAACTCAAGGTGGGTGGGATCGACCTTATTCAGGGGTTGGAGAAGGATCAGACGGACGATTTGGCGAAGGATCCGAACCTTGCGGTCACGTCCAATCAGAACCTTCTCGTCGTCTATATGCTGATGGATGCGAAGGGCCGTTCCGGCGTTCCCGCGTTGACGAATGTGAAAGTGCGACGCGCCATCGAAATGGCGATCGACCGCAAATCGCTCTCTATGGCACTGATCGCCGGCGCGGATGGTAGTGGTACGCACGATTTTATGTGCGATCCGCGTATGTTCGGTTGTGAGGGCACGAAGCCCGTGCCTGCGTACGATCCGGCGAGCGCTAAGAAGTTGCTCGCGGAAGCGGGTTATCCGAACGGTTTCGAGATGGTGCTGACCGCGACGCCGCGTGTGCGCAGCATCGCCGAGGGGATCAGCGGCTATCTGCACGAGATCGGGATCAAGGCATCGGTGCAGAGCGTGCCGTCGGTTGCCTATCGCAAGCTGCAGGAGGACGGCAAGATCAACGCGCTGCTCCATACCTTCAGCTTCCTCGGCATGGCCGATGTCGGGATCATGATGAGCTTCTATTACGACGACGGGCCGCGCGACATGGCGGGCGATGCGACCATGTTCAAGCTGCGTTTCGACGGCGAGAACACGATGGATCCTGCGAAGCGCAAGGCGACCTATCGCGAGGCCTTGGATCGCATCAACGAGAACGCCTACAACATGGTGATCAGCGCCTATCCGGCAACCTTCGTCCATACCAAGGACATCCGCATCGAGACGGGGAGCATGTCGCCCTATGGCGCGATCCTCGAGGATATTTACTGGAAATGACCGCAGTATCCTCGGGGCCCGAGCGAACGCGCTGCCTGCAACAGTTGATTCATCGCACCGACAAGGTGCTGGCGGTGATGCATCCGCCGTCCGCCGGCCATGCGCGTTTGATGGAGGAGGCGGGCTGCGAAGCTGCCTTCGTCGGCACCAGCGCGGTCGTCGGCGCCTATACCGGCCTTGGCGATGTCGGCACGGCCACCATGACCGAATGCGTGCAGATCGCGGGCTGGATCGCCAACAGCTGCTCGATGCCGGTCATGGTCGATGGCGATACCGGCCACGGCGGCATCATGGCGGTGCGCCGTTTGGTGCGCGAGTGCATCAAGGCGGGGCTGGCCGGCGTACGCATCGACGATCAGCCGATCGAGGGCAAACGCACGACGCAGAGCGCCGGGCTCGAGGTTGTGTCCCTAGAACAGGCGCTGGCGCGCTACCGCGCCGCGGTCGATATGAAGAACGAACTCGATCCGAATTTTGTGATCATGGCGCAATGTTATGCGCGCGACGCCGCCAACAGCAGCCTCGACGACTGCATGGCGCGCCTCGTCGCCTATAAGGAACAGGCGGGCGTCGATTGGGTGCAGCTCGAATCGCCCCATTCGCTGGACGAGGTGAAACGCGCCCGCGCCCTTATCAAGGGTCCGTTCTCCTTCATGAAGGGCAAACTGCCGCGCACGTTGGGCATGGCCGAACATTTGGCGCTCGGCGTCACGATCGCCTGGTATCCGGGCTTCACCCATTCAGTGATGCGCGCCGCATTGTGGGATTTCCTCCACGACTTTAACGCGCGCGACATCGCCGCATGGGACGACTTCCAGGCAAGCCGCAAGGGCAAGCCCGCCATGCCGCCGATGGGTGCGGCCGCGGACGGCGAAGGGATGGAGAAGCAACGCGAGCTCGAGGAACGGTATCTCGGCGCCGACGCGCTGGAGAAATATCGGCTGACACGTAACGGAACGCTTTAAAAATATTTTCAGTAGAGAGGCAGTCATGGCGCGTAACGGTTTCAAGGTCTTCGATTCGGACACGCATGTCGGCCCGCATGCCGATATTCTGGAGCGCTATACGACCGCCGAGATAAAAAAGCGGCTCGAGGGGTGGGAGCCGCTGAAGGCGACCGGCAAGGGAGGCCATACGAGCTACCGCAAGGGCGTGCGCAAATACGAACGCCGTCTGGGTACCGCCGAGCCGGTTGAGCAGAAGGGCTATATGGCGGGCTTCACCGGCGCGCATCGCGCGTCGCCCTCGCCCTTGCTGGAAGATGACTCCGCCGAGCGCATCAAGGATATGGATCTTGAGGGCGTCGATGCGAATTTGATGCTGCCTTCGGGCTGGTTCGGCAGCTTCACCGCCGACACCGACCTCGTCCTCGAAATGGGCATGTACCGTGCCTATCACCAATGGATGGAGGATTACTGCAAGCCTTATCCCGAACGGCTGGGCGGCGTCATCCTCGCTGGCGCGCGCGATATTCCGGGCAGCATCGCCGAGATCAAGCGTTGGGGAAAATCGCGTTGGGCCTGGGCGGTGATGGTCTATGCGCCGGCTGACATGCCGCTCGATCATCCCGATCTCGAACCGATCTGGGCCGAGGCACAGGAACACGACCTCGCGGTTGCGTTGCACACCTTCACCGTAATGCCGCCCTATGCGCCGGGTGGTCTCGACAACTGGGGTAACCTTTGGCTCCAGCGTTCCTCCGCCCATCCGTGGTGCGGCATGCGCAACATGGCCTCGTTGATCGGCGCCGGCGTGATGGACCGCTATCCGCGCCTACGCATCGGCACCCTAGAGGCCGGGCATAGCTGGCTGCCGTTCTGGATGACGCGCATCGACGAACATGCCCACACGATCAAATCGGCGATCGCAGATCTAAAGCAAAAGCCCAGTGACTATGTCCTGAGCGGTCGCTATTTCCAGAGCATCGAAATCCCCGAAGGCGAGCAGCTCACCAATGCGGCGATCGATTACCTGGGTGAGGATGTGCTGATGTACGCGTCGGACTATCCCCATGCCGAGGCCTGGTTCCCGGTCGCCGTCGATACGGTGATGGAGTGGAAAATGGATGAGACGCGGCGGCGCAAACTGATGTGGGAAAACGCGTGTAAGCTCTATACGCGCGCCGGCCTTTCTTGATCCCTGCCAGACTTAATCGTCGAGACGTCCGGCGGCGCGCCACATGGCGTCGACCGCACGCTGCAGGCGGATGCAGTCGATGGCGTTGTGGCGGTTCATCATCCGCAGACGGACGCCCGCTTCTTCCAGCTCGCGCTTGAGCGGCAAGAACATCGCGAGCGTCATATTGTTGAAACCCTCGGGTGTCAGCAACCAATCGTCATTGGCGTCGAGCTGCAGATTGTCGTTGACCAGTGGCAGGAACCAATTCCGCCGTTTATCGAGCGCCTCGAAGTAAGGTGCGAAGGCCGCGAGCGCGTCGATAAGCAACTCCTTGGCCTCGGGATGGTCGTACAGCGCCCGCCAGTCCATGACGCGCTCCTCGCCGCTGCTGATCTGCGAGACGACTTTGCGGCAGCGCTCCTGGAATTCCTCCAGTTTCTCGGGCGGGAGCATGCGGTCGAGCGCCATGAAGAAGCCCGGGAGGACCTTGCGCGTCACGCGGTCGAGCCCGTCGATATCGGCGCGTTGCGGCGTGAACAATTCGGCAAAGGTATTCACGATCAGGCGATCGAATGGGAATTGGCGCGCATGATCGAAGGCGGCGCGCTCACGCGCCCGCACGTAACTTTCGAAGGTTTGACGGAACACGGCCTCGAGTTGGACCCGCTTGCCGTCGAGTTCGCCGGCCAGCCGGTCGATATCGGCGGCGCTCAATTGCCCGCCGCGTTTGGCCGCTTCGCTTTTGAGGCGGTCCGTGAAGGTTACCACAATGGTGTCCACCAGAAGCCGGCTGCCCTCGGCGATCGAACCTTCCGCAGCGGGAGCCGGAGCTGGGAGAGGGGCGGTGGGCGCCTGCTTGGGGGGAGGCACGGCGGCGGCCGGCGCAGCCGCAGCCGGTGTCGCCGCTGGCTTTTTGGCGATGAAACCCGGGTGGCGCAGCGAAATGACGTGCGGCGCGGCTTTGGGCGGGGTTTGTGACTCGTCGGACATATCAGTTTGATAGCTTATTCGCGCGAACGTTGACAGGACTAGGGCGGCGTCTCTAATGCTGTGCCATGACGGACCGTCTTACCATCGCTTTGGCCCAACTCAATCCCATTGTCGGCGACGTGGACGGCAACGTCGAGCGCATCCGTACGGCACGCGCCGAAGCAGCAAAGGCTGGCGCCGATCTGGTCGTGACCGGGGAATTGTCGGTCAGCGGCTATCCGCCGGAAGACCTGGTCCTCAAATCGGCCTTTCAACGCCGGGTCGTTGAGCAGGTGACGGCCTTCGCCGCCGAAACGGCCGATGGCGGCCCGGCGGTGCTGCTGGGCGCCCCCTGGCGCGAGGGCGACAAGCTCTATAACGCGGCCCTGCTGCTGGAGGGCGGCAAGATCGCTACACTGCGGTTCAAGCATCTCCTGCCGACCTATGGCGTCTTTGACGAGGATCGCGTCTTTGCCCGCGGTCCGGCGCCGGGACCGATCCAGTTCAAGGGGGTGCGGCTGGGCGTCATGGTCTGCGAGGATATGTGGCAGCCCGACGTGACCGAGTGCCTGGACGAATCGGGCGCGGAATTGTTGATCGTCATCAACGGCTCGCCCTTCGAGATCGACAAGTCCGACATGCGTCTTAATCTCGCGGTCGCGCGCGTCACCGAATCGCGCCTGCCGCTTATTTATGTGAACCAGGTGGGCGGGCAGGACGAGCTGGTGTTCGACGGGCGCTCCTTCGTATTGGGCTCCGACCGCTCGCTGCGTACCCAAGCACCCGCCTGGGAAGAGCGGGTGCTGACGACCGAATGGACCCGCAACGGGGCCGGCTGGGTGTGTGCCCAAGGCCCGATCGAATCCCGCGACGAAAACGGCAAGGATGATTCCGAATCCATCTACAGTGCTATGGTGCTGGGTCTGCGCGACTACGTGACCAAGAACCGGTTTCCGGGCGTGGTACTTGGGCTCTCGGGCGGTATCGATTCTGCAATCTCGGCCGCCGTCGCCGCCGATGCCATCGGATCGGACAAGATCTTCGGCGTGATGATGCCGTCGCCCTATACCTCGCAGGAGAGCCTGGACGATGCCGCCGAGACGGCCAAGCTGCTCGGCATCGCCTACGAGATCATCCCGATCAGCGAGGCAATGGGCGCATTCGAGGGCATGCTGAAACCGGTCTTCGCCGGGCGCAACGCCGATACGACCGAGGAGAATATCCAGGCGCGCATCCGCGGGCTGATCATCATGGCGATCTCCAACAAGCTCGGCCATATGGCGCTGACCACCGGGAACAAGTCGGAAATGTCGGTCGGATATGCGACGCTTTACGGCGATATGTGTGGCGGCTTTTCGGTTCTGAAGGACGTCTATAAGACGACCGTTTTCGCGCTCTCGCACTGGCGCAACCAGGTGCATCCGCAAGGGGCCCTTGGCCCCTCGGGGCGCGTCATCCCCGAACGCGTGATCACCAAGAAACCCTCGGCCGAATTGCGCCCCAACCAGTTCGACGAGGACAGCCTGCCGCCCTACGAGGTGCTGGATGCGATCCTGCGGAGTCTCATCGAGGGCGAGCGCGCGGTCTCGGAAATCGTCGCCCAAGGCTACGATTCGGACACCGTGCGCCGCGTGTGGCGCATGCTCGACCGCGCGGAATACAAACGGCGCCAGGCGCCGCCGGGCGTGAAGATCACGTCGCGCGCCTTCGGGCGCGATCGCCGTTACCCGATCACCAACGGCTTCACCAATTTAGTCTGAGATCATGACCATCCGCCTGCACAACACGCTCACCCGCCGGGTCGAGGAATTGACGCCGCTCGATCCGAGCAACGTGCGGATGTATGTGTGCGGGCCGACCGTCTACGACTATGCCCATATCGGCAACGCGCGCGCGGTCCTTGCCTTCGACATTCTATTCCGCCTGCTGCGCCATGAATTTGGCGCGGATCACGTGACCTATGCGCGCAACATCACCGACGTGGACGACAAGATCATCGCGGCGCATCAGGCCTCGGGAGAGCCGATCGGCTCGATCACCGAACGCACGACCAAGGCCTTTCACGAGGATATCGCCGCACTCGGCGCCTTGCCGCCGAATGTGGAGCCGCGTGCGACCCAGCATATCGGCGAGATGATCGCGCTGGTCGAAACCTTGTTGGCTAAAGGTCATGCTTACGCGACCGAGGGCCATGTTCTATTCGACGTCACCTCGATGCCGGATTATGGGATGCTGTCGCGGCGCAATCGCGACGAGCTGATCGCGGGTGCTCGCGTCGAAATCGCGCCTTACAAGAAAGATCCCGCCGATTTCGTTCTGTGGAAGCCTTCGACGCCGGATCAGCCGGGCTGGGTCAGCCCGTGGGGGCGCGGCCGGCCGGGCTGGCATCTCGAATGCTCGGCCATGTCCGAAAAACATCTCGGCGCCACCTTCGATATCCATGGCGGCGGCATCGATCTGATTTTTCCGCACCATGAGAACGAGATCGCGCAGAGTGCCTGCGCGCACGGGCACGGCACCTTCGCCAAGATCTGGATGCACAACGGGTTCCTCTCGGTCGAAGGCGAGAAGATGTCGAAAAGCCTCGGCAACTTCATCACCATCCGCGACGCGCTCAAACAGCATCACGGCGAGACGATCCGATTGGCGATGTTGAAAACGCATTATCGCCAACCGCTCGATTGGACGGCGGAAGGTTTGAAGCAGGCTAAATCGACATTGGATCGATTGTATCGAGTTCTTCTTGAAATTCGGCCTATCCAGAATGCTCATGCACCGCTGAGTGTTTGGGCTGCGAGCGATACAACAAATATTCATCCAAAATTTCTTGAGGCTTTAGACGATGATCTAAACTCGCCAATGGCACTTGCAGTTCTAAATACAATTGCCGATGGTTTGTTCAATGATCGAGGTTCAGACGAGGGTGTGATAGTCGCTGCAGCCGAGTTGCTGCGTTCGGCAAATCTACTAGGACTGTTGCGTGAGGATCCCGAAGCCTGGTTCAAATGGCAACCGGCGGGGGCGGGCGGCGGTCTATCCGATGGCGACATCGATGCCTCCATCCAGGCCCGCCTTGATTCGCGCAAGGCCAAGAACTTCGCCGAAGCCGACCGCATTCGGAAAGAATTGGCGGATGCCGGCGTGATCTTGGAAGACGGGCCGAACGGCACGACCTGGCGGCGCGGCTGATCCAATAATAATTAATGCTTGGCTTTGTCGCCCGGTGCCGCGTGCGGGGCGGCGTGTCCCCCGTGCCCGACCGGACCCACGGCCCGCGCTTCGATTTCGCGCGCGCGACGCCAGATTGGCGGTCCCCAGTATAGTGCGGCAAGGAGTGTGGCGACGGCACCGGCGCCGATGCCCCACGGCAAGCCGGTCCATTCCGCGACCCAACCGATGGCGAGCGATCCGATCGATTGCGCGCTCGGCACCAGCGATAGATAGACCGCCAGCACGCGGCCGCGATAGGGAAGATCGACGGTCGCCTGCACCAGGGTTTGCGCGCTGATGGCGGCGGTCACGGTGAAACCGCCGGCGACCGCCATGGCGGCGGTGGCGACCCAGAAGTTCGGCGTGGCGGCGAAGATCAACAACGCGATCGCGTCGATGACGATGCTGACGACCAATAATCTCGGCAGGCCCTGCATCGATCCCCGCACCGCCATGACGACGGACAACGCCAGCGCACCCGCGCCCGAGGCGGCGAGCAGGATGCCGAGGCCGGTCACGCCGTGATCGAACACGGCAGCTGCGAATCCGGGAAGCAAATCGACATAGGCGCGCACGAAGAATGACGCGACGACCCAGAAGACGAGGATATTGCGGATCGTCTCGTGACCGCGGATATAGACGAAGCCTTCCTTCACGTCCTGGTACAGGCGAGCGACGCTCGTGGCCTGACGCGCTTGATCGCGCGCGCGGATGCGCAGTAACGAGGCAATGAACCAGAGCGAGGCCAGGCCATAGGCCGCGAAGCACAGGGCGGGGGCGGCATTGCCGATCGTTTCCTGTCCATATTTCAGCAGGGCCGCGCCGATGGCAGGGCCGGTGAACGCCGCGCTGTTGAAGGTCGTGGTGTTGAGGGCGATTGCGGCCGACATGTTCTCGCGTCCGACCAGAACTTGGATCAAGACTTGGCGGGCCGGGAAATCGAACGCATGGCCGATGCCTTGGATTAGGACGAGGACAACCAGGAGCGACGGTGTCATCAGATCGGCATAGGTCAATGCCGCCATCAGGAAGGCGATCACGATGGCAACGACAAGGCTTGCGATCGCGGTCCGGCGATGGCCGATGCGGTCGGCGTAAGCGCCGGCGATCGGGCCGAGAACGATCAGCGGTAGGAAATAGACCGAGGCGATGATGCCGAGCCAGCCGGACGAGTCGGTGAGGTGGTACATCAGGACGCCCGCGGCGATCCGGTTCATCCACACGCCCTGCACTGAGACGGCCTGACCGATCCAGTAGATACGGTAGTCGCGGACCGACAGGGCTTGACCGACGCCGCCGAAATAGGACGCGAAACGCGATAATGCCATGAGCTGACCTTACACGCGGTTTCCGAGTGGGTAAAACGCGGCTATGTCCTCATGCGCCTTTCGAATCATGAGGTCCGCAAGATGCGCTTGACGGAGACCGAGGCCTGCACGGATCATCGCGGCCATGTTCTCGGATCGACTCACCAACGGCGCCACGATGGCGGAAGCCATCTACGGACTTATCCTTGTGATCTTGCTGATTTCAGCACTGGTCGCGCGCCGCCGCGCAAGCCGAGGGACGGCGCTGCGCGCGGCGACCATCTGGGTCGTGATCGCCGCCGGTCTGCTTGTGGCCTATGGATTGAAGGATGAGGCGATGCGGCTCGGCCGTCTGGTCATGGCCGAACTCGTTCCTCAGCAAGGGCAGCAGATCAGCGAAAGCACCATTACCTTTCGCGCCCGCACCGATGGACATTTCGCGGTTGAGGCGATGGTGGATGGCGTGGCCGTCCTATTCATGCTCGACAGCGGGGCGACCGACGTGATCCTCACTCCGCTGGATGCCAAGCGCCTGGGTCTCGATCTCAATAGCCTGCGCTTCGACAAACCCTATAAAACCGCCAACGGGTTGGTGCGCGGCGCGCCGGTTCGGCTCAAGCAGGTCGCGATCGGCCCGGTCGTGCTCGACGACGTGCGCGCTTCGGTCAATGGCGCGCCGATGGATACCTCGCTGCTCGGCATGAGTTTTTTAACACGGCTGTCCTCCTGGCGGGTCGAGGGCGATCGACTAACCTTGACCCGCTGAGTTTTGGGTAATCCTTGAGATTCCGGCGGGAGTTGTGCATTCTCCCGCACCTTCCACACGTTCGGTAACCGGTACCCACGATGGGCGAGCGCATCTATTTGTTCGACAGCACACTGCGCGACGGCGCGCAGACCCAGGGCGTCGATTTCAGTGCCAGTGACAAGGCCGAAATCGCGAGCGAACTCGATCGCCTGGGGATCGACTATGTCGAGGGCGGCTGGCCGGGCGCCAATCCGACCGACGATGCCTTTTTCGCCGACTTGCCGAAGCTCAATCATGCCCGCATGACGGCGTTCGGCATGACGCGCCGTTCGGGCCGCAGCGCCGACAATGACCCTGGTCTGCGCGCCCTTTTGGCGCCGAAGACCAAGGCAGTGACTGTCGTCGGCAAGACCTGGGATTTCCACGCGACGGTGGCGCTGGGCGTCGCGCTCGACGAAAATCTGCGTATGATTTCCGAGTCCGTCGCCCATCTCGGCCGCCATGCCGACGAGGTCGTCTTCGACGCCGAGCATTTCTTCGATGGCTACAAGGCCAATCCTGCCTACGCGCTGCAATGCATCAAGGCTGCCTATGACGCGGGTGCCCGCTGGATCGTGTTGTGCGATACCAATGGCGGCACCTTGCCGCACGAGGTGACGTCCATTGTCACCGAGATCGCCAAGCAGATCCCGGGTGAGCGGCTCGGCATCCATTGCCACGACGATACCGGCAATGCGGTTGCGAATTCCTTGGCGGCCGTGCGTGCAGGCGTGCGTCAGGTTCAGGGCACGCTCAACGGGCTCGGCGAGCGGTGCGGCAATGCCAATCTCATTTCCATCATCCCGTCGTTGGTCCTGAAGATGGGCTTCGAGACCGGCATTACGCCGGAAAATCTCAAGCGCCTGACCCAGGTGAGTCACGCGCTCGATGAACGCCTCAACCGTGCGCCTGATCGCGGCGCGCCCTATGTCGGCGAACGGGCCTTTTCGCACAAGGGCGGATTGCATGTCTCGGCGGTTGAGAAGGATCCGCGCTCCTACGAACATGTGCAGCCCGATCTGATCGGCAATCGCCGTCATGTCGTGGTATCGGACCAGTCTGGGCGCGCCAACGTGCTCGCGAACTTCCGCGATTTCGGCCTCGCGGTCGATCCCAACGATCCGAAGGTCGCGCAATTGCTCGACGACGTGAAGGCGCGCGAATTCAACGGCTATGCCTACGACGGCGCCGAGGCCAGCTTCGAATTGCTGGCACGCCGCGCCCTCGACACTGTGCCGGAATTTTTCAGCCTGACGAGCTTCCGCGTCATCGACGAACGCCGCTGGAATGCCAAGGGTGAGTTGGTGACGCTGTCTGAAGCGACCATCAAGGTCGAGGTCGGCGGAGAGCCCTATATGACGGTCGCAGAAGGTAACGGCCCGGTGAATGCGCTCGATACCGCGCTGCGCGATGTTTTGCTGCCGATGTATCCCGAACTCGCCGCCGTACGCCTCGTCGATTACAAAGTCCGTATCCTGACCCCGACCGAGGCGACCGGTGCAGTCACCCGCGTGATGATCGAAAGTGCGGATGGGACGGAACGTTGGTGGACGGTGGGTGTGTCGACCAATATTATCGATGCGTCGTTTAACGCACTGCGCGACTCCATCGATTACAAACTCCTGAAGGCGCGCGGAACAGCCCCGGTTGCCACCCGTACGGCGGCGCGCCGCGCTGGCGCCTAGCTTGCCGGCGCCTAGCTTGTCAGCCGGCGAATCTCTCCGCCCGACGCCGGACGGCGTTGGCGCCCCTGCGGTTATCCTCGTTGTTCCTCAGCTTGGCGAGAATATCGGCATGACGGCGCGCGCCATGCTGAATTGCGGCCTGACCGACCTGCGTCTCGTGCGTCCGCGCGATGGCTGGCCGAGCGATAGCGCCGTCGCCGCCTCAGCCGGTGCCGCCGTCGTCATCGATAATGCGCGCGTTTTCGCCACGACGTCCGATGCCATCGCCGATCTCACGCTTGTTTATGCTGCGACCGCGCGCGACCGTGCCATGACCAAGCGCGTGGTCACGCCGGGGGCCGCCGCGCGCGAATTGCGCGCCGCCGTCGGCCACACATGCGGGATATTGTTCGGCGGCGAGGCCAAGGGGCTTAACAACGACGATATCGCGCTGGCCGACCACATCATCACCGCGCCGCTCAATCCCGGTTTCACCTCGCTGAATCTCGCGCAGGCGGTCCTGATCGTCGCGTGGGAGTGGCATATGGCGGGCATCGCCACGCCCGAGTCCGACATGCGCATTCCCGAAGATACGCGCCCGGCGACAAAGGAAGAAATGTTGGGCCTGTTCGAACATCTCGAAGGCGCTCTCGATCAGAGCGGTTTCTTTCACGTGCGCGAGAAACGGCCGATCATGGTGCGCAACCTGCGCAATCTGTTTCAGCGCGCACAGCCAACCGAACAGGAAATACGCACGCTGCGCGGTGTGATCGCTAGCTTTCTGCATCGGATGACGCCAAAGAAAGATTAGTCCCCGAGCGCAACGGCGCTCGTTTAATCCTTGCGCGCGATGGCCTTTGCCGCATCGGTCGCGAGCTTGTCGGCGCGTTCGTTCTCCGCGTGGCCGTTATGGCCGCGGACCCATTTCCAATGGATCTTGTGGATATGGGCAAGTTCGTCGAGGGCGCGCCATAGGTCGTGATTGGGACGATAGCCGCCGCCCTTGATCTTGAAGTCTTTCGCCTTCCATTGCTTCAGCCATTCGCTCATGCCGCGCTGGACATATTGGCTGTCGGTATAGACGGTGACGCGGGTCGGCTTCTTCAGCGAGCGCAGGCCCTGGATGACCGCTTCCATTTCCATACGGTTGTTCGTTGTCGCCGGCTCGCCGCCCGAAAGTTCCTTTTCGGTGCCGCGCCAGCGCAGGATGGCGCCCCAGCCGCCCGGACCGGGATTGCCGCTGCACGCGCCGTCCGTGAACAATTCGACCGTTTCGCTCGTTGTTTCGCTTGGTGTGTCATCCGTCATGGATCGCGGATTATCCCAATTGTTAAGAAATGGGAATACATTAATATTATTGCGGTGGAGCAGGCATGACCGATCGGCGGCGGCTTTCGATTTTTGCGGCTATTTATCTCGCCTGCGTGTGCTTGGCACCCGTGGATGCGACTGCGGCCCCGCGTGACGATTTCACCAACCGCAAGGGCGACGAGATCGGCGCTCCCAGCGAACTCGTGCGGCATCTCCAGCAGATGCTGGGCAAGATGGGCTTCTATACCGGCGAAGCCGACGGGCGCATGAACGAACGCCTGCGCGACTCGATCGAGGCCTATCAGCGCGCGACCGGTCGCAATCCGGACGGCAAGGTCTCCAAACAACTCGCCGAACATATGGAGACCCAGGACAAGGTCGGCACAATGCTCGAGCGGTTGGAAACCGTGCGCGACGAGAAAATCGCTGTCGCCCGCCAGTCGTTGCTCGAACGTGAAGAAACCCGCCATCTGTTGAATAAAGACGGCGACAAGGAATTCGCCGATCCGACACGCGATTCGTCGGGCTGTTTCGCCACGCCCAGCGAGCGGTGCCTGCTGACCGAGGCGGTCGAAAGCGCCAAGGCGATCTTCAAGCCCGAATTGCGCGATTGGGCTTATGGCGAAATTTTGGTGTCCCAGGCGAAGGCCGGCATGATCGATGAGGCGATTGCGACCGTGCGCCGCATCGGCGATGCACGTCTCATTGTCGTGGCATTGCGCGATATTTCGCGCGCCCTTGCGCAACAGAACCGTCTGAAGGAGGCACGCGAGGTTGCGGAACTGATTCCCGATCGCGCCAAACGGCTCGAGGCCTTGTCGGCGATCGTCGAGGTGATGCTCGTCAAGGACGGCAAGCGCACCGCGCAGGACACAGCCGAGGAGATCATCAAGGACGCGCGCGGACTGGACGATATGCTCAAGCGCATCACCATCGATGCCCAGATGGCCGCGGTGATTTCCAAGGCCGGCAACGCCAAGCGCGCGCTGACCGTCCTGAACGATCTGCAACAGATCATTCGCAATCCGCGCAGTTTCGCCGGCGCCGGCGAGCGCGGCGTCGCCATGCGCCACGTCGCACAAGCTTATGCCGAGATGGGCGAGCCGAACCGCGCGCTGGCACTCCTCGACGAAGTATCCGGCGACGACGATCGGACGGCGGTTCTTTTGAGCGCCGCGAAGGCGCTGGCGAAGGCCGGGCGAACCGATGAGGCATTAGCGGCGGCGGGCCGCATCGAGACCGATCGCTATCGCGCGGTCGCCTTGGGGCGGGTTGCCGCCGAAATGGCGCGCCGTGGCGACGAAGAGAAATCCTTTGCGCTGATCAGCTACGCGTTGCGCCTGACAAGGGGCATCGAGTTGCCATATGCGAAATCCTATGCCGCTGGGCAGATCGCTCTTTCGTTGGTCGACATCGGCTTGCGTTACGGTGAGAAGGCGTTTTCGCGGGCACTCGAAGCGACGGGCTCCATGGAAAGCGACCAACTCCGCGCCTATGTTTTATGGAACGTCGCCAACGCACAGGCGCGGATGGCAATGTCGGCCGATGCCACGGCAACAACGGCGCTCGCCAATCGTGCGACCCGGCAGATGATCAGCAGTTTCGATCAAGTCTGGATGCTGGCCGACGTCGCGGCCGAGCGAATCGCAGCGGGCGAAACCGTTCTGGCGCGGGCCGCACTCGATCGCGGTCTCGATATTGCGCGCGGGATAACCGACGCTTCGGGGCGCGCGCGCGCCTTGGCCCGCCTGGCGGCGGCCCTATACGATGTGCGTTGACGAATTCGTGCGCCGGGTCCCATCCGTTCGGCTTGTTCGATCTCGATGCCTCCACTAGAGTTCGCCGACACGTTCACCATCGGAGGAGCTTACCCATGACCGATCCAGTCGTTGCCCAGAAGGGTCCTTTTGAGAAAGTCATCAAGGCGGGCGAGAAATACGCCTGGTGTTCGTGTGGGCTCTCTAAGCAGCAACCGGTGTGCGACGGCAGCCATAAGTCGACCGAAGATTTGCGCCCGATGATCAAGGTGGCGGAAAAGGACGAAACGATTTGGCTATGCGGATGCAAAATGTCGAAGACCAAGCCCTATTGCGACGGCACCCACAATTCTCTGTGATTCGCTTCGTTCCTCTTCTTTTGGCGATTGCGGTGGCCCTCGGCGGCTGCGGCGGCTTGTTTTCGAGTGCATCGCCGTTGCCTGCCTGTCCGATGGCTTATGCCCTCAAGGATGCGAATCACATCACGGTCTATCGTCCGGGGCCGGGGCGCGATATCACGGACATCGCCTATGAAGCCTGGATACTGGGTGTCGATGGCGATTGTTCCTACGTGATCAAGACAAAATCGAAAAAGCCGAACGAGCAAACCTACTCGTCGGTGACGACGACGTTGCGACCGCGTCTGCGTGTGACGCCGGGTCCGGCCATGACGAGTTACCGTGCGCAACTTAATTACTTCACGGCGATTCCTTCCTTCTATCCCAAGCCGGAAGGGCGGGCGGAGTTTTCGCGCGACGTGGAGCTGCCGGCCAATCGCACGCAGCTCGATGTGACCGAGGCCAATATCGAAATCACGATTCCGCTGGGCGACCAACGCCGCGGCGAGAAACAAGAGGTTTTCGTCGGGTTCATCCTGACCGAGGATCAATTGCGCGAG
Source organism: Caenispirillum bisanense (assembly GCA_945877815.1). Classification (GTDB taxonomy): domain Bacteria; phylum Pseudomonadota; class Alphaproteobacteria; order Rhodospirillales; family UBA2165; genus CANIGJ01. The sequence continues at coordinate 158,606 of CAMDWJ010000001.1, forward strand.
AATCGTCAATGGCCGGGCGGCCGTCTCGGACTTTAGCGCTTAACGCTTCTTTTCCGCCCTTCGTCGCCATTTCCCGACTTTTCACAAACACTGGCTGCGCGAGCCTGCGGCATCCTTTGCGCAGCCAGCGAGCTGTGAGTGCGCGCCATATGCGCCATTCTATATAAAGATTGATTTATTTAAATCTATCGTTATATAAATTGAACGATGAAGCAGTTGTTGGAAATGTTGAGAGCAACGGCTGAGCCGACGCGGTTACGGCTTTTGGGGTTTTGCGCGCGCAGCGACTATTCGGTCGGCGAGCTGAGCTTGGTCCTCGGCCAGAGCCAGCCTCGTGTTTCGCGGCATTTGAAAATTCTTTGCGATGCCGGCCTGCTGGAGCGCTCGAACGAGGGTCTATTCGCCTATTACCGCGTCGTTTTCGATGGAGCCGGGGCGGATTTCCTGCGTCAGTTGATGCCGATTTTTCCCGAAGACGACGAGGCTTTTGCCCGCGATTTTTCGCGGCTTGAAATCATCAAATCGGCGCGGTTGCGCAAGGCGGAAGGATCAATGTTCCCGGTCATTCATCAAGGTGACGAGCGTTATGCTTCCTACCTGTCGGACCAAAGCGCCGCAGAAGCGCTGCGCGATATGGTGTTGGAGCATCCCGTTCGCCGATTGCTCGATATCGGGACGGGTACGGGCCGGGCGCTTGAGGTTCTGGGGCCGAATGTCGATGTCGGGGTCGGTATCGATGCGTCGCGCGAGATGTTGGCGCAGGCGCGCGCCAATCTCGAAAATGCAGGCTTGCAGAATTGCCGCGTTCGTTATGCCGATCTGTACGAACTTCCGTTCGTGAATGAATCCTTCGATGCCGTGATGATCCATCATGTATTGAGATTTGTCGACGATCCGAAAAGAGCCCTGCGCGAAGCAGCGCGGGTGATGTCGCCCGGCGCGCATATCGTGATCATCGATTTTGCTCGTATCAATGCCAAGGGCAAGGATACCGGCCGCGCCCTCGGCTTCTCGGACGCCGAATTGGGAACGTGGTTCCAGGCAGCGGGATTGCGCCCCGAAAAGGTCGCCAAAATTTCGGGGGGACCGGGGCGCGAACAGATCTGGCGCGGCGTACGCATTCAAGATGAGATTGCCCTTCATGGATAAGTTTCTGCCGGACGGAAAATCTTTTTTCGAACAACCTCTTTCGTCGCGGGCGGCACTATTCGAGCGGATATTGACTGAGCGCATCGTCATGCTGGATGGCGCGACGGGAACGTTGATTCAGCGCCGTAGGCTCGATGAGACGACTTATCGCGGCAAGGAGTTCTCGTCGCATGGGCGTGATCTCAAGGGCAATGCCGACATTCTCAATTTGACCCAGCCGGATATCGTCGGTGAGTTGCATCGCGCCTATCTCGCCGCGGGCGCCGACATCATTCAGACCAACACTTTCAATGCGACGGCGATTGCGCAGGCCGATTACGAAACCCAATCCTCGGTGGCCGAAATCAATCGGGCTGGGGCCGCGATCGCGCGCCGCGCGGCCGATGCCGCAAATCGATCCGACCCGGCGCGACCGCGTTTCGTTGCGGGGGTTCTTGGGCCGACCAATAGAACGGCGTCGATCTCGCCCGACGTCAACGATCCCGGTAGCCGCAACGTGACCTTCGATGAATTGGTTCGCGCCTACGGCGAAGCGGCCCGCGCTCTGATCGAGGGCGGGGCCGATCTCATTATGATCGAAACCGTGTTCGACACACTCAATGCGAAGGCGGCAATCTATGCCGTGCTTGATCTGGAAGAGACATTGGGCCATCGCATTCCAACGATGATTTCCGGCACGATCACCGATGCAGCGGGACGCACATTGTCCGGACAAACGCCGGAGGCTTTCTGGCATTCGGTTGGGCACGGGCGACCCGTTACGGCCGGCCTCAATTGCGCGCTCGGCGCCCATGCGCTGCGCCCGCATTTGCAGGCCTTGGCGCGCACCGCGCCCGTGGCCATTTCCGTTCATCCCAATGCGGGCCTACCCAACGCTTTTGGCGACTACGACGATTCGCCCGAATCCATGGCGGCCGCGATTCGCTCGTTCGCCGAAGACGGACTCGTCAATATCGTCGGCGGCTGCTGCGGCACCACGCCCGAATATATCGCCCTGATCGCCGAGGCCGTGCGCGATCTGCCGCCCCGCAAAATTCCGCCGTCGGACGCATTCTGCCACCTGGCGGGGCTGGAAGCGCTCGCACTGGACAAGGTTACCGGCTTCGTGAACGTCGGCGAGCGCACGAATGTCGCGGGTTCGGTGAAGTTTAGGCGGCTTATCGTCGCCGGCGATCATGATACGGCACTGTCCATTGCGCGTGAACAGGTCATTGGCGGGGCCCAAATCATCGACGTCAACATGGACGAGGCGATGCTGGATTCCGAAACGGCGATGGATCGTTTCCTCAAGCGCGTCGCCAGCGAGCCCGATATCGCGCGTGTTCCGGTCATGATCGATTCTTCGCAGTGGTCGGTGATCGAAGCGGGCTTGAAATGCCTTCAAGGCAAGGGCGTCGTCAATTCGATCAGCCTCAAGGAAGGCGAGGAGGCCTTCAAGGATCGCGCCCGGACGATCCGCAAATACGGCGCGGCCGCGCTTGTCATGGCTTTCGATGAGCAGGGGCAGGCCGATGGATAGGACCGCATGGTCGAAATCTGCACGCGCTCCTACCGCATTCTGACCGAGGAAGTAGGTTTTCCGCCTCAGGATATCATCTTCGATCCCAACCTGTTCCCGATCGCCACAGGCATCGATGCGCATCGTAACTTCGCGCGCGACAATCTCGAGGCGATAACGCATATCAAGGCTAACTTACCGCATGCTTTGGTGAGTGCCGGTGTCAGCAACGTCTCGTTCTCGTTTCGCGGCAATGCGCCGCTCCGCGAAGCCATCCATGCGGTCTATCTCTATCACGCGGTCAAGGCGGGTCTCGATCTCGGCATTTTGAACGCGGGCGAGCTTCCGGTTTACACCGACATCGAGCCCATCCTGCGCGAGCGAATCGAGGATGCGATTTTCAATCGTAGGGACGATGCCGCCGAACGATTGCTCGAAGTGGCAAGCAGCGCCGAGAGTCAGAATAAGGGCACTGGCCCGGACCTCACGTGGCGCGAGGGCGCGGTCGAGGACCGCATCATTCACGCGCTCGTCAAAGGCGTCACCGATTACATCATCGAGGATACCGAAGAAGCGCGGCTGAAAGCCAAAAGGCCCATCGACGTCATCGAGGGCGCCTTGATGGACGGCATGAACGTTGTCGGAGACCTGTTTGGATCGGGCCAGATGTTCCTGCCCCAGGTTGTTAAAAGCGCGCGTGTGATGAAACAGGCGGTCGGCCATCTGATTCCTTTCATCGAGGCGGCGAAGGGTGAGGGCGAGCGGCGCACCAAGGGCCGCATCCTGATGGCGACGGTGAAAGGCGACGTTCACGATATCGGCAAGAACATCGTAGGGGTCGTGCTTCAGTGCAATAATTACGAGATCATTGATCTCGGCGTGATGGTGCCTTATGCGAAAATTATCGAAGCCGCGCGTGAGCACGATGTCGACGCTATCGGCTTGTCCGGCCTGATCACGCCGTCGCTTGAGGAAATGGTGACGGTGGCCAGGGAGCTCGATCGCGCGAGCTTCACAGTTCCGTTGCTGATCGGCGGCGCCACAACGTCGAAGAACCACACAGCCGTTCGCATAGCGCCAGCCTATGGCGGTCCGACCGTTTACGTGAACGATGCTTCGCGTGCCGTCGGCGTGGCGCAGAGCTTGTTGAGCTCGGAACAGCGCGACGATTATATCGCTGCCGTGGATCGCGATTACGAAAAGGTACGGGCCCAACATGCCCTGCGCGAGACAGTGACGCAGACCCATCCGATCGACGAGGCACGCGAAAACACCTTGGAAATCGATTGGCAATTGTCACCGCCGCAGCGCCCGACATCCTTGGGAGTGCGCGCGTTCCACGGTTACGATCTGGCCGAATTGGTCGATTATATCGATTGGACACCATTCTTTCGGACCTGGGAGCTGACCGGAAACTATCCGGCGATTCTCAAAGATCCGCGTCAAGGCGCGGCGGCCAGCAGTTTGTTTGCCGACGCTCAGGCGATGTTGCAGCGCGTAGTCGAGGAACAGTGGTTGACGGCCAACGGCGTCATCGGTCTGTTCGCAGCGAACTCCGACGGCGAAGATGTCGTGATATATACCAACGCGAGTCGGCGCGAAGTTCTGACGCGACTGCCGTTCCTGCGTCAGCAGATGGTGAAGGGGCGTGGGCGCCACAATTATTGCCTGGCCGATTTTGTGGCGCCTCTGAGTTCGGGTGTCGCGGACTATATCGGCACCTTTGCTGTCACGACGGGGCTTGGTGCCGAGCGCAAGCGGGCTGAGTTTCTGGCCCGGCAGGACGATTACAGCGATATCTTGTTCCAGGCCTTGGCGGATCGTCTGGCGGAAGCCTTCGCCGAACGCATGCACGAGCGCGTGCGAACCGAATTCTGGGGCTATGCGTCGGACGAGAAATTGGCCAATGAACAACTCATCGCCGGCAAATATTGCGGCATTCGGCCGGCGCCAGGCTATCCGGCTTGTCCTGATCATAGCTTGAAGCCGCTGATCTTCGATCTGATGGGGGTGGGCGCCACTGCGCGCATTCAATTGACCGAAAGTCTCGCCATGCTGCCAGCGGCCTCCGTTTCGGGTATCTATTTCGGTAATCCGGCGGCGCGATATTTCGGGGTCGGGCGTGTCGGGCATGATCAGGTGGTCGATTACGCGCGCCGCCGCGGCGTCGATCTTGCCGAGGCCGAACGATGGCTCGCTCCCAATCTCGCCTATGAGCCGTAAGTTGGGACGTCGAGGATCGCGGTTCCGCCATTGCGTCGCTCGGCCGAATCATTAAGGTTGACCGATGATGACGGATCTTCAGGAAACCGCGCTGCACGCGCTTCATGTCAGTCTCGGCGCCAAGATGGTGCCGTTCGCGGGCTATTCCATGCCGGTCCAATATCCGAGCGGCATCCTAGCCGAACATCGCCACACGCGTGGCCAGGCTGGCCTGTTCGATGTCGGACATATGGGGCAGGCGCGCATCCACGGTACCGATGCGGCGCGCGCGTTCGAGGCCCTTGTGCCGGGCGACATCCAAGGCCTCGAAGTCGACCGCACGCGTTATACGCAGCTCACCAACGATTCCGGCGGCATCATCGACGATCTGATGGTGACGCGGCGCGGCGATCATCTATTCTTGGTCGTCAATGCCGCCTGCAAGGAGGGCGACTATGCCCACATCGCGGGGGCTCTGCCCAAGGATTGCCGGCTCGAACTTCTGGAAGACCGTGCGTTGATCGCGTTGCAAGGACCCGCCGCCATTGCAGTCGTGGAAGGATTGTCCCCGGGCCTGTCGAAACTCGGCTTCATGAGTTTGGCCGATGTGACGATCGGCGGCATTGCCTGTACCGTGTCACGCTCGGGCTATACGGGCGAGGATGGCGTCGAGATTTCCGTCGCCAACAGTGCTGTCGAAGGGCTGGCGCGCACTTTATTGAAGGATGCACGGGTCAAGCCGGTCGGGCTCGGTGCCCGCGACACCTTGCGGCTCGAGGCCGGACTTTGCCTCTACGGTCACGACATCGATACCACGACGACGCCCATCGAGGCGGCGCTCGCCTGGTCCATCGGCAAGCGCCGCCGCGCCGAAGGCGGATTCGCGGGTGCGGCGACGATTCTGGCGCAACTCGCCAACGGTGCGCCGCGCAAGCGCGTCGGCATCTTGCCCGAGGGCCGCGTGCCGGTGCGCGATCATGCCGATATCACCGACCCAGCCGGCGCCAAGATCGGGACGATCACGAGCGGCGGTTTCGGGCCGAGCCTCGATCGGCCAATCGCCATGGGCTATGTCGTGGCGGCCCAAGCCGGCGAGGGTGCGCCTCTCGGCATTACGGTGCGCGACAAAAAAATTCCCTCCAAGGTGGCGCGCTTACCTTTTGTCGCCCATCGCTACCACAAAGATAGATAACCCGACCGACACTCGAGAGCGAAACGGAGCAGTCATGGCTAGTTTGAAATATACCGACCAGCATGAATGGGTCGCCGTCGATGGCGATACCGCCACGGTCGGCATCACCGATTATGCGCAAGGACAATTGGGCGATGTCGTCTTTGTCGAGTTGCCCGATGAAGGCAAAAGTTTTGCCATGGGGGATCAGGCCGCCGTCGTCGAGTCGGTCAAGGCCGCTGCCGAGGTTTACGCTCCGATCTCGGGTGAGATTGTCGAAGTGAACGAGGCACTGAATGGCAAGCCGGAGTTGGTGAACGAGGACGCCATCGGTGATGGCTGGTTCTTCAAGATCAGCATCGACGACGAAACCGAGCTCGATTCCCTGATGGACGAAAAGGAATATAGGGAATTCGTGAAGGGCCTGGGATGATGCGTTATCTGCCGCTGACCGACGAAGACCGCACTTCGATGCTGGCCACGGTCGGTGTCGAATCTGTCGACGCACTTTATCGAGGCGTGCCGAAAGCGGCTCTTCTGGACAGGCCGGTGGATCTTCCACCGCATGGCGGGGAGATCGAGGTCGAGCGGCGTATCTGCGCGCTGGCGGCGCAAAATATCGGCGCATCGACGGCGCCGTTCTTCCTTGGCGCCGGCAATTACTTCCATCATATCCCGGCCACTGTGGATCATCTGATCCAGCGCAGCGAATACCTCACCTCCTACACGCCCTATCAGCCCGAAATTTCGCAAGGCACCTTGCAGGCCTTGTTCGAATTCCAGACCCAGGTCGCGCTGATCACAGGTATGGAGATCGCCAACGCCTCGATGTATGACGGGGCGACCGCTTGCGCCGAAGCCGCCATGATGGCCTGCCGCGTGACGCGCCGGCACCGCGTGGTCCTATCCGGCGGATTGCATCCGCATTACCGCGACGTGACCGCAACCAACGTAAAATTCATGAGCCTCGATATCTCCGCGCTGGCGCCCGATGCCAATGGGACCGAGGATGCCGCCGTGACCATCGACGACCATACCGCCTGCGTCGTCGTGCAAAACCCCGATGTGTTCGGCCGAGTGCGCGACTATTCAAACCTCGGTGCGGCTTGTCGCGCCAAGGGAGCTCTTCTCGTCGTGGTGGTCACGGAAATCGTGTCTCTCGGCGCCCTGATGCCGCCTGGGGATATGGGGGCCGACATAGTCGCGGCCGAAGGCCAATCGCTCGGAAATCCCATGAGCTTCGGCGGGCCGCATGTCGGGCTCTTCGCCGTGCGTGAAAAATTCCTGCGCCAGATGCCGGGACGGCTGTGCGGCGAAACGGTGGATACCGACGGCAAGCGCGGCTGGGTGCTGACGCTCTCGACGCGCGAGCAGCATATCCGCCGCGAAAAGGCGACAAGCAACATCTGCACCAATTCGGGCCTGTGTGCGCTCGCCTTCACCATTCATCTCACTTTGCTGGGCGAGGCCGGTTTTACGCGCTTGGCCGCGATCAATCACGCGCGCGCCTCGACGCTTGCCAAGAAGCTCGGCGCCGTGCCGGGCGTTGTACTGCTCAATGAGACCTTCTTCAACGAATTCACTCTGCGCCTGCCTAGACCTGCGAGTCCCATCGTCGATACGCTGGCCGCGCGCGGTATTCTCGCCGGCGTTCCGGTTGTGCGCCTGTTCCCCGATCAGCGCGATCTCGCAAACCTGCTGCTGGTGAGCGCCACCGAAATGACGACCGACGACGATATGGATCGGCTCGTCGCTGCACTGGGTGAGGTTCTGAAATGACGGACGTGGTTACCCTCACTGGCAATCGCGGCCTCGATCTCGAGGAAAAGCTGATCTTCGAGCAAGACAAGGCAGGGCGCACGGCGGTCGATCTGCCGGAACCGGAGCGCCACGACAATCGCTTAGGGCCCGCTCGCCGCACGCGCCCGATCGGCTTGCCTGGCCTGTCCGAACCGCAGGTGGTGCGTCATTACGTGCGCATGAGCCGCAACAATTACGCGATCGATGCGGGCATCTATCCGCTCGGTTCGTGCACCATGAAGCACAATCCGCGCCTCAACGAAAAAATGGCGCGTCAACCGGGGCTCGCCGATATCCATCCGCTGCAGCCACAAGGAACCGTGCAGGGCGCTTTCGCGCTGATGCATGAGCTTGCCCATTGGCTGGCCGAATTGACCGGCATGCCGGCCGTGGCCCTGTCGCCGGCCGCAGGCGCGCATGGCGAGTTAACAGGCCTGATGGCGATCCGCTCCGCGCTGGAAGCGCGCGGCGATGCGCGCCGGGTCGTGCTGGTTCCGGAATCGGCGCACGGCACCAATCCCGCCAGCGCGCATATGTGCGGCTACGAGATCGAATCGGTGGCGGCGACCGCACGCGGCCGCGTCGATTTGGCAGCCATGAAGGCGCGTTTGGCCCCCGACGTCGCTGCGGTCATGATCACCAATCCCAATACCTGCGGCCTGTTCGAGGACGACATGGCCGAGATCAGCGCGGCGGTGCACGCGGCCGGTGCCTTCGTCTATTGTGACGGTGCCAATTTCAATGCCATCGTCGGGCGGGTACGCCCGGGCGATCTCGGCATCGACGCCATGCACCTCAATCTGCACAAGACCTTCTCGACGCCGCATGGCGGCGGCGGTCCGGGGGCTGGGCCTGTCACGCTGTCGAAAGCGCTGGCGCCCTTTGCGCCGCTTCCCTATGTCGTGCGCGAGGGCGAGGGTTTCCGTCTCGTCGAACAGGCGGGCGAAACCGGAGCACACCCCTACGGTCGTATGAAGGGTTTCCACGGCCAGTTTGGCGTCTTCGTGCGCGCACTTTCCTACATGATGAGCATGGGTTCGGATGGTTTGCGCCAGGCCTCAGCGGACGCGGTGCTCAATGCCAATTATCTGCGCGCACGCCTGCAGGGAACGATGTCGCTCTCCTACGAAGGGCCGTGTATGCACGAGGTTCTGTTCGATGACCATTTCCTGGCTGATACCGGCGTCAGCACGCTCGATTTCGCCAAGGCGATGATCGACGAAGGTGTGCATCCCATGACGATGTACTTCCCCTTGATCGTGCACGGCGCGTTTCTGATCGAGCCGACCGAGACGGAAGGGCGCGCCTCGCTCGATCTGCTCGCCGATCTGATGCTGGGCCTGGCCAAGCGTGCCAAGGCAAAGGAGGTCGCCTTCTTTAAGGACTCACCCAAGCTCGCGCCGCGGCGCCGGCTCGACGAGACGCGCGCCGCGCGCAATCCGGTGCTGCGCTGGATGCCGCCCGCCCCGAAGGCGGCGGCGGAATAGCCCGTTCGTCATTCGCGGACTTGATCCGCGCATCCAGTTTTTTACGGCGGTACGACGAAAAAATGGATGGCCGGGTCTGCGCCCGGCAATGACGGCTTATTTTGCGATTATGGGACTCTCGATCCGCTAGAGCAGATTTTCCTCACTCGAGCCGAACAGGCTTTGCACGTAGGACAGCTGGCTTGAACGCAGTCCTTGGCGCGCGATCAGCTTTTCCTGTGCGCCGATCGGCAGGTCGGTGAAGGAGATGACGCCGCGTTCCATCAGGATGCTGAGCAAATCTTCGGTCACGCGGGCGAGCGATAAGTCGGCCTTGATCCAGGGATCGGCATCGATGATGGCCCGGGCGCTTATCCCCAAGAATTCGAGCAGATCGGGATGGCCATGCGGCAGCTCTTCGTTAGCGCCGTCCTGAGGATGCGCGTAGATCGCTTCGACTTTGGCTTCGGCATTGCGCCGGACGAACGGCATGGATCGGTCCCCCAGAAAAACGTCGATGTGCCAGTCTAGCGTCTCTAACGCGAAGATGCACGAGGCCTGGTGTAATGGATTTAATTAAGCGGGACGAACGGAGATCTCGCAAGATAGCCGGAGACAAAGACCTGAATCTTGCCAGGAAGAAGATCGTTTTCGGTTCTTACGGTGCGTTTCGGTGCAGGCGCTTTGGGCGCTCTGACAGTCGTGGTGAGGTCGATTTCCTTCGATACACCCCGCTGATCGAGAGAAAAGAAAATCGCTCACCCGTTCAGATTTCCAGCCTTCGTATAAAAGGCAATGTTTATGCCACCATTCGTGAAAATGCCGCTTGCAGCGACCGGTACTGTTTCGTCAAACAATGCCACAAGGCCTTCGCCATAACATCTTTGCTCGTCTGATTTACATGTCATGGCGAACGAGTTTGCGAGCTTGCCGTCGATCTTTTGCAGAACCGCGATGCAATGTTCTTTGCATCCCGACATGGGCGGCATTTCCGCCGCTTGGGTGTCGGTCAGCACGGCCAAAATGCTTATCATTGCGAAAAAGCCGACCACATATCGCATGATCGTCTCCTGTAACGTCAGCGCCCCTCGCGCCACCAAGCGAGCATGACAGTGCCGGCCGCCAATAGCAGGAACAACAAGGCGGGAAGCAGCGGCAATTGCCGTACGCCGGTCACGACGTAGGATTCATTGCGGGTCAGGCCGAACCAGTCGCTGCCGGCACCATCGCGGCCGGGCCGCGTGCGGCGGAAATCGGGCACGCCGTCGGCGATCCAGGCGATGCCGCCGCCGGTCGCCTTGACATAGGCCGCGAGTTTCTCGGGTGTCGCGCGCAGATCGGACAGTTCCGGCGGGTTCAATTCTCCGGCCGCGGCCATAGTGCGCCGTCGCCCGTCCTCGATGCGATAGAGACCGGTTTCACGGGTAGTGAGCGTCGCCGTAGCACCTCCGCGCCCGTCGGGCGCAAGCGTCACGGTCTCCTGCGCGCCCGATGGCGCGGTGATGGTGATCGGGGGGACCTGTTCGTCGAGCGAGCGGCGGAAGACGGTAAGTTTGTCGCCCTCGACCCGGGTGCGCAGGTCTTCTTCCTCCAGATCCGGTTCCTTCATCAGCCAATGCACGAGGCGGCGGATCAGTTCGGAATGTGGCCCGCCGTTTTCATGGCCGCGCGCCCACAGCCAGACGTGATCGCTCATGAAAGTGGCGACACGCCCCTTGCCGACACGGTCGAGCACGAGAAGCGGGCGGTCGTTGACGCCCGTCATGATGACTTCGCCGCGCTTCACTTCGGTATCGACCTGACGATACCAATGGCCCCATTCGGGCGTCTTGCCGCCGGCATCGAGCAGGCCGGAGGAAACAGGATGGCGCGTGCCGACGGCGTTGATCTTGGCGCGGAAGGCTTCCTCGAAAACCTGTTCGGTCGGAACACCCGGCAGGATGCGCGCCATCGGCGTGCGATAGATGCTGCGTGGGCCGGCATAGTCGGGGCCGACGGCGGCCAGCACGGCGCCGCCCTTTTCGACATAGTCCGAGATATTGTTGAAATAGGCGGGCGGCAGCACCCCGCGCTCGAAATAGCGGTCGAATACGATCAGATCGAATTCGTGCAGCTTGACCTCGAACAGCTCGCGCGTTGGGAAGGAAATCAGCGCCAGTTCATTGAGCGGTGTGAAATCGTTCTTTTCCGGTGGGCGCAGAATCGTGAAATGGACGAGGTCCACCGAGGGATCGGATTTGAGCAGGTTGCGCCACGTGCGTTCGCCGAGATGTGGCTGGCCGGAAACGAGCAGGACCTTGAGCCGGTCGCGTACGCCGCTGACCGACAGCACGGCGCGGTTATTGGCGAGCGACAATTCGTTCGGCAGGGCCTGAACCTCAAGCTCGACGATGGTGGCGCCGCCATGCTCGACGGGAATCTCGATATTGCTTTCGCCACCGATACGAACGTTGCGCTGGAAGGGCGTGCCCCCGTCGATCCGAACCGTTAGGCTGGCGGTATTGGCGGTGCGGTCCGGGCGATCCTCGACCTTGATACGGACCTGCACGGATTTGCCGACGAGACCGAAGGCTGGCGCCCGTTCCACGGTCAGTCGGCGATCGCGCTCGTTCTGTGTGCCGGTCAGCAGCACATGGACGGGCGCCTCGGGGAGTGCTGCGACGGGTTCCTCGTTCTTCGGTTCGCCCTTACCCTCTCGCGGGGTAGCAAGCTTGGGGACGTCGTGCACCTGGCCGTCGGTGATGAAGACCGCGCCGGCGAAGCGTCCCTTGGGAAGATCGGCCAGTGCGCGGTTGAATTCATCGAACAGCAGCGTGCCGTCCTTGGTTTCTCTGCCCTGAACGACGCGTAGCTGCAGATCGTCGAAGCGTCCGAGCTTTTCGCGCACCTGATCCATGGCCTGGCCCAATTGCTGGCGTCGATCCCCGGTATTCTGGCTGCTGGATTCGTCTAGCACCACGAGCGCGATATCAGGCTCGCCGCGCCGCGTCTCGCTTTCGAGATGGGGATTGAGCAGGGCGGCGGCCAAAATTGCGATAGCAACGGCGCGGATGATCGATCCGCGCGCACCACGGATGACGGCGAAGATCAGCAAGGCGAAGGCGACGGCGGCGATCAGGGCGACGGCCTGCCAGGCCACCAGCGGCGCGAAGCCGATGCCGGTCACTCCTGTCATGATTGGCCGCTCATTGGCCGAGCCTTTCGAGTATCGAGGGCAGGTGGACTTGATCGCCCTTATAGTTGCCGGTCAGCGCATACATGATCAGATTGATGCCGAAGCGGTAAGCCAGCTCGCGCTGGCGTTCACCGCCCGGCACGACCGGATAAAGCGGCTTGCGCGACTCGTCCATCGCCCAGGCCGATGCCCAGTCATTCGGGCCGACGATGATCGAGCTGACCCCGTCGTTGTTGCGTGCACCCTCTCGCTCGATCCATACGCGCCCGCCGGTATATTTGCCGGGCAACTCGCGCAACAGGTAATAGGATTTCGTGAGAATATGGTCGGACGGGATGACCGCGAGTGGAGGCAGATCGAGCGAGCGGCCCATATCCTGCAGCCGCGTCGCCGCTCCGCTGGCGCCGTCGCCGTCGCGTGTATCGAACAGGATCGTGCCGCCCGATTTCATATAGCGGTTGAGCTTCTCGCCGGTTGCCTGGTCGATGGCCGAGGAATCGTCGCTGAGCGGCCAATAGATGAGCGGGAAAAAGGTGAGATCGTCCTTGCTGGGATCGATGCCGAGCGGCTCGCCGAGTTCGGCCGCCGTGCGGGTATTGGCGATGAAGGATAGGCCTGACAGCCCGGCCTTGCTGCGCGCATCGATGGCGCTGTCGCCGGTCACGATGTAGGCGAGCCGCACGGTCAGCGACGCCGCGAAGGGCCGATTGTCGGTATTGGCCGCACGCGGCTCGGCGCGGGGTGCTACCTGGATTTGCGCGGACGCGTCGGCGGCACCCAAGCCGAGCGCCAGCAACGCAATTGCCGCGGTCGCTCCGCGATTGACGTTGAAGAAGCCGCGCAAGGCGAGGCTTGCGACGATATCGGCGAGCGCGATCAGCAGCGCGGTCAACAAAAGAACGCCGCGCAGGTCGCGTTCGGTAGCCCCCTCGTAGGAGCCGCGCACGACATCGCCGTTGAGCGATCCGATGGGATCGAGCGAGGCGATCTTCGGCGACAGGTTGAAGGCGCGCCGCGCGGATTCGTCGCCGTAGAATCCAGGTGGATGGTCGGGACCGACGGCGGTTTCGTCGAAACTATTGCCGCGCATGGCCCTAGCACCTGGGCGCGCGGCTCCGAGCCGTCCGAAGCCGTCCACGCTTTGCAGCGGAACCAGAAGGCGATCGTCGGCGCTACCGCCGGAAATGCCGCGCGACAATTGAACCAAATTTTGCAACATGCCGACGAACAGGCCGGACAGCGGCAAGTTGGACCAGTCCGGGCTCGCCGTCGTGTGGACGAACACGAGCCAGCCGTCGCCCCGCTTCTCTGCGGTGACGAGCGGTGTGCCGTCGCCGAGGCGCGCCCAGGTCTTCTCGGCGAGGTCGACCGTCGGCTGCGCCAGAACTTGGCGGCGGATGCGGATTTCGCTGGGGATTACGAGCCCGTGGAAGGGGCTGGTCTCATCGAAGGGGGCGAGCGTCGCGGGCTTGGCCCACGACAGGGCGCCGCCGAGATCGCGGTCTCCCTGGCGCAGGCGCACGGGCAGCAAGCTATCGGTCGATTGGGCGAGGCGCGGGCCCGCAAAGCGCACGACGAGGCCGCCCTTGGCGAGCCAACCCTCGATCTGCGCGCGGTCGCCGTCGCCGAGCCGCCCGCCATCGGGCACGATCAGCATCGCGATCTCGCGCTTCAGGATTTCGCCAAGCGGAGCTGCGCGCACTTCGGTAAAGGGATCGAGAGCGCGTTCTAGATAATAGATATCGTCGAGTAGGGGCTGGTCGGATTTACGCTCGACACCCGCGATAATGCCGACCGGGCGTCGCCGCCAGCGTTCATCCACCAGAGCAACACCGCCTGCCGTCTTCTGGTCTTCGGCCTCGATGGTCGCGACACGGTTGCGCAGTTCGACCGGCAGTTCGAGCAGCAGATTGCCGTCGGTCTTGCCGCCTTCAAAGGTTAATGTCTTGCGCGCCAGCACGCCGCCGCGCTCGTCGCGCACCTGGACGCGCATTTCGTTGCCAGTGGTGGTTGAGGGCCGGCGCGCGCGCAAGGTCAGTCCGTTGCGTTCCGCGATCGGCGGCAGCATCAGCGCGGGTAGGTTGCCCGCTTCCTCGGCGAGCACGGTCACCGGTCCGAGGCGCGCGAGCTTGACAGCGAATTCCGATGCGTCGGCGGAATCGAGCCCGTTGCTCAACCACACGACCTGCGCCGATGCGCTGATCGGCAGCGCATCCACGAGGGCCCCCGCCGAACGCCGGTCGGCCTGCCAGGGTTTCGGCTCGATCGCCTGGACGATTTCACGCGCCGCCTCGGCGGTCAAAAGCGAATCCGATACGCGGGTGCGGCTGTCGCCGGGCGCGGTCGTGATCACGGCAACGGCGCGGCCGTCGCGCTGGGCGCGGTCGAGCAGCGTGCCCATGGAGCGTTGGCGCGCTTGCCAATTGCGTGCCGCCGCCCAGTCGTCGTCGATGGCCAGGACGAGCGGGCCATCCGCGATCAGTTGATTCTGCGCATTCAGGATCGGATGGGCAGCGCCCAGGATGACGAGGACGATCAGCGCGAAGCGCAGCAGGGTCAGCCACAGGGGCGTCTTGGCCGAACTTTCTTCCGGGTTCACTAGGCGCATGATGATGCGGATGGCCGGAAAACGGACACGCTTTGGCGCCGGCGGAATGACGCGGAGCAGCCACCATAGGACCGGCACCGCGGCCAACGCCAGCAGGGCGACCGGCGCCGCGAAGGAGAGGGCGCCCAGGCTAAACATGATGGCTAAACATGATGATTAATCATGGCGCCTATCCACGACCGTGTTCCCGAGGCACGCCGAGATTGACGTAGAGCCGCAGCAGCGCCGCCTCGGCCGGCTGGTCGGTCACGTGCAGACCATAGCCCCAGCCCGAAACGCGCGCGATATCCTTGAGCCCTTGCTGATGGGCCTCCAGCGTCGCGCGGTAGTCATCGCGCACACCTTCGACGCGGCCAATGAGGGCGGCACCTTCCTTTTCCAACCCTTCGAAGCGGGTGCGGCCGGTGAACGGCAGGTCCCGTTCTGAGGGATCGAGGATCTGCAGCACATAGCCGTCGACGCCGCGATCGGCGAGCAGGCCGACGGTGCGGCGGATATCGTCAAGCGGCTCCAGGAAGTCGCTCATCAGAACGACCCGGCCGTAGCGCGGCAGCGGCTCGAACGGCGGCAGGCTCGCGGCGCCCATCTGCGAATGGGTTTCGGCAAGCGCGGTAGCGAGCAGGAAGACGGCGTTCTTGCCCATGGTCGGCAGCATATGGCGGCCGAGCGGGGCGATATGTTCGCCGCCGCGCACAAGAAGGGAGCCCAGTGCCAGGGTCAGGATTTGCGCGCGCTCGGCCTTGGTAGGCAGCTTGCGCGACGAGCTATAGGTCATCGAGGGCGAGGAATCGCTCCACAACCAGACCGATTGAGCGGCCTCCCACTCGTTTTCGCGCAAGTAAACGATGTCGGATTTGCCAGAGCGGCGCCAATCGACCTGACGGATGGGATCGCCCCATTCGTAGCGACGATATTGCCAGAAGGATTCGCCCTGACCGGTGCGACGCCGTCCATGCATGCCTTGCGCCACGGTCGAGGCAACGCGTTCGGCCGCCACCATCAAAGGCGGCAAGTTGGCCGAAAGCGCCTCGGCGCGTTCGTGCAGGTCTGCGTTGGCTGCGGCCATGTTACGGGTACGAAGGCTCCGTGTCAGCCGAGGCGCTTGATGAGTATGTCGATGACCTTGGTCATCGAGATCCCTTCGGCGCGCGCGGCGAAATTGAGCGCCATGCGATGACGCAGGATGGGGTGGGCCAGGGCGATCACGTCGTCGATCGACGGTGCGAGGCGCCCTTCGAGCACGGCGCGGGCGCGCACGCCGAGCATGAGGGCTTGGCTGGCGCGCGGGCCGGGGCCCCAGGCGACATGTTCGTTGATTTCGGGGATCGAGGATTCGCCCGGGCGGCCCGAGCGCACCATTTCAAGGATCGCTTCCATCACGCTTTCGCCGACCGGCACGTGGCGCACCAGGCGCTGGGCTTGGCCGAGATCGTCCGCAGTCATGACGGCGACGGGCTTGTCTTCATGCGCGCCGGTGGTTTTGGTCAGGATCTCGCGCTCGGCGGCGAGCTGCGGATAATCGATGTTCACCTGCATCAAGAAGCGGTCGAGCTGGGCTTCGGGCAGCGGATAGGTGCCTTCCTGCTCGAGCGGGTTCTGGGTTGCCAGCACATGGAACGGTTTCGGCAGTTCGTGATAATGACCGGCCACCGAAACGCGGTGTTCCTGCATGGCCTGCAGCAAGGCCGACTGGGTGCGTGGGGAGGCGCGGTTGATTTCGTCGGCCATCAGGAGCTGGCAGAAGACCGGCCCCTTGATGAAGCGGAAGGATCGAACGCCGGTTTCGGATTGTTCCAGCACTTCGGAGCCGAGGATATCGGCCGGCATAAGATCGGGCGTGAACTGTACGCGTTTGCCGTCGAGTCCGAGCACGGTGCCCAGCGCCTCGACGAGGCGGGTCTTGCCGAGGCCCGGCACGCCGATCAGCAGAACGTGACCGCCTGCCAGCAGCGTGATAAGAGTTTCGTCGATCACCCGTTGCTGGCCGAAGATGATGCGGCCGACGGCGTTCTTGACGTCGCTGAACTTGGCGGAAACGCGTTCGAGTTCTCCCACCAGGTCGCTGATGGCCAAATCGGATGTTAGCTGAGTGGCGACTTCGGTCACGCTTTTACTCCCCGGCTGGTTGCGGGCTATCGTTTTACGGACGGTCCATCGATGGGCGAACACGCAAGAGTGGGCGAGTGCGGCGTATTCGACATCCGCATAAATCGTGACGGTCTTTGGTTCTATCACGGCTCACCCATAGGCCGCAAAGAACTCGTCAAATTGTTCGCATCCGTTCTGCGGCGCGACGAAGACGGCCGGTTTCTGCTCGAAACCCCTGTCGAAAAAGGGGTCATCGAGGTCGAGGATGCCCCGTTTCTCGCCGTCGAGCTCCAAACCGAGGGCGAAGGGCGCGCCCGCACCCTCATCTTCCGAACGAATCTTGATGAAAATGTGATGCTCGACCGCGCCCATCCCTTGCGAATCGCCCACAATCCCGAAACCGGGGAGCCGGCGCCCTATATTCTGGTTCGGGCCGGTCTGGAGGCGCGCCTGACCCGCGCGGTTTATTATGAGCTTGTGGAACTGGGCGGCGAAGAGACAATGAACGGAGAAACGTCGTTCGGCGTGTGGAGCGGCGGAGTGTTCTTCTCCTTGGGGACGATCGAGGCATGTTGACGCGCATCGCGGTGATGGAACGGCTTGCCGAAGGCCGCACCAAAGGCATACGCGGCGACGCGCGCCGGCGTTCGAATGAAGACGCCCAGGCGATCGCCTTGCGCGAGGACGAGCGCAATCCCTTCATCCGCGGAGACAAACCGCTCAAGAATGCCGCCGTGCTCGTTCCGCTGGTTGACCGCGGCGACGGGCTCACCGTGATGCTCACTAAACGAACCGATCATCTGTCCAACCATGGCGGCCAGATCAGTTTTCCGGGCGGGCGCTGCGACGAAGGCGATGCCGATTGCGTCGCGACCGCCTTGCGCGAGACCGAGGAAGAGGTCGGAATAGCGCGCAGACATATCAGTGTCGTCGGCGAACTTGACGATTACATCGTCGGCACCGGCTATCTCGTGCGCCCGGTGGTCGGGCTGGTGGCGCCGCCGTTCGAGATCACGCCGCACGATCACGAAGTCGCTGAGGTCTTCGAAGCACCACTCGATTTCATTCTCGATCCCACCAACATCCAGCTTCACGCGCGCGACGTCGGCGGCGTGCAACGCCATCACTTCGCCATCGTGTGGCGTGACTATTACATCTGGGGCGCGACCGCCGGCATGTTACGCAACCTATCCGAAGTTCTGTGGCGCCCATGACCCGACATGTGATCCGGTCATGCTGAGAATTATCCTCGAAATCCTCCTGCCGCTGCTCACCCCCATCGTGATCTATGTCGTTTGGTCGCATTTCGACGCGCGCCGCAAGGGCACCAGCATGCCGGGCTGGGAGGAAGGCCATTGGTTCTGGGCCGCCTTGCTCGGCGCGTTCCTTGCTGTGGCGAGCTTCGTATGGTTCGGAGAAAGCGGCGATCACGGCACAGGCACTTACGTTCCGCCCCACGTCGAGAACGGCAAGGTCGTCCCGGGCGTGTTTAAATAGGCGCGCCTTACCGGGTGGCTTTATTTGGGAAGGCCGAGCGGTTCGGCCAAGAACATCCACACATCGTTGCGCGCTTGATCTGTAACCTTTGCATTGCGGCGGAAGGTGACGGTCTTTCCGGCGACCCGGCCGTCGCGGTCCTCGTCGCCGTCGAACAGATGATGGGCATCCGGATAGACGATGACCTCCACCTTGCGTCCCGCCGCATCGCCGGCCGCGGCGAAGCGCTTGTACTCATCGGGTGTCGCGAAGGAATCCTTGGTGCCGAGCAGGATCAAAGGCGGCGCGTTGAACGCGGCCTTGCCGACGCCGTTTATGTAATTGGCGCAACTCGGGTAGAGCGCAACCGAGGCCGCGATTCGGGCCTCGCCATAACTGGATTTGTGTTGCCCGTCCGATGCCAAGGGTACCATATTGCCGCCGCGAGATTGGCCGAACAGCGCGATCCGTTTCATATCGATGCGCGGATCGGTGGTCAGGACTTTCACCGCTTCGATGAAGTCGCCGAACGGCGTCGGGATATTGGCGCTCGCGTTGGTGAGGCTGCGGCCGGTGAAATAATCCAGCTCGAAAGAGGCGGCACCTTGCTCGCGCAAGAATTTGGCCCAGCGAGCGAGTGCGGGCTCATAGCCGTTGGTGCCGTGCGCCAGGATCACCGCCGGCACCGCCCCTGTCACGCCCTTAGGCAGTTCGAGGCGAGCCGACACGCTGGCGCCGTCCTGGCCGGCGAAGCGGATTCAGCTGTCGTCCTTAATCTGGGCCAAGGCAGGTGCCGCGCCGAGCATTAAAGTTGCAGTGACGAAGGTGACGCGAAACGTATAAATCATCGTTGGGCTCCTCGAATCCCGCTAGATTAGATGCGGGGCACTTTTGTAATAGCACAGATGGCAATTCCAGATTTTCTCAATCCGGCAGCGGCAAGCGGCAGATGGACAATCGGCGCCGTTGGCCTGCTGATCCTGCTGTTCCTGATCGCGCGCCGCCGTGCCTTGGCGAAGGCCCATGCCGCGCGTGCCGACGAGGTGGAAGACATCGTCATGACTTTCCCCAAGGGCGCGGCAGGCCAGCTCACCATCGAGCCGTGGATGATCTCGCCTGAGGTGTCGGCTGTGTTCGCGGCCCTGATGCGGGACGGCAAAGAAGCGCGCTTCATCGGCGGCTGTGTGCGCAACGCGCTAATGCATCTGCCGATCCACGACATCGATATCGCGACCCAGGAGCCGCCGGATCGCGTCGTCGCGCTGCTCGAGGGGGCCGGCATCCGCGCGGTGCCAACCGGTATCGAGCACGGCACCATCACCGCCGTGGTGAACGGCAAGACATTCGAGATCACGACCCTGCGGCGCGACATCAGTACCGACGGGCGGCGCGCCACCGTCGCCTATACGGAGGATTGGCGCGAGGATGCGGGCAGGCGCGATTTCACCTTCAATACCCTGAGCGCCGATGCCGACGGAACGATTTACGACTATTTCAACGGCATGCAGGATCTCGCGCATCGGTTGATCCGCTTCGTCGGACGCGCGGCCGAGCGCGTTTCGGAGGACCGGCTGCGCATCTTGCGCTATTTCCGCTTCGTCGCCGTTTACGGCATGCGCATCGCCGATCGCTACGAGTTTCAGATCGTGGTGAACAACGCCGAGCATCTAGCCGAATTGTCGGCCGAACGCATCCGCGACGAATTGTTGAAGATCGTCGGTTCGGCCAATCATCACGACTGCGTGCGCATGATGTTCGAACAGAGGATTTTCGAGGCCATCCTTCCGGAAGTGAAGGATACGGTCTGGTACAAGCGTCTGTCGTGGCTCGATAGCTCCGCCATCAAGATCGCGCAGGTCGGACCCGATCCGATCCGCCGGCTGGCCGCCTTGATCGAGACCGACGGCGCCGGCGCCGAGGCGGTCGCGCGCAAGCTCAAGCTGTCGCGCGCCGAGATTGACCGGCTGCGCCGCATCAAATCGCCGGATTGGGTGGCCAAGCCCGAAACGAGCGAGGCGGAATTGCGCGCCGTTCTGTCCAGGCTGGGGGCACGCGAAGTCATCGATCTCGCTTTGCTGGAATGGTCGCGGCGCTTGATCATCACGCCTCGATTGCCCAAGGCGGAAACCGAGGCCTGGCAGGCGTTGCTCGCCCGCGCAGGCACTTGGGAGCCGATCGATCTGCCGATCAAGGGCGGCGATATCGTCGCCCTTGGCATCGCCCCCGGGCCCCGGGTTTCCGAATTGCTGGGCGGTATCGAGGAATGGTGGCGGGACGGTGGATGTGTGGCGAGCCGCGACGCGTGCTTGACGGAACTGGCCTCGCGGATGATCAATAACACAGATAAGGAATAAAGGGAGGTTCTCGTGACAGACGTTCAAATGAGCTTCGCCATGTCGGCGAACCCGCGCAACCGCGCAATCTTCGACGGCACCGTCAAGCCGCAGGGCATCGATTTTATCACCCACGACATCCGCGCGAGCGAGCTGTTCTGGCGCCAATTGCGCTTCGCCGAATTCGACGTGTCGGAAATGTCGATTTCGTCGTTCCTGATGGTGATGGCGGCGGGCGACAAGACCTGGATCGGCCTGCCCATCTTCACAACGCGGCATTTCTTCCACACCATGTGCTACGCGCGCAAGGATGCCGGGATAAACAGCCCCGGCGATTTCAAGGGCAAGCGCGTCGCGGTTCCCGAATTCCAGCAGACCGGCGCCTTGTGGGCGCGGGGCGCCATGACGCACGAATTCGGCTGCAAGCAGGAAGAGGTCGAATGGTGGATGGAGCGCACGCCCGACCATAGCCACGCGGGTGCCGTCGGCTTCAAGGCGCCGAAGGGCACCGTCATCAAGCAGATCCCGCCTGAGAAAAGCATCGGCTCGATGCTGCTGTCGGGCGAGCTGCACGCGACCTCGCTCTATTTCGACAATATCGCCAACATCATCGACCGCAACACGGTCGATCTGCGCAACCATCCGGACATCAAGCCGATCTTCCCGGACATTCCCGCCGAATGTGCGCGCTATTTCCAAAAGACCGGCATCTTCCCGATCAACCATGCGATGGTCATACGCCGTTCCCTCGCCGAGAAATATCCGTGGGCGCCGATGGCGATCTATCACGCGATGATGGAGGCCAACGAAATCGCCAACAAGGAACGCATCGCCCAGATGCAGTATCATCTGGAGGCGGGCACGGTGCCGGCGAGCTACCGCAAGGCGATCGAGGCGCCGATCGTGCGCCATGGGCTCAAGGCTAACCGCCATGCGCTGGAAACGGCCGCGCAATATTCCTTCGAACAGGGCCTGACGCCGAAGCTGATGAAGCTCGAGGATGTCTTCGCGCCCAGCACGCTGGACGAATAGGGCACCCGCCCGGACGCCGATGCGAAGATCGGCGCGGACTCTGGGCATTTATGTGCATTTCTAGGCATCCGCGCCGGAAGGCCGCGGGTTCCCTAGGGTCGCCCGAACCCCGACTGTGCATCGTCTAGGCACGATCTAGGCATGATCTTCGCATCATCTAGGCATTTTGTGTGCATTGACTGTGTATCCTGTGTGCATCGCCCAGACTTGTCCGAGGCTCGGCCGAGACGGGCTCAACGATTCCGTTTCGCGCTGCCCCTGTTTCGGGACGGGCGATGAGTCGGCATCCAAGATTAATGTATGAGTGCCCAGTCTAGCGCAGGCGGGTGGCGGAAGTCAAGAAAATAATTCCAATTTAGAGGGGATTATTTATATTTCGATTGTTCAAAATGGCCGCCATACCCCCGGCTTGATCGGGCATCCATCTTTATGGCGGTTCGAATTATTCCACGACTAAATCCGCGATCTGCCGCGCCATGGTTTTCTCGTCGTCCTGAAAGCTTTCGATCATGGCGGCGAGGACGAGGAAGGCTTCGGGATCGAGGCGCTTCAGGGCCCGCGCGATCAAGGCGCTTGCTGGCCCTTGAGTCATCACCTAGTATTAAAAAATGGCTGAAAACATTCACGCAGGTTAGAACTTGGTGGGTAAATAAATGGCTCCTCGACGTTTCAAGTGGATTTGAGGATCTCGGGCAGCGGAGCGGCTATTAGGTAGATGACGGTTATGAATGTGGCGGTTTTCCGGTAACCGCGGGCGCGAGCCCTTGCCGCCTTGAAGATGGCATTGAGGCCCTCAAGACGAG
>CAMDWJ010000002.1 GCA_945877815.1 Caenispirillum bisanense
TGGCGAACGCGGCGCCGTTGCTCCTGATCTCAGGCATCTTCTGGGCGACCTTCAGCACGCTCACTATGTTCGACATGATGGTCGCGACCTGGACGCTGGTCGGCATTCATGGATTGATCGAGGCTTGGCGCGGATACGTGCGATGGGGCTGGGCACAGTTCGCACTGGCCATCGGCTTCGGTGTGCTGTCGAAGGGTCCGGTGATCCTTGTGTTCCTGCTGCCGGCGGCGCTCGCGGCACCCTATTGGATGGTCGGCGGCGAACGCCCCCGCTGGCGACACTGGTATGCGAGCATCCTGGCTGCGACGTTGGCCGGCGCCGCGATCGCGCTCGCCTGGGCCATTCCAGCCGGCATCAGCGGCGGCGAAGCCTATCGGAACGCGATCTTCTGGGGGCAATCGGCAGGCCGCGTGGTCGATTCCTTTGCGCACCGCAAACCGGTCTATTGGTACTTTGCGATCCTCCCCCCGATGCTGTTGCCGTGGCTTTTGTGGCCAAGCTTTCTGCGGGCACTGTGGCGTGGGATTGCAGGCTGGCGTACGCGCCGTGCAACCGCGCCCGATGCCGGGCTGCGCCTGATCGCCGTATGGGCCGGCGTTCCTTTCGTGATTCTCTCGGCCTTCAGCGGCAAGGCGCCGCACTATCTGTTGCCGTTCCTTCCCGCGATCGCGTTGGCGGCGGCGCGTGGCATTGAACGCGCACCCGATGGAGTGCGCGCGCTACGCCAGGCCCTGCCTCTCGCCGTGCTCGGCGTTTTGATCGTCGTGACCGTCCATCTCGGCGCCAATGCACGTCTGAGAGACGCCTTCGATCTGAAAAGTTTCGCAGAGACCCTTGCCGTTGCGCAACGCGAGGGAGAGGCCATCGGTCACTACGGCAATTATCATGGCCAATTCAATTTTCTCGGCCGCCTGACCCGACCCGTCGCCGAAATCGGCGACGGTGACGCGATGGAGTGGCTTTGGCAAAATCCTAAGGCGAAGATCGTCGCGACCCGCAAAAGCCTGCCCGTACAGCCACGCCCCGAACGCGTCCAGCAATTCCGCAGCCGGTACATCATGATCTGGGATCGCAAGGACGTGCTCGCCGATCCCGGCATCGCGCAGCGCGAATCCGGCAAGGCGAACGACGACAATTAGGACACACGGCCTTCGCGCAGGCGCAGCATGACGTCGCGCACGAAAGGCACTGTGACGTCGCGCCGTTCCGACAGCGCCGACTGGTCGATAGCGGTGACCAGCCGCTGAGCCTCGGTCAGGGAACGCTCCATGCGGCGCGCGAGGTATTCGACCACATCGACATCTATGCGGACCTGACGGTCAGAGAACAGCTTCGCCAAAACCGCCTTGATAAGATCGTCGTCGGGCCGGTTCAGCGCCACGGTGGGCGCCGCCAAAATCCGCGAGCGCAGATCGGCGAGCGGGATCTTCCATTGCGACGGTGCCCGCGACGCAGTCATCAGGATGTGCCCGCCTCGCGCTGCCACCGAATTGTAAAGATGCAGCGCGGCTTCCTGATCGGTCCAGTCTTCCGCATTGTCGATCAGGCATTCGCGTGCATTGGCCAACAAATCCGAGTAGCCGTCGGCGCCCAATTGCGCGGGCGCGATTTCGTCCGCGCCGGCGCGGGCGCGAAAGACTTGGCCGAGATGGCTCTTGCCCGACCCTGCGGGACCGTAGATGACGAGAAGCGGCGCCGGCCAATCGGGCCAGGAATCCAGCCACGAGACGGCGTCGCGGTTGCTCGATGTCACGAGAAAATCGTCGCCGGACAGGGCCGGACGATGGTCGAAGACAAAGGCGAGTTGTCGCGACATGTTCACCCGGACTTGTCGCCGGAATTCACGCTGCCACCATTATAAAGCGGGCTCATCAGATATTGTGCGAGGAAGAAACGCACGAGCACGCCGATGGTGGCCGCGATCGGAATGGCGAGCAGTACGCCGGTGAAACCGAGTAGAAGCCCGCCGACCATGAGTGCGAACATCACCCAGACCGGATGAAGTCCGACCTTCTCCCCCACGAGTTTCGGCGTGAGATAGAAGGATTCGATCGCCTGCCCGAAGCCGAACACAGCCAGCACCAATGCGATGTGAAGCAGATCGCCGAACTGCACCAGCGCGATGATCAGCGCCAAGGTCACGCCGACGAACGAGCCGACATAAGGAATGAAGGACAGGAAGCCGGCCATCAGGCCGACGAGAAGGCCGAAATCCAATCCGATCATCGTCAATCCCGCCGCATAGACCGTGGCGAGAAACAGCACCACCGTCCCGGCGCCGCGAATGAAACCCGAAATGATGCTATCGATCTCGATGAAAAGGGCCCGGATCGTCGGCGCGAATTCGCGCGGCAGCCACGAATCCACCTTCATCGTGATCTTGCCCCAATCGCGTAGCAGATAGAAGGCGACGATCGGCGTGATCAATACGATGGAGATCGCGTTGAAGAGCGCGAGCCCGCCGGCCCACAGCCCCTGCATCACCCGGCCGAACCAGGATGCCGCCGTGCCGATGAAGGATTTTCCCGCGTCTTGTAATTCTTCCATCCGCGCGACAGGAAAGGCACGCCGCAGATCGGCCGTAATCGGCTCGATGCGCTTCGTCAGAGCCTCGACCAGCGTGGGGATTTTATGGAAAAACGCGATCATCTGATCCTGAACAAGCGGGTAGAGCAGGATCAGGACCATGGCCGCGGTGGCGAAAAACGCGACCGAAATGATCCCCGTGGCGACCGCGCGCGAGCAACCCTGTCGCTCCAGCCTGTCGGCGACGGGATCGAGAAAATAAGCGATGGCGATGCCGACTAGGAACGGCAACAGAATATCGTTGATTACATAGATCATAAATAGGACGGCCACGAGGACACCGAGCCAAATCCAGATTTGCCGATTGCGTGTCATTCGTCGGGTTCCAATGCCGTGACGCGCCGTCCCCAGACCACGACATAGGCGGTCCCCGACCACAATGTCGTCAGCGCCGTGAGATGAGCGAGAATTTCAAGTTCTGTTTCGGCGTTGAGGCCGTATCCGGTAAGGCCGAGAACGGCGGAGACGAGCAGGAACTGCGTCGCCGTATTGATCTTGCTGCTGATCAGCGGTTGCATCGAGAGGTTCTGGAACAGAAGTTGATAAAGCACCGCGCCGCACACAATCAACGCATCGCGGAACACGACAAGGATGACGAGCCAGGATTCGATATAGCCGGCATGGCCGAGTGTGACGAACACGCTGACCAGCAAAGCCTTGTCCGCAATCGGATCGATATAACCGCCGATCACCGTGCGCAAATTAAAGTGCCGAGCGATCCAGCCGTCTGCGGCATCGCTGAGACTTGCAATGACGAAAAGCCAGAAGGCCGACAACAGCCGCCCGTTAAGGATCAACCAGACGGTGAACGGAACCGAGAGCAGCCGCGCGAAACTGATGATATTCGGGATATTGAGGATCAACGACTTCACGGTGAAGCGCTCTTTGCCGCACCGCTGCGGTCACGTGCACTGAAACTGAGCGTCCAGGCCCCCTCTTCTTCCACGAGGTTGAGGTTCTGTTGCGCCAGCGCCAGTTTCAACTGCGATGCATCGCCGAGATAGAAGACGTTGAAGCGTGCTTCCTCGCGCGACATCAAGACGAGATCGACGCGTTGGATCTGCGCCACGTTGCGGAAACGCTTTTGCGCCTCGACCCATTCGCGCAGGCTCTTGAGCGGCATTTCGGCGACGAGCACCGAATTTTGTTCGAACTGGATGAGATTGGCTCGCTTCCAATTGTCCTCGATCAGATCGGCGGTCTCGCGCTTGGCGCGTTCGAACATGGCATCGGCCGTTTCGTTGGCATTCGTCAGGACCGTCGTCACGATGGTTTGTTCGCGATCCGCTGTGCCATAGGTCGTTGCGCTGATCGCTAGTTCGGCCCGGCCGTCGCGGCCGCTGTTCATTGTCGCGTGGGCCACGATGACGATGTCGGTTTCATAGCGCGCCCCTGCCGAAGCGATGCTTTTGGCATCGCCGCGCGCGGCCAACTCGGCGCTGATGACCGCGATATCACGCAGATTGCCTTCGGGAACCTTCAAGGTGACGAGGCCGGGACGGATCGGTGTTCCCTGCCAGGCCTTGCGCCAGGGATTGGGATCTTCCCATAGCGCCAAGGCACCCGCGGTCTCGTAGAGCGGCAGGATCAAGATCGATTTGGCGCGCGTCTCGGCGTAGCGGACCTGACTGGATTTCATCAGGCTGCGCACAGCCTGCTGCTTGAAGCGATAGGTCACGTCAGCGATATAACGCACGCCCGAGGTCTTTTCGTTGGCGATCGCGATATCCAACACCAAGCCGGTGATTTGCTCCGCGCTCAGGCGCGGAACCTTGTCGCGGTCCCCGCGCGAGGTGAGCCGCCGCATCAATTCGTCAAAGGCGCGTCGCTCTCCGCGGGCCAGCGCCACAGTCCGTGCATCGGCCGCCGACTGTCCCGATTCGTCGACATGGATGTCGGAGACGGTGAAAATGTCGGCACTCTCGGCTGCCCGCGCAGCTTGGGGCGCGACCGCGCAGAAAAATAGGAGAAAGGCGGTGGCCGCGATGCTGGATTGCCGAGCGACGCGCGAGAATACTGACATCGATGTCCGTCCTGGCTCGATTCTGTTATTGCCGTAGAATGTCAGTTAATTTAACACGTCTTGTCGGTCCCGAAAGGATACCCGAAATTTCTTCCCCCCGCGACACAAACGGACTCTCCTATCGCGACGCCGGCGTCGATATCGACGAGGGCGACCGCTTCGTGCAGGCCATCAAGCCCTTGGCCAAAACCACCATGCGCCCTGGCGTCGTCGCGGGAATCGGCGGTTTCGGGGGTATTTTCGACCTCGCCAAGACCGGCTATCGAGACCCCCTGCTGGTCGCCTCGACCGACGGGGTGGGCACGAAGCTAAAGGTGGCGATCGAGGCCGGATTGCACGGCACGGTTGGCATCGACTTGGTCGCCATGTGCGTCAACGACCTGATCGCCCAAGGGGCAGAGCCGCTGTTTTTCCTCGATTATCTGGCGACCGCCAAGCTGGCCGCCAAACCTTTCGACGAGGTCATGCAGGGCATTGCGGACGGCTGCCGCCAGGCCGGCTGCGCGCTGATCGGCGGCGAGACCGCCGAAATGCCCGGCATGTATGCCAAGGGAGACTACGACATGGCCGGCTTTACGGTGGGCGCGGTCGAACGCGATGCCGTGTTGCCGCGCACCGATATTGCGGCCGGCGACGCGGTGCTCGGGCTGGCTTCGTCCGGCGTGCATTCCAACGGCTATTCGCTGGTGCGCAAGGTGGTTGAGCGCTCCGGCCTCGCCTACCAGGACCCCGCCCCCTTCGCGGCCGACCTGAAACTCGGCGAGGCCTTGCTGGCCCCCACGCGCATCTATGTCAAAAGCTGCCTCAAAGCCATCAAGGTCGGCGGCGTGAAGGCCTTCGCCCATATCACCGGCGGCGGGCTGATCGAAAACATCCCGCGCGTCCTGCCGGACGGGATCGGCGTGGCGCTCGATGCCTCGACATGGACCATCCCGCCGGTTTTCCCGTGGCTCGCCGATATCGGCGGTATCGACGTGCATGAAATGGCGCGCACCTTCAATTGCGGCATCGGCATGGTATGCATCGTCGCGGCAGAGGCAGCCGACGCGGTTGCCGCTTCATTGCGTAACGACGGCGAGACTGTTTCGAGAATTGGTGCCGTCGTGACGGTCGCGGATGGCGCCGAACGCGTGCATGTCGCCGGGCTCGATGCCGCTTGGGCACGCGGGAAGAAACACCGGTGAAAATCGGTGTTCTGATCTCGGGACGCGGCAGCAATCTCCAGGCGCTGATCGATGCGGCCCAGGTTCGGGGCTTCCCGGCCGAGATCGCGCTCGTCATCTCGAACATTCCCGGCGTCTATGGAATTGAGCGCGCCGAACGAGCGGGCATCCCGACCCGCGTCGTCGATCACAAATCTTTCGCGGGCAAGGCACCCTTCGAGGATGCGCTGCACGATGAGTTGACCACGGCCGGCGTCGAATTGGTCTGTCTCGCGGGTTTCATGCGCCTGCTGACCGAAGGCTTCGTCAGTCGCTGGCCTGACAAGATCGTCAACATCCACCCTTCGCTTCTGCCCTCCTTCAAAGGCCTGCACACGCATGAGCGGGCGTTGGAAGCCGGCGTGCGCTTCGGCGGCTGCACGGTGCATTTCGTGCGCCCGGCCATGGATGACGGGCCGATCATCGTGCAGGCGGCGGTGCCGATCCTAACGAACGATACGGTCGATGCGCTGACCGCGCGCGTGCTCGCAGAGGAGCACCGCATCTATCCGCTGGCGGTGAAGCTGATCGCGCAAGGCCGCACACGCGTCGACGGCGAGCGCGTGACGATCGCGGATGCCGAAGCACCGGCCGCTGCTCTCGTAAATCCCCAAGGATAAAAGTAGGCCGTCATGCCCCGCTTTATGCGGGGCATCCATCATCCATCTTGCGAGGTCTCGCATGGATACCCCGGACAAGCCGGGGTATGACGATTGGCGGCGTAGGGTTCAGCCCGGGATTTCGAGGCCGCTGAAGAAGAAGGCGATTTCCTGAGCGGCCGTCTCGACCGCGTCCGATCCGTGCACCGAGTTCGCTTCGATGCTTTCGGCGAAATCCTTGCGGATGGTGCCAGGCGCCGCATTGGCCGGGTTGGTGGCGCCCATCACTTCGCGGTTCTTGAGCACGGCGTTTTCACCTTCGAGGACCTGCACGACCACCGGGCCGGAGATCATGAACGCGACGAGATCCTTGAAGAAGGCGCGCTCGCGATGCACGCCGTAAAAGGTGCCGGCCTGCTCCTGGGTCAGGTGGATGCGCTTCTGCGCCACGATGCGAAGTCCCGCATCCTCGAACCGCGCATTGATCTTGCCGGTGAGATTGCGGCGCGTTGCGTCCGGTTTGATGATCGAGAGAGTGCGTTCGACGGCCATGGTTGCAATAACCCCTAGTTCTTAATCTTATAAATAATATGTAAGAGCGGGCGCGTTATAGACAGTGCGCCCGCCCCTAGCAACAGTTTCGTGGACCGCGCGCGGCGTTCAGTGCGGATAATGCCAGCCCCGTTCGGGGCTGTGTTTGAGGCGCGGGTTGAGTCGTTTGGCATAAACGTCGATCAGGCGCCCTACGACGAAAAAGACCAGCGCATAGCCGATCAGCTCGCGGGCACCTCCGAAGCTGAACCAAGCGTTGCGCACCTTTTGCAGCAGTTCGACGCCCTTCCAGACCTCCATCCAGGTGAGGAACAAGAACGCCAGGAACAGCAGGAAAAATTGCGTCGCCACAACATGCAAGACGGTGCCGAGCTTCAGCTTGCGCCGTTCGGTGAAAAGGACGGAGAGATCGAAGGACGGCATGGCCGCGCCTCGCGCATTTGGCCTGAGCGACGCCGCGACCGCCTATGAGACGAGTTGCGCCGGCGACTTCTTCATCTGGCGTTCGAAGCAGCCGAGCTGGCGGTCGGCGGACGAGCCGACGAACCTCGCATAGGTGACTTCGTTGACCCGGCTGATCACGTAATTGACCCGCTCGGAACGCACGCCCTGATTTTGCAGATACGAGCGATAGGCCGCCTCGTGCGAGGAACAATTGCGATAGGCCGGCACCATGCGGCGCACGCTCGCCTTGGGATCGGCCGCCGCCAATTGGTCGGATAGGCAGGCGAGATAGGTTTCTTCCGGGTTCGGTTGCGCCATCGCCAGCAATTCGTCGCGCATCGGGGTGACTACCGCGGCGGCTACGAGGACGATACCGGCGACGCTCCACAATGTCTTTGCCATGCAAGGACTCCTTGAGTTTCACCAACTCTACACCCGAAGCGGAATAGCAAGCTAGAGCCTTTGGCGGAGCCTTCAATTGGGCCGATTTTCCGCAAAAGACTGATTCCGTTGCCGAAAACGATGAAATAAACAGAGGGCGTTTTCGACTGTTTCCATGCGCCCGGACTTGCGGATGCTTCCTATTCGTGGGAATTTTAAATATTATAATGTTTAACAATTGCGGCGAGTTATGACCGACGCCTCGACCTATTTTCCTGCGGCCGACGAACCGGCTGACGACAGGGCCTGGAGTCCCGCGCGCGTCGCCCCCGTTTCGGGCCAGATCGTCGCGCAGGTTCGCCATGCCTTGTTCGCGGGCGAGTTGAAACCCAGGCAATTCTTGGGATCGGAAGCGCAACTTGCCGAACGGTTCGGTGCCAGCCGCGGCACCATCCGCACGGTGCTGAGCACGCTCGA
This sequence comes from Caenispirillum bisanense, assembly GCA_945877815.1. Taxonomy (GTDB): domain Bacteria; phylum Pseudomonadota; class Alphaproteobacteria; order Rhodospirillales; family UBA2165; genus CANIGJ01. The sequence continues at coordinate 8,265 of CAMDWJ010000002.1, forward strand.
AGCGCTCGGGATGATCGACATCAAGGCGGGGGCCGGCGGCGGCGTGCGCGTGGCCGATGGCAATCCGGATCGTTTCGCCGAAGCGCTGGCGGTTCAATTTCGCCTCGTCGGCGTCAGCCATACCGAACATCTGGACGCCCAAATCGCCATCGAATCGGCGACCGCGCGTTTGGCGGCGTTGAATGCAACGCAATCCGACATCGCGACCCTGCGCCGCCTCCTCGAACAGGCGCGCGCGATCGAGGACGACGCGCCGCGCGCCTCCGAACTCGACCTCGCCTTTCATCTGGCCGTCGCGGAGGCCGCGCATAATCGTGCGCTCGCGGTTCATCTCAAGGCGCTGCGCCATCATATGTGGCCCGAAAACAACAGCCGTCCGACCGGCGCCATCGCGCGACGGCTTATCGAGGTTCACACCGAAATTTTCGAACGGATCGTCGCCCGCGACGAAATCGGCGCGGAACACGCGATGCGCAAGCATCTGGATCACGTGGGCAATTTCAAACCGAACGGCGAAGATTGTTGCTGAACTACCGCCGGTCGCACGCGATAAGCGGCCGGCGGATTGTATTTTTTCGTTCACATTAAGGAGAGCCAACCAATGAATATGAAAATGATGATGGGGGCAGCGACGCTGGCGCTGCTTTGGGCGCCGGATTTCGCCGCCGCCCAGAAATCGAAAGACACCGTCCGCATGGGTTTCCTCGATCCGATCGAAGCGATCGATTTCTATTTCGACCCCAAACCGGAAACGGCCTTCACGGTGCGCGGCGTCTTCACCAACCTGATCGACTACGATCCAGAAGCCGGCAAGCTCGTCCCCCTGATGGCCGAAAGCTGGAAGCAGGTGAACGACACGACGGTGGAATTCAAGCTGCGCTCGGACGTGAAGTTCCACGACGGCACGCCCTTCACCGCCGACGACGCCGTTTACACGCTCAAATGGCTGATCGATCCGGCGACCAAGCTGCGCTTCAAGGCCAACTACGATTGGATGAAGGACGCCGAGAAGATCGACGCGACGACGGTGCGCGTGATCTCGCATACGCCGGTCGCGCACGGCATGGCGCGCCTCGCCGTCTCCACACCCATCCTGCCTGCGGCCGCGCACGGCGCCTTCAAGGAGAAAGCCGATTTCGGCCGCAAGCCGGTCGGTGCGGGCCCGTACCGTGCGGTCTCCGTCGATTCCAACAACGGCATCGTGATGACGAAATTCGACGGCTACAATTTGGGCGGCAAGCCGAATATCGGCCGCTTCGAGATCCGCCCCATGCCCGAAGTTCAGACCCAGATCGCGCACTTCATCCGTCAGGAAGTCGATCTGTTGAACGCGGTGCCGAAGGATCAGATCCAATCGATGACCGCGAACCCGGACGTTCGCATGACGCCGTCGCAAGCGATGGCCTACCACTACTTCCAGTTCGACGCGGCCGGCCGCTCGCCCAACAAGGTGTTCAAGGACATCCGCGTGCGCCAAGCCGTATCGATGGCGCTCGACCGCGAAGCGATCGTCAAAAACATCCTCGATATCGGCGGCTCGGTGAAGACGATGGATAATATCTGCTTCAAGGTGCAGCAGGCGTGCGCCTTTTCGGCGAAGCCGCCGGCCTACAATTTGGCGCAAGCCAAGAAGCTGCTCGCCGATGCCGGCCTCGCCAACGGCTTCGATCTGGAAATCACGGCGCAGCCCGAAACCTACGAACTCGCCGAAGTGATCGCGGGCGAGCTGCGCAAGGTGAATATCCGCGCCACGGTCGATAAGCGCACCATGGGCACCTACCGCAAGAAGCAGACGGACGGCGAATTGCAGTCGCTGACCGGCATCTTCACGGCGGGCGGGCTGCCGGATGCCTCCGCGCTGCTCAACTTCCATTTCGACGGCGGCCCTCGCGATTATACGAAGGATCCCGAGATGACCAAGTTGGCCGAGGAAGGCGAACGTACGATGGACCCCAAAGCGCGAAATGCCATCTATATGAAGGCATTCGATAAGCTCAACGAGATGAGCTATCTGCTGCCCATCGCCAACAAGCCGACCTATTGGCTGCACACCAAGGAGATCAAGGTGATCCCGGGCTCGCTCGCCCCCATCGGCGGCGAACCGTTGCGGATACAGTGGAACTGATCCACGCAACCGCGCTCCCGATAACCTCATCCTGAGCCTGTCGAAGCAGAGGTTGGCGGGACGAACGACAAACAAAGGGCTGCGTCCAATCGGACGCGGCCCTTTTCGTTGCGACCTCCCCCAGCAAAGCCGTTTTTCTCGACATTTTAAGGCGCAGGCCTCGCAGATGCCCGGAAATCGGCCATACGCGAATTTCCGAAATGTAGAGACGTCTCTACATTCTCTCGACATTGTCTCGACATTTCATAGACCGTCTGTCGACATCCGATAGGCTGGTTTCGACCGCACTCTCGACATTCCGGCGGGGCGGTTGCGGGCCGCGCGCGCACTGCAAAGCGACATCGCGCGCGTCATTCCCGCACACGCAGGACTCCAGAAAACCGCGATCCCAAACCGCCATCACCATCTCACCACCCCGCCGTCATGGTAGAGCCCAGACATGGCCATCCATCTTGGATATAGGAATATATTTCCATATAAAAAGCCAAAAAAAGGCGACACAGGCGTCGCTAACGAGAAATTTATCCGATTCTGGTTACTAAAATCAATATTTAAATTCCAATTTTAGACACGCCTTTTCCGGGAAACTAGAATGAATCTTGCCACTCAAAATTAGAGTATCAGTGGCCAGCGCTTAGGCCCGAGTAAGTGAATAAAATCGACGGGACAAAATGCAATTCATAAAGAATGGCCCGGATATTCCCGAACGACTCGTCGAGGCACACGAGAACGGACGAGTCGTATTCTTTTGTGGCGCAGGGATTTCCTATCCCGCGGGCTTACCTGGCTTTGGTGGCCTTGCAGAAAAACTCTATTCAAATTTAGCTGTAACGCCCACGTCAGTTGAAAACGCCACTAATCGATTCGATGCAACTCACCGCGAAGCATAAGGTGGCCACACCCGTGAACTGGAAACAGGGCGACGACGTGATCATCACCACAGCGGTCAGCAACGAAGACGGCGACAAGATCTTCCCCGGCTACAAGACGCTTAAACCGTATCTGCGCACGACCAAGCAGCCGAAATAAGCCGCGCGCTCCGCGTAGGCTAAAAAACAGAGGGACCCGGAGCTAAGCTTCGGGTCCCTCTATTTTATTTGCGGGAGCGTTGGCCCGGTGATCCAAGCCGCCACGCCGCGCGTAATAACCCCCAGTATCGCAGCCTTAGTATCCGGGGGAATAGCCATGAACAAAATCACGAAACACGATTTTCCCGCCCTTCTCGACGATGCCCTCGTCCACGATCGGCCAAGCCGCCAAGAAGCCGAGGAGGCCGTGCGCACCCTGCTCAAATGGGCGGGCGACAATCCGAGCCGCGGCGGCCTGTTGGATACCCCGGCGCGCGTGGTGCGCGCCTATGAGGAATATTTCGCGGGCTACCGCCAGGACCCGCTCGACTTTCTGAATCGCACTTTCGACGAAACCGAGGGCTACGACGAAATCGTGTTGCTGAAGGATATCCCGTTCGAATCGCACTGCGAACATCACATGGCGCCAATCATCGGCAAGGCCCACGTCGCCTATCTGCCGACCGACCGCGTCGTCGGCATCAGCAAGCTCGCGCGCCTCGTCGAATGTTACGCGCACCGCCTGCAGATCCAGGAAAAGCTGACCGCCCAGATCGCGACCGCGCTCCAGGATACCTTGGAGCCACGCGGCGTCGGCGTCGTGATCGAAGCGGTCCATCATTGCATGACCACGCGCGGCGTCCACAAATCCGGTGTTTCGATGACGACCAGCCGGATGGTCGGGGTGTTCCGCACCGACGCGGTGGCACGCGCCGAACTGCTGGCGATGATCGGAAAGTAGGATCTTATCGGGCGATTGTCGCCGGCAGGGTGAAGACCGTCCGCAATGAGGTTTTTGCGTGAATGATGGTAACGCGATAGACTTGATACCTTACCTTTCGAACGCCCCCGACTGAGGGGCTAACGAAATCGTGTTTGGAACCGGACGCCAATCCATGCGTTATTGGCTTTCTTACAACGCCGCAGGAGACTTCACACATGCAATTCAAGACCAAGCGCGCCACCCCACGGCTGGCGATCGTCCTTCCCCTACTCGCCGGGGCGCTGCTGCTCAGCGCCTGCGGCACCAATAGTGTCGATCGTACCGTCAGCGGCGCCGGCCTTGGCGCCGGCGCGGGTGCTACCGTCGGCGCCATCTTCGGCGGCGTCGGCGTCGTGCCGGCCGCGATCGTCGGTGCGGCCGTCGGCGGCGTCGGCGGCTTGGTGTCGAGCCCGCAACAGGTCGATCTCGGCAAACCGGTCTGGCGCTAACCGCGTACGACCCGCAAACAGGCGGCGGCCGGTCCCCCACCGGCCGCCGCTTTTTTGTGCGTATATCGGCTTAGCAAACCAGCGCCTTCAGCCGACTGCAAAAAGGCCGTCATTCCCCGACTTGTTCCACTGCTGTCCGGTTTAAATTAAGCCGTCATGCCCGTACTTGTTACGGGCATCCACAGAGGAAAGCGCGATAACACGAAAAGACTCGTGGATGGCCGCAACACGTGCGGCCATGACGGGCTAGAGGAAATTGCCCAACTTTTGACACGACAGTTTTTGTGGGCCAACATGTCGCCCAACGCATCAGCAATATGCATCAGGGAATCAACACCGTGGCCAAAAATTCCGCCAAATCCGCAACCAAGCGCGATCCTAAAACCGTCGGCAGCGATATTGAGATCGCCCGCGCCGCCAAGCCGAAACCGATCGAGCAGATCGGCGCCGTGCTCGGCATTCCCAAGGATCATGTGCTCGCCTACGGCCGCGCCAAGGCGAAAGTCGATCTCGACTACATCTCGACCCTCGCCAAGAAAAAAGACGGCAAGCTGATCCTGGTGACCGGCATCAGCCCGACGCCCGCCGGCGAAGGCAAGACGACAACCACGGTCGGCCTCGGCGATGCGCTGGCCGCGCTCGGCAAAAAAACGGCGATCTGCTTACGCGAACCTTCGCTCGGCCCGTGCTTCGGCGTCAAAGGCGGAGCGGCCGGCGGCGGCTACGCCCAAGTCATCCCGATGGAGGACATCAACCTCCACTTCACCGGCGATTTCCACGCCATCACCTCGGCGCACAATCTGCTCGCCGCGATGCTCGACAACCATATCTATTGGGGCAACGAACTCAACATCGACCAGCGCCGCATCACCTGGCGCCGCGTGATGGACATGAACGACCGCGCCCTTCGCTCCATCGTCGGCTCGCTCGGCGGTGTCGCCAACGGATTCCCGCGCGAGGACGGCTTCGACATCACGGTCGCCTCCGAAGTCATGGCGATCTTCTGTCTCGCCGAATCCTTGGAAGATCTGCGCACGCGCCTCGGCCAGATCGTCGTCGCAGAAACGCGCGACCGTAAGCCGGTGACGGCGGCGGACTTGAAGGCGCAGGGCGCCATGACCACGCTGCTGAAAGACGCCATTGCGCCGAACCTCGTGCAAACGCTTGAGGGCACGCCCGCCTTCGTGCATGGCGGCCCCTTCGCCAATATCGCGCATGGCTGCAATTCGGTGACCGCGACGCGCACAGCCCTCAAGCTTGCCGACTACGTCGTCACCGAAGCGGGCTTCGGTTCAGACTTGGGCGCGGAAAAATTCCTCGACATCAAATGCCGCAAGGCAGGATTAACGCCGAATGCCGTGGCGCTGGTCGCCACCGTGCGCGCGCTCAAGATGCACGGCGGCTTGGCCAAGGATCAGCTCAAGGGCGAGAACCTGGACGCGCTCAAGAAGGGCCTGGTCAATCTCGGTCGCCATATCGACAATCTCAAGAAGTTCGGTGTACCACTCGGCGTGGGCGTCAACCGATTCACTACCGACACCGATGCCGAAATCCAGATCGTGATCGATTTCTGCGCGACCAAGAATGTTAAGGCTTACGAGTGCACCCATTGGGCCGACGGCTCTAACGGCATCTCGCCCTTCGCCGAGCACATCATGACGCTCGCCGAGACCGGGGGGAAGGATTACAAACCGCTCTACGCGCTCGAACTTCCGCTGTGGAAGAAGATCGAAACGATCTGCAGCGAAATCTACCGTGCCGGTGAAGTCACCGCAGGGTCGGGCGTGCGCGCGAAGCTCGACGGATTCGAGAAAGCGGGCTTCGGGAACCTTCCGATCTGCATCGCCAAGACGCAGATGAGCTTCTCCACCGACCCGACCAAGATCGGGGCACCCGAAGGCCACGAAGTGAACGTCCGCGAAGTGCGCCTTGCCGCCGGCGCCGGCTTCATCGTCGCCATCTGCGGCGAGATCATGACCATGCCCGGCCTGCCGCGCGTGCCGGCGGCGAACAGCATCAACGTCAATGCCGACGGCATGATCGAAGGGCTGTTTTAAGAAACAGGCGCACTACGCGACATCTAAGAAGAACCGTCATGCACGGCTTGCCCCGCGCATCCGGCTTACGATGTCAGCGTCTGAAAGATGGATACGCGGGTCAAGCCCGCGTATGACGATTTCCTTAAAGAGACGGCCTTGTTAGAAATCAAGTCCGCGCATGACGGCTAGCTTTTTACCCGATTTGAACTTCGGGGAGGCATGCTCTAAGACGGTCCATGCTGTCGTCATTCCCCGACAAGATCCGAAATGAGATCCGCGAGTTCCGCGCGAGCTGGCGCTGGCTCGTCCTCAGCCTGATCCTCGGCTTCGTCGGCGCCTCGATCTTCGTGTATTACCGACTGCCGCTGCCCTGGGTGCTGGGTGCCATGGCAGCGTGCACGATCGCCACCATCGCCGGGGTTCGCATCTGGATTCCGCACTGGCTGCAATTTCCAATGACGTTGATCCTCGGCCTTCTGTTTGGCACCACCATCGCGCCCAATATCTTCGGGCGCGTGCTCGAATGGCTGCCGAGCGTGCTCTCCATCTTCGTCTTCGTGCTGGTTACCACCGGCGCCAGCATGCTGTACCTCACCCGCGCGATGAAGACGGATTTCATCACCGCCTATTTCTCCTCTTCGCCGGGCGGCGTTATCCCGATGACGGCGATGGGCACCCATTACGGCGGCGAGATGCGCGTCATCGCGTTGGTGCAAAGCATGCGCATGATCGTCACGGTCGCCGTCCTGCCGGTCGCCTTCGCGCTGTTCGCGGGCTATCATCCGACCGGCAGCGCCGGCACCGGCCATACGATGGCGGAACTGAGCGCGCTCGACGTGCCGATCCTGATCGCGTTGGCGATCGGCGGTTGGGCCGGCGCGAAGCTCGCGCGCTTTCCCGCACCCGATTTGTTGGGCCCGCTGTTGGTGATGGGCCTGCTTCATTCCAGCGGCGTTTATGGAGCACCCATCCCCGATCCGCTCGTCGCCTTGGCGCAGCTGACCTCGGGCGCCCGTCTCGCCAGCGGTTTCTATCGCCTCAATCTACGCACCTTCGGGATGCAACTGCTTCACGCAACGACGGTAGCGCTGATCATGCTGGCGATGGGCGCGCTGTTCGCATTGGCCCTCAAACCGTTCAGCCCGCTGCCCATGACCGCGCTCATGCTCTCCTACGCGCCGGGCGGGATCGCCGAAATGTCGCTCATCGCCTTCGGTCTCGGCATCGAGGTGGTCTTCGTCATCACCCACCAACTCATTCGATTCTTCTTCGTGGTCGGACTTGTTCCCCTCGCCGTCTGGGCCTTCAAGATGAAGCCCAAACCAGACTAGCCGCGACCCATGCAAAATCGCTGGGCCTGCTAGGCCGAAGCCATGCTTGTTGACGCAGCCCGACGCCGCTATTTACAGGCCACCATTCAAGGAACACGGCATTGGAAACGACTTCTCGTCTCGGCGCTGTTCTCCGCGGCCTGCGCGGCCGCTGCCCCAAATGCGGCGAAGGACATATGTTCCGCGCCTTCCTCAAGGTCGTTGACCGCTGCCCGAACTGCGCCGAGGAACTACACCACCACCGCGCCGACGATTTTCCCGCCTATATCGTGGTCACCATCCTCGGCCATGTGCTGATCCCCACAGTGGTCGCGGTCGAACTAGCCTATTCGCCGCCCTATGCCCTGCAGCTCGCGGTCTGGCTGCCGACCGCGCTGGCCCTCACACTCATCTTGTTGCAGCCGGTCAAGGGCGCCATCGTCGCCCTGCAATGGGCGATCGGGCTGCATGGATTCGAGACGGCGAAGGCGGCACGCGACGCACGCACGGTCAGCGCAGCGTAAAGCCTTCGTTTGTCGCCACCCTCGGGCCGCCGCCGCGACCGGTCGCCCCACCCGGCATATAGAACACGCCATCGATGACCGCCGCCCCGGTACCGTGGCGAGGGACCGTCATGGGTGCGAGCGTGCGCCACGTGTCGGTCTTGGGATCGTAGGCTTCGTTTTCGCCGCAAACACCGCGCTCGCTCGACCCCTCGCCGCCGATTACCACGATCAAGCCATCGAGCACGCCGGCCGAGGCTCCGCTGCGCGGCGTGGGCTGGCGCGCGCGTTCGCTCCAGCTATCGGTCTTGGGATCGTAGAAATGATGGATCGTATTGTTCTGGAACAAATTCTCGATGCGTCCGCCGATCGCATGAATCTTGCCGTCATAGACGACGGTCGCGATATGGTCGCGCCGCACCGGCAAGGGCGCTGCCTTGCTCCAGCTGTTCGTCGTCGGATCGTAGATATCGTGGTCAGTCAAACTGGTACGCGCACCCTTCTGCGGCGGCGGCGGGACATTATCGACCGGCATGGCGGGTGGTGGCGCCGACGGAGCACCGCCACCACCACCGATGCCCGCCCCACCTTCGCCACCGATCGCGCCGCCGATCACATGAATCTTGTCGCCCAGTACGACAACCGACGAAGCCGCGCGCGCGAAGGGCAGCGGCGCGATCTCCTGCCAGCGGTTGGTGGCGACATCATAGGCGTAAGAATTGGCGATCGGATGCTGGTTCTGTTTTATGAAACCGCCGAAGGCGTAAATCTTGCCCTTATGGCCCACGACATTGACGTGATTGACGCCGATCGGCATCTGCGCGTGATCGGCCCATTTGTCGGTCTTGGGATCGTAGGATTGCAGAAGATTGGCGGTCACGCTGCCCAGCACATAGCCGCCGACCAGGTAAAGCTTGCCGTCAAGTTCGGCGACCGAAACTTCGGTGCGTTCCACCGGCACCGGTGCCTTGGCGACCCAGCGGCCAATATTCTGAGACGGGCTTTGCTGCGTCTGCGCGGCGGTCGGCGCGACGAAGGCCGCCGCGACCGCCGCCAGCCAGAGATATCGATGCAAACCCATATTCGTCTCCCGTGATCTTTTTGCGGACCTTTATGCCGCCAGAATAATACCTGGCTCGCGAAATTTATATGTCAGTTGCCACCGCTTGATCTGGATCAAGTGACGCCCCGTTTTTGTTCGTTATGAAGATAACAGAAGAAGAGGAGGTTCTTTCCATGGCACAAATCGTATTCGGCGTCGGTACGTCGCACAGCCCGCTCCTGGCCATCGAGCCGGATAAGTGGAGCCTCCGCGCGGAGGACGACAAAAAAAATCCGAAACATTTCTTTCGCGGCAAAACGCACACGTTCGACGAATTGGTGAAGCTGCGCAAAGACGAGAATCTGAAGAAGCAGGTCGCGCTCGACGTGATCACCGAACGCCACAACCGCAATCAGAAACATCTCGACAATCTCGGCCAGAAGATCAAGGACGCGAAGCTCGACGTTCTGGTGATCTTCGGCGATGATCAGCACGAGATCATCCTGCCCGACAATTCACCGGCCTTCATGGTCTTCACCGGCGCGGACGTTCCCTTCATGCCGACGAGCGACGAACGCCTGGCCGAAATGACACCGGCCATCCGCTTGGCCGACTGGGCGCGCCATCCCGAAAAGCCGATGATGCGGAAAGGCGATCCGGATCTTGCCCGCCATGTCGTCAGCTCGGTGGTCAAGGATGGCTTCGACGTCGCGACGTCGGATCGCGTTCTACCGAAGCCCGGCGGCGAGGACGGCATGGGACACGCCTACGGCTTCTATTACCACCGCCTGCTGGACGATCTGAAGGACGTCCCCAACATGAAGACGCTGCCGATCTTCATCAATTGCTTCTTCCCGCCCAACCAGCCGACCGCCAAGCGCGTCATCGAGTTCGGCCGCGCGGTCGGACGCGCCATCAAGTCATGGGACAAGAATCTCCGTGTCGGCATCGCGGCCTCGGGCGGGTTCAGCCATTTCGTCATCGACGAGGAACTCGATGCGCGCCTGATGGAAGCGATCAAGACGCGTGATACCCAGACGCTGATCACGGAACCCGAGTCGAGCTATCAATCGGGCACCTCGGAGATCAAGAACTGGATCGCGACCATGGCCGCACTTGAAGGCACCGGGCTTGAGTTCGATCTGCTCGACTATATACCCTGCTATCGCTCCGAAGCCGGCACCGGCAATGCCATGGCCTTCGCCGTATGGAAATAAGTGTTCTATCAACCAGTTGTTGCGGCGGCTGCGCCTATCTAGTTAAAACTGTTGACGCGGCCGCAGAGGATGGGAGACAAGACGTTATGGCAAGTGCACCCGTCCGCCCCCGCAATATGCTTTATACGGCCATCGCCTTTGCCGCGCTTGGCGGTGTGATGGCCTATAACGGCTCGGAATTCAAATATACGCTGATCGGCTTCGTGCCCGCGGCCGCCTTCCTTGGCGTGTTCATCTGGGGTCTGATCACCGAAAAGCGGTTTTAGGTCCAGGCCGGCCTCATCCTTCGACAAGCTCAGGATGAGGCCCTTTCCTATTCGGCCGGAACAGGCTCCATCGCCCCCTGGTTCGTCTTGGCCTTGAACTCTTCCAGCTTCACCTTCTCGGCTTCATCCAGCTCATAAAGTTTGGCACCGATATACCAATTCTCGGGCTTCTGCTTCAGTTCCTTGCCGCTCGCCTTGTCCATGATGAAGGCAAGCTCGATGGTGGCGCCGTTCGGATCCTTGATGAACAGCCGCTTGAGATGATCGTCGCCGATATTCGCTTCACGGTACATGTAGTTCTTGGATTGGAGGAATTCGACCGTTTCGTCGTAGCCCTCGGCAAGGCTCGCCCAATGATCGATGCGATTGAGCCGGCCGGGCGGCACGCCGTCGTTCTCGGCGATCTCGATCAGATGCAGAACCGGGTTGATGCCGTGATACATCCAATAGCCGGGCACGGGCAGGCGCGGCCGCGGTCCGACGCGAAGGCCGACGACGTCTTCGTAGAACTGTCGCGTTTCCTCGAGCTTGCAGGTCTCGATATTGACGTGGTGCAAACCGTGCGTTTTACGCATTCTTGCTCTCCCATCTCCGCCTCGGGCCGTTACGGGCCACATCGAGCGGCAGTATAATCCCCTAATTCTTCTTTTCCCAAGCGCCGCGCTCGTTCTGCTGCCAATTGGTCAGCCTGTGGCCGCCTTCGCACAGTTTCTTTCAGCGTTCGCGGGCGGCCGGGACCTCTATTTTGCTTAGGCCGTCGTCCTATCGCCCGCGCACCATTTTAACGAGATCGCGGATCGCGCGGTGCCGTTCGATGGGGTGCCGCAGCGAAAGGTCAGGATGTATCTCGTAACGATTTTCCCGGCCCTCGCGCATTCGACTGATGAAGCCGTCTGTCTCCAATTCCGAAACAATTCGCTGCACCGCCCGCTCGGTGATTCCGACCCGTTCGGCGATATCGCGAATGCGCGCGTCGGCATCGTCGGCGATGCATAGCAGCACGTGCGCGTGATTGGTCAGAAAAGTCCAATTCGCCATCGGATCGTCCTCCATATTTCTTCTTGCATATTTACCCGCCATAGAATACACGAATTACATTTCCGGTATCCAGCATCATATATCACTGCTTGGTGGAGAACGCTATGTCCGATCAATCCCAGCCTGCCGCCCGCGTCGCTGTCATCATGGGAAGCCGCAGCGATTGGGACACGATGCGTCATGCCTCCGACATCCTGACGGAAATGGAAATTGCGCATGAGACGAAGATCGTCTCGGCACATCGCACCCCCGACCTGCTGTTCGAATACGTGGGCAATGCAGAGGCGCGCGGGTTGCGCGTCATCATCGCCGGGGCAGGCGGCGCCGCCCACCTGCCCGGAATGGCCGCCGCTAAAACGACCCTGCCCGTTCTAGGTGTTCCGGTGCAATCTCGCGCGCTCAGCGGTCTCGACTCTCTCTTGTCGATCGTCCAAATGCCAAAGGGCGTTCCCGTCGCCACCTTTGCGATCGGCGAAAGCGGCGCGGCCAATGCCGCCCTCTTCGCCGCTGCCATCTTGGCGGGTGAGGATCCATCTGTCGCCGCCGCCCTGAAACGCTTCCGCCAGGCCCAGACGGCGCGGGTCCTGGAGGACGAACTGTGACGCTCTACCCGGGCGCGACCATCGGCATTCTGGGCGATGGACAATTGGCCCGGATGATGGCGTCGGACGCACGCCGCATGGGCTACGAGGTCGCCGTCTTTGGCCCGACACCGGACGGCCCCGGAGGACAATTCGCCAGTTCGTTTTTCGTCGGCGGTTTGGAGGACGTCGAGGCGGCTTCGGCTTTCGCCAAGACGTGCGACGTCGTAACGCTGGATACTGAGCACGTTTCAGCCGATGTCATGCGTGCCGTCGAACAGGTTTGTCCGCTCCGTCCCTCGGCATCGATCCTGTGCATTATTCAAGACCGCCTCAATCAGAAGCGATTTCTCGAACGTAACGGACTCCCTCAGGCAGACTTCGTCGCGATCGATCCCGCCGCCCCTCTCAAAGGCACCGAAGCGCTGCGCTTTCCGGCCATCGTGAAGACGCGGACACACGGCTACGACGGCAAAGGTCAGGTCCGCGTCGCGACGCAAGCCGAGGTCGTGGAAGCGGTGCGGGCGATCGAAAACCGCCCCTGCATCATCGAAACATCTATTTCTTTCGACCGCGAAATTTCGGTCGTCCTGGCGCGCGACAAGTCAGGAACGATCCGCTTCTATCCAATCGCCGAGAACGGCCATCGCAACCACATCCTTCATCTTACATGTGTCCCTGCGCGCATCGACGCAGCCACTGCGAGACACGCCGAACAGATTGCGGCATCCATCGCGGAAGCACTCGACTATGTGGGGGTCATGGCGGTCGAAATGTTCGCGATGTCGGACGGTTCGCTTTTGGTCAACGAGATCGCGCCAAGGGTTCACAACAGCGGGCATTTCACCCTGGGCGCCTGCGTCACATCCCAATTCGAGCAGCACCTGCGCGCCATATGCGGATTACCGCTCGGCGACACGACGCTTCTGCATCCGGTCGTGATGATTAACCTGCTTGGCGAAGACTGGCTCGACGATCCGGGTACCGTTGAGCGTGCCGCATCCCTCCCCAACGTAAAACTCCATCTCTATGGAAAACGGCCGGCAAAAAGAGGCCGGAAAATGGGACACGCGCTGATATTCGACAGCGACCTGAATAGCGCGCTGCGAACCGCGGATAGTTTGGTCCGCCGCTAATTTTTCCGGGTCCAACGTATTTGGAGACACACGGATGGTCGTGGCACTTGAGATCGCACGCGACAATCTCATATCCCCCATAGTTTTGTTTTTTCTGCTCGGCGTGTTTGCCGCTGCTCTGAAATCCGATCTTGCCATCCCGGAGCCAATCTCGAAGGCGATCTCGCTCTACCTTGTGGCGGCGATCGGATTCAACGGCGGCGTCGAGCTGTCGCACGTGGGGCTCGGGACTTCGATCCTATTGGCGATCTTCTGCGCGATCGCGCTCAGCTTCGGACTGCCCGTCGTCGCTTACGCCCTCGCCCGCCGCTTTACCGGCCTAGATCGGATCAATGCCGCCGCGACGGCCGCCCATTATGGGTCGGTCAGCGTCGTAACCTTCGTCGCCGCAGCTGCGTTTCTGACCGCTAACGGGCATTCGTACGAAGGATTCCTGGTCGGACTTCTGGCCGCCATGGAAACACCGGCAATATTGTCGGGGCTACTGCTCGCAGGCAAAACCGGCAATTCGGGAGGCAACAAATTTAGGCGCACGGCCAGAGAGGTATTATTGTCCGGCAGCATCGTCTTGATCCTTGGCGCCTTTGCGATCGGCTTCACCACGGGTGACAAAGGTCTCGCCGTCATGGCGCCTCTGTTAAAGGATCCCTACAAGGCGATCCTTGCGATCTTCCTGCTCGATATGGGGCTGCTGGTCGGAGCGAGGATACGTGATTTTCTGAAGATGGGACCCGCTTTGCTGGCTTTCGGCATCTACATGCCGCTCATCGGCGGCACCATCGGACTGGCCGTCGCTTACATGTTGGGGCTGTCGCTCGGAGGTTCGACGTTGTTTGCCGTGTTGGCTGCGAGCGCCTCCTACATCGTCGTGCCAGCCGCCATGCGTGAAGCGCTCCCGCAGGCAAATCCGGCGATCTACGTCACCTTGTCCTTGAGCGTCACGTTCCCTTTTAACCTGCTGATCGGCATACCGATCTATTATGCGCTCGCGCGCCTAACGATCGGCAGTTAACTCGCCTTCTTCTCCCAAGCCCCGCGCTCGTTCTGCTGCCAATAGGTCAGCGTATGGCCGCCTTCGCGCAGTTTCTTCCAGCGTTCGCGCGCGGCCGCCAGCGCCGCATCGTCGTTGCCGTCGAACAAATCGAAGCAACGCTCAAAGGGGGCGGGATCGGCCTCGGCCCCATCGGTCAGGAACAGGAAATTGGCGCTGTTGGCATTGTCGGCCACATTGTTGGTAACGTCGGCGGTAAGCCAGACCGGCTGATCCTCGGGCCTTCCGTCCTTGGCGTTGCCATGCGGCAGCCACGAGGCAGGATCGAAGGTCCACAGCATGGCGGTCAGGTTTTCAACGCGCTCGTCCGAGCCCGCCACGACCAGCGCGCGCTTGCCCTGATCCAGCGTGCGCAGCAACAGGCGCGGCAACACCGCATCGAGCGAGGATTTTTGAAGATGATAGAACGCTATTTCCGCCACAATCGGACTGTAGAGAGGTGGTTCTATAGTGTCAAAAGTGCACCCCGCCGGAGATGAAGATGAAACGCGCCCTGCTCCTGCCCGCCGCACTCGCGGCCCTGGCCCTGGCGTCCACCGCCTTCGCCGCCGATGCCCCTACTCCGCGCAGTATTTCCGTTCAGGGCAACGGCAGCATGACGGCGATCCCCGACATGGCCATTGCGCGCTCGGGAATCGAGAGCCGGGGTGCGACGCCCGAGGAAGCCCTCGCCGCCAATACCAAGGTCATGAATGCCGTGATGGCGGCGATCAAACGCCACGGCATCGCCGAGCGCGATTTCGAGACATCGTCATTCGCCGTCAACCCGGTCTATGGCCAGGCGACGCCACGCGGCGTCATGATAATCGAAGGCTATCAAGTGACGAACCAGGTCAGCGTGCGCTTGCGCGATATCGCCAAGCTCGGAGGATTGCTGTCGTCGCTGGTCGAGGCCGGCGCCAACCGACTGAATGGCGTGTCGTTCGATATCGCCGAACCCGCGCCTCTCATGGACGAAGCACGCAAAGCCGCCCTCGCCGATGCGCGCAAACGCGCCGATCTCTATGCCACGGCGGCCGGCGTGAAGGTTGCGCGCGTCCTGTCGATTTCGGAGGGCGGCAGCATGCAGGCCCCTCAACCGATGATATTGCGCGCGATGAAGGCAGGCGGCGAAGCCGTGCCGATCGCGGCCGGCGAGCAGGCGATCAACGCCAGCGTCAGCGTCGTTTACGAGATCGAATAATCGACCCGGTTTCCGACGAGGGTTCACACAGCTATCATCTAGGTGCATTAACGTTCCTTAGATTGAGATGGACAGACGCACTTTCCTTCATCTGACCGGAACAACCGCGCTTGTCACGCTTGCCGCGCCCGCGCTGGTCGGCTGCGCCGGCGCGGACCGCCCGGCGTGGACCAAAGGCGATCCCTTTGCGCTCGGGGTGGCGGCCGGCGATCCGACGCCGGATGGATTCGTGTTATGGACGCGCCTGGCACCCGATCCCTTGTCCGCCGATCCCGCGACGCCCGGGGGCTTAAGCGTCGGCAATATCGGCATCGGTTACGAGATCGCAACCGATCCTGCCTTGCGCGATATCGTTCGGCGCGGCTCGGCGATCGCCGAGGCGGCCCATGCGCATTCCGTTCATCTCGAAGTGAGCGGCCTCGCCCCCGGACGACCCTATTGGTATCGCTTCACCAGCGGCAACGCGCAGAGCCGGATCGGGCGCGCGATGACCCTGCCCGCATTGGGCGCCCGCGTCGATAAACTGCGCTTCGCCTTCGTCTCCTGCGCCAATTACGAGATCGGTTATTTCTCGGCCTATCGTCATCTTGCCGACGAGCAACCCGATCTGGTCCTGTTCCTAGGTGACTACATCTACGAATACATGGAACGGCGGCGGCCCACGGTGCGGATGCACAGCGACGGCGTCGAAGCCACGACTTTGCCAACCTACCGCAACCGTTATGCGCAATACCGCCTCGATCCCGATCTGCAGCGCCTGCATGCCGTCGCGCCGATGCTGGTTACATGGGACGATCACGAGGTCGATAACGATTACGTCGGCGAATGGTCTATGCGGTTCATCGATCCGGCGGTGTTCCTGAAACGCCGCGCTGTGGCCTATCAGGCGTTTTACGAACATATGCCGCTGCGGCCCGATCGCTATCGGTCAGGACCGACCGGCCCCGCGATCCGGCTGCATGACCGCTTCGCCTTTGGCGACCTCGTCGAATTCGCGGTGCTGGATCCGCGCCAATATCGTTCGCGCCAAGCCTGCCCGATTCCGCCCAATCGCGGCGGCGGACATCTGGAAACGATCGCAAGCTGTCCGGAATTGATCGAGCCCGCGCGCTCCTTCCTTGGAGCGGCGCAGGAAGGCTGGCTGATGGACGGGTTCACACGCTCGCCCGCGCGCTGGAACGTGATCGCGCAAAGTACGCTCATGGCGCAATGGCGCCAGCGCATGGAAAACAAAGAAATCAGCTTCTGGACGGAGGATTGGAACGGGTATGAACCGAGCCGCACGCGGCTGCTGCATCACCTGCATGATGCCCGCGTGACCAATCCTGTGGTGATCGGCGGAGATATCCACTCGTTCTGGGCCAACGACCTCAAACTCGATTTCAACGATCCGAAGTCACCCACAATCGCGACCGAGTTCGTCGGTAGTTCGATCACGTCCTTCGGTCCGCCGCACGAACAGTTCCTGACCTACCTGCCCGACAATCCGCATGTGCGCTTTTTCGAGGCCCGCCATCGCGGCTATGTCGCGGTCGATCTCACGCGCCAAAGCATGACGACGCAGTTCCGCAACGTCTCGGATGTCAGGCTACTCGACGCGGGCATCTCGACCTTGAAAAATTTCACAGTCGAGCATGGCCGCGCGGGCGTGCAAATCTAATCGGTTACTTCTCGTAAAAATCCGTCACGAACTGTTCGAGCAGGCGCACGCCGAAGGCGGTGCCGCCCTTGGGCACGGTCGGCGCATCGCCCTTCGACCAGGTGACGCCGGCGATATCGAGATGCGCCCATGGCGTCTTGTCGACGAAGCGTTGCAGGAACTGCGCCGCGATGATCGAGCCGCCCCCGCGCCCGCCGATATTCTTCATATCCGCGCCGTCGGTATTGAGCTCCTTGTCGTACTCTGCACCCATCGGCATGCGCCACAGTTTCTCGCCGACCTTGAGTCCCGAACTGGTCAGGCGCTCGGATAGTGTGTCGTCGTTGGAAAACAGCCCTGCATATTGCGCGCCGAGCGACACGATGATCGCGCCGGTGAGTGTCGCGAGATTGATCATGAATTTCGGCTTGAAGCGTTCCTTGCAATACCAGAGCGCGTCGGCCAACACGAGACGGCCTTCGGCGTCGGTATTGATCACTTCGATCGTCTGACCGGACATGGAGGTGACGATGTCGCCCGGGCGCTGCGCATTGCCGCCCGGCATGTTTTCCACGCAACCGATGATGCCGACGACATTCACTTTCGCCTTGCGCCCCGCGAGCGCCATCATCAGGCCGACCACGACGCCGGCCCCGCCCATATCCCATTTCATGTCTTCCATGCCGCCGGCCGGCTTGATCGAGATGCCGCCGGTATCGAAGGTCACACCCTTGCCGAGGAAGGCGATGGGCGCTTCGCCCCGGCCGGCCGCACCCTTGCCGTTATATTGCATGACGACGAGCTTGGATTCGCGGATGCTGCCCTGGCCGACGCCGAGCAGCGAGCCCATTCCCAGCCGCTTCATCTGCGCCTCGCCTAGGATCTCCACCTTCACGCCGAGCTTCTCGAGCTCCTTCGCTTTTTTGGCGAGGACTTCGGGATAAAGAATATTAGCAGGCTCGGAGACGAGATCGCGGGTGAAGAAGACGCCGTCCGCGATGCGGTCGAAATGGGCATAGGCCTTGCGCGCGATGTCGAACTTGTCGGACTGAAAGGCGATGGTGCGTAAGTTGGGCTTGTCCGATGCCTTTTCCTTGGTGCGGTATTTGTCGAAGCGATAGCTGCGCAGCCGCGCGCCATAGCCCATGCGCGCCGCCATTTCCCATGCCTTCAGACTGGCGCCGCCGACCGCATCCACCGCGACCACGACCGAACCGCTCTTCTCGCGTTGCGTCTCGGCATAGATGCGGCCGCCGAGATTTTCCATTTCGGTCTCGGTGATCTCGTCGGGCTTACCGAACCCGACCAGTAGAATGCGGTCGAGTTTGGTTCCGGCCGGTGCCAGCAACGACAGGCTTTGACCCTTGTTGCCCTCGAAGCGGCTAGCGCGGATCGCGCGGCGGATTGCGCCGCCCGTCTTGCGGTCGAGTGCTTGCGCCGCCTTGGTCAGGGTGCTTTTGGCGAGCACGCCGACAACCACCGTGCCGGAGGCAGGTAGACCGTGTTTGACGAACGAAACCTTCATGGATGGATCTTTCTCGGCTAAGGACAGGGGCTTGATGGCAACTGTAGCGTTGCGGCTCGGTCTCTTGAAAGCCCCTAGTTTCCGCTACTTTCAGATGTGCCCGCGTCGACGGACTTGCTGCGGCCGCTAGCAAGCCACACCAAGCCGGCCGGCAGAGATGCCACAAGATTGACCACACCGAACAGGATCGACAGCACGAAGGCATCGCTTTGCGCGACACCGACAAAAGCGAAAACGGCGACCATTGCGCCCTCGCGGATTCCCCAGCCGGCGATCGAGATCGGGATGGTCGTGATCAGGATGACCGGCGGAATCAATACGATGCAATCGAGCAGATCGATCGCATCGAGGCCCAACGCCTTGGCAAGCACATAGACCATCACCGATATCAGGAGTTGTCCGACGACACCCAACGCTATCGCGGCGATGGCGTAGGCCGGGCGCAGGAACAGCCGCTTTGCATCGCCTGCGAGTTGCACGAGGCCACGCACGATACTCCACCGGCGCCAGTTATCGGGAATGCGATCCAGCACCATCAATACGCCGACGCCGAACAGTCCGCCCAAGGCGAGCACGGGGAAGACATATTTGGCAGGATTGTCGCCGATACGCGCAAGCAGGAACGGCTGCGTCGCGACGACCAGCAAAATCAGGCCGAGCACCGCGACGACGCGCTCCAACATCACGCTATTGATGGCCGCCCCCAATGAAAGGCCGGCGCGACGGCTGAAAAACATGCGCGCGGCGTCGCCCCCGATGGTCGAGGGCAAGGCTTGATTGAAGAAGGCTGCAATATAAAGCATGCGCAACGCCGCTAGGAATTTGAGCCGCGCGCCGATGGCCGCGATCACAATCAGCCAGCGCACTGAATTGTTAACCATCAACGCAGCGAAAACAGCGACCGACGCGGCGATCCAAAGGCCTTCGACTTGGGCGATGCGCTGCGCCGCATCGCCCAAGTCGAAGGTCGACGCCATATAGGCGATAAGCGCCGCCGAGAAGGCTAATTTGAGGGCGAAGCCCAGATACTGCTTCATGGCAGAGGGGATTAGGGCAATTTGCCCGTCCGATCAATCTCACTTACCCCTCCCCATAGGCGAGGGAACTCCGGGATCAGGCCGATTTCTTCCGCTTTTGCGCCGTCGGAACGTCCTGATCGACGACCCGGACTATAAGATCGAGCAAGATCCTGCGTTCCTCAGGGCTCAGCTTAGCCAGCATCCGGCGTTGCGCCCGGTCGGCGGCGGGCAGCAGAACACCCAAAAGATTGCGTCCCGCCTCCGTCAGATACAGCAGGTTCGAGCGCCGGTCGTGTGGCGCCGGTGCTCGTGTGATCAGTTGCTTCTTTTCTAAGCGCAGGACCACACCCGCAATCGTGGTGCGGTCGAGCTTGATGGCGTTCGCGAGACGCAACTGGTCCGTTCCGGGGCGGAATTGGATGGCGCGCAGAGCCGCCAATTGAACCGGCGTGATGTCCAGCGGTTCCGTTTCATCGGCATAAAAAGCGTCTGCCGTCTGGTGCATACGGCGGATCAGGTAATTCAACCGCTTGAGCTGGTCGTCGTGAAGCGTGTCCTCGGTCATGGGCGCAGTGTAATCCAGTGACGCCCGGCAAAACCAGATAATAATCAGTACTATGATTAATTTCGTTGACTCAGGCCAACGTGGATCCTAGGAGTCGAGGCAACGAATTAGCATTGGAACCCTCCGAATGGCGTCCACACCCACAGACGTACCTCCGCATAAGTTCATGATCCCGCTCGACGAGCAGACGGCCAAAACCGCCAAGCGTACGAGCAAGCTCATCAGCCTCGAAGAAGCGGGCAAGATCATCGCTTCGAAAAAGACGATCTCGCTCGCCGGATCGCATTCGGCGGACGCGGCCATGAGCCTGATCCGCGCCGCCATCCGCGCCGGTGCCAAGGACATGACCATGATCCCGCCGGTCACGACATCGATCGCGGCCGACCTGCCCATCGCGGCGAAAATGCTGTCGAAGCTCTATCTGTCCTATGTCGGCTTCGAGGTGTGGGGCATGGCGCCCGCCTTCCGCTTTGCGGCCGAGAACCAGACGATGGAAATCGTCGAGGCCGACGAGCCCTTCATTCTATTGGGCACGCAGGCGGCGGCCGGCGGCCGGCCGTTCAACACGGTGCAATATCTGTACGATGCGACCTCGCATCCGAAATTGAACCCCGAGATCAAAACCGTGACCGATCCCTACACCGGTTGCACCGTCTATACGATCCCACCCTTGTATTCCGATGTCTTCATCATGCATGCGCAGGCGTGCGACGAATTCGGCAATGCGCAATGCTGGGGCGGCAGCGGCCAGGAACGCGACAAGGCGAAGGCCGCGAAAATGGTCATCGTGCAGACCGATCAAATCGTGCCCTCGTCCGAAATCGAAAAAGACGCGGGCAAGCAGACCATCCCTGGCCTCTGGGTCGATCACGTCGTGCATGTGCCTTACGCCGCGCATCCTACCTTCTCGTCGCTCAACTACGCGCCCGACGAGGAGCACTTGAAGCTCTATATCGACATGGTGAAGGACGGCCGCGCGCAGGAATACATCGATACCTACGTCACCGGTCCGAAGGATCACATGGACTATATCGAGCGCGTCGGCGGAATGGCGCGCATGGAAGAACTCCGTAAAGCAGTCGCGGAAGGCTAGAGGCACATGGCAGAAGTCGCTTATCCCGGAACCGATCGCTATTCGATGGCAGAACTCATGGCCGTCTTGCTCGCGCGCATGGCGGTAGGCGACGCCGAAAGTGCGGGCGGCGGCGGCGCCAACCAGATCATCAGCCTCGCCGGCAATCGCCTCGCGCAGCTTACCACCGCGCCGAACGTGTGGCTCTTCACCGGCGGCGCCGGCGTCTATAACGGGAAGTTCGATCGCCTCCCCATCGGCACGTGGGATTCGCGCTGCGGCCAGGATGCCGAATGCAAGATTCCGTTGATCGACGTCGCCGACGGCCTGACCAAGGGCGTTAACGATAATCAGCCGAAACGCGTGCAGCGCGTCGGCGCGGGCGGACTCGGCGGTATCCAGGTCGACAAATACGGCAACATCAACATGATCGGCATTGGCCCGCATCCGAAGCTGAAGGTGCGCGGTCCGGGAACTGTCGGTTCCATCTGGCTCGGCGCCGGACAGACCAACATCTTCCTGCAGCATCACGGCAAACGCCTATTCGTCGAAAAGGTCGACTACGTCAGCGGCGCCGGCTGGCTGACGGGCGGCGATTCCCGCGCCAGAACCTTGAACGGACGCGAAGGGCCGCGCTACGTCTGGACGCCGATCGCCGTCATGGATTTTACCCCGGACGAACATCGCATGCGGATTTGCACGGTGCATCCGGGCTACACGGTCACCGACGTTGTCGCCAATACAGGATTCGAATTGGCGATCCCAGACATGGTGCCGACCACCACCGCACCGACCGATTACGAACTGCACATGTTGCGCACCAAGGTCGATCCGGACGGCGTGTTGCGGACCAAGCGCGTGACCGTTGGTTAAGCGGAGCAAGACCCCCGCCGCAGACAACAAGCGAAGAGGACCGGAATCGGAATCATAACCCGCGTGGCACGGCGGGAAACGACAGGAGAGAAGCAATGACAGATGAAATGATGTGCGACGTCCTCGTCATCGGCTATGGCGGCGCCGGCGCGTCGGCAGCCATCGAGGCGCACGACGCCGGCGCCGAAGTTGTCATCCTGGAAAAACTGGACGAGCCCGGCGGCAATACCCGCTGGAGCAATTGCTCGTGGTTCGCACCGCCTCCCGGCACCGAGCAGCAGGCCGTCGAGCATATCGACGCGCTGTGCTTCGGCCGCACGCCCATCCCGGTCATCGAGGCCTATGTGAAGGCCGCCTCCGAGAACAAAGCTTGGATCGAGAAACTCGGCGGCGTTTACAAGGCGACCCACTTCCTCAACGTGCGTTATCCGACGATCACCCATCCCTCCTGGCCGAACTTCCCGGGCTCGGCCGCGATGGTCAATCAAACCGTCATGTCGCCGCGCGACGATCAGCCCAACGGCGAACGCCTGTTCGGACTGTTGCGCGACCATGTCGAGAAACGCGGTGTGAAGGTCTTCACCGGCACGCCCGCCAGAGATCTGATCACCAACGGCAAGGGCGAGGTCGTCGGCGCCACCGCCCTGAAGGACGGCAAGAGCTTCACCGTGAAGGCGCGGCGCGCCGTGATCCTGTGCAGCGGCGGATTCGAATTCAACGAAGAGATGAAGAACGAATATCTGCCCATTTACCCGGTGACCGCCATCGGCAGCCCGGGCAATACGGGCGACGGCATCACGATGGCGCGCAAACTCGGTGCGCAGATCTGGCATATGGGCGTGTGTGTCGCCGGCTTCGGTCTCGAGGTCGACGGTTATCCCGGCGGCTTCGGCATTTCCTTCCCGACGCCGCACTTCATCCACGTCAACAAATACGGCAAGCGCTTCGCCAACGAGCTTGGCACCGAGATGCATTTCGCGTGGCACGAGGTCGCGGTTTTCGATCCCAAGAAGCCCGGCCATCCCACCTTGCCGTCCTATGCGATCTTCGATCACCAGGCGGTGCAGAAAGGCGCGGTCAGCATCGGCACAGCGGGGACGACGCGGGACTATAAGTGGAGCCCCGACAATTCCGCCGAGATTGCCAAAGGGTGGATCAAGAAAGCCGATACGATCGGCGAACTGGCGAAGATACTGAAGCTCGATGCGGCGGTGCTGGAAAAGACGGTTGCCAAATACAACGACGCCTGCGCCAAAGGCGCCGACGATGACTTCCATCGCGCTAGGGAAACGCTGCAACCGTTCAAGGGCCCCTTTTACGCAATGGAAATGAATCTCCGCATGGTCAACACCATGGGCGGGCCGCGACGCGACGAACATGCGCGCGTCGTCAAACCCGACGGCACGCCGATCGGACGCCTCTATTCGGCGGGCGAGTTGGGCTCACTGTGGGGGCATCTCTATTGCGGTGGCGGCAATGTCGGCGAGGCGCTCGCCATCGGACGCCAAGCCGGCCAGAACGCCGCCAAAGAAAAACCCTGGAGCAACTAGAATGGCCGGGACGCCGTTCATCATTCAGCAATTCACGCTCGCGGCGTCCCAGTACCGCGTCTGGGATCTGCTGGCCACCAGCATCCTGCAAAGCATGCCGGTCGAGCAGACCGAGATCGTCAACGATTCCACTATGCGCGGCGTGTTGCGCTTCAAGTTCGCCGGCATCATCGTTCCGCTGCGCCTGCAGATCGAAGTCGCCGACGTGTCACCCATGGACTCCTTCACCACACTTGTGACCGTCACCAAATGGGGAACCGAGACTGTGTTGCGCGTGAAATACGATCTAACGGTCGTGGGCGACGAGCAGATCCAGGTGAACTGCTCGGCCATGATCGAGAAGGCACCGGCCTGGATGGCGCTGGTGACGCCGATGCAGAAGAGTTTCGCCGCGAACATGTTCGAAGATATCCGCAAGGAACTCGTTCGCGCGGTGTGATCGCGTGCTGTCGCCGTTTAATATAGGGAGAACAATCATGCGTTTAACGACATTGGGACTGATAGCCGCCGCCAGCGCGTTGCTTGCAAACCCAGCCTTCGCGCAAAAATCCAAGGACACAGTGCGTTATGCCGTGAGCAACCCGTTCGCGGTCCTTTCCAATTTCCATCTGCCGCTCGACGAAGCGGCCGTCGTCTACAAGAAGGTCTACGAGCCGCTCATCGGGTTCGACGAATATAATCAGAAATGGGTTCCGCGCCTGGCATCGGCGTGGCGAACGGTGTCGCCCGGCGTCTACGAATTCGATCTGCGCCAGGACATCAAGTTTCACAACGGCAACACCTTCAATGCCGACGATGTCATCCGAACTTTGAAATACATCGCCGATCCCGCAGTGAAACTCACGTTCAAACAACGCTACAGTTGGATCAAGGACGTCGAAAAACTATCCCAGTACAAGATCCGGATCATCGCCGATGAACCGCGAACGGACCATTTCGAGCTGCTCGCCTTTCGCATCAACATCTGGGATGCGGAGACCATGGACAAGCTCGACAATATCGAAGATTACGGGCGTCTGTCTCCTTACGGAACGGGCATCTTCAAAGCCGTCTCCATGGATCGCAACGCCGGCGTCATCGTGGAACGTTACGAGGGCTTCAACACTAATCGCGCGGAGACAACCGGGTCGAAGCGTGTCCATGCCATACCCATGCCGGACCGCCAGACGCAGGTGGCGCAGCTTCTCACCGGCGGCGTGGACATTTTGCGCGGGGTTGGTCCCGATACCGCCAAGGAGCTGGATCGCAACCCGAATATCGACATCACCAACCTCGCTTCGCCCTCGACGTTTTATTTCGCGCTCGATTCCGCCGGCGTTTCCGGCAACAAGGCACTGACCGACAAGCGGGTGCGGCGCGCCGTTTTCATGGCGATCGATCGCGACACGCTGATCAAGCATCTGGTGCCCGGCAGCGAGGTCGCGGAAAAGCTCGATGCCCTTTGCTATAAATCGACGCGCGACTGCAAATTCAACGTCAAAGCCCCGGACTACGACCCGGCCGGCGCCAAGAAGCTGCTGGCCGAGGCCGGTTATCCCAACGGCTTCGAGTTCGAATACAACGTCTTCTCCCCCTACATTCATTTGGGCGAGGCGATAGCGGGCGATCTGCGCAAGATCGGCATCATTGCGAAGATCCAGAGCGTCGATATCTCGCTCTACCGCCGCAAGCAGGGTCAGGGCCAACTCCAGGGAATCTCGGTTCTGAGCCCCAGCGCGACCCATCCGTCGGCGTCGAACATACTCAATATCTTCTTCGATGGGCCTGCGTTCCAATATTACAACGACAAGATCATCTCCGACTCGATCGAAGCCGCGGGCCGCGAGTTCGACGACGCCAAACGCGCCGATCTCTACGCCACGGTCTTCGATCGCGCCAATAGCGAAAGCTACATTTTCCCTGTCACCTCGATCCCGACCGTTTATGCGCACACCAAAGACATCAAGATCGTCCCTGACCCTTATGCGACCGGCGACGTGTGGTCGACGTCATATACCTGGAAGTAGATCGGCACCGACGGGCGACCGATCAGGTAGCCCGTTTCGACTCAATCTTGATCGGCTGACGTTTGCGGCCCCAATCGCCGTGCGGGCCGTCGAATACGCCCGGAAGCGGCAAACCGCACGTCAGGCATGCGCCCGTCTCCGACAAATGCCACGTCGAAAGCTCATACCAGTCGCGCCCGATCAGTTCGGCGCCGCAGCCGTGGCAATAGGTGCTCGACCCAGCCTTGTGGTGGACGTTGCCGACATAGACGTAGCGCAGGCCGTATTGCAGCGCGATGTCGCGAGCACGCCGGAGCGTCGAAGGTGGCGTCGCCGGAATGTCGCGTATCTTCCAATCGGGATGGAACGCGGTGAAATGCAGCGGCACGTCGGGGCCGAGATGCTCGGCAATCCAAGCGCATTGCGCATGCAGTTCGACATCGGAATCGTTTTTGGTCGGGATCAGCAGGGTCGTGATCTCGAACCAGACCTCCGTTTCGTGCTTCAGGTATTCGAGCGTCTCGAGCACCGCGCCCAGCTCGGCGGTGCATAGCTCCTTATAGAATTCCTCGGTGAAGCCCTTTAGGTCGATATTAGCCGCATCCATGTGGCGATAAAATTCGGCGCGAGGTTCGGCGCGCATATAGCCGGCCGAGACGGCCACCGACTTGACGCCCTGAGCGCGGCAGGCGTCGGCGATATCGATGGCATATTCGTGGAAGATGACTGGGTCGTTGTAGGTGAAGGCGACGCTTTTGCAGCCGGTCGCCCGGGCCGCCTCGGCGATCGCCTCGGGCCTGACCAGCTGTTCGTCGAGCACATTCATGGTTCGGACGTCTTTTTCGCTGCGCGGACGTTTGAGGTCGACCGCCTTGTCCCGCCCGTCGAGCATATAATCCGCGTTGCCGACCAGCGGGGTCTGCTTGCCCGCCTTGCTGATCGACCAGTTCTGGCAAAAGCGGCAGGTTAGATTGCAGCCCTGCTGCCCGAAGCTGAGAATCGGCGTTCCCGGCAGGAAATGGTTGAGCGGCTTCTTTTCAACCGGGTCTATGCAAAAACCGGAAGCCTGCCCCCAGCTCGACAGCACAATCTCGCCGCGATGGTTGCCGCGCACCCAGCACAACCCGCGCTGGCCGTCGCGCAAGCGGCAGTTGCGCGGGCAGATGTCGCATTGGACGCGCCCGTCGTCGAGCGCCGACCAATATTTCGTGCGAACGACATTTGGAGGAAGGTTCATGACCGTACTATATAATAGGTATGATTGAGGCCACCATCTGGAGGCGCCTCCTATGAGCGGCATAACGATACATCCCGGTCAGTTGATTCCGGCGACCGGCCAAGTACCGGGTGCGGTGCGCCCGCCCGCCGTGGCTGGGAGTTTCTATCCCGGAAAAGCCGACGAGTTGCGCCGCGCGATCGGCACCTACCTGGCTGAGGCCGACGCCAAAATTCCGCGTCAGCCCGGTGCCGTGCCGAAAGCGATCATCGTGCCCCATGCGGGTTATATCTATTCCGGCCTCACCGCTGCGGCGGCCTACCGGACTCTGGCGCCGGCGCGGGGGATCATCACCCGCGTCGTCATGATGGGCCCCTGCCATCAGGTTGGCGTGCCCGGCATCGCATTGCCCTCGGCAACCGCCTTCCGCACGCCGCTTGGCGACGTATCCGTCGAACGGGCGGCCATTAACACCATTTCCTCGCTGCCCGCCGTTGCCGTGATAGACGCGACGCATAAGGACGATCACGCGCTTGAGGTCCATCTGCCGTTCCTCCAGGTGGTGCTCGGCGATTTCAAGATCGTACCTATGATCGTCGGGGGATCCACAGCGGAAGATGTCGCGCGCGTGCTCGAAGCCCTGTGGGGCGGACCGGAAACGCTGATTCTGATTTCATCCGATCTCAGCCATTATCTGCCCTATGACGCCGCACGTAAAATTGACGACGCCACCCGTCAGGCGATCGAAAGGATCGACGCGTTGGCGCTTGGCGATAACCAGGCCTGTGGGCGCCATTCCATCAAAGGCCTGATGCTCGTCGCCCGCGCCAAGGGACTCACGGTTTCGACCGCCGACATCCGCAATTCCGGCGATACGGCCGGCCCCAAGGACCGGGTCGTCGGCTACGGCTCGTGGCTGTTCCACGAACCGAAGACGACTATGGTTTCGCAAGCACCGACAGCGAGGAAACGTCCGATCATCAATGTGATTCACCCGCCCAAGGCCGTGCCCCGATCCCAGCCCGCCGACGGCGACCCGGTCTCCGAGACGCGGGCACTATTGGACCGGCATGGACCCTTCGTACTGAAACATGCCGCGCGGGCGATCCTGGCGAAACTCAATGTCGCCGGAGCCGCCGCCGGCCCGGTCGCGCCGGAATTGCGCGCACCCGGAGCAAGCTTCGTTACCTTGCAGAAGGACGGCAAGCTGCGCGGCTGCATCGGCTCGGTGGTGGCGCACCGCCCCCTGATCGACGACATCGCCGAGAATGCCGTACGTGCGGCCTTCCACGATCCGAGATTCCCTAAGCTGAGTTTGGATGAAATCAAGGCGCACTTGGTCCATGTCCATATCTCGGTTCTCAGTCCGCAGGCGCCGATGAGCTTCACCTCGGAGGCCGATCTGCTGTCCCAGATACGGCCGAACCGCGACGGACTGGTGCTGCAAGATCAGGGACAGCGAAGCGTGTTCCTGCCGTCGGTCTGGGAATCGTTGCCGGATGTCCGCCTCTTCCTCAATCAGCTCAAGCGCAAGGCGGGCTTGCCCGAAACCCATTGGTCCGACACGGTGCAGGTCTGGCGCTATGCCACAGAAGACATCCGCTCGGAACACCTGCCGGCGGACTCAATCCTGTGGGCCGTGCCGTGAGGCGACCAATCTAAGGAATCAAGCGTATGACGATAAAAATTAGACGCATCGTGACGGACCACGATGCTGCGGGGAAAGCCGTCATCAGCTCCGATGCCGTGATGGACAATGTCGGCCAGCTGCGGTCCGGCAATTTCAATTCTCTGCTCTGGGTGACCGACGACTCGCCGGCCGAGATCGAGGGCAGCGAGGATCCGGCGCTGCGCAAGATGGATATCGAGCCGCCCGCGCGCGGCACAGTGTTCCGGGTTCTCGAGCTGATGCCGGGCAAAACGGCTTACATGCATCGCACGAATACAATTGATTATGCCATTGTAATGTCTGGAAGATGTATTATGGAATTGGATGATGGAGCCACGGTCGACATGGCCGCCGGCGATGTCATGGTCCAACGCGCGACCTGGCACGGCTGGGCTAATCCACACGCCGAGCCCTGCCAGATCATCTTCATCCTGATCGGCTCTACCCCCCCCTCCAAAGTCCTCCATCCGGCGGCCCATTGATCGATGCCGCCCTCCCTCCCTGATCTGCGCCGGCTGACCCAAGACATCGTGACGATCGCCACTCATGCGGGTGTAATCGTCATGGAGGTCTTTGCCTCCAACTTCGAGGTTCGAGCCAAGGCGGATAAATCGCCGGTGACCGTCGCGGACGAGCGGGCCGAAGCCTTTATCGTCGAACATCTGGGCGTCGCCGCCCCTGGGATTCCGGTGGTCGGTGAAGAAGGCTACGCGGCGGGGCTGCGGCCCGACATTTCGGGTGGGCGGTTCTGGCTGGTCGATGCGCTCGACGGCACCTCGGAATTCACCCGGCGCGGCACCGACTTCACCGTCAATATCGCACTGATCGACGGCGGGGTTCCGATCATGGGCGTGGTCCACGCCCCAGCCCTCGGCGGGACCTATTGGGGCTCGCGGGACGGGGCCTTTCGCAGGGCCACGGACGGTCCGGCCGAACCGATTGCGGCCTGCCTGCCGGACGCGGCCGGGCTTGTCGCCGTGATCAGCAAATCCCATCAGACCGACGAAGCAGCTTATCTCAAGACTTTTCCGATCAGCCGCATCGTGAATCGGGGCAGCTCGCTCAAATTCGCCCTGGTCGCGGCAGGCGAAGCCGACATCTACCCGCGCCTCGGCCCGACCTCGGAATGGGACATCGCTGCCGGCCATGCGGTTTTGGCGGCGGCGGGCGGCACAGTCACCACGCTTGACGGCGAGCCGATCCGCTACGGTAAGGCCAATGTGCTCAACCCCTACTTCGTGGCGCGGGGGCGCACCGCTTGAACGCTCCCCGGATCATGGCCGCCGACGCAACCGGCATCGCCGAGGCGGCGGCCATGATCCGCAGCGGGCAGATCGTCGCCTTTCCGACCGAGACCGTGTACGGGCTCGGCGCCGACGCCACCAACGATGCCGCCGTCGCGAAGATCTTCGCCGCCAAGGGCCGCCCCGACTTCAATCCGCTGATCGTCCATGTCAAAGACGCGCCGGCGGCGCGGGGCTATGTGCGCTGGACTGAAACCGCAACAACCCTGGCTGCGCGTTTCTGGCCCGGGCCTTTGACCCTGGTGCTCAAGCGCCTGCCCGATTGCCCGCTATCCCTGTTGGTCAGTGCCGGCCTGCCGAGTGTCGCCATCCGCGTGCCCGCTCATCCGCTCGCCCAGGCATTGTTGGCCCAGGCCGACCGGCCAATCGCGGCACCTTCAGCCAATCGCTCGGGCGCGGTCAGCCCGACCACGGCGGCCCATGTCGCGGCCTCGCTCGGCGCGCAGGTCCCCCTCATCCTCGACAGCGGGCCGTGTTTGGTCGGCCTCGAATCCACCGTAATCGATCTGACCGGCCCCGAACCGATCCTGCTGCGGCCGGGCGGCCTGGCGCTTGAAGCGATCGAGATCGCCATTGGCCGATCGATCGCGTCGGCCCTGGACGACACCAATCATCCGAAATCGCCGGGAATGCTCGAACGCCACTATGCGCCACGGGCATCGCTGAGACTCGATGCCGAGGCCGCCAAACCCGGCGAAACGCTCCTCGGATTCGGGCCAGTCGCGCCGTCCGGCTCGGTCAATCTGAGTCCGACCGGGAACTTGGACGAAGCCGCCGCCAACCTGTTCGCGATGCTGCATCGGCTGGACGAAAGCGCCGAGCGGATCGCCGTGATGCAGATCCCCGAGGTGGGTCTTGGGCGGGCCATCAACGACCGGCTTCGCCGGGCTGCCAAGCGGGGGTAGAGCATGGCCGAACCCCATCCTTTGAGGTAAGAAAACGTCATGACACTGCCCTCGGAGTTCCTCGATCGTCTGCGCCAACTCGTTGGCGCCGCCAACGTCCTGTCCGCCGACGGCGACACGGAACGTTATCGCCACGAAGAACGCGGCCTAATGACCAGCATCTGCGACGCGGTCGCACGCCCCGGCACCGCGGACGACGTCGCCGCCGTAGTCCGCGTGTGCGCCGAGGCCCATGTCCCCATTGTCGCGATGGGCGGTAATACCGGCCTAGTCGGCGGCGGCGTAGCCAATGGCGGGGTGATCCTCTCGACCGAGCGCTTAAACCGCGTCATCGAGGTCGATGCGCTCAACCATACCATGACCATCGAAGCCGGCTGCATACTCGCCGATCTACAAAAAACCGCTGAAGATCACGATTGCTTCTTCCCGCTCAGCCTCGGGGCCGAAGGCAGCTGCCGGATCGGCGGCAATATCTCCACCAATGCCGGCGGCGTCGGCGTGCTGCGTTACGGCAATACCCGCGACCTCATTCTGGGCCTCGAAGTGGTGCTGCCCGACGGCCGAATCTGGAGCAAGCTCAACGGGCTACGCAAGGACAATACCGGCTACGATCTGAAACATCTGTTCATCGGCGCCGAAGGCACGCTTGGAATCGTCACCAAGGCGGTCGTAAAGCTGTTCCCGCGTCCGCGCGCTAAGGTGACGCTGATGGCAGCCCTGCCGACGCTGGATTACGTGCTGATCCTGTTCGACCGGATCCGCGCGGCCTGCGGCGACCGGCTTGCGGCCTTCGAGATGGTGCCGGAATTGGGCATCGAGCTGGTCACCCGCCATATTCCCGATACCCGCGATCCCTTCGCCGAACGTCATCCCTGGTACGTGCTGATGGAGTTGACCAGCCCCCGCCCAGGAGACGATCTGCGTGCCGAGGTCGAAAATGCGATGGGCGAGGCCTTCGAAGCCGGCATCGTGGTCGACGCGGTCTTCGCCGACAGCGAAACCCAGGGCCGGGCGCTGTGGAAGCTGCGCGAAGAAATCCCCGCCGCCCAAACGCGCGAAGGCGGCAGCATCAAGCACGACGTGTCGGTTCCGGTCTCAAAGACCACCGAATTCGTCCGCCTCGCCATGGAGGCCGTTTGCGCGGAAATGCCGGGCCTGCGCCCCTGCCCCTTCGGCCATATTGGCGACGGCAATATCCATTTCAACCTGACCCAGCCGCCCGGCATGGACAAAGCCGCCTTCATCGCGCGCTGGGCGGATTTCAACCGCATCGTGCACGATCTGACCAAGCGCTATTCGGGCAGCATCAGCGCCGAGCACGGCATCGGGCTGGTCAAACGCGACGAGCTCGAACATTACACCTCGCCGCTCGACATTGAGCTGATGCGCAGAGTCAAACGGGCGCTCGACCCCAACAACATCATGAACCCCGGGAAGATCTTTACCGCCTAAACGACGCGGTAAAGCTCCTCCGCGTAACCTTCAATGATCCAATAGGGGAAACGGTAGATCCGTTCGAACCCGCCGACCTCCTCGATCATATCCGATACGATCGTTTGGCGCTCCAAGCGCACTTCGTGAGGGGCACTCGCCTCTTGGTTGATAGATAGGAACTGCCGCGAGGTGCGTCGGATTTCCCGCAGATATGCCAAGGCTTCCGGCCGTGGGATTTCAGGCAAGGAATCCATATTAATGCTCAAGGCGACGCTCCGGTCCGGAATTTCCCCGAAACTCGGAGGCGGCAGGACCCGCATCGCCGCCGGATTTTCGCGGTAACCGGATACTGCGTCGCGACCGAGGGCACTGCCGAGAAAATAGGTTTGGATGGCGCCGACGACCGGCAAATCGATGATCGTGTAATTTCGAAACCCGGCGCGGTTTGCGAGCAGGCCAAGCGAGCCGAAACCGCCGCCAAGCTCGACGATCGCCTCCTGCGGACCAACACCCAACTGCCGGATCCGATTGGCGACATAGGCATGACGCACCATATCGGCGTTGGTTGAAATCCCGTTCAGCGTGAAAACAGGCGGATTGCCGACGCGGGGCATTTCCAGCGAAAAGGCAAGAACCGCTTCGATCTTGCCGAACAGGGCATTCTGATCGGTATGCATGGCCGTGACATAATCGATGAGTTTCATTTGGGCATGGCTTGGCAATGAGAGGACCCCAAGCGCCTCACCGAGTGCCAGCAGAGTATCGGTCATACGCAATTCCTGGAATCCGGGGCGCCAAACTCGTTCGCCAAAATAAAGCGTCTCGGCATGCCCCATGCCCAAAAGCAGATTATCCTGAAACAAACGGCCGAATTGGGAGGCCAAACTATCGGCATCGCCGGCCGTGAGAGCACGATGAAGCGGCGCCACGTCCGGCCAGATCGTGAATTCGGTGCCGAAGTCTTGAGTCAGGGCGCGATAGTTTTCAAGCAGACGGGCAACCAGCACCCGGTCGACGTCCATCGACACGCTCGTCTTTTTGATCGCCGGCCGGGGCGCGTCGAACAGGTCATGCACCAGGCCGGCAGCCCCCCATAACTTGATATTTCGATAGCGATTGACGGTGATCGACCATTTGAGAAGACGGCGACGTTGCCTGGCCCATAACTTTTGAAGAAGCACCTAGTCTTTCTCCACCCGGTCTAGATCGACCCTGAACTAACATGTTTGATCGACCACACAAAGCGACGCCCACTGTCCGGGCCCAAGAAATATTCGTGACTCTGCTGCAATAAAATCGTCTTATTTATTGATTCCCATATGTTTTATGCCTGTGAACCGGCGATTCGGCGGCTATAATTCTGCGGCATGAAGCAATATCAACTCTATCTGTTGCGGCAGCTCATGACGGCGATGGCGATCATCACGATGGTCATGACCGGTATCATCTGGCTGTTCATTTCCGTCCGAGCGGTGGAATCGATCGTCAATCGCGGGTTGTCGTTCTCGCTCTTCCTCTCGCTGACGGGGATGCAGCTCCCGAATTTCCTGGTTCAGATCGTACCCATCGCCCTCTTCATCGCCGGGGTCTTCGTCTATAACCGGCTGAGTTCGGACCGCGAGGTTCTGGTGCTACGCGCGGCCGGCGTGAGCCCCCTGGCGCTCGCGCAGCCGATCATCGTGCTGGGTCTCGCCGCATCGGCGCTCTGCTATGCCTTCGCGCTCTATATAACCCCGATGTCCTACCAGATGTTCCGCGACCTACAATGGGACGTTCGCTACAGCTTCACCAACATTCTATTGCGTGAAGGCGTCTTCAACACGCTATCCAACACGACGACTGTTTATATCCGCGAACGTACCGGCCGCGATGAGTTGCGCGGCCTTCTAGTTCACGATACCCGCGACCCCGAAAAAGAGGCCACAATCATCGCCGAGCGCGGCGCGGTCGTGGATACGCCGACCGGCCCGCGCGTCCTCATGTTCGACGGCAATCGGCAGGAGCTCAACCGCAAGACCGAAAAATTGTCGATCCTCTATTTCGACCGCTATAGCTTCGATCTCGGAGGCGTCGCGCAAAAGCCAGAAGCTCGCTTTCGCGAACCGCGCGAGCGAACCATGGACGAGTTGCTCTTCTTGACGAAGGAGGATGTCGGAAATCCAAATGATTTCGGGCGGTTTGTAGTCGAGGCGCATCAGCGCCTGTCGATGCCATTGCTGTCGCTCGGCTACGGGCTGGTCGCGTTTCTTTTCATCACCTACGGCGAATATTCCCGCCGCGGACAGGCCGTACGCATCATCAATGCGGCGGCGATATTCGTCATTCTCCAGGTCTGCCAGTTGGGGCTCATCAATATCGTGGCCAAGAACCTCGCCTTGGTCCCGGTACTTTACATCATGGCGCTGATGCCGATTGCGGTGCCGATCGCCCTGCTCATCTATAACCCGAAGCTTCCCTCGCCGCTCAAATGGCGCGCGGATGTACGCGGCACGGCATAGGAGCGCGCTCGTGCGAGTGTCGGGTATCCTTTCCATCTATATCGGACGCAGTTTTCTACTGAGCTTTGGCGTCGTGTTCGTCGTATTTCTCGGCATCATATATATGCTCGACACGATCGAGCTTCTGCGCCGGGCCGCGAACGATGCGATCGGCATGGGCTTGATCCTTCAGATGGGGCTGTTGAAATTACCGCATATGGCCCAACAGGCATTCCCGTTCGCGGTCCTGTTCGGCGGCATGAGCGCTTTTTGGCGATTGACGCGATCGAGCGAACTCGTTGTTGCCCGCGCGGCCGGGGTCTCGGCCTGGCAATTCCTGTTTCCCGTGCTGGTCGTCGCCTTCGCGCTCGGCATCGTCAAAATCGCGGCCTTCAGCCCTCTGTCCTCGGCCCTGCTCGGGCGGTTCGACCGGATGGAAACGCAGTACTTCAAAGGCCAATCGAGCCTTTTGTCGGTCTCGCCGACTGGACTTTGGCTGCGTCAGGCTAGCGATGCCGACCAGTCCGTGATCCATTCCCAAAGGGTTAGCATCGACGGAACCAATATCAGGCTCGATCAGGTCACCATCTTCATCAACGAGGGCGCCGACAAGTTCTACCAAAGAATCGACGCCAAAAGAGC
Source organism: Caenispirillum bisanense (assembly GCA_945877815.1). Lineage (GTDB taxonomy): Bacteria > Pseudomonadota > Alphaproteobacteria > Rhodospirillales > UBA2165 > CANIGJ01. The sequence goes on from CAMDWJ010000002.1 coordinate 43,910, forward strand.
CGATCTCGAGGACGGGTTTTGGCATCTCGAGGGCGTAACGCTGACCGAGCGCGATAAGGAAGCACCCTTAATTCTGCCCGAGCATTGGATCGCGACCGATATTACCCTCAACAATATCAACGAGAGCTTCGCGCCGCCGGAAACCATGTCGTTCTGGGATTTGCCGGCATTCATCGCCAATCTCGAGCGGGCCGGGTTCTCGGCGTTGCGCCACCGGATGTATTTCCATTCGTTGCTGGCGGCCCCTCTGCTCTTGTGCGCGATGGTGCTGATCGCCGCAACCTTCACCTTGAAGCAATCGCGCCGCGGCAATCCGACCTATGTGGTGGTCGGCGGCATTCTGACTGGTTTCGTGCTATTTTTTCTGTCAGACGTCGTCGCGGCACTCGGAATGCGGGAAAGTATTCCCGTCGTGATGGCCGCTTGGACGCCCTCCGGCGTTTCGACCCTTCTGGGTCTGGCGCTTGTGTTCCACCTCGAAGACGGCTAGGTCGCGGGCGATGCGTAGATATGTCGTTCCAATTCTTGGCCTATTGGTTGGGTGGGCATGCGCGAGCCCCGCTCTGGCACAAGGTCAATCTCTGGCGCCTGTGGGCGAAACACCGATCCTGTTTACCTCGGATCGGCTGTCGCACGACCGCGACCTAGGCGTGGTGACCGCGTCCGGCAATGTTGAGATTTCCCAACAGGACCGAATCTTGTTGGCGGATGCCGTTTCCTACAACGAACGCGAGAATGTCATGACGGCATCGGGCAACGTCAAACTGGTCGAGCCGACCGGGGACGTCCTGTTCGCCGAATACATGGAGCTGAGCGGCGATTTCAAGGATGGCTTCATCCGCGGATTGCGTATTCGCCTCGCCGACAATGCCAGAATTGCTGCGGCGGGCGGGCGCCGCTCGGACGGCAATCGGACCGAGATGGCCAATGCGGTTTATTCAGCGTGCGATTCCTGCGCGAGCAAGCCCGAGGCACCGCCGCTCTGGCAGGTGAAAGCCAAGCGCATTGTTCACGATCAGTCAGAGAAAACGATCGAATATCGCGATGCCTGGATGGAATTCGCGGGCGTGCCTGTCGCCTATACTCCCTATTTTTCGCACCCCGACCCAACGGTTCGGCGCAAGACTGGGTTCCTTACGCCGAGCGCCGGTGCGTCGTCCTTCTTAGGCCCATTCGTTACGACCCCATTCTTCTGGAACCTTGCCCCGGAACAGGATTTGACTGTCACACCGACTGTAACAGTTGACGAACGCGCTGTGTTGGCAGGCGAATATCGAAGACTGGGTCAAAAAAGCCTGACCAACGCGAAATTAAGCGGGACGGTCGATTCAAACGACAAGTTCAGGGGCCATATCGACAGTTCTCTCAAATATCACGTGAACGATACCTGGCGCTGGGGCGGCACCGTTCAGCGGAGCACCGACGATACCTATATGCGTCGTTACGGCTTTCCCTCGAGTAAGACTCTGACGTCCAACGCGTTCGCCGAGGCATTCCGCGGGCGCGACTATGCATCCGCCAATGCCTATGCCTTCCAAGGCCTGCAGGCCAATGATCGACCGGGGGAGACACCGCTCGTCCTGCCGTTCATGGAATACAGTCACATCGGATTGCCCAACGCCTACGGCGCACGCACCTCATTGAACGCCAGCGCACTAGCACTGACCCGCAATGACGGCGTCGATACGCGCCGCTTCTCGACTGAGGGCGGCTGGCATGTTCCCTATGTCGGCCCGAATGGAAACGTGTTCAGTATCGATGCTACATTGCGCGGCGACATGTACCATGTCAGCAGTCTGGACGTTCCCAACGATCCGGGCAACGAAGACAGTGGCGCCCAGGGCCGCCTATTCCCGCAACTCGGACTCGGCTGGAAATTGCCCCTGGCGCGCCAACACGGAACCATCAGCGAAACCTTTACCCCGATGGCGACCCTCTATACGGCTCCCAGAGGCGGCAATTATTGGCAAATTCCCAACGAAGACAGCCTTGAGCCGGAATTCGACGAGCTCAACCTGTTCTCGGCCAGCCGCTTTCCGGGCATAGACCGCGTAGACGGCGGTACGCGTATCAGCTACGGCGGCCAGTGGGGCGTTTATGGGCCGGACGGAGCCGGTACGGATGTTTTCCTAGGCCAAAGCTATCGCTTCACGGGCGACGATACTTTCGCGGCCGGATCTGGGCTCGAGGACCAACTCTCAGATTATGTTGGGCGGGTCCGTTTTACACCGGCAGAGTATGTCCGGATGACCTACCGGGCTCGTTTCGATAAAGAAGACTTGGCGCCCCGGCGGAGTGAAGTCCAGTTGGACGCGGGGCCGGCCGCGCTCCGCGGCTCACTAAACTACGTGTTCTTCGACAACCGCTCGTCGGCACAATTCGGAGCACGCGAGGAAATAGCCGGCAGCGTCCGAGCTAAGCTTGCGCGTAACTGGAAGGGCGGGTTCACGGCCCGCCACGATATCGAAGAGTCCGAATTGCGATCGGTCGGAATGCAGCTTACCTATGACTGTGAGTGCTTCACTTTCGACACCATCGTGAGACGCGATTTTTACCACGATCGGGATTTGGAGCCGAGCGATGCTATCTTGTTCCGATTGACCTTCAAAACTTTAGGCGACGTGCACGGTAGTGCGAGCCTAAGCGGACTTTGACGAGTGCAGTTCTTCGCCAAACAGCGCAACATTGAACAAATAGCGATTTCGGTGCGCGAGCAGCAGCGCCGAATTTGGACGGTACTGTTTGTCTGTCTGCTCGTTGTATTGGGTACCCAACCGCTAAGCGCGCAGGGATTACGGATCGCAGCTCTGGTCAACGAGGAGATCGTTACACAGTTCGATCTGCAGTCGCGGACGGACCTCATCATCCTGTCGTCGCAACTTCCCAACACCGAGGAAGTCCGCCAGCGCCTTGCACCACAAGTTCTAAGGACCTTGATCGACGACCGCCTGCGTCTGCAGGAGACCCGCAAACAAAAGATTTCCGTAAGCGACCAGGATATCGACTCCGCGATTCGAGAAATCGAAGAACGCAACAAGATGAGTCCCGGGGGCATGACGGCCATGCTCGATCAATATCGAATCGACCGGGGAACCTTGCGGCTGCAGCTTGAAGCCGATCTGGCTTGGCGCCGACTCATCGGCAATCAGGTGCGCGCCAACGTCACCATTACTGACGAAACGATAAACGACGCCATCCAGCGGATAGAATCGAACAAAGGTAAACCGGAACATCTGATCAGCGAGATATTTATCTCGATGACCGCGGCCAAATCGGTTGTCGAAACCAAGCAAATCGCCGAACGTCTGCGTCAACAAATTACCGATGGTGCAAATTTCGCCGAATTGGCGCGATCCTTTTCACAAAGCGCTTCAGCCGCGACGGGCGGCAATCTTGGCTGGGTACGCGACGACCAACTTGACCAGGCACTGGTCGATGCAATCTCGACCATGAATCCCGGCGATCTGTCTCAACCCATTCAAGGCATCGACGGCTTTTATATCATTTCGCTTCGGAGCCGACGCCAGTCAGAAGGCTTACCGACACCCGATATTTCACTCACCCTGCAACAGGTGTTCATTCCACCGGAAGCCGGCGACATGAATGCACGAACAGCTATCGCCGAGAAGATTTCCGCATCGGCCCAAACCTGCGAGGACATGGACGCCGCCGGCAAGAAACTTGCCTCCCCGCAATCCGGACGCTTGTCCGACATCAAGCTGGCAAGCCTGCCTCAATCCATCCGCGATCAAGTCAGCCAATTGAAGGACCGCGAAGCCAGCAAACCGATCCGCGTCGGCGACGGCATCATGGTCCTGATGATCTGCCAGCGCCAAGGCGATCAGGTCACCATCGAAACCCGCAATCGCGTGCGTACGATCTTGCTGGGCGAGCGGGCCGAACTGATCGCGCGCCGTCAGCTGCGCGATCTCTACAGGTCCGCGTTCGTGGACATTCGGCGGTGAACGCAGCGGAACGCCCGTCTGCCCGCCCTACCGCCGTCACCATGGGAGACCCGGCGGGCATCGGCGGCGAGATAACCTTGAAGGCGTGGCTGACTCATCGCAGCGCGATCGCCCCTTTTTTCGTCATCGACGATCCCGATCGCCTTGACCAGTTGGCAAAGCGCCTCGGGTTTGCGGTCCCGATCGCGCGCATCGATAGCCCCGGCGAAGCCGTATTGGCTTACGGCAGCGCACTTCCCGTGCTTGCCGAACCGCTATCTGTCCCCCCCCAACCCGGGCGTCTCGATCTCGCCAATGGCGCTGCCGTACGACGCTCGATCGAGCGCGCCGTGGCACTGACACTCGGCGACTCGGCTGGTGCTGTGGTGACAAATCCGATCCATAAATTCGGCCTGACCCAGACCGGCTTCGAATATCCCGGCCATACCGAATTTCTGGCCGCCCTTGCCGGCGTGACAAGCGAGCCGGTCATGATGCTTGCGGCCGAAATGCTGCGTGTCGTCGCTATCACCCGCCACGTCAGCGTGTGCGACGCCATCAACATGCTAACATCCGATTTGATCGCGGAAACAGCCCATATCACCCATACCGCCTTGATACGGGATTTCGGCATTGCCCGCCCCCGCCTTGCCATCACCGGGCTCAATCCCCATGCCGGCGAAGGCGGCCTGATGGGGCCTGAGGAAAAGGACATCATCGAGCCCGCCATCGCGCGCCTGCGCAAGGATGGCCTTACCGTGACCGGGCCGCATCCAGCCGATACCTTGTTCAATCCCAGGGCGCGCGCGAACTATGACGCCGCGCTGTGCATGTATCACGATCAGGCGCTGATCCCGATCAAGACCATCGCTTTCGACAGCGCCGTGAATGTAACGCTCGGCATTCCCTTCATACGTACGTCGCCGGACCATGGAACCGCGTTCGATATCGCCGGCACGGGAACAGCCGATGAAAGCAGCCTGGTTGCCGCCCTAGTGATGGCTGGATCCATGGCAAGTCACCGTGCGCGATGGGAAACGCATCGGAACGCCCCGGCGAGCGCTTGACGAAAGTGGCCGATCTCGGGAATTTGCCGCCGCTTCGCGAGGTCATCCGGACCCACGATTTGACGCCAGTCAAATCTCTAGGGCAACACTTCCTGCTCGACACCAATCTGATCGACCGCATCGCCCGTGTGGCCGGCCCGCTGGGCGGCATCAACGTGATCGAGATTGGTCCCGGCCCCGGCGGACTGACCCGCGCCCTGCTCGTCCATGGCGCGGCGAACGTAACTACCATCGAAAAGGACGCGCGCTGTGTCGTCGCCCTCAACGATCTCATGCAGGCATCGGATGGACGTTTGACGATCATCCCGGGTGACGCGCTCGCACTCGATGTGGCTGCTTTGACGCCTGTGCCGCGTCGTATCGTCGCTAATCTGCCTTACAATATTTCGACCGTCTTGCTATTGCAGTGGCTTGCGCGGATTCAGGATTTCGATCGCATTGTCGTTATGCTGCAAAAAGAAGTCGCCGAGCGCCTGGTGGCTACGCCATCCACCAAGGCCTATGGACGCCTCGCCGTAGCGACGCAATGGCGCTGCAACGTGCGAATCGAATTCAATGTTGACCCCCACGCCTTCACCCCACCACCGAAGGTCGTCTCGAGCATCGTGACCCTTACGCCGCGCGCCGAACCTCTTGCTCCGGCGGAATGGAAATGGCTTGAGGCCGTAACCGCCGCGGCCTTCAATCAGCGCCGCAAAATGTTGCGCTCCGCGCTCAAGTCATGGGGTTTCAATTTCGAAGGGCTTGGTATCGATCCGGAAGCGCGCGCGGAGGAATTGAGCGTCGAGCAATTCTGCGTACTCGCGCGTTGGGCGGCCGCGAATAAGGACTAATGCGCGGCCTTACGCGTTCGGTTTGAGCGACTCGACAAATTCATGCAAGCCGATCTGGCGCGGACGACGCAGACGCTCCGCCGTCAAAATCGCCCGGACTTCGGCCACGCTCCGCTCGACATCGTCATTGACGATCACATAGCTGTATTCCGAGTAATGGCTCATCTCGTCGGCCGCCTTGGCCATCCGGCTGCGAACCACCTCGTCCGGATCCTGCGCGCGGCGGCGCAGGCGATCCTCGAGAACATCAATCGACGGCGGAAGTATAAAGACACTGACGAGATCCCCCCCGGTGACTTCATTCTGTTTCAGTTGCTGGGTGCCCTGCCAGTCAATATCGAACAGCATGTCGGTTCCCAGCGCGAGCGCCTGCTCCACCGGCCCTCGCGGCGTTCCGTAATGACGATTGAATACATGAGCATGTTCAAGAAGCTCGCGCCGTTCGACCATGGCCTGGAACACCGCCTCATCGATGAAGTGATAATCCTTTCCATCAACTTCGCCAGGCCGCATCGGCCGCGTCGTCACGGACACCGACATCGTGAGGTTCTTGTCGCCCTGCAAAAGTGCCCGCGAAATCGTCGTCTTCCCCGCGCCGGACGGCGACGACAACACGAGCATCAGCCCGCGCCGCGAGAAAAAAGTCCGATGCGTCGCGTCACTCAATGTTCTGAACCTGTTCGCGGAACTGTTCTATTACGGTTTTAAGTTCGATGCCGATGCGGGTCATCTCCACATCCTGGGCCTTCGAACACAGCGTATTGGCTTCGCGTGTGAATTCCTGACACAGGAAATCGAGCTTGCGGCCAACCACCGCACCTTCCTTGATAAGCTGCCGAGCCGCCGCCAGATGGGCACGCAGGCGATCGAGTTCCTCGCGCACGTCGGCGCGGGTCGCCAGCACCGCAACCTCCTGCATCAGACGTTCTTCCGACAATGCAGAAGCCGCCCCCAATAGTTCCGTGAGTTGCGCCTCGAACCGGGTACGGATGGCATTGGGCTGGTTCTCGGCGAGACCCGCTGCGGCTTCCGTCAATCGCGCGACCTCATCGAGTTGCGCGTAAAGCACGACGGCCAGCCGGGAACCTTCCTGCGCACGCATTTCGAAAAGTGCGGCAAGCGCCGTGCCGAGATCGGTCAACATCTTGCCGTCGCGGATGCGTTTGTAGTCCTCATCCTCTTCTTCGTCTTCGGCCGGCTCGACGACACCTTTGACGTTCATCAAAACATCGAGGCTCGGAGGTTCTCGTCCCGCCGTCCCGAATGCGGTGACCGTATCGAGGAGATGGCGCAGAAGGTCTTCGTTGACACGATATTGGCCGCGTGCGGATTCGCGACGCAGCGTGAGATTGACGGAAATGTTTCCACGCTTGAAACGCTCGGCCGTTTGGCTTCGCACGCCGACCTCAAGCGCCTCGCCGCCCTGCGGAAGACGGCACCGCACATCGAGCCCCTTGCCGTTGACGCTTTTGACCTCCCAAGCCCAGCTGCGCACGCCGTCATCACCAGCGGAGCGGGCGAATCCGGTCATCGATTGAAGGCGGGAGCTGGCCATGGTGTCGGGGCGGTCTGCCAAATGGAGGAAGAGGAGATGCAGTTTAGTTGCGCAGCCGAGGCTTCGACAAGCGCGCGATCTTACAAGCTATTCCGTCGACGGCCGGTTCTTCAAAAAGGCGCGCCAACGCGCCACATTCTGATTGTGCGCGGCAAGCGTGCGCGCGAAGGAATGTCCGCCGGTGCCGTCGGCGACGAAATAAAGATCGCTCGACTCGGCCGGATTCAAGGCGGCCTCCAGCGACGCGCGCCCCGGATTCGCAATCGGCCCGGGCGGCAATCCGGCGTTGACATAGGTATTGTAGGGCGAGGCCGTTTCCAAATCCGCGCGCGTCAGGGCCCGCTCGTACAAGGTCTTTCCCTCGGTCAACGCATAAACGACGGTCGGATCCGATTGCAGCCGCATGCCGATCTTCAGGCGATTGACAAAAACGCCTGCCACCCGGGCACGTTCGTCGGCACGCCCGGTCTCCTTCTCGACAATCGAGGCCATCGTGACGAGCTTGCCAATCGAATCGTAAGGCGAGCCGGCGGGACGGCGTTTCCACAAATCGTCCAGCGTTTCGCGCATCGCCGTTTGCATCCGTCGCACGATGTCGTTGCGTGAATCTCCGTAAGAGAAATGATAGGTTTCCGGCAACAATTCGCCGTCCGCCGGCGCCTGCGCGATTACGCCCATCAGCCCTTCGGTCTTGGCAAGACGGTCGAGAATCTCGACCGTTGTCAGGCCTTCGGGAATGGTCACGCGGCGCACAACGGTTTTGCCGCTTTGCAGGATTTCCATGGCGCCGCGTACGCTCACGCCCCTTGGGAATTCATATTCGCCGGCCTGCAGCGGCCGTTCGCGGCCGAGCGTCCGCGCACCCAGACGGAAAATCACATTGTTCTCGATGACTCCTGCGCTTACGAGAAGTTGTGCGATCGAATCGATGCCGGACCCGCGCGCAACGATCACGACCGCGTCGCCTGCCAGCGGGCCCGGCACGACGAAGCGCGCGTAAAGGAATATGCCGATGCCTGCGATCGCTATCGAGGAGAGAATGAATAAGACCGCGAACAGGCGGAGCATGCGCCCCATGGACGCCTCAATCGAGCGCGGAGAAGATGAGGCTCGCGTTGGTTCCACCGAAGCCGAACGAATTCGACAGGGCTCGTTTCACCTTGCGCTGTTGCGCGGTGTGGGGAACCAGATTGATGTCGCATCCCGCGGATGGATTGTCGAGATTGAGCGTCGGCGGGATGATGCCGTGTCGAATCGCCAGCACAGAATAAATTGCCTCGACCGCACCGGCAGCACCCAGGAGGTGACCGATCGCCGACTTTGTCGAGGACATGGCGATCTTGTAGGCGGCATCGCCGAACAGCCGCTTGACCGCCCCAAGCTCGATCTCGTCGCCAAGCGGCGTCGAGGTTCCGTGGGCATTCACATAGTCGATGTCGTCAGGCGTTAGTCCCGCACGTTTGAGCGCCGCCTGCATCGCGCGATAGCCGCCGTTGCCATCCTCGGCCGGCGCTGTGATGTGATGAGCGTCGCCCGACATGCCATAGCCGATGATTTCGGCGTAGATTTGCGCGCCGCGCTTTTTTGCGTGCTCAAGTTCCTCGAGCACAAGAACGCCCGCTCCTTCGCCGATGACGAAACCGTCACGGTCCTTGTCCCACGGACGCGATGCCTTGGTCGGCGTTTCGTTGAACGACGTCGACAAGGCGCGCGCCTGGGCGAAACCAGCAACGCCCAGCCGGCACAGCGCCGATTCGGCCCCCCCGGCGATCATCACGTCGGCATCTTCCCACTGGATCAGACGCGCTGCGTCGCCGATAGCATGAGCGCCCGACGCACAGGCCGTGACGACGGCGTGGTTCGGCCCTTTGAAACCGTAGCGGATGGCGACATGCCCGGATGCCAGATTGATCAGGCTCGCCGGAATAAAGAACGGGCTCAGTTTCCTAACATTGCGCGATTCGACGATGATCGCGCTTTTCTCGATTTCGGGCAAACCGCCAATGCCCGAACCGATCATCACACCGGTGCGCTCGCGGCTCTGCTCGTCGGTCGGTTTCCACCCCGCATCGGCGACAGCCAATTCGGCGGCGCCCATGGCGAACTGGATGAAGGCATCCATCCGCCGCTGTTCCTTGGAGGAAAAGAAAGTCTCGGGGATGAAGGCCCCTTCGCCTTCGCGCGGAACGGAGCCCGCGATTTTAGAGGGGATATCCGAAACGTCGAACGCAGTGATCGGGGAAATGCCCGATTCGCTGGCGATGAGGCGACGCCAATTCAGATCGTTTCCGCAACCGAGCGGAGTGACCAAACCAACGCCGGTGATGACTACACGCCTCATTGCTTCAGCGGGCATTGTCCGTTTCAAAAAATGCAGACTGCGGGCCCATTGCGGACCGCGCGACGCGGTGGGAGATTATTGAGCGTGCTTGGAGAGGAAATCGACCGCGTCCTTAACGGTCAGGATCTTCTCGGCGGCATCGTCAGGGATTTCGCAGCCGAATTCCTCTTCGAACGCCATGACGAGCTCAACCGTGTCCAGGCTGTCGGCGCCCAAATCGTCGATGAAGCTGGCAGTATCGGTGACCTTGTCACCCTCGACGCCCAGATGCTCAACAATGATCCCTTTAACCCGTTCGGCAACGTCGCTCATTCTGTTTTCCTCAACCAAATTAATATGAATCTCAACCCTTACCGGGCGACCCACGGTGGGGCATATGCGCGGTGTCGTAACACACTTTCCGAGGGTTGGCCAGTCGTCCGCCCGCCCCAAAATTCGCCCTTAAATCATCGCCATTCCGCCGTTGATATGCAGTGTTTGTCCGGTGACATAAGCAGCCTCTTCGCTGGCCAGGTAGACCACGCCCGAAGCGACGTCCCCAACCACGCCGAGACGCCCGGATGGTATCGAAGCCAACAGTTTTGCGCGGATATCGTCCGACAGGCCGTCAGTCATCGGCGTCGCGATGAAGCCCGGCGCAAGGCAGTTCACAGTGATGCCGCGCGAGGCTACCTCGGCCGCGAGGGATTTCGACATTCCGATCAGGCCGGCTTTTGAGGCGGCGTAGTTCGCCTGCCCGGCATTGCCGGTGACGCCGACGATGGACGTAATATTGACGATTCGCCCCCAGCGCTGCTTCATCATCCCACGCAAGCAGGCGCGGCTGAGACGGAACGCCGAGGTCAAATTTACCTCCAGCACGAGGCGCCAGTCGTCGTCCTTCATCCGCATCGCAAGCGTGTCACGCGTGAGGCCCGCGTTGTTTACTAAAATGTCGATCCCACCCATCGCCGAATCAGCCGCCGCGATCAATGCATCGGCGCCCTCGGTCGTCGAGAGATCGGCTTTGACGACATGTACGCGGTCTTTCAACTCGGCCGCAAGTTGCGCAAGCGCATCCTCGCGGGTCCCCGACAGCGTAACGATCGCACCTTGGCCATGGAGTGCCTTGGCGATGGCGCCGCCAATGCCGCCCGATGCACCCGTCACCACGGCGCGTTTGCCGGAAAGATCGAACATGATGGCTCCTTCCTACAGCGTTTTCAGAACGGCTTCGACGTCGGCCGGCGACGAAACGGACATCCCCATCAGCTCGCGGTCGATGCGCTTGGTCAGCCCAGTCAACACCTTCCCCGCACCGATTTCGATGATGGTATCGACGCCGCCGTCTTTCATGCGGAGCACGCATTCGCGCCAACGCACGCGCGAGGTCACTTGCTGCACCAATAGGCGGCGAATCTCGTCGGGATCGGAAGACGGCATCGCCGTCACGTTCGCGATCACCGGCACCGCCGGAAATGCAATCTTCGTCGCCGCCAGAATCTCGGCCATCTGATCGGCCGCGGGCTGCATCAGCGCGCAATGGAACGGCGCGCTCACCGGCAATTTGATCGCGCGCTTGAAGCCGCGCTCGGCCGCGATGGCCAACGCGCGGTCGACCGCCGCAGCATCGCCGCTGATGACGATCTGACCGGGCGCATTGTCGTTGGCCGCCGCACATACTCCACCTTGCGCCGCGTCCTTCGCGATCGCCTCGGCCATCTCCAACTCGACGCCAAGCAAAGCAGCCATCGCGCCCATACCGACCGGCACGGCCTCCTGCATCGAGCGGCCGCGCACCTTCAAGATGCGCGCCGCATCGCCGAGCGAAAATGCACCGGCCCCCGTCAAGGCCGAATATTCACCGAGCGAATGGCCGCCGACGAACGCGCATTTGGCGCCGATCTCGAAATTCCCTTCGGTGCGCAACACCCGCAACACGGCCATGCTCATCCCCATCAAGGCGGGCTGGGCATTTTCGGTGAGCAGCAATTCGGCTTCCGGTCCCTCGAGCATCAGGCGGCGCAGATTCATGCCGAGCGCATCGTCGACCTCTTCGAAGACCTCGCGGGCAACGGAAAAGGCCTCGGCCAACTCGCGGCCCATGCCGACTTCCTGCGATCCCTGCCCCGGAAAAACGAACGCGCGCGCCATCCTAGAATCCTTAAGAGTGCCTCCGATTTACCGGGGCAACTGATACAAGCCACCACTAAGCTGTCAAGGCAAGCGAGCCGGAGCGGAGCGATTCAGTTCCAGGAGAAGTCCCAAAGATCCGCGCCCCAGCCGTTAATGGCTCCAGGGTTGAGCGACACCTCGCGCGAATGCACGAAGACATTCGGCACACTGCTCAGAGGCAGGATGTAAGATTGCTCGATCACGCGGTCAAAGAGCTTGGTATAGATATCATCCCGCTTTTTGGGATCGAGCTCCTCAACCCCTTGGAGTCGCCAATCGGCTAGCACTTTGTCGCCGAACGCATCCGTCTGACCACCGAGAGTGAAGAAGCGATTGAGCGCGCGCGCCACGTCGGGTTGCATCGTCCAGGGTGCCACATGCGCCTCCAGCTTTCCGTCGCGCTGCCAATCGCGATAAACGGAATTCACAAGCGGCTGATGGCGCGCGCGGATACCGACTTTGTAAAGTTGCCCGGCGATCGCTTCGCCGATGTCCTTCACCTCCGGCGGAGAGGAATCGACGATCAGGTCGAAGCCGTTGGGATAGCCGGCCTCGGCAAGCAATTTCTTGGCGCCTTCCGGATCGTACTTCGGATAGAACGCGGTATGGGCGCAGCCAATCTGGCGCTCCGCGTGACAGAACGCACCCAGGGCCTTGGCCATTTCGGCGCCGGGCATCAGCGCCTTGATAATCCCTTCGCGATCGATCGCCATGAAGATAGCTTTGCGCACGCGCTGGTCGGTCAGTTCCTTACGTCCCGATTTTCCGAGCGCATCCAACTGCAGATAATAGATCTGCATGCCGGGCGACGCGGTCAGCTTGAAGCGGGAATCCTTCTTGAGGTTATCGAGTTGATCCGCGCTCAGATCGCCGACCACATCGACGGCTCCAGTCAGCAAGTTGGCGATGCGTGTCTGATCGTCGGGAACCGAGAGACCGTGAATGGTTCCGATATGCGGCTTCTTCCAATCTGGACCGACGTAGCCCGTATACTTCGCGGCGATCGTTCCCTTGTTCACGTCGCGCTGGGCGATTTTATATGGTCCCGTCCCAACCATGATGTTGCGATCGTACTCGGAGCGATCGGCGAGCTTGGAATGGATGGCCGAGTCGTAGAGCTTGACCGAATAGGCAAGCGACGACAAATCCGTTGCGACAGGTTTCGACATGTAGAGCCGGACTTTGTACGGACCGACTTTTTCCGCGCGAACGATAAAATCGGTATCTTCGAGATGCCGCAATTTGGTCGCGGGATCCTTCAACCACGAAATCATCCCGACGACGTCGTCGGCATCGAATTTCTTGCCGCTATGAAAGACTACATCTTCGCGCAGGTCGAACTCGAGGACACCCGGTTCCGGTCGGCGGTATTCCTTGGCGAGACTGGGCTCGATCTTGCCTGTGCGTGGATTGAATTCGACCAAGCTCTCATAGACCCCGTTGAACAGGTATACGCCCGGGTGAGAGGTGTAATAAGTTGAGACGGCTTGGATCGGCTCGTTCATCGGCACACGCAAAGTATCCCTACTCTTCTGCGCGAGCGCATCGTCCGCATTGCAAGCGAGCAAAGCCGCCAGTCCGGCAACCGCTATCGTTCCAAATCGTTTCATAACTACCGTCCCCATTTTAACTCGTACGACAAAAAGCCTCGGCGCAACCGCATCGAGGCTTTTGCTCGGGCCTAACCAGGCTTTGTTAGCCACTTATTCGGCGGCTTGGGCGAACCGCATCGTTTCGTAGGATGGGATAACGATCGACAGGATCGTGCAGGCGGTTTCGGCCATCACCGAGAATGCCTCCCCCGGCGCTCCTTCGAAGGTCGTTTCCCCGTCGAAGCTGTTGCCGGCGCAGTTGCCTTTGCCTTCAGCCACGAAGCCCAGGCGCGTCGAAAGCTCAGCCGGGACGGTCCAGGTTACGCCCGCGTCCAGACGATAGAACTCCAGCCGAGTTTCACGTTCGGAGAACACCCCCATCAGCTTGCGCGATACGCCATTCTGATCCGTTTGCTTCCAGGCGAAGCTGTCGGGATCGAAAATGATCGGCTCTTCGTAACGGCGCTTCGGGTAGACGAGCTTCTTTTGGTTGGCGTATTCCCACAGCGCCTCGAAACCGTCCTGGTTCTTTTTGCCCGAGCCTGAGGTGCGATAGAAGATGCCTTTCTCGAAGGTGCCGAGCTGCTCAAGCGCCTCTTTCGCCTGCTGGGTCTCGCGTTGGCTGAGATATCCCGCCCCACTGGCGCCGGCGAATTGCAGCACGAGAGTCGTACGCTCGGCACCGGCATCGTCCTGCGGCCCGTAATGTGTCCCTTCGGGGAAATAGCCGATCTCGCCTTCCCTCACCGATTTCTTCTTGCCGATGCTGAGATCGCCCTTCAGCGAAAAACGTATCTGATCGAAATTGTGTCGATGGCGGGGGCTATATCGCGCGCCGTCGCTTTTTGCGATCACCCAAAGATAGTTGTCGAGCGAGCCTTCCTGGCCTTTGAGCATGGTCTTGAACCACAGTCCGCCGCCGCGCGGGCCGGCATCGTGACCCGAAAACTCCACATCCGACGCTCTGATAACCCGCATGGCTATGCCTCCTGCAAACTCGCTTTCTGGGAACGAGATATTCGTTAAAATACCACTGTTATCGATTGTTTCAAATGCCGGATTGGCCCAATCCCGCCACCCGGTTGCACCTCGCGCGTGAATGTGTATAGTGCGCGCCCGATCAATCCTTGCCAGGAGCCTGACGACGGCGCCCTGGCTATGCCCCATCTGCGGACATCGGGTTCGCAAGGGCTGAGAAGCCGGAAGGAGATCACACATGTCGTTGTATGAAACCGTGTTCATTGCACGGCAGGAAATATCCGTCCAGCAAGCCGATGCTCTCGCCGACACATTCGCGACCGTCATCGCCGAAAATGGCGGCTCGGTTCCCAAGCGGGAAAACTGGGGCCTCAAATCCCTCGCCTTCCGCATCAAGAAGAACCGCAAGGGCCACTACGTCCTTCTCAATATCGACGCACCATCGACGGCCATCAACGAGATGGAACGCCAGATGCGCCTGCACGAGGACATCATCCGTCATATGACGGTTCGCGTCGAGGAACTGGAAGAAGGGCCGTCGATCCAGGCCCGCGCCGGTCGCGACCGTGACGAGCGCGACGAGCGTGGCGACCGGGGAGATCGTGGCGACCGTGATCGCGGCGGTGACCGCGACCGTCCGCGCCGCCGCTTCGATGGCGACCGCGATGCGTCCCCAATTGCAGCTCCTGAGATGGGAGAAGACTTATGAGCGATAGCGAATTCCGTTCGGGGGGCGAGCGCTCCGGTCCTCGTGGTGCCGGCGGTCGTCCGGGCGGAGGTGCGGGTGCGGGAGCAGCTGGCGGCGCGGGTGCCGCTGCTGGCGGACGCCGTCCGTTTTTCCGTCGCCGCAAGAGTTGCCCGTTTTCGGGCGCCAATGCGCCGAAGATCGACTACAAGGACACGAAGCTGTTGTCGCGCTATGTTTCGGAGCGGGGTAAGATTGTGCCTTCCCGCATCACTGCGGTTTCGGCGAAAAAACAGCGTGAACTTGCCCAGGCGATCAAGCGGGCGCGGTTTTTGGCTCTTTTGCCCTACGTTACCCAATAGGCTTGGCTGAAACTCGAGGCGCGGTCATGAAAATGATCCGCATTATCGCCTGGAACGGTCCGCACGGTGCACAAATGCAACGGGATTGGTTGATCGCACTCGGCGGCGGCATCGCAAGTGCCGTACTCTCTCTCGGGCTTCTCACAGGTTCGGGTGGGCTCGCTTTGCTGTCGTATTTTGCGCCCCTGCCCCTGTTCGCGGTGGGTTTTGCAGCGGGTGCCCGCCCGGTTATCACGGCCGGAAGTATCGCCGTCGTGATATTAGGTTTGGTTGGAGGCGTGCCGTCGGCGGCCGTCTTTCTCGGCTCTATAATGATTCCGTCTTGGATTATCGTGTATCACGCATTGTCTCATCGTCTGCTCTCGAACGGATCGGCCGGTTGGTATAGCCCGGGCGAGATCGCGAGTCGTCTTGCCGCCTTGGGGGCCCTGGTTGTCGCGGCCATCACGCTGTCGACAATGGGGACCGAGAACGGGATCGAGGCCTCCATTCGCACCTTCATCGAGGCCTCCTTATCGCAATTTATGCCCATCGGCGAAAACGATCCCGGCGGCGAAGTAATCAGCCGGTTGGTTCCGTTGTTCCCTGCCTTCGCGATGTTGTCTTGGCTCGCCATGCTCACGGTCAATGCGACGATCGCCCAGGGTTCGTTGGTCAAACAGGGCAAGGCGCTCCGCGCCTCGCCCCATTACCGCGCGATCGAGGCTCCGGAATGGGCCTATTGGGCTTTGGTCGGTGCCGCCGCGCTGAAGCTAGTTAGCTCCGGCGATGTCGAATTCCTGGCCCAGAACGTCACGATGATTCTGGCGACGCCGTTCTTCTTCGTCGGTCTCGCCGTCATTCACTCGTTGTCAGGCCGCCTGAAGTCGCCGACTGTCGGGCTCACCATTTTTTATGTTTTGTTGTCGTTTATGATTTTTTCCTGGTTGGGATTCGCCGTCGCAGCCCTGGGATTTGCCGAACAATGGCTCAAGCTGCGCGATCTCTACGGAAGCCGGAATCGCAGCGTGATGCCCCGCAATCAGTCGGAGGACGAGTAATGGAAGTCATTCTGTTGGAGCGCATCGAGAAGCTCGGTCAAATGGGCGACGTCGTAAACGTCAAACCCGGGTTCGCGCGCAATTATCTGCTGCCGCAAAAGAAAGCGGTCACCGCGACCGACGGCAACAGGAAACAGTTCGAAGCCAAGCGCGCACAGCTCGAGGCGCAAAACCTGGAACGTCGTTCCGAAGCGCAGAAGATCGCGTCGAAGGTCGAAGGCTTGTTCGTCACGATGATCCGCCAAGCCGGCGATGCCGGACAGCTGTACGGTTCAGTCAACGCACGCGATATCGCGTCCGCAGTCACCGAAGCCGGCTTCACGATCGAGCGCCGCCAAGTGAATCTCGATCAGCCGATCAAAACGATCGGCCTGACGCCGATCCGCGTCGCCCTGCATCCGGAGGTCTATGTGACGATCACGGCCAACGTCGCTCGTTCGGCGGAGGAGGCGGAGATCCAAGTGAAGACCGGCGCGGCGGTGTTGCGCACCGACGGCGAACCAGCTGAAGACGTCATCGAGCAGGGCACCGCCCCTGCCGAACCGCAAGACGATGCGGCAGCAGACGCAAAAGCCGGCTAACCCGAACCGGCAGATCGAAGGGGGAAGCAAACATGTTTCCGGCGGCCCACTCTTTCGCCGGTTGTTTCAAGAGGGCTCCGTCGAGGTCGTCGACGCGCACGGAGCCCTGCACCGCTTCGGAGATAGCATCCCTCCGACCGTCCGCATCCGCTTTCACGACAAGTTGACCCCAGGAAGCTCCTGATCGCTCTCAGCATGACGCTGGGCGAGGGCTATGTGGACGGCAAGATCACCGTCGAAAACGCGCACATCTACGACTTCCTCGACTTGGCCACGCGCATTATGCGCCGGATCGGCAGCCTGCCGCTGTCGCTCATGGCCGAAAATCTCAGCAGGGTCGTCCGCTACATCCAGCAGTTCAACTTCACGCAACACGCGCGCCGCAACGTGGCCCATCATTACGATCTGTCACGCCAATTGTTCGAATTGTTCCTGGACATTGATCGCCAATATTCCTGTACCTATTTTGATCGCCCCGACGACGATATCGAAACGGCACAGATCAACAAGAAGCGCCATATCGCCGCCAAGCTGTTGCTCGCCAATGGCCAGTGCGTGCTCAATATCGGCTGCGGCTGGGGCGGCCTCGGCCTCTATCTCGCCAAGAAGCTCGATCTTCATGTGACGGGTATCACGCTTTCGGAAGAACAGCATGCCGTCGCCAATGAACGCGCACTCAATGAACCGATGGCCGGGCGCGCGACGTTCGATCTGCGCGACTACCCGTGAACAGACGGGCCTGTTCAACAGGGTCGTCTCGATCGGAATGTTTGAGCATGTCGGTATTCCGTTCTATCGGACCTTTTTCGACAAGGTCCGCGATCTCATGAAGCCAGACGGCGTGATGCCGTTGCACACGATCGGGCACAGCAACCCTCCGACCGTGACCGATCCAAGGATTCGCAAATATATTTGCCCGGGCAGCTATATCCCGGCGCAATCCGAGGTGATGCCGGCGATCGAGGATGCGGGACTGACCGTCATCGATATCGAATTTCTCGGTCCTCACTACGCCGAAACCTTGCGCGCCTGTCAAAACCGTTTCCAAGCCAATCGTGAAAAAGTGAAGGCGCTGTAAGACGAATGATTTTGCCGAATGTGGGAATATTATCTGGCCGGAAGCGAAGTATCGTACCGTCACATGGGCACGACATTATTTCAGATCCAGATGGTGAAGAACCGCGAATCGGTCCCCATGACTCGTGACTATATCGCGAAATCGGAGAAGAGAATTGCGTCCCCAGGCGCGGCGTACCCCAAGTTATCCCCGCTATTCTCCGTTATACAAAACTCCTCGCTATCGATGCGCTGCCAAGAGGTCTAGTTTCCCTTTCATGGCAACGGTATTACAGAACAACTCGAACATCGCCCCTTTCGAGGGCGATCAACGCTCACTTCCCGCCTTCCGCTCGCCGCCGCACAACTTCGAAGCCGAAAAGGCTTTGCTGGGCGCGATCCTCGCCAACAACAACGCCTTCGACCGCGTTACCGATTTCCTGAAATCGGAACATTTCGCCGATCCCGTGCATGGCCGCATCTTCGACGCGCTGGCACGGCTGATCCTGCGCAACCAGATCGCCGATCCGGTGACGCTACGCATGTTTTTCGAGCAGGACGGTTCGCTCGCCGATGTCGGCGGCCCGCGCTACCTCGCCGAACTCGCCGCCTCGATGGTCAGCATCATCAATGTCAACGATTACGGGCGGTTGATCTACGATTTACACGTAAAACGTCAGCTCATCGATCTTGGCGAGCAGGTCGTCAACCGCGCCTACGATCCGGAACTCGAAGCCGAGCAACAGATCTCCGAAGCCGAAAACCATCTCTACAAACTCGCCGAAACCGGCGAGATGGAAAACGGCTTCAGTGCCTTCTCCAATGCCGTCACCGAAGCGATCAAGATCGCAGAGGCCGCGCACAAGCGCGATGGCCGGCTGGCCGGCGTCGGTACCGGGTTTCGCGATATCGATGAAATGCTGGGCGGACTGCATCCGTCCGACCTCATTATTCTCGCCGGTCGCCCATCGATGGGCAAAACGGCGCTCGCCACCAATATCGCTTACAACGCCGCCGCCAATTATAAGACTGAGATGGATTCCAGCGGCCGCGCCCAAGTAGTCAGCGGCGCCGTGGTCGGCTTCTTCTCGCTCGAAATGTCGTCCGACCAGTTGGCCGCGCGTATCTTGTCGGAGCAATCCAACATCGCGTCCGACGCGATGCGCCGCGGCAAACTCACCGATTCCGAGTTCGACCGCCTCGCCCAATGCGCGACCGATCTGCACCGTCTGCCGCTCTACATCGACGACACCCCTGCCATGTCAATTAGCATGCTGCGCACCCGCGCCAAGCGCCTAAAACGCGAGCACGGATTGGGGCTCGTCATCGTGGACTACCTCCAGCTCATGACCGGCTCGCAACGCACCGACAACCGCGTGCTGGAAATCGGCGAAATCACGCGCGGCCTCAAGACACTGGCCAAGGAACTCAAGATCCCGGTCATTGCCCTGTCGCAGTTGAGCCGCCAAGTGGAAAACCGCGAAGACAAACGCCCGCAGCTCGCCGACCTGCGCGAATCGGGCACCATCGAGCAGGACGCCGACGTCGTCAGCTTTATCTATCGCGAGGCTTATTATCTCGAGCGGGCCGAGCCGCAGCAGCGCCCCGAGGATAGTCCGGACAAATACGCAGAGCGGCATGAGCGTTGGCAAAGCCGAATCGACGAATGCCGACATATCGCCGATCTGATCCTTGCCAAGCAACGCCACGGCCCGACGGGGACGGTCAGCCTCTATTTCGATGGCATGTACACGCGCTTCGGCGATTTGGATACCCAGCACACCAACGCACACTAGACGTCGATGAATACTGCGGGCGCCATTCTGACGATCGATCTCGGCGCCGTGCGGCGCAACTACCGTACCGTGCGCCAGCACCTCGGCACCGCCGAGCTTGCTGGCGTCGTGAAGGCCGATGCCTACGGTCTCGGGATAGAACGGGTGGCACTGGCGCTGGCGCGCGAGGGCTGCCGCACATTCTTCGTCGCCACCGCAGGCGAAGCCTTCGCCCTGCGCTCGATCATGCCCGAGGCGGATATCCACGTCTTCGACGGCATCCAGCCGGGCGAGGAAGGCGAATTCGCGGCCAAGCAAATCCGGCCCGTGCTCAACAGCCTGCTCCAAATCGAGACTTGGTCTGCCCATGCGCGTGCGGCGAGGCGCACACTGACAGCCGATATCCATCTCGATACCGGGATGTCCCGTCTGGGTCTCGATGCGGCCGAGCAGAAACACCTGCTGATCCACCCCGAAGTCCTGGCCGGGATCGATCTCGATATTATCCTCAGCCACCTCGCGGTCGCCGAAGACCGGGCCAATCCGATGAACGAGACCCAACGCGCGGCCTTTGGCGAAATCGCCGGCAAGCTGCCCGGTCGGCGGCGCAGCCTCGCCAACTCGTCCGGGGTCTTTCTGGGCCCATCGTTTCACTTCGATCTGGCGCGCGTGGGGGTTGCACTGTACGGGGCGAATCCGACGCCCGACGCCCTGTCCCCAATGGTGCAAGTCATTCGATTACAAGGAAGAATCCTACAAGTACGGTCCGTGGACCAAGCCAGGAGCGTCGGCTACGGCGCGACCCATCGCGTTTCCCGGCCTTCAAGGATTGCTACCGTGGCCATTGGCTATGCCGACGGCTATCCCTTATCGTTGAGCAATCGGGGAATCGCATATATAGACGAGCACGAAATTCCCGTGGTGGGGCGCGTGTCGATGGATTTGACGACTGTCGACGTGACCGACCTTGCCGAGCATCTCGCGGTGCCTGGCCGTTTGGTCGATTTTGTCGGACCCCATAATCCGGTCGATGCCGTCGCAGATCGCGCGGGAACCATTCCCTACACGATCATGACCGGGTTCGGCCGGCGGTTGCACCGTATCTATGTCGACGAGAACTAAAGCATGAACGTGTTTCAGCCCATCGGTCACGTCGTCTTCGCCTTTCTGGCGGCCGTCGGACGTCTCGCCGTCTTCACGGGTTTGGCCCTATCTCACGCTGTTCGCCCGCCGTTCTATTTCCGCATCATCGGGCGCCATATGCTCGAGATCGGATATTTCTCGCTGCCGGTCGTCGGCATGACAGCGATCTTCGCCGGCATGGTGATCGCGCTGCAAAGCTTCACAGGCTTTGCCCGTTTCAACGCCGAAGGCGCCATCGCCAATGTGGTGGCACTCTCCATCACGCGCGAACTTGCCCCGGTGCTGACCGGCTTGATGGTATCCGGGCGTATCGGCGCGGCGATCGCCGCCGAAATCGGCACCATGCGCGTGACCGAGCAGGTAGATGCGCTCACCACGCTCTCGACCAACCCATTCAAATATCTGGTGGCGCCCCGCCTCATCGCCGGCCTGACGATGCTTCCGATCCTGGTTTTCGTCGCGGACATCATCGGCATACTCGGCGGCTATATCGTCGGCGTCTATCAGCTCGGCTTCAACCCGGCGAACTATCTGCAAAACACATACGATTTCATCGAAACCCTGGATGTCGTTTCGGGCCTCGTGAAGGCCGGCGTATTCGGCTTCATCGTCACTTTGATGGGCTGCTACCACGGCTATTATTCGAAGGGCGGCGCGCAAGGCGTAGGTCAGGCGACGACCAACGCAGTCGTGTCCGCCTCCATCCTGATCTTGCTGTTCAACTATATCCTGACAGGGATTTTTTTCGCGGCAGATGTCTGAACCACAGATCAAAATTCGCATGCGGGACGTGCACAAACGGTTCGGCGCAAAGGTCGTGCTCGACGGCTTCGATCTCGATGTGCGGGCCGGCGAGTCGCTCGTCGTCATCGGCGGATCTGGCGTCGGCAAATCCGTAATGCTGAAATGCATCCTCGGCATACTCAGCCCGGACAGCGGATCGATCACGGTCGACGGGATCGAAGTCGCAGGTGCGGGTTCCACCGAACATGAAGCCGTCAACGCCAAGATCGGCATGCTGTTCCAAGGTGCCGCCTTGTTCGACAGCATGACCGTTGTCGAAAATGTCGCCTTCAGCGTGACCGCGCGCCACAACGTCGGCCGCCGAGCCGCGCGCGAAATCGCGTTGCAGAAGCTGGCGATGGTCGGCCTCAAGCCCGACGTCGCCGAGCGCTATCCGTCGGAATTGTCGGGTGGCATGAAGAAGCGCGCGGGCCTTGCCCGTGCCATCGCCGCCGATCCCGAGATTCTGTTCTTCGACGAGCCAACAACCGGGCTAGATCCGTTGATGGGCGACATCATCAACGACCTGATCGTGCATTGTGTGGAGGAAACCGGCGCCACTGCGCTGACCATCACCCACGACATGCACAGTGCTCGCAAGATCGCCGATCGCATCGCCATGATCTATAACGGCAAGATCATATGGATCGGCAACGTGGACGAAATCGATCGCGCCGCCGATCCGTATCTCGATCAATTCATCCATGGGCGCACCGAAGGGCCGATCAAAATGGCGGTGCGACGATGAGCACGGATGCGATTTCCGCTTATTCCTTATTCCCCCTCTCCTCCCATGGGGAGGAGAGGTTTGGGATGAGGTGGGCGCGCAGCCGCAATCATCCACCTCACCCCGCTCGCTACGCGAGCGACCCTCTCCCCCCTGAAGGGCGGAGAGGGTTTGAGGAAGAATGCTGATGGCAAAATCCAGCTCCGTCTTCGTCTGTCAGGAATGCGGCGCGACGCATCCGAAATGGGGCGGACGGTGCGAAGCCTGCGGCGCCTGGAACACGATCATCGAGGAAGTGACAAGCGAGGCAGCCCGCCCCGGCGGCCTTGGCAAGGGCCGCGGCAAGAAGATCGAATTCGTCGGCCTGGCCTCGACTGATCGCGCCCGCCCACCGCGTCTTCCCACAGGTCTCGCCGAATTCGACCGCGTTGCCGGCGGCGGCCTGGTTCCCGGTTCGGCCATCCTGGTCGGCGGCGATCCGGGCATCGGCAAATCCACCTTATTGCTACAGGCGACCGCGGCACTAGCTTCGCCGCCATATTCGAACCGCTGCGTCTATATCTCGGGCGAAGAAGCCATCGATCAGGTGCGCTTGCGCGCCGAACGGCTGGGATTGGCCGGCGCACCTGTGGACCTCGCCTCGGCGACCAATGTGCGCGACATCGTCGCTTCGCTCGATGACACCAACGCCCCCCAGGTGGTAGTCGCCGATTCGATCCAGACCTTGTTCATGGATACCCTCGATTCGGCGCCCGGCACCGTCGCCCAGGTGCGCGCCTCGGCCCAGGAGTTGATCCGCCTAGCCAAGCGGCGCGGCATCGTGCTGTTCCTGGTCGGCCACGTCACCAAGGAAGGCACGATCGCGGGTCCCAAGGTGCTCGAACACATGGTCGATACCGTTCTCTATTTCGAGGGCGAACGCGGACATCAATTCCGTATCCTGCGCGCGGTCAAAAATCGCTTCGGTCCGGCCGACGAAATCGGTGTCTTCGAGATGACCGATGCCGGCCTATCGCAAGTCACCAATCCCTCGGCGCTGTTCCTTGCCGACCGCGACCAGGCGGTGTCCGGAGCCTCGGTCTTTGCGGGAATCGAGGGAACCCGGCCCATGCTGGTCGAAATCCAGGCCCTGACGGCGCCGACCTCCTTCGGAACCCCCCGCCGTGCCGTGGTCGGCTGGGACGGCGGGCGGCTCAATATGGTGCTGGCTGTGCTCGAAGCCCGCTGCGGCCTTTCCATGGGTCAGAACGATGTTTACTTGAATGTCGCGGGCGGCCTGCGTATATCCGAGCC
Organism: Caenispirillum bisanense; assembly: GCA_945877815.1. Classification (GTDB taxonomy): domain Bacteria; phylum Pseudomonadota; class Alphaproteobacteria; order Rhodospirillales; family UBA2165; genus CANIGJ01. The sequence continues at coordinate 67,819 of CAMDWJ010000002.1, forward strand.
GGCAGCCGATCTGGCCGTGGCGGCAGCCCTTATTTCTTCGCTCAATGGAGCGGTCGTGCCGGCCGATACAGTGGTTTTCGGCGAAATCGGCCTGTCCGGCGAGGTTCGGCCAGTGAGCCGCGAGGATGCGCGGCTGAAGGAAGCGGGAAAATTGGGATTCCGGCGCGCCATAGTGCCCGAGACCCGCGGCACCAAGAAGGACCGCGGCCAGGATCGCACGGCCGACGCGGTACAAACGATTCGTATCCGGCATCTTAACGAACTTCTCGAAGTCCTGAAGGCGCCCCGGCGCTCCGATACCCTCGGCCCGCGTCCGGCAGCGGTTGCGGAGATCTAGGACTTGGACACATTGGCCAATAACGGTTTCGACATAGCGGCGGCGCTGATCCTGTTTTTGGGCGCCTTGATCGGCCTTGCCGTCGGCTTCGTACGCGGCGGGCTGTTCATCATGTCGTGGCTGGGCGCAGCAGCCGTCACCCTGTTCGGGTTCACCACGATCCGCCCGATCGCACGCCAATATATCGACAATACCCTGTTCGCCGATATTGCCGGCGGTGCGGTCCTGTTCATCGGGGCCTTGATCGTCTTTTTCCTGATCAGTTCGATTCTCGGCGGCTGGGTCCGCAACAGCCGACTCAACGCGCTCGACCGCTCCTTGGGGATGATGGCCGGGCTGGCCACTGGGGCACTCGCCCTCGCGGTCGCCTATATGGGTGCCGAGCAGATCTGGACACCGGATAAACAGCCAAAATGGATGAAGGACGCGCGCTCGGTCCCGTTGATTCGCACCAGCGCCTATATGTTGAACGATGTCCTGCCTGCCGACTTCAAATTGATGAGCCGGCGCGCGGCCAGCGCCGCGGCCCAAGAATCCCAGGAGCTTATCGAGAAAAAAAAGGCGTTCGACCGGCTAATTCAGCCGTCCGCGAAGGATGATAATGCGCAGGACCGCTCCGGGTATGATAATAAGGAGCGCAAAAGCCTGGATCGACTGATCGAGGGCAGATAGTAAGTCAATGCAACAGACCAATCATTATCCGACGACCGATCCGGACGACGACCATTTCCACGACGAGTGTGGCGTGTTCGGGGTCTTCCGTCACCGCGATGCGGCGGCGCTTGTTGCGCTCGGCCTGCACGCGCTTCAGCATCGCGGGCAAGAAGCCGCCGGTATCGTCTCCTATAACGGCGGACAATTCTATTCCCACCGCGCGGCCGGCCTCGTCGGCGACAATTTCAATTCCGAAGAAGTCATCAATCGCCTCAAGGGGGATATGTCGATCGGTCACAACCGCTACGCCACCACCGGCGAAACCATGCTGCGCAACGTGCAGCCGCTGTTCGCCGAGTTCGAGTTCGGCGGATTCGCAGTCGGGCACAACGGCAATCTCACCAACGCCTATTCGATCCGCAAGCAGCTCGTCCAGCGCGGCTGCATCTTCCAGTCGACGACCGATACCGAAATCATCATCCATCTGATCGCCATCAGCCAGTTCTCCAACGTGGTGGACCGGATCATCGACGCGCTGCATCAGGTCGAAGGCGCCTATTCGCTGGTTATGCTCACCGACAACGCGATGATCGGTGCCCGCGATCCGCTCGGCGTGCGCCCGCTCGTGCTCGGTCGGCTCGGGCCGACCTATATCCTGTGTTCGGAAACCTGCGCGCTCGATATCATCGGCGCCGAATATGTCCGCGATGTCGCACCTGGCGAAATCGTCGTGATCGACAACGACGGCATTCGCAGCATCCGCCCCTTCACCAAGAAACCGCAACGTTTCTGCGTTTTCGAATATATCTATTTTGCCCGTCCCGACAGCCAGGTCGAGAACCGTAACGTCTACGAGGTGCGCAAGCGCATCGGCATGGAATTGGCGCGCGAAAGCCATATCGATGCCGACGTCGTGGTGCCGGTTCCCGATTCCGGTGTGCCCGCCGCCATCGGTTATGCGGCGCAGTCCGGCATTTCGTTCGATCTCGGCATCATCCGCAATCACTATGTCGGACGCACCTTTATCGAGCCGTCACGCCATATCCGCAATCTCGGCGTCCGTCTCAAGCACAATGCCAACCGCGAGGGCCTGAAAGGCAAGCGCGTGATCCTGGTCGACGATTCGATTGTGCGCGGCACGACCTCGGAGAAAATCGTCTCAATGGTGCGTCAGGCCGGCGCCGCCGAAGTGCATATGCGGATTTCGAGCCCGCCGACCACCCATCCGTGCTTCTACGGCATCGACACGCCGAAACAGGAAGACCTATTGGCCGCTCATAAAAATGTCGATGAGATCGCCAAACATATCGGCGTCGACAGCCTCGCCTTCATCAGCATGGACGGGCTCTATCGCGCCGTCGGCGAATCTAACCGCGATGCCGCCTCGCCGCAATTCTGCGATGCTTGTTTCTCCGGCGACTATCCGATTTTCCTGACGGACCAGAACGGCGGTCCCCGTCCGGCCCAGCTGTCGCTGCTCACCGAGCAGGAATAATCGTGAACGGTCCGGCTGATCCGAAGCGCCTCGCCGGGCGTGTGGCGCTTGTTACCGGCGCATCGCGGGGCATCGGCGCCGCGACCGCCAAACTTCTTGCCGCCGAGGGCGCGCATGTCATCCTTGTAGCGCGTACCCAAGGCGGGCTCGAAGAAGTCGACGACGAAATCCATGGTATTGGCGGCTCCGCCACCCTCATGCCGCTCGATCTAACTCATTACGATCTCATCGACCGCATGGGTGCCGCGATCTTTGAGCGCTGGAAAAAACTCGACATCCTCATCGGCAACGCGGCCCTTCTCGGCGGAACGAGCCCCATCGTCCACTACAAGCCGGATGTGTGGGATAATACTTTCGCTGTTAACGTCACGGCCAATTGGCGCCTGATCCGCAGCCTCGATCCTCTGCTGCGCATGTCGGATGCCGGCCGCGCCGTGTTCGTCACCTCGGTCGCCGCGCGTCGCGCACGCGCCTATTGGGGTCTCTATGCCGCCTCCAAGGCCGCGCTCGAAATGCTCGTTCAAACCTACGCGGCCGAAATGACGAAAACGGCGGTCCGCGTCAATCTGTTCAATCCGGGAGCGACCCGCACCTCGATGCGCGCGGAAGCCTATCCCGGCGAAAATCCGGATACGTTGAAAACGGCCGAAGATGCCGCCAGCCAGATCATCGATCTGGTCTTGCCCGATTGCGCGCGCAACGGCGAGATGATCGACGCGCTCGAGCCGTCGCGAACCTAGACATGCTGCTTCGACAAGCTCAGCATCGAGCCGATCGAAGAATGCGCGGAGACCCCGAACCATGAAGGAATGCTCGAAATCGATCGTGCGCCGGATGCGCGAGCCCAACTTCATCATCCGTTATTTTGTCGGCAGTGGGCTCGACGTAGGCGGCGGCCCCGATCCGCTCAGCCTGTACCGCGAATTTTTTCCGCGCCTGCGCGGCGTCCAGACCTTCGACAAGGAGGATGGTGATGCCGAAACGCTGGATTCGATCGCCGATGAAAGCATGGACTTCGTGCATTCCAGCCACACGCTGGAACATATGAAGGATCCGGCGCGCGCGCTGGCCAACTGGTTTCGCGCCGTCAAACCCGGCGGCCATCTCGTCGTCACCGTTCCCGATGAAGACCTTTACGAGCAAGGCCAATTCCCGAGCACCTGGAACGGCGATCACAAATATACCTTCACGGTCTGGAAGACACGCTCGTGGAGCAGCCATTCCCACAATCTCGTGGAGCTGATGACGGCACTTGGGCCCGCGGCGGAAATCGTCCTGATGCAGAAACTCGATGACAGTTTCAGATACACGCTGCCGCGCTTCGACCAAACCCTGACGCCGGTCGGCGAATGCGGGATCGAATGCGTCGTACGCAAACGCACCGCGGACGAAATTGAATTCGGCGGCCGTAAATCGAAAATTGGCGTGGTCAGCAGCGTCGAAGCCGCACTTTTGACCGGATTCGGGCCGGAAAAATAATCCTTACCCGGCGGGGCGGGAAATCTTGCGCCGTGTGGCGGTCAACGCGCGTTCAGCATCGCGCACTTGCAGCCGTGTCATTCCGGACTTGAGTTTCTCGAGTGCTACGCGCGGATCGATATCTGGGCGGTAGCTCATTGCGACGGCCGCTCGTTCGCCGGCGAGCGAATACCAGACAAAGGCCTCGGTGGGATCTCTATCGACCCCGAAGCCGTTCTCGTACATCGATCCGAGAAAGCTTTGCGCGCCTGCATGGCCCCCCAACGCGGCCTTGCGGAACATATCCACGGCCGTCAGGTAATCCAGCGCTACACCGCGGCCATGGGCGTAGAGATCGCCCAACAGATATTGCGCCTGTACATTGCGTCCGAACCCCGCTGCACTCCGATATAGCTCGGCCGCGCGCGCATAATCCTGGCGAACGCCCAAGCCCCGTGCATAGAGCTCGCCCAATGCCAACTGGGCTTCGCCGTCGCCGCGCTTCATTGCTTCGCCGAACCAGCGCGCGGCTTCGTTGCCGTCTACCTGCCCGGTCAGACCGTCGCGGTAGATGATCCCGACGCGATATTGCGCGGCCCGGTCGCCGTTGTGCGCGGCAGGAAGGATTTGGCGGAGTTCGGCACGCGCCGCGAGGAGTTTCGGATCCGGCGGTTTCTGGAATAAGCCGCCGAATAGCCACCAGCCCGCGAAAAGCACGAACGGGATGACGATGGGAAGCGCAATGATCACCCAGCGGCGGGGGATCGTTCGCCATATGGCAATCAACCAGAAGTGCATCGTCTCTGATGTAATCGGACGTTGCGGCGTCCGTCCATGACCAGAATCGCTATATCAGCGCACCAATCTTAGCGTGGGGGACCTGATCCCGGTGGCGTATGGTCGACCCGGTTCGTTTCCCCATGCGGCGACGGCACGGCATAACAAGTCACCTTGGCGAGGGTGCGATAGCAATAAACCTCATCAACGTGGCCTTTTTCGTCTTCCTCGCAGTAAGTCCGCCCGAGTTCCTGACGGACCCGCGAACAGTTTTTACCGGTGGCGAATGAAATGACGTGGTCGCCGAGGGTCTTGTCGGTGCCGATGACACTCAACAGCTCGAGACCCGCAGCCTGCGGCGCCACCGAATTGGCGCTCGACGCGGCACTACAGGCGCCCAAAAGAAACAGCCCCATCAGGAGCCCGAACCGCACCACCACGTTAAATCCCCCGTTATCCGGAGCTATATCGAATGTCCGGACTCTAGCAAAGGTGACTTAAGGAGCGATTAATAGCCAGGACCGACCCCCCAACCCAATCGCCCAAACACACCCCTAGATGGCGGATTCCTAAGCATTTGCCTTGGCTTACGGCGCGGGCTATTTTAGCGCGCATTTGGCGGCGCGGAGCGCGCGGCCCAATCCGAAATTGCGTTTATACGAGGTATTGTCCGGATGGCGGACAGGGATCCGGGGCAAGACAGCCTCTTCAAGGAAATCGACGAGGAACTGCGTCACGAGCAATTCGCCAAGCTTTGGGCGAAATACGGCAATTACGCGATCGCCGTGGCGATTCTGCTCGTCGTCGGCGTCGCCGGCTATCAGGGCTGGCGCTCCTATGACCATGATCAGCGCGCCAGCGAAAGTGCCGTATTCTCCGCTGCGCTGCGCACGGCGGATCGTGACAAGGCGCCGGAGGCCGTCACGGCCCTGACGAAATTGGCCGAAACCGGCACGGCCGGCTATGCCCTCTTGTCGAAGTTGGATCAGGCCGGGCTCAAGGCCCGCGCCGGCGACAAGAAAGAAGCCGCCGACGCCTATCTCGCCGTCGCCAGCGATAAGAATACCGACGAGGAACTCCGCAATCTCGCGATCCTGCTGTCGGTCTTACACGAACTCGACGACGGCGATCCGAAAACGCTGAGCGAACGGGTGGCGCCGCTGTCGGCACCGGCCAATCCATGGCGTCATACCGCCAAGGAATTTACCGCCTTGTTGGCGCAACGCATGGGCGAAACCCAGCGCGCCGGCCAGCTGTTCCGCGAGTTGGCCGACGATGCGACCGCACCGGCCGGGGTGCGCGCCCGCGCCGCGGAAATGACCGCAATCCTCGGCGGCTGACGGAACTATGATCATGAACGTCCGTTCCGTCTTTACCGCTCTAGCCGTTGTCCTCTCACTTTCGGCCTGCGACACCCTCGACGGCATGTTCAAGAAGGTGAATCCGCCTCTACCGGGCAAACGCATCGCGATCTTGGTGCAGGAACAAAACCTCGCCGCCGATGAAAACGTCAAGGATCAGGAAATCCTTCTACCCGAACCGACGGTTAATGAGAATTGGCCGCAGGCCGGTGGCTATGCCAATCATGCGATGCATCATATTAAGATCGGCGCCAATATCCAGAAGGCATGGACCGCCGATATTGGGGACGGCAACGACGACGCCGACCGACTTATCGCGCAGCCCGTCGTCCAGGGCGGACGAATATTTACGATGGATGCCTCTTCCGAAGTACGCGCGGGCAATGCCGCGACCGGCTCCAAGATCTGGAGCGTCGATCTGACCCCCAAGGACGACGACGACGGCCATATCGGCGGCGGCCTCGCGGTAGACGGCAATAAAGTCTACATCGCCACCGGCTTCGGCGAAGTCTTCGCCCTGGATGCTGCAAGCGGCAAAATCGTCTGGCAGCGCGGCGTCACCGCGCCGATGCGCTCGGCTCCGACCGTGAATGCCGGTCGTGTCTTTGTCGTCACCGTCACCAACAAGCTTTATGCCCTCGACGCCGAAGACGGCCGCATCTTGTGGAATCACAACGGGATCGAGGAATCGACCGGCCTGCTCGGCGGCGCCAGCCCCGCCGTCGATTCAGGCGTGGTCGTCGTCCCCTATTCGTCGGGCGAATTGTTCGCGCTCAGGATCGAGACCGGCCAGGAACTTTGGAACGATTCGCTTGCCGGACAGCGCCGCACACGCGGCACAACATCCCTGTCGGCCATCCGCGGGCGCCCGATCATCGATCGCGGCGTCGTCTATGCCACCAGCTTCGGCGGGGTGACGACCGCCATCAATCTGCGGACCGGACGGCGCGTCTGGGACCGCGAGATCGCCTCCATCGAAAGCCCATGGATCGCCGGCGATTATTTGTTCCTGCTCAGCGTCAATTCAGAAGTGGTCGCGCTCAATCGCGCCGATGGCCGCATCCATTGGGTGAACGCGCTGCCGGAATTCGAAGATCCGAAAAGCAAGAGCGACCGCATCATCTGGACCGGGCCGGTACTCGCCTCCGATCGCCTAATCGTCGCCGGTTCGAACGAGGAGGCATGGTCGCTTTCGCCTTACGACGGACGCGTGATGGGCAAGGTCTCCCTGCCGGACGGCGTCACCATCGGTCCGATCATCGCAGGCAATACCGTCTATTTCCTGTCGGACGTCGCCGAACTCGTCGCCTACCGCTGAGATTGCAATGCCGCTCCGCGTCGCCATCGTCGGCCGTCCGAATGTCGGCAAATCCACGCTTTTCAATCGTCTGGCGGGCCGCCGGTTGGCGATCGTGGACGACACGCCGGGGGTGACCCGCGACCGGCGCGAAGCGCCCGGACGCATTGGCGATCTCGACATCACCTTGATCGATACGGCGGGCTATGAAGTCGGGCCTGGCGGTACGCTCGAATCGCGCATGCGCGCACAGACCGAAATGGCCGTCGATGAAGCCGACGTGGCGCTATTCCTTGTCGATGCGCGCAGCGGCATCCTGCCGCTCGACCGTCATTTCGCCGAATGGCTACGCGGCCGCAACCGGCCGATAATCCTGATCGCCAACAAATGCGAAGGGCGCGCGGCGACCGCCGGCATGTACGATGCCTATAGTCTCGGCCTTGGCGAACCTCTGGGGCTGTCCGCCGAACATGGCGACGGCATGGGCGAGCTTTATGGTCTGTTGCAGCCCATGGCCGACCAATCCGACGCGGACGCCGAACCTGTCGAAGCGGTCTCGCCGCTGAACGACACGCCGCTGCAAATGGCCATCGTCGGCCAACCCAATGTCGGCAAATCCACACTGGTCAATCGGCTGCTCGGCAAGGAGCGCATGGTGACCGGGCCGGAAGCGGGCATTACGCGCGATTCCATCACGATTCCCTGGAGCTGGGGCGGACGCGGCGTGCGCCTCGTCGATACGGCCGGCCTGCGCCGCCAGGCACGCATCGAAGATAAACTCGAAACCCTCTCGGCCGAGGATTCCTTCCGCTCCGTTCAATATGCACAGCTGGTCGTGCTCGTGATCGATGCCACGCTCGACATCGCGCGCCAGGATCTCACCATCGCACGCCGCACGATCGAGGAAGGCCGCATTCTCGTGATCGCCGCCAACAAGTGGGACCTCGTCACCGACCGAAACGCGACACGGCGCGCCATCGACGACCGGCTGGAGGAATCCCTGCCCCAGGTGCGCGGCATCCATGTCATTCAGATGTCCGGGATGACTGGCGACGGACTCGACAAGCTGATGCCCGCCTGCTTCGAAGCCTACGATGTGTGGAATCGTCGCGTGCCGACGGCGCGTCTCAACGAGTGGCTGAGCCACGCGACCGAACGCCATCCGCCGCCGTTGGTGCATGGGCGGCGCATCCGCCTGCGCTACATGACGCAGGCCCGCACGCGCCCGCCGACCTTCATCGTCTTCTCCTCGATGGGGAACGAGCTGCCCGAGGATTACAAACGCTACCTGCTCAACGGCATCCGCGACGATTTCGACCTACCCGGCGTGCCGCTGCGCCTGCTGGTGCGTCAGCGCGGCAATCCCTTCGCGGAAGATCAGAAGAAGAACTAGGCCGCTTCGTCCTTGAACATGCGCATGCCGCCCTGGCGGCGCGGCGCATCGAGGCTCAACGCGGCTACAAGTTCCTTCATGCTTTCCAGATTGTGGATCGTGCGGAACTCGTCCACATGCGGCAGGATCGCGCGGATGCCGACCGATTTCGGCTGGAATCCTTCGAAGCGCAGGAGCGGATTGAGCCAGATCAGGCGGCGGCAGGATTTGTGCAGCCGCTCCATCTCGATCGTCAGGCCGGCTGCCTCGTCGCGGTCGAGCCCGTCGGAGATCATCAAAACGACCGCGCCCTGGGTGAGCACGCGCCGCGACCAATATTGATTGAATTCGTGAAGACTGTGTCCGATGCGCGTGCCGCCCGACCAATCGTTGACCGCATCGCCGCAGCGCGCCAACGCCTCGTCCACATCCTTGTAACGCAAATAGCGCGTCACATTCGTCAGCCGCGTGCCGAACAGGAAGGTGAAGACGCGGTCGCGGTCGTTGGTCACCGCATGCAGGAAATGAAGCAGCATCCGCGAGTAGCGTTCCATCGAGCCGGAGATATCGCACAGGATCACCAGAGGCGGGCGGCGCACGCGCTTCTCGCGCTTCATCAGCGGAATATAGCCCTGCCCGCCCCTGAGCGCCGCACGCAGGGTGCGCCGCATATCGACGCGGGAGCCCGTGAGCGATGCGCGATAGCGCCGGGTCTTGACCTCCATCGCCGGCAGGCGCATGCGCTGGATCGCGGCGACGGCGGCGCGGATTTCCTCGGACGACATTTTCTCGAAATCTTTCTTGGCGAGGACCTCGTTGGCGCTCCAGGTCAGTGTCGCATCCAGCGTGATCTCTTCGTCCTCGAGTTGTTCCTTGGCTTTGTTGTTGGACGGGTTGAGCGCCTCGGCCAGCCGGCGTGACATTTCCTCGCCCTTGGGTGCGTTATCCTGCATGGCGCCCATCTCGGGCAGCATCAGGCTCATCATGCGGCCGAGAATGTCGGGGTTACGCCAGAAAATATGGAAGGCCTGATCGAACAGTTCGCGCTGGTCGCGCCGGTTCACGAAGACGGCATGCAGCGTCCAGTAGAAATCCTCGCGGTTGTCGAGGCCCACTGCGGCCACCGCGCGCAAAGCTTCGAGCACCTGGCCCGGCCCGATGGGGAGCCCTGCGCGCCGCAACACGCGCGCGAAATGCATGATGTTCTCGGCGAGCCGTCCTCCGGGAGTCGCGTCCGGAAGCTCGCGGAGCGAGGCGTCAAGCATATTTTCGTGCCTCGCCTTTCGACAGGCTCAAGGTGAGGCCCTCATGCTGAGCTTGTCGAAGCATGAGATCAGGCACGCGCGGCCGCCAGTTCGGTGCGTACGTCGTTGAGGATGCGCGAGGCTTCGCTGCCCTGGATCTTGGTGATGTCATCTTGGTATTTGAGCAAGGTGCCGAGGGTGTCGTTGATCACTTCGGGGTCGAGCGACATGACATCGAGCTGGGTCAGCGCATGCGCCCAATCGATGGTCTCGGCGACGCCCGGCTGTTTGAACAGATCCATCTTGCGCAGACGATGCACGAAACCGACGACTTCCTTCGATAATTCTTCGGCCGCTTGGGGCGTACGGATTTTGAGAATTTCCAGCTCGCGCTCGGCGGTCGGGTAATCGACCCAGTGATAGAAGCAGCGGCGCTTCAACGCGTCGTGGATTTCGCGCGTGCGGTTGGACGTGATGATGACGATGGGCGGATGTTCGGCCTTGATGGTGCCGAGTTCCGGAATGGTCACCTGATAATCCGAAAGTATTTCGAGCAGATAGGCCTCGAACGGCTCGTCGGTGCGGTCCAATTCATCGATCAGCAGGATCGGCGGACCGGCGACGTCGGGCTCCAGCGCCTGCAGCAACGGCCGCTTGATGAGAAACGCGTCGCTGAACAGGTTGGATTCCAGCGCGTCCTTGTCGCCTGTCCCCGTCGCTTCCGCCATGCGGATTTCGACCATCTGGCGCGAATAATTCCACTCATAGACGGCGGTGGTGACGTCGAGCCCTTCGTAGCATTGCAGGCGCAATAGTTTGCGGCCCAGCGTGGCCGACAGCACCTTGGCGATCTCGGTCTTGCCGACGCCCGCCTCGCCTTCGAGGAACAGCGGCCGATTGAGCTTCAACGCCAGGAACAGGGCGGTGGCGAGGCTGCGATTGGCGAGATAATTGCCGTTGCGCAGCAGGGTCAGTGTTTCTTCCACCGATGTGGGCAGATGGGCGCTTTGGCTAGCCATGGGTTTCCTTGTTTTTCCAGGCATTTAAAGGTCGCGGAGCATAGGAAACGCGGACTCACCTGTCCATGCCGGGTGCCAAAAATGCCGCGCTATCCCGGTGCCAAAAATCGCGGATTTTCGCGACATCCGCGTTCCGACCCATCGACATTGGACCGACATCGCATCGCCATCCCATCGACTTCGGATCGACATTTCATCGACATCGGATCGACATTCGATAGTCCGGCGATCGACAGGAAATCAGCCCCTCATCGACATTGTTTCTTAGGGCCAATCGTCCAATGCCATACGCATCCCGCGCGCCACCCGGTTTCGGAAGGACGCGATGCCGACAACGGCGAAGTTCATGAACGGCGGTCAGTCTAGCGCGGATAGCCATCGCGAGTCAAGAAAATAATTCCAATTAACGGGGGTTATTTATATGGCTGCGGCGCTAATGCGCGTCCTCCCTCCCCCCACGCGCGCTCGCGCGCAGCTACCGCGCGACGGGAGGGTTGGGGTAGGGGACTGGTGTGTCCATGTTAAACTCGCCGGCCATGGCCTCGCCTGTCGCCCGACGTTTGCGCGCCAATCTCACCTATGCCGAACAGCGTTTGTGGGAGCGGTTGCGACGCAAACAATTCAACGGTGCTCATTTTCGCAGACAACGGCCGATCGCATCTTACGTCGTCGATTTTTATTGCCACGAAGCGCGCCTCATCATCGAACTGGACGGCGGGCAGCATTCCGAACAAAACGAAAAAGATGCTGCGCGGACGCGCGAATTAAAGTCACTCGGATTTCATGTCATCCGTTTCTGGAACAACGATGTTCTTGAAAATATGGACAGAGTCTTGGAGCGGATAGCTGAGGAATTGCGAACCCGTTGAGATCGGTCCCCCACCCTACCCTCCCCCTCAAGGGGGAGGGTTATGTTTCCCTCACCACAACTGCGCGCTCGCCAGCCTCGCCCCTTCGGCCATCGCTTTGAATTTTTCCCAGATCACGGTGGGATGAACCTCGGTCTTGTAGGAGGCCTGCGAGGAAAAGCCGCAATCGGCCCCGGCAATCACGTTGTCGCGCCCGACCCGTTCGGCGAAGCGCACGAGGCGTTCGGCGATCAGTTCAGGATGTTCGACGATATTGCTGGCATGGGTGATGACGCCGGGGATGAGTTTCTTGCCGGGCGCCAGCTTCACCTTTTCCCACAGGTGATATTCGTGCTCGTGGCGGCAATTGGCGGCCTCGAAGGAATATTCGCCGGCCTTCACACCGAGCATGTGCTGCACCACATCCGATAAGGCGGCCTCGTGGATGCGCGGCCCCTCGTTGATGCCGTAGCAGGTATGGAAGCGGATTTTTTCCGGCGCGATGCCACGAATGGAGTGATTGATCGCCTCGACATAGCTGGCAGCTGTGCGGTTGCGCCCTTTGTCGTCGAGCACCGGATCGGCGTAGATGTCGCACAGGAACGGATCGTCCACCTGAAGCTGAAACCCCGCTTCGACAATGGCGAGATATTCGACTCGCAAGGCTTCGCCGACCGCCTCGAAAAACTCCGCGTCGCTTTTATAATAGTCGTTGATGCCGCAGCCGCTTGGGGCGACGGCCGGAACGAAGGCGCCCTCGCAAGCCACCCCTTGGAGCGCCGCCTTGAGGTGCGCGAGATCGGCGCGCAGATCGGCCTCGCCTTTGTAGGTCACCGGCCCGATGCAAAACATCGGCGCGGTCGGCGCGACACCACCGCCGCCCATCGCGCGCTTGAAATAATCCTCGTAATATTCGGGAAAGGCCGCAACCTCCGCCGGGAACAAAATCGGCGCTTGGCCCGGGCGCGCTTCAAATCCAGTGAGCCGTTCGCGCACATAGGTAAAGAAGCCGGGTTTGGACAGCTCGCCGTCGGCGAGGATGTCGAGCCCACTCTGCGCCTGTTGACGCACCGTATCGGCGATCGCGCCCGCGACCTTTTTGTTGTAGGCGACAGCGTCGATTTTTTCGCCGGCCAGCTTCGCCTTCATGGCGTCGAGCAGATCGTGCGGACGCGGCAGGCTGCCGACATGGGTCGTGAGAATACGATTAGCATTGGCCATGGGTGCCTCCCTTTTGCCGCATGCTGGCGCGCCCGAACCACTCTGGCAAGCGGACCGCGGGATGGCTGGCGAGGGCGGAGAAAATGTGATGAAGTCGGTTGATGGCGAGTTTCAGCACCAGCGAATGGCAGGCAAGGACCGATCTGGCGGCGCTCTATCGCCTCGTCGATCTCAACGGCTGGTCCGATCTTCTGGGTTCGCATATCTCGCACCGCGTGCCGGACGAGCCCGAAAATTTCCTCCTCAATCCCTACGGATTCTTGTGGGAGGAGATGACCGCCTCGATGCTGCTCAAGGTCGATCCGGACGGCAAGGTGTTGACCGAGAGCAACCACAAGATCAATCCGGCCGGCTATACGATCCATAGCGCCATCATGGCCGCGCGGCCCGACGTGATGTGCGCGATCCATACTCATACCCAGCCGAGCGTCGGCGTCTCCACCCAGAAGAATGGCCTGCTGCCGCTGACCCAGCACGCGCTGCATGTGATCGCGCATGCGGGCTATTACGAATATGGCGGGATCGAGACCGATCCGCGCGAACGCGACCGCATCGCCGCCGCGGTCGGTCATTACAACGTGCTGTTCCTGCGCAATCACGGATTGATCGCGATGGGCCGTACGCCCGGCGAAGCCTTCATGTGGCTTTACCGCGCCGAACGCGCCTGCCGCATGCAGCTCTCGATCCAGCAGGCCGGCGCCGAGACGGTGCCGCTGCCCGACGAGGTCATCGCGGAAACGGTGGAGCGCAATCGCTTCCTCAATTCAGCCGACGGCTACCGCCCCATCGGCGTCAACGAATGGCCGGCCTTGCTGCGCAAGCTCGACCGGCTCGATCCTAGCTACAAGACATAAAAAAGGCCCCGCTCTAGTGGGCGAGGCCCTTTCCTTGCCTGGTATCAACTAGAAGCTGAGCGGCAACGCGCGCACGACATGCGGCAAGGCCTTCACCTTCTCGACCACGGCGGCCGAGACGGGCTGATCGACCTCGACCAGCGCGACGGCATCGCCACCCGGCTTGTCGCGGCCAAGATGGAAGGTTGCGATATTGATCTTCTGCTCGCCGAGCAGAGAGCCCAGCGCGCCGATGAAGCCCGGCTTATCCTCGTTGATGATGAGCAGCATATTCGGGCCGAGCTCGGCATCGATGGAGATGCCGCGGATCTCGACCAAACGCGGCTTGTTGCGATCGAACAAAGTGCCCGCAACCGAACGCGCCTGGTGTTCCGTCGTCACCGTCACGCGGATGAGGGTCTGGAATTCCTCCAACATCTCACAGGTGACTTCCGAAACCTCAATATTGCGTTCCTTGGCCACCGCAGGCGCGCTCACCATATTGACGCTTTCGAGCAACGGCGTCAGCAGGCCCTTGAGGATGATCGCGGTCAGCGGCTTGTGGTTCACTTCGGAAACCTGGCCGCAATATTCGATCTGCACCTTCTTGATGGCGCTCTCGGTGATCTGGCCCGCGAAACCGCCGAGCTGTTCGGCGAGCTTCATATAGGGTTTGAGCTTCGGCGCGTCCTCGGCGCTGACCGAGGGCATGTTGAGCGCGTTCACGACCGCGCCCGACATCAGGTAATCGGCCATCTGATCGGCAACCTGAAGGGCCACGTTCACTTGCGCCTCGTTGGTGGATGCGCCGAGATGCGGCGTCGCCACCACGTTTTCCAGACCGAACAAGATGTTCGTCTTGGCCGGTTCCTCGAGGAACACATCGATGCCGGCGCCGGCAACCTTGCCGGAATCGAGCGCCGCCTTCAGATCTTCCTCGACCACGAGGCCGCCGCGCGCGCAATTGATGATGCGCACGCCGTCCTTCATCTGCGCGATCGCTTTCGCATCGATGATATTCTTAGTGGCTTCGGTCAGCGGCGTATGGAGCGTGATGAAATCGGCCCGTGCGAACAGTTCGGACAATTCGACCTTTTCCACACCGATATCGCGCGCGCGCTCGGCCGATAGGAACGGATCGTAGGCGACGACCTTCATCTTCAGGCCGATCGCACGATCGGCGACGATGGCGCCGATATTGCCGCAGCCGATGACACCGAGCGTCTTACCGGTGACCTCGACGCCCATGAAGCGATTCTTTTCCCACTTGCCGGCATGGGTCGAGGCGGAGGCCGTCGGCAGATCGCGCGCAAGCGCGAAGATCATTGCGATGGCGTGTTCAGCCGTCGTAATCGAATTGCCGAAGGGCGTGTTCATGACCACGACGCCGCGCGCGGTCGCGGCCGGGATATCGACGTTGTCGACGCCGATACCGGCGCGGCCGACGACTTTGAGGTTGGTCGCAGTCGACAGGATATCGGCCGTCACCTTGGTCGAGGAGCGGATGGCGAGGCCGTCGTATTTGCCGATGATGGCCTTAAGCTCGGCCGGCTTCAGGCCGGTGATCTCGTCGACCACGATGCCGCGGCTTTCGAAGATTTCCTTGGCGAGCGGCGACATGCTGTCGGAGATGAGGACTTTGGGCATGGGATGTTTCCTTTCAGATCCTCATCCTGAGCTTGTCGAAGGATGAAGATGCGCGACGCGCGGCGAATGCCGGGCTCCCTCATGCTTCGACAGGCTCAGCATGAGGGGCTCGATCAAATCGTTATTTGGAAAACTCGGACGCGACGATGGCAAGCGCCCAGTCGATCCATCTGGTGAGCGCCTTGAGATCGGACGCCTCGATGGTCGAGCCGGCCCAGACGCGCAGGCCCGCAGGCGCATCGCGATAGCCGTCGATATCGTAGGCGACGTTCTCGTCCTCCAGGATGCTAGCGACGCGCTTCGCAGCCTTCGCCTGATCGTCGGCGCTCAGTTTTGTGAACCACGGAGCGACGATTTTGAGGCACACGGAGGTCGAGGAACGGATCGCGGGCGTCTCGGCCAGGAAATCGATGTCCTTCGAATTCTCGACCCAGCGCGCGAGCACTTCGAGATTGCCTTCGGCGCGCGCGACGAGCGCATCCTGCCCGCCGATCGATTGCGCCCATTTGAGCCCGTCCAAGGCATCCTCGACGCACAACATCGAGGGCGTGTTGATGGTCGCCGCCTTGAAGATGTCTTCGCTCACCTTGCCGCCCGAGGTCATGCGGAACAGCTTCGGCATCGGCCAGGTCGGCTGATAGGTGTTGAGCCTTTCGATGGCGCGCGGAGACAGAACGAGCATGCCGTGCGCGCCCTCGCCGCCCATCACCTTCTGCCAGGACCATGTGACGACATCCAGCTTGTCCCACGGTAGGCGCATGGCGAAAACGGCGGACGTCGCGTCGCAGATGGTGAGGCCTTCGCGATTGTCCGGGATCCACTTGCCGTCCGGCACGCGCACACCCGAGGTCGTGCCGTTCCAAGTGAAGACGACGTCGTGGCTGAAATCGACCGTGCTCAGATCCACGATCTTGCCGTAATCGGCCTCCAGTGTACGCACGTCCTTCAGTTTCAATTGCTTGACGATATCGGTGATCCAGCCGGCGCCAAAGCTTTCCCAGGCCAGCACGTCGACGCCTTTGGGGCCAAGCAGCGACCATAGCGCCATTTCGACGGCGCCGGTATCGGAGCCCGCGACGATGCCGATACGGTAATCCTTGGGAATGCCGAGAATGTCGCGCGACATGTCGAGCACGGCTTGAAGGCGCGCGCGGCCGATCTTGGAACGATGCGAACGCCCGAGCGTGGCATCGGCAAGAACCGCAGGCGTCCAGCCGGGACGCTTGGCACAGGGACCAGAAGAAAAATTGGGGTTGGCCGGACGGGTGTCCGGCTTAGCGGGTGTGTTCATCGTTTTACTCCCATCCTTGCAGATGAGTCGCGACCCGTTGGGGGATCGTGGCCCGCCGGAGATTTTATAGGTAGTCCAGCCCCTCGTCAAATGACAAATACGTTTGAAACCTACCCGCCGAGTTGCAAGTCCGGGGTATGACGAACCTGCTGCCAGCATCTAAGGTCGCTGATGCCCACCTCGCTCAAAGCCATTTGGCCGTATCTGCTGCTTACGCTGTCCCAGGTCTGCTTTTCCAGCAATCACATATTGGGTCGCGCGGTCACCGACGTGGTTCCGCCCATCGGCCTGTCGTTCTGGCGCTGGATGGGGGCCGTAATCATCCTGCTGCCCTTCACGTGGCGGAATATCCTGTCGGCCTGGCCAGCGATTCGCGCGAAGTGGAAAGAACTCGCCTTCATCTCCTTTTCGCTCGTCATCCTAGGCAATACCTCGATCTATATCGGGCTCAATTATACGACCGCGATCAACGCATCGGTCCTCGCGGTGGCTCAGCCCGCCATCACCTTCATCCTGTCGTGGCTGATCTTCCGCGACTCCATCACGCTCGGTCAGGCGGCGGGTGTCGCGATTGCCATGGTCGGCGTCCTGACGGTGCTGAGCCACGGCAATCCGCTGTCGCTTGCCGAATTCGACCTCAATATCGGCGATCTTTTCATCCTGGTCGCCGTGACCGGCTTGGCGCTCTATTCGATCCTGCTGCGCAATGTGCCGAAGGAACTCACCCCGATAGCCCAAATCACCGTGCTGCAGGCCATGGGCGCGATCATGCTGTCACCAGCCTATCTGTGGGAATCGATCTATGTGGCGCCTCTGCGTTTCACCGCGGAAACCTTGTTCGCCATCCTGTGGGCGGCCATTGTCATCGCGATCCTCGCCATGTGGCTATGGAATCTGGGCGTGCGGGAGATCGGCGCCAATAAGGCCAGCGTCTATGTCTATGTGCGGTTGCTGTTCGTCACCGTGGGCGCGATCCTGATTTTAGGCGAAACTTAGCATGCCTATCACTTCATCGCCTTCGGCTTGGTTTTCGCGGGAATTTGGTTCGTCAGTCGCACCCGTATAAAGAGCAATTCGGGGCCTAAAGTTTGACTTTCGGTCGAATCGCGTTAAGTTCAGCACTGTACGTCGGTCCATAAATCGGGGCCGGTCTACCGTTTTCGGCCGGTGGCGCCATTCCGACATTGTCAGTCCAACTGATAAGCTCGCACCGCGGATGGCACGTTCGGCCCACCAATTTGGGGATGCTACGCAGCCTTCGGCGATCCGTCGAGGGCACGAACTCATAACGAAAGGAAGATCTATGGCGAAGTCGGTCAGGATGACTGCCGAGGAACAATTCGCCAAGCTTCGTCAGAAAGAAAAAGAAGCCCTCAAGGAACGCGAAGCCGTCGAACGCGCCAAATCGGAAAAGGTCGCCAAACTACGCGGCCTTCGCCTTGCGAAGGAAGCCGCCGACAAGGTGGACGCTGACCGCGTCGCCGCCGAAAAGGCCGCCGCCGCTCCGAAAAAACGGGTCGCGAAGCCGGCCGCTAAGGTGGTGGAGAAGTCGGCCTAAAAGCCGCCGCTCAAGATCCAGCGGTAGATCGCCAAGCAGGCGGCAACAAGCAGTACGAGGGTCGATCCGCCCGCGCCGACCGCTCTTTGCCACGTCTCGCCCTTTTGGAAATCAAGCCCGAAGGGATGAATGAGGCGGGAGACGAACAGGACGATGCCGAGGGCGTGTATGACGTAGATCGACACGCCCTGGAGTTCCAGGATTCCGATCAGGATCAGGCACATCGGCACCATTTCGATGAAATTGCCGTGTTGACGGATGGCCACCATCAGTTCGGAATTGCCGCCGTCCATAAGCGCAACGCGCACCCGCTTCCGGGTCAATCCGACCCGTACAATCAAAGCGACCAGCAAAATTCCGAGCAGGCCGGCATAAAGACCTGTAATGACGGGAACGTGCATTCTATCCTCCCTGAAGTCCCAGCAATCTTGGGCCGATTCGCACATCATGGCCATGCCCCGTACCGTTCTGTTCCTGGGAACCGCCAATTCGGCGCGGAGCATTCTCGCCGAAGCGATGCTCGCCCGTCACGGCCAGGACGCATTTCGCGCCTATAGCGCCGGCGCTCGGCCAACCGGCCGCGTCGATCCCGCCACACTCGCTTTTCTCGCGCAGCATGGATACGCGACGGCCGGGTTGCAGTCCAAATCCTGGGACATATTCGCGGGCGAACGCGCACCTGCGCTCGATATTGTCATCACCCTGGAAAACAGTCTGATCGGCGAAATTTGTCCGGTCTTTTGGACTGGGCGGCCGGCTTCTTCGCATTGGCCCTTACCGGAAGAAGATGGGCTGGATGCCGTTCACGCGATTCTGGAACGCCGCATCGCGGCGCTCATCGCCCTGCCCTTTCCGGACCTCGACGCGCTCGGACTTCAGATGCGCTTGGACGCGATCGGGCGAAACTGACAGCCGCTAGAGCGCCGCTTCGACGGCGCGGCCCAATTGCGACGTATTTGCCTTGCCGCCCATATCCGGCGTCAGCAGACTCTTGTCGGCAACTACCTTTTCGATCGCTTTCACGATGGCCGCCGCCGCTTCGGGCTCACCCAGATGATCTAGCATCATGGCACCCGACCAAATCTGTCCAATGGGATTGGCAATGCCGCGTCCCGCGATATCGGGTGCCGAGCCGTGCACCGGCTCGAACATCGACGGATGTTTGCGTTCCGGGTTGATGTTGCCGGACGGCGCGATGCCGATGGTACCGGTCACGGCGGGGCCGAGATCGGACAGGATATCGCCGAACAGATTGCTGCCGACGACGACATCGAACCAATCCGGATTACGCACGAAATGCGCGGTCAATATGTCGATGTGATATTGGTCGACCTTCACATCGGGAAAGCGCGCCGAGGCAACTTTCACGCGTTCGTCCCAATAGGGCATGGTGTGGATGATGCCGTTGGACTTGGTCGCCGAGGTCAAATGCTTCTTCGGCCGTTTTTGCGCGAGCTTGAAGGCATAGTCGAGGATGCGATCCACACCCTTGCGGGTAAACATGGTTTCCTGCACCACGGTTTCCTGATCGGTTCCGGCATAGATACGCCCACCGATCTCCGAATATTCGCCTTCGCAATTCTCGCGCACGACAAAGAAATCGATATCGCCAGGCTTGCGGCCGGCGAGCGGCGTCGGTACGCCTTCGAGTAAGCGTACCGGGCGTAGATTGACGTATTGATCGAACACGCGGCGGATCGGGATCAGCAATCCCCACAAGGAAACGTGATCGGGCACGCCCGGGAAGCCGACCGCGCCCAGAAAGATCGAATCGAATGCGCGCAATTGGTCGAGTCCGTCGTCCGGCATCATCTTGCCGGTTTTCTTAAAGACCTCGCAGCTCCAATCGAAGGACTGGAATTTCAACGTGAAGCCGAACCGTCGCGCCGCGGCTTCGAGAACCCGCACCCCTTCGGGGCCGACCTCGGTACCGATCCCGTCGCCCGGAATCAACGCGATCTTGTAACTCCGCGTAGTGTCGCTCATCGGTGTTTCCCCTATCTGCTTTTTGCGATCCGGCAAGGCCGGAGATAATAACGAATTATAGCTCGCTCGGCTTGACCGTATGCGTATGATTGAGCGGACCGTGGCCCGCGCCGAAACCCGGCGCGGTTCGGATCGCTTCCAGCACGTAGGCCCGCGCGCGCGCGACCGCCTGATCGAGCGGCAATCCTTGTGCGATGCCCACTGCAATCGCCGAGGCCAAGGTGCAGCCGGTTCCGTGGGTATGGCGCGTGTCGATCCGCTTGCTGGTGAAGCGAATCGGCGACTTCCCGCTCTCCATCAAAAGGTCCATGACCTCAGCATCCTCACGATGTCCGCCCTTCACCAGCGCGGCGTAACAACCGAGCCCGAGCAGTGCCTGTGCGAGATCGTGCGCGTGCGCCGCGTCCGGTGCGGACAATCCGGTCAAGGCTTCGGCCTCGGGCAAATTCGGCGTGAGAATCGTGGCGCGCGGAACGATGTCGCGGGTCAGGGCCGTCTGCGCGGCGGGTTCAAGCAGGCGCGCTCCGCCCTTGGCCACCATGACCGGATCGACGACGACGGGAATGCCGGGCGCGAAGCGATCCAATCCTTCGCATACGGCCGTGATTATATCGGCGCGGTGCAACATGCCGAGTTTGATGCAATCGGCGCCGAGATCGGACAGCACGACCTCGATCTGTTCGCTAAGAAATTGCACCGGCACATCGTGGATACCGAATACGCCACGCGTGTTTTGCGCAGTCAGCGCCGTGATCGCCGTCATGGCGAAGCCGCCGAGCGCGGTGATCGCCTTGATGTCGGCCTGGATGCCCGCGCCGCCACCTGAGTCGGAACCGGCGATAACGAGGACTCGTCCTCTCACGATCGAAATGCTCTGCCTAGACTCTGCATGCACGCTCGATCTCGCCGACGATATCGTCGACGACCCGGCCAATCAGCGCCGCATCGAGCCCTTCGGCCATGACGCGGATCAATGGCTCAGTTCCGGATTTTCGGATCAGGACGCGTCCAGACGAACTCAACTGCGCTTCGCCCGACGCGATGGCACGACGCACCAGCTCCGCCTCCAGCGGCTCGCCACCGGCGAAGCGCACGCTTTTGAGAAGTTGCGGCATCGGCTCGAACAGGCGGCACACCGCGCTCACCGGTTTTCCGGTCGTCACGATCAGTGCCAGAACCTGAAGGGCTGCGACTAGCCCGTCACCCGTGGTCGCGAAATCGGACAGGATGATGTGGCCGGATTGCTCGCCGCCGAGATTGCATTCCAAATCGCGCATGCGTTCGACGACATAGCGATCGCCGACCTGGGTGCGCACCAGCGACAGGCCGATCGAGCCAAGATAGCGTTCGAGTCCAAGATTCGACATGACGGTGGCGACGATGTCGGGTCGTTGCAGGCGTCCGGCGGCGGACCAGGCCTGCGCGATCGCCGCCATGATCTGATCGCCATCGACCAGCGCGCCATATTGATCTGCAATGATGACCCGGTCGGCATCGCCGTCGAGCGCAATGCCGATATCGGCGCCGTGCAGAACCACCTGTTCCTGCATGAAGGACGGATCGGTCGAACCGCACCCGCGATTGATGTTGGTTCCGTCGGGCTCGGTGCCGATCTCGATCACCTCGCCGCCCAATTCCCACAGCACGCTGGGCGCGACGCGATAGGCGGCGCCGTTGGCGCAATCCAGCACGATCTTGAGCCCGTCGAGGCGCAAGCCGCGCGGGAAGGTCTGCTTCACGAATTCGATATAGCGGCCTTGCGCGTCATCCAGGCGCAAGGCACGGCCAAGATCGGCGGAGGCCGCCAATTGTTCGGTCATATCGCCGCCGATGCGCTGTTCGATTTCGGTTTCGACCTCGTCGGACAGCTTGAAGCCGTCCGGTCCGAACAGCTTGATGCCGTTATCTTGATAGGGATTGTGCGAAGCCGAGATCATCACGCCGAGATCGGCGCGCAAGGATCGCGTGAGCATGGCGACCGCCGGTGTCGGCATCGGCCCGACCAGGATCGGATCCATCCCGGCAGCAACGAAGCCTGCGGTCAAAGCCGGCTCCAGCATGTAGCCCGACAGGCGCGTATCCTTACCGATCACGACACGGTGGCGATGGGTGCCGCGGGTGAAATGCAGCCCGGCGGCCATGCCGACGCGCAATGCCGTCTCCGCAGTCATGGGTTCCCGGTTCGCCGTACCGCGAATTCCATCCGTCCCGAACAGCTTGCGTGTCGAAATATTGGCCATAAGTCGTTCCACCTTCCCGCTATGACTAGCGTATGTCTATCAATGCGTCACTTAACACTTTATTTCAGTTCATTACCGCCCGGCGTCCAATAGGTGGCCGCGCAAGGCCGCGACGGTTTCCGCCACGTCGTGCACGCGCAGGATGTCGGCCCCCTTGGCGACGGCTTGCCGCGCCTTCGCAATCGATTCGGCCAGACGCTCCTTCGGTCCCTTTCCTTTGCCGAATTTGCGCGACAGACCGACGAGAATGGGGCAGCCGAGAGTCCTGAAACGATCGAGCCCGGCCAACAGCCGATCGTTATCGTCGACGTACTTCCCGAAACCGAAGCCCGGGTCGACGGCGAGACGTTCGCGCGCGATGCCGGCCGCCTCGCAGGCTGCGATTCGGCCCTCGAGATAGACCATGACCTCCTCGACAACGTCGTCATAGCGGGACTGGTCGCGCATGGTTTGTGGCGTTCCCGGCATATGCATCAGAACGATATCCGCCCCGCTACGCGCCGCGATATCGAGTGCCGCCGCTTCGGTGCTCAGGGCCGAGACATCGTTGATGATACGCGCGCCTATCGCGGCCGCTGCCCGCATGACGGCGGCATGGCGGGTATCGATGGACACGATCGCCCCGGCCTTGGCCAGCGCTGAGACGACCGGAAGCACGCGGCCGATCTCGTCCTCCGACGACACAGGTACCGCCCCCGGACGGGTCGATTCGCCGCCGACATCGACGATATCGGCGCCGTCCATCATATGCCGAAGACCCCGTGTGATCGCCTGTTCGTGTGCGAAGGTTTCGCCGCCGTCCGAAAAGCTATCCGGGGTGACGTTCACGATCCCCATAACAAGAGGGCGGTTCAAGGGAATACCCCCGAACCGCCGTACATTGTTCATGGCGCCGCGTTCATGGACGGGATCAGCCGCCGGGTTGCGGTTCCGGCCCGAGTCCGGTCTGCGGGCCGGGTGACGGCCGCGATTTCCGGCCGGTGTTTGGAACCGATGCGCGCCCGGCCCCCTCGGACGACGGTTTGTTGTCGTCAAGATCGGGTCGGAAGATCGGCTCGCCCTTCAACAAGGAACGGACTTCGTCGCCCGACAGCGTTTCGTATTCGAGCAAGGCCTCGGCCAGCATGACGAGATCGTCGTGCTTCTCGGTCAGGATAAGCCGCGCTTTGTCCGCCGCTTCTTCGATGAAACGGCGCACCTCCTGATCGATTAGGCTCGCGGTCGCGTCAGAGACGTTCTGATGGCGCGCCACCGAATGGCCTAGGAACACCTCTTCCTCGTTGTCGGTATAGCGCAACGGCCCGAGCTTATCTGAGAAGCCGTATTCGGTGATCATGCGCCGCGCCATCTGCGTCGCCTGCTGGATGTCGTTTCCGGCACCCGTGGTGACGTTTTCGGGGCCGAAGATCAATTCCTCGGCGATACGTCCACCGAACATGACGGCAAGCTTCGATTCCAGTTCCAACTTCGAATAGCTGTAACGGTCGCGTTCCGGCAACGACATGGTCACACCGAGCGCACGGCCGCGCGGAATGATCGTCACCTTATGTAAAGGATCGTGCTTCGGCAGATTGATGCCGACGATGGCATGGCCGGCTTCGTGATAGGCGGTGAGCTTCTTTTCCTCGTTGCTCATGACCATCGAACGCCGCTCGGCGCCCATCATGACCTTGTCCTTGGCGGCTTCGAACTCGTGCATGGTGACCATGCGATTGCCAGCCCGCGCCGCAAGCAACGCTGCCTCGTTCACCAAGTTGGCGAGGTCGGCGCCGGAGAAGCCGGGCGTGCCGCGCGCGATCACGCGGGCATCGACGTCGGGCGCCAACGGCACCTTGCGCATATGCACCTTGATGATTTTCTCACGCCCGACAATATCGGGATTGGGCACGACAACCTGGCGATCGAAACGGCCGGGACGTAAGAGTGCCGGATCGAGCACGTCGGGACGGTTTGTGGCCGCGATCAGAATAACGCCTTCGTTGGACTCGAAGCCGTCCATCTCGACCAGCAACTGGTTCAAGGTCTGCTCGCGTTCGTCATTGCCGCCGCCGAGACCGGCGCCGCGATGACGCCCGACCGCATCCAATTCGTCGATGAAGATGATGCAGGGTGCATTTTTCTTGCCTTGCTCGAACATGTCGCGCACACGCGAGGCACCGACGCCGACGAACATCTCGACGAAGTCGGAACCCGAGATGGTGAAGAACGGCACGTTCGCTTCGCCCGCAATCGCCCGCGCGAGCAAGGTTTTACCAGTGCCCGGAGGCCCCACAAGCAAGCAGCCTTTTGGAATCTTGCCGCCCAGACGCTGGAACTTCGCCGGGTCCTTGAGGAAATCGACGATTTCCTCAAGTTCTTGCTTGGCCTCGTCGATGCCGGCCACGTCCTCGAAGGTCACGCGGCCCGATTTCTCGGTCAGCATGCGTGCCCGCGATTTGCCGAAGCCCATCGCCTTGCCGCCCCCCGACTGCATCTGGCGCATGAAAAAGATCCAGATGCCGATCAGCAGCAGCATCGGGAACCACGAAATGAGTATGCCGAACAGCGACGGCACTTCGTCTTCCGGCGGCACGGCCGTGATATGGACGCCCTTGCGAGTCAGGGTCGGGATCAGGTTGGGATCATTCGGCGAATAGGTGCGGAACGCGCGGCCGTCGTGATAATGGCCGCTGACCTTGTTGCCTTGGATAGTGACGTTGCGAATCGAGCCGCCCTCGACCTCGGTGAGGAAGTCGGAGAATGCGACCTGCTGATGCGGTCCTCGCGTCTGCGCGCCTTGGAACAAGCTGAACAGCATGTACAGCAAGACCGCGATCACGACCCACACGGCCAGATTCTTACGGAAATTCACGTACCAGATCCTTCCAACGTTAGCCGCCGCACAGACGATCGATCCATGGGGGCGGTCCTGAGTGGTAGCCTAAGCCCGGCTCCCCAGCTAATCAAATAGTCCAAGCGGCGCTTGCGACAAGGCTGCAAACCACTGCCCGCGTGGCTTTTCATTATATCTCAATCGGAACCTCGCGGAAACTCTTAGGAATACGGCCCAATTCAGGGCGAATGCGGATCCAATCCCTGTCCGCCGCGATGCGGCAATAACCCAGGGTGAAGGCAATTTTTCCGCCCGCCACCGCGCCCACTCCCTGGAGCCGCTGCTGAGCCCGCGCCAATCGGTCGGAACGGGGTGCCTGTTCCCGGTTGCCGATAGACGCCAGCGCGCGGCGCAGAACCGCAGCAGCGACGGGGCCAGGCAAGGCAACATAGGAGCGGCGATTCAGCCTCAAGGCGCCATCCGGCGACCAGACCGCAGCCTGACCCAGAAAGCAGCGGACCGCAGCATCCATCAATCCATCCAGACGCGCGAAGGACTCCGAGATGCGCGCCAGGCAATCGGCACCCGCCTCGTAGTCCTCCAATGCCGTCGCGAGACGCCGATAGGAGGTACGCGCGAATCGCGGCGATTCGTTCGACGGATCCTCGATCCAGATTTGCCCGACGGCGCGCAGCGACGCACGTAGACGCGCGCGCGGCACGGTCAGAAGCGGGCGACACAAACGAAGCCCTCCGCGCTCGCTCAGCCCGCGCATCGCAGCCAACCCGGCAATGCCGCTGCCGCGCGCCACGCGCATCAAGAATGTCTCGGCTTGGTCTTCGCGCTGATGGCCGAGAAAGAGGTGCCGAATGCCACACCCGCGCGCCCAATCGCCGATCAGGCGATAGCGGGCATCGCGAGCCGCCGCCTGGATTGCCGCCGTCGGTTTGTCGCCGGTCCAGCTTAGAATTTCGTGGGCAATCCCGCGCGCCTCCAGCCAGCGGCCGACCGTTTCAGCCTCGGCACGGGAATCGGGGCGCAATCGATGATCGACTGTGACGGTAAGGATTTCATGACCCTCCGCACGTGCCCAGGCGGTGGCCAGTAGCGCGAGCGCCATGCTGTCACCGCCGCCCGAAACCGCGATCGCGATCGGCTCGCCCCTGGCGACAGGACAAGAGCGCGCGACCAGCCCACCGAATTCGTGCCGGTCGATGGGCGTCTGAGCAGGCTCGACAATCCTGCGCGCAACGACGACGTCAGGCGCAGCCCGCGCGCTTTCGTTCTGCGGAAAGACGGGTGAAATTGTTGGCTGCAGCGGGAAAATCCTTCGAAAGCTTGTCAAAGGTCGCACAGGCTTCTTTTTTCTTGTCGAGATTGGTCAGCGACATGCCAAGCTTCAACAAGGAATCGGGTGCCTTCGGCCCTTTTTGATCCTTTTGGTAGCCGTCAAGGAAGACGCGGGCCGCCCCGCCGTAATCCTTGTTCGCGTAATAACTTTCGCCCATCCAATAGCGCGCGTTCGACGCCAAAGGCCCGCTCGGATTTTTGTCGAGGAAGTCCTGAAACGCCTGTGCTGCGTTGGTATAGTCCGCGTCCGAACGAGCCTTGTTGATCAGGCCGAACGCATAATCGTATTGCTGCTGGGGCGATCCTTGCGGAAGCGACGCCGATTTCGTCGCCGGCGCCTGCGCACCCTTCGGAGCCCCAGCGGTTATATCGCGCTGATTGAGCGTTCCAAGCGCAGCCGGCGGCGCTCCACTCGTCGGCCCAATCGCGGCAGGCGCCTCGGCACGCGGCGCCGACGCTGACACAGAACCTCCGCCCTTCTCGATTTCCTGAAAGCGTAATTCGTAATCTTTGCTCATCCGCTCAATGCGCGCGGTCAATTCGCTGTTCGTATGCGACAGCGTCTCGACATTGCCGGTCATCTGGGTGATCTGGCCTTCCAATTCACCGATCCGCGATTCGAGACGGGACACATAATCGCCGCCCGGCACCGGGCCACTGCCGACAGAACCCGATGGGGCACCTTTGGGAGCATCCCCACGATAAACTTGGCGGCTCAACGCGGCGAGATCGCGCTCCATGCGTTCGAGCCGATTGACCATCGATTCGATCCGCTGATCCTGCGCAAGAGCCGGGCCGAGCGGAACCGTGCCCAGCGCGAGCAGAACACCAACAAGCGCCGCCTTCGGTGCCGCGGATGCGATCCAGCTGACCATCAGACTTTCCTTATCGAAATGTTGCCTGACCAATGTTGCGGATGGTCACAGCATGAATTGGGCACAGAACACGAATTAGAATCCAGCAAAAATCTGCAATCGCTTCGTGTCAAAAACAAGGCGCCCGCGCCTCCCGTTAGGGAAGCGCGGGCGCTGTTAGGTCGCTTACCCTACGGAGCGGAAATTAGCTTCCCGCTGCACCCGAGGTGATAACCGTGACGGCCCGGCGATTCTGGGCCCATGACGCTTCGTCATGGCCGAGCGCAACCGGACGCTCCTTACCATACGAGATCACCTTCACGCGATTGGCGGGGATCCCATTGGCAACGAGGAAATCTTTCGCTGAGTTGGCGCGCTTTTCGCCGAGCGCCAAGTTGTATTCGCGCGTGCCGCGTTCGTCGGCATGGCCTTCGACCGTGACCTGAACCGCCGGATAGCGCTTCAGCCAAGCGGCCTGCTTCTCAAGCTGGGCGCGCTGATCGTTGCGAATGTTGAATTTGTCGAGATCGAAATAAACGCGATCACCGACATTGACGATGAAATCGCGATCCGATCCAGCGACGATCTGGCCAGCGCCAGCAGCGCCAGCAGCGCCACCGCTGCCCGCACCAGCACCCTGGTCGGACGGAGTCGACGAGCACGCCGACAATAAGAGCAAACTCGCGACCACATAAGTTAGACTTCTAAAGCTCATTTTATTTCCCCTGATCGGAAAACGTTGTCATAGTCAAAGTGTAAGATCGAGATCGCGAACTGATTGGCCCGATATATTGGGAAACAGCCGAAGCGATTGATCGATAAACAAGTCCGCGATGCTGTTAAAGCATTGAGAACAGAATATAAAGCGGAAAATCTAAGGAATCAAGGGGGACCACGCAGGATCGGACGCGTCCGAGGGCGTCAATATTTCCCGTTCATTTTGCCCCGTCAGGTCAATCGTGTAAAGTCTGGTGGACTTGCTGGTCTTGCCGGTCGTTTTTTCCCGGAAAAACATAATAACCCGGCCATTTGGCGCCCAAGTCGGCGATTCCACCAAGTAGCCGTCCGCCAGTATCCGCTCCCCTTTCCCATCGACATTCATAACGCCAATGGAAAACGGCTGGCCACCGCCGATTTTTGTGAAGGCAATCAAATCTCCGCGCGGCGACCATACCGGCGTCGCATAGCGCCCGTTGCCGCTTCCGAAGCTGATTCGCTTGGCCGGAGCGCCGCTGACCTCGCCCGCCGCGTCCATGACATAAAGCTGTTGCGTGCCGCTGCGATCCGAATTGAAGACGATTTGCTTTCCGTCCGGCGAATAATACGGCGAGGTATCGATGGACGGATGGTTGGTCAGCCGCGTGACGGCGCGCGTGCGCAGATCCATCGTGTAGATCTCGGTGTTGCCGTCGCGCGCCATGCTCATGATGACCTTGTTGCCATCCGGTGAGAAACGCGGCGCGAACGTCATGCCGGGGAAATCGCCGAGCACTTCCTGGCGGCCGGTTTCGATATTGTAGATATAGACGCGCGGCAGATTGCCGTAATAGGACATGTACGTGATTTCTTGGCGCGACGGAGAGAAGCGCGGCGTGAGAACAAGATCTTTCCCGTCCGTCAGGAAGTGTTGGTTCTCGCCGTCCTGATCCATGATCGACAGGCGCTTAGCCTTGCGCGTTTCCGGTCCCGATTCGGCGATATAGACGATTCGCGTATCGAAATAGCCATCTTCGCCCGTCATCCGTTTGTAGATCGCATCGGCGATGATGTGTGAGATGCGGCGCCAGTTCGAACGCACCGTCGTATAGACTTGCCCGACCATCTGCTGTTCGCCGAACACATCCCAGAGGCGGAACTGAACGCGAAGACGGTCGCCGCCCTCAGCGGTTACGCTGCCCTGCACGAGCGCCTGCGCCTTAAGGACGCGCCAATTGTTGAACTGCGGCACCGCCTCCATCGATTTCTCAACGGAGATGAAGGCTTTCGGATCGATCGGCTTGAACAGGCCGGAGCGTTCGAGATCGGCGCTGATGACGCGCGAGATATTGCGGCCCAGACCTTCATCCTGTCCCTGGCCCAAGAAATCGGTGATCGCGATCGGCATGGGCTGCGCGTTGCCCTTCGTGATGTCGACCCGAATTTCGGCATGAGCGACGGAGAGGCCGGCGATCGAAACGAGCACGATAGCAAGGCTCGCGAAAATCGACCGAATGAAGATTTGCCGTTGGCGTTTCATTGTTACCGTCCAGAGTTGATCGAATCTTGGGCGAATTTATTCTTCTCGCCGTTAAGATGTTCGGAAACTACGACCGAGACATAGTGGCCGAGATTTAGCCAATTTTGTGGCACGGTGCCGTTTACCGCCACATCCTCTCCGCGATTCGGGTTAGCGATTGGTAAAGATTCCATCCCGACGAACCGGGTCAGCCGCCGAACATCTCCGCAGGATTAAAGCTCAAAACTGATTCTTTCCACTGAGGGTATAGGTTTCTCGGAAGTTCGGAAAAAGGGCTGCAGACCAAAACGGCGCGGCGGGCGCTTTCTGCAGCCGCCCTCCAAAAATCGGACTTTCCCAAGCCACTGTCGTCGACTGCAGCTCTAAGCACCGTGCCATCTTCGGCAAGATTGATGCGGATATTTACCACCAAGTCCTTAGCGTCCTTAGCGCCAACAGGCGGATTCCAACACCGCGCCATCGCCTTCGTGAAGATGTTCTTGATCGCATCCTGCTCGGTCATGGTCAGCGGCTTGGTCGGATCAGCAATATTGCGCCTGTTGCTTGGAATCGCCTTGGACATCAAATCGTCGAAATTGGTTTTTGGTTCTGCTTTCTTTTCGGCTTTCGGCTCGGCCTTCTGCTGCGGCAGACTTTTGGCGAGGTTCTTGAGGACCGAATCGAAATCTTCCTGCGGCGCCTTCGGCTTCTTTGCGGGCTTAGTGTTGGCCAATTCCTGCGGCGCAACGGGCTTCGGCTCGGGCTTAGGCTCCTCCGCCTTGGGCAGCGGCTTGGGTGTCGGGGTCGGCTCGGGCGGCGGGGGGGACGGCGCCTCGGCTGCCTTCGGTTCGGGTTTCGGTGGTGTCGGGGTGGGCGGAGGTGGCGGTGTTTCCAGCGGCTTGGCAGGCTCCGGCTTCGGCGGCTCCGGTTTCGGCTCTTCCTTTTTGGGCTCGGGCTCGCGCGGCTTGGTCGGCACGTTGGTCACATCGGAGATCGTCACAAGCTCCACCACCAGCGGTACCGGCTCGGGAGCCGGCGGCTTGAGAAGCGACGGCAGGCCGACCGTCGCGAGAATCACGACGGCGACATGCAACGCAACGGAAGCAATGACACTCGAACGCATTCGCTACTTCTTCTTTGCGCGGGCTTTCCCCGGGGCCTCGTCGGCGCGCGGCTGTTGGGTGATCAGCGCGACCTTGTTGAATCCCCCCGAATTGATGACCCCCATGACTTCCATCACGCGGCCATAGTCGATCGACTTGTCGCCACGTACGAAGATGCGCAAATCAGGATTGGTGCCCGCGATGGCGCGCAGGCGCCGAACCAACGCGGTAAGTTCGATTTCCGCATCCTGCAAGAAGACCTTTCCTTCCGCGTTGATCGAAACCGCCATCGGTTCGTCTGGGTCGCGGATCGCGCTCGCCTGCGTCTGCGGCAGATCGATCGGCACGCCGACCGTCAGCAACGGCGCAGTGATCATGAAAATGACGAGCAGCACCAGCATCACGTCGACCATCGGCGTGACGTTGATCTCGCTCACCGGGCGGCCGCGGCCGCGGCGCTTGCGCCCGCCGCCGCGTTCCTCGACCTGGACTCCCATCGACATGGCTAATCGCGCCCTTCGATCTGGCGGGAAATGATCGCCGAAAACTCGGTCGCGAAATCGTCGAGCCGCTGGCCGTAGCGGTCGAGATCGCGCGTGATCTTGTTGTAGGCGATCACCGCCGGAATGGCCGCGACCAGTCCGAGCGCGGTCGCGAACAACGCCTCGGCGATACCGGGCGCGACCACGGCCAGGCTCGTATTCTTGGACAGCGCAATCGACTGGAAGCTGTTCATGATGCCCCAGACCGTGCCGAACAAGCCGATGAAGGGCGCGGTCGCCGCGGTCGAGGCGAGCACCGTCATCTGACGTTCGACCCGCGTCATCTCGCGGTTGACGGTGACATCCATGACGCGGTCGATGCGCTGCATCAGGCTGCCCGAACGTTCGCTCATCGTGCCGCCGATATCGCGCGTACGGCGCCATTCGCGCATCGCGGCGCCGAAGACCGCCGACATCGGTTCCTGCGGCGTGCCGCCAATCTTGTCGTAGAGGGTATCGAGCGATCCGCCGGACCAGAAATTGTCCTCAAACTTGGTCGCAGCACCATTGAGGCGGCGCAGCCGGAGGAACTTCTCAATGATGATCGCCCAACACCAGATCGACAGGCCGAACAACATGATCATCACGCTTTTGACGATGAAGTCCGCCTGCATGAACAGGCCCCACATCGAAAAATCATGGGCTGCCCCGACCATACCGGCGGCGGCTACGGCATTATCCATACTCAATCCTCTTTCGTTGATTCGGCCAGCGCCTGAAGCACCCCGCGCACGCGCGCAGGGATACGTGTGGCTCGGCCGTCGCTATGCATACAAACAAGTGTGATCCGCATGACCACCAATTCCACATCGTCGCACACAACGCTTTGACGCAGTGTGATGGAGGCCCCCCCCACCTTTTCGATCGCCGTCCGCACGGCGATGAGATCGCCCAAACGCGCCGGGCGAAGATAATCGGCATTACAGGCGCGCACGGCAAAGACGACATCGTCCTCCGCCTTGATGTGCATTTGATCGAGACCGGCCTGATGCAACAATTCGGTTCGCGCGCGTTCCGCAAACTTCAGATAGTTCGCGTAATAGACAACGCCAGCCGCGTCGGTATCTTCGTAATAGACGCGCAGCGGCCAGCTATGCACCACATGTGCGTCTTTTGCGGCTTCAATCGGGCTCTGGTCATCCATTGCGCACCTCCACGACCGGTTCGATGGAGGCGAGCAGTTCAAGCTGACGGATATTGGTCGGCGGAATAATCCCAAGATGCCGATAGGCACCCTCGGCGAGCACGCGGCCGCGCGAGGTACGCATCAAAAGACCCTGGCGGATCAAGTAAGGCTCGATCACTTCTTCGATCGTGTCGCGCTCTTCCGACAAGGCCGCCGACAATGTTTCGACACCGACCGGGCCGCCGCCGTAATTCTGGGCGATGCAGCCGAGGAAGCGTCGATCCAAGGCGTCGAGGCCAAGCTGATCGACATCGAGCCGGCCGAGCGCCGCATCGGCGACCTTGTCGTCGACGACCTTGTGTCCGTCGACGGCGGCGAAATCGCGCACCCGGCGCAACAGGCGTCCGGCCACGCGCGGTGTGCCGCGCGAACGTCGCGCGATCTCGACCGCGCCGGCGGCCGTGATGCCTAGTGCCAAAAGGTTCGCGCTGCGATCGACGATCGTGGTCAGTTCCGGGACGTCATAAAAACTCATGTGCAGCAGAATGCCGAATCGGTCGCGGAGCGGCGTCGTCAGCAATCCCGAGCGCGTGGTAGCACCCACTAGCGTGAAGGGCGGCAGGTCGATCTTAACCGAGCGCGCCGCCGGTCCTTCGCCGATCATCAGATCGAGCTGGCGGTCTTCCATCGCGGGATAGAGGATTTCTTCGACGGCCGGGCTGAGCCGATGAATTTCGTCGATGAATAGAACGTCGTTCGGCTGCAAGTTGGTGAGAATGGCGGCAAGATCGCCGGCCTTGACGATCACCGGGCCGGAGGTCGCGCGAAAGCCCACGCCGAGTTCGCGCGCGACGATCTGGGCCAGCGTGGTTTTGCCGAGCCCGGGCGGCCCCGACAACAAAACATGATCCATCGCCTCGCCGCGCATCTTGGCGGCCTGCACGCTGACGCGCAGATTTTCACGCACCTTGGCCTGGCCGATGAATTCGTCGAGGGTCTGCGGGCGCAACGAAACCTCGTCGCTGTCGGCCGGCAATTGGAGCGCGGTTGTCGCTTCAGACACGCTCGCCTCCTGCCAGATGGGCGAGACCGTCGCGGATCAAGGTTTCGACCGGCACGTCGGTGCCGCGCGACCGTGTCGCGCGTGCGACGGCGGCAAAGGCTTCGGTGCGCCCATAGCCGAGATTGACCAAGGCCGAAACCGCATCTGCCGCCGCGGCGCCCGTGGACGGCGCGTCCGTAGCCGCGGCCGGTGCCGCCGCTAGCGCCAACGCGCTCGCCACGCCGAAGGGTGCGGCGATCAGCGCGGCCTTGTCCTTCAATTCGGTGAGGATACGAACGGCGAGCTTCGGCCCGACGCCGGGCGCTTGGGTGAGTGCCGCGCGATCGGCGGCGGCGATCGCCTGGGCAAGAATGTCGGCCGGAAGCACCGACAGGATCGCGAGCGCCAATTTGGCGCCAACACCTTGAACCGTGGTGAGCAGACGAAAGGCGCCACGCTCGGCTTCATCGAGGAAACCATAGAGATGAATGTGATCTTCGCGGACATGGGTCTCGATGGGCAGGCTGACGGTGCCCACAGCCCCGCCGACCGCCGCGATAGTGCGCGCCGAACAAAAGACGAGATAGCCGACACCGCCGACATCGAGAACGACGCTGTCCGAAGACGTGGAATCGATCCTGCCCGTCAGCTTGGCGATCATAGCCGGCTCTCCACCGCCGGCGCGGTCCAGCCGGGCGCGGTGCGATGATGCGCGTGGCAGATCGCAATGGCGAGCGCGTCCGCCGCGTCAGCCGAGGTCGCGAGGGAACTGGGTAACAGCACGCGCACCATCATCTGAATTTGCCCTTTGTCGGCGTGACCGACGCCAACCACGGATTTCTTGACCAGATTCGCGGGGTATTCGGCAACCGGCAACGCGAATCGGGCCGGAACAAGAAGGGCGATGCCCCGCGCCTGCCCGAGCTTGAGGGTCGACGCGCCGTTCTTGTTGACGAAGGTTTCCTCGACAGCCACCTCATCGGGCGCGAACTTTTCAATAACCTCGGCGATCCCGTCATACAATTGCAGCAAGCGCTGCGATAACGGCAGCGTCGCGGTGCTGCGCACCACGCCGTCAGCGATGTAAGATAGACGATTGCCTCGGGATTCGATGATTCCCCAACCGGTATTCCTCAATCCTGGGTCTATGCCTAAAAGGCGCATCGCCTGACTTCTTATCCCCTCAGCCCAGCCTCACGAACTGAGGCGGGCCATGACCTCCTCGGGAATGTCGAAATTGGCGGCGACGCGCTGAACGTCGTCGCTGTCTTCGAGCACATCGAGAAGCTTGAGCAATGTTTCCGCGTCCTTCTCATCGACCGGAATGGTGTTCTGCGGCCGCCAATCGAATCGGGCCGCATCGGGCTCGCCGAGCCGTTTCGTCAATTCTTCACGCACCATGCCGAGATTGTCGGTAGCACAATAAATATCGTGCCCCGTGTCGTCGGACACCACGTCGTCCGCGCCGACATCCAGCGCCGCCTCAAAGATCGCATCGGCCGTTCCCGCCGCGACCGGATAACGGATCATTCCGACGCGGTCGAACATGAAACTGACAGCGCCGTTTTCGGCCATGTTGCCGGCATGCTTGCCGAAGGCCGTACGCACATCCGAAGCCGTGCGATTGCGATTGTCGGTCAAGGCCTCGACGATGATCGCGACGCCGCCAGGTCCGAAGCCCTCGTAACGCACCTCTTCGTAATTCGCATCGTCGTCGCCGCCGGCTGCGCGCTTGATCGCCCGGTCGATATTGTCCTTCGGCATATTGGCCTGGCGCGCCGCCTGGATCGCCGAGCGTAGCCGGGGATTGAGGGTGGGATCTGGTAACCCCTGTTTCGCGGAGACGGTGACTTCTCGGATCAGCTTCGCGAAGAGTCGGGCGCGCTTTTGATCCTGCGCACCTTTTCGATACATGATGTTCTTAAATTGGGAATGGCCTGCCATGTGCGCTCTTTACCGATAGGGATAGTCCGAATCGGTTGCATAGCACGAATCGCACTACCGGACCACAGTCCGAGAGCTAACAATCCAATATGGCAAGTTTGCGGCCCAAAGGCCGCGAACCGCTGTAGGGTGCGGAAATCGGGCGGCTCGCCGCATAGGTCGTTGACGGTCGCCCCGGCGCTCAGGGCATAATCGGAACCGGCGCCAGACGTAACGCCAACAGGGGGAAGTCAAAATGCTCAATATGCGACGGAATCGGACGACCGATACCGTCGAGACCGGTGCCGATGGCGCACCGGCCGACGACTCCGCCTTGGGAGAGCCGACACAGCGCCGGCTCCCGTTGATCGGGATCGGCATGCAGGTGGCGGCCCTGATCGTCGTCGGCATACTCATGATCGCCGGGCTCGCGCTGGTCGGCGACGCACGCCTCGCTGCCACCGTCGCCCACGACCAATCCGATCGCCGCGTATTGGACAGCGACCGCGCCGACGTTGCGCTGAGTTTGGCCAATGCCCAGCGCGCCGAAGCCATGAGCGCCGGCTTCCTCGATTCCTTTTCCCGAGCTGGGCAGAATATCATCCTGGGGCGCGCCGTATCGGCGGCAGCCGATGCCGCCGAACGCTCGCTGACCGATTTTGCCCAATCGCTGCAAACCCTCGATAACGCCAGCCGAACCTACGCCGTGGCCGCCGCCAAATCCTTCTATCTGCGTGCATGGGACGAGACAGTGGAGAATGCCCAGGAGGCTTCCTTCATCCGTGTCAATCGTGAACGCGTCGCCTTAATCTTGAAGACCAGCCAGGAGCTTCCGGCAGCACTCGCGGGCATCGTGCTCGACAACCAAGAAACGATGGCGACCGTGCGCGGCGGCAATGTCGCCGATGCGCGTGAAATTTTCCTCACCCGCCAGGCGCCGAAGATCGCCGGGCTCGATCAATCCTTGGTGACCATCCGCACAGCGATGATCGACTTCTCCGCCGATATGGCGACCCGCCATGCCGGACTGTCCCGCGCGATCGAGACCGACACCCAAAATCGCTATGACGATCAGCGCCAATCGATCCGCCTGCAAATCCTGCTTCTGGTGCTCGTCCTGTGCGCGGGCGGCGCCTTGATCGCGATCTATGGCCTCGCCATACCGCTTGCCGATCTGGCGGCCGCCGCCGGTCGCTTCGCCCAAGGCCGCTTCGAGGTACCGACGACGGTGCTCGGACGACGCGACGAGCTCGGGCGCCTCTCGAGCGCGCTCGAACGGCTGCGCGAAACCATTTTCACGGAGAAGCAAGCCGAAACGCAAAAGGATCACGAACAGAAGGAAGCCGACCGGCTGTCGCGCATGACGCTGGAGCGCGAAGTTCAACAGCTCCGCCGCGACCGCGACCGGCTGGAGAAAGAACGCGCCGAGCGCGAGCAGGCCGATTCCGAACGCCCGCAGATCTCCCCCGAAACGATCGACCGAGAGCGCGCGACATTGCGCGCCGAACTGGCGGCCGAGGCGGACCGCAAGCTCGCCGAGCTTGGCACCCAGTATCGTACCGCGCTCGATCAGGCCAACGCCGAAGTCGCGCGTCTCACGACGGAACTTGAAAAACAGAAGGCCATCCCCGCACCTGCCCCGGTTGAAGACAAGGCGCAGCGCGAGGCATTGGACAAAGCCCACGCCGAGATCATCCGCCTGAGCACTGAGTTGCTCAGGCTGCGCAACGTCCCGCCATCCGCTCCGGTGGAGGACAAGGCACAGCGCGAAGCGCTGGAAAAAGCCCAAGCCGAGATCACGCGCCTGATCGCCGAGTTGCAGAAGGCACGCAACGTCCCGCCGCCAGCCCCGGTCGAGAACAAAGCACAGCGCGAAGCGCTGGAGAAAGCCCAAGCCGAAATCACGCGCCTGACCGCAGAATTGGGAAAAGCCCGCGCGACACCGGCCCCGGTTGTCGACCCGAATATCCGCGATGCCCTCGCGGCAGCACGCACCGAAGCGGTGCGGCTGCGCAACGAACAGACCCGCGAGCGCGCCGTCGCGCGCAAAGCCGCAACCGACGCGGCGGCACAACTCGCCGCAGCGACGGCCGCCGCCGCAGAATTGCGCATTTCCATCGCAGCTGCGGAAGAAGACAAGCGCCGTCTAGGTTCGGAACTGGCATTCGTAAAGCAGTTGCGCGACGACGAATTGGAGAATGCGCGCACCAACCAGGCACGTGCGGTTGCCGAGACGGAACACCGCCTCGGTGAACAATATGCCGACCGGCTGCAAGTTCTGAGCGAACTCGCCAATAGTTTCGAAAGTTCGATCGCGAACGCCATGACCGCCGTGCAGCACGCCTCCGACGGGGTCAGGCAAGCCTCCGATCGCATCGGCGACGCTGCCCAGCGCTCGACCCAATATAGCGGCGAGACAGCGGAGCGCGTTGGCCGCGCCTCCACCAGTATCCACGCGGCAGCCACGTCAGCCGAGCAGATCGCCACCGCCATAGACGAGATCGCGCGTCAGTCGTCGCAATCCTCGCAAGTCGCCGGCAACGCCGTCGTTTCCGCGCGCGCCGCGATCGACGCAGTGCAAGCCCTCGAAGGAGCTGCCAACCGGATGAACGAGGCCGGCGCGGTTCTGAACGATATCGCGGAACGGACCAATGTGCTGTCGCTGAACGCCACCATCGAAGCCGCGCGCGCCGGCGATTCCGGCAAAGGCTTCGTCGTCGTCGCGGCCGAGATCAAGTCGCTCGCCAACCGCGCCGGTCGCACGGCTAAGGAATTGGCCGAGCGCGTGAAGGCGGTCGCTTCCGCGACCGGATCTGTCCGCACGGCATTCACGGGCGTCAGTACGGCGATCACGCAGATCGAGACACTCTCGGCCACCACGACGCGCGACATCACGCAGCAGGGCGCGACAGCGCGAACCGTCGTCCAGGGCGTTCACGCAGCCGCTGATGGAACCGATGGGATCGGTCGAGCACTTGGCGAGACCAATGCATCGGTCGCGAGTGCCGGCCACGTTGTCGCCCAGGCGCACACGGCGTCTGACATCCTGACGGTACAGGCCCAGGAGCTGCGTAAGCAGATCGATGAATTCCTGGCCGCGATCCGCGCGGCCTGACCTCCGTCGTTAGACGGGGGTCGGCGCCAATCCGCCGCCGATGCGCAACGGCCGGCAGCTCAACGCGAGCCCGGTGGCATCGTCGGTTTCCACCAGAACGGCGCACACGGTCGCTTCGCCTTCGGCCGGTTGCAGCCGATCGCCCGGCACCTTGCGGATGAAGCGCGCGAGCGCCGCTTCCTTCTTCATGCCGATCACCGAATTGTAATCGCCGCACATGCCGGCATCCGTCTGATAGGCGGTGCCTCTCGGTAGAACGCGCGCGTCCGCCGTGGGAATGTGCGAATGCGAGCCGACCACCATCGAGACCCGGCCGTCGAGGAAAACGCCCATCGCGGATTTTTCGCTCGTCGCCTCGGCATGCACGTCGACGACGATGGCATCGACAGTGGCGCCGAGACGATGATTGGCGAGCGCACTTTCCACCGAAGCAAAAGGATCGTCGAGCGGTTCCATGAACAGACGCCCCATTACCTGGATAACCAGGACGCGGCGGCCGCTCGCCGTCTGCGCAACGATAGAGCCCTTGCCGGGCGTGAGCTGCGGATAATTGTTGGGACGCAGCAACCGCGGCTCGCGGTCGATATAAGTGACGACCTCGCGCTGATCCCAGGCATGGTTTCCCGTCACGATCACATCGATACCGGCGTCGAAGAATTCGTTACAGATTTTTTCGGTGATTCCGAAGCCATGCGCTGCATTCTCTCCATTGGCGATAAACATGTCGGGTGCGTAGCGCGCACGGATTTCAACAAGACTCGACAGCACCGCCTCGCGCCCACTCTTGCCGACGATATCTCCGAAATAGACGATTTTCATGCAACGGCCTTTGCGATCTCTAACACGGATTCCTCTGTCAGTATCCAATCCAGCGGCTGGTCGAACGGCTCGTGCGGAAACGAGTCAACTCGCTGGCCGGCGAAGGCAACCCCGACCGCGAGAAATGGAGGCGTGCGCCGCAGCATGCGCAACTGCTCGATCGTGCGGTCATAGTAGCCGCCGCCATATCCGAGCCGGTAGCCCGCTTCGTCGAACGCCAACAGCGGAACGAGCGAGATATCCGGCGTGACCGGCGGACGATCCGGCCCCGGTTCGGGAATACCGAAGGACGAAACGATGAACGGCATGCCGGGCTCCCAGACGCGGAAGGTGAGCGGCATATGCTTCACCGTCACCACCGGCAGGGCGCAGACGCAGCCGCGTTCGTTTAGAGCCTCGATCAAGGGAAGGACATCGAATTCTTCCGCCACCGGCCAAAAGGCCGAGACGACCGTGCCGCGCGTTGGCGAAAAGGTTTCGAGGAAACGGTCGCGCACCGCCAGGGCCGCAGCATTCGGATCGATGCGACCGAGCAGGGCCGCACGCGCGGCGATTGCCTGTTTGCGCAGATCGCGCTTGAAAAGCCTAGTATTCATCGAACCGAACGGGAAAGGGTGGGTGACGCCGCAAGAACCGTCGAGGTCGTATCGCCCTAGGCCCTACGGTCTAGGTGGGCGCCATATACCGAGCCCGAAGGCCCGACAGGGACAGCTCCCTTTGGAAGTGAATCGGCCCTGGGGATTTTCACATCTAACGCGAGCCGCAGCGTCAACCCGACCTACACTTAGGCTCGTTCGAGCCGCTCGGCAATGCCTTCGATTCTGTTGGCCAGGCGGTCGAGATCGGTCAGAGCCATGGATCCCGCGCCCGAAGCGGCCCCGCGCCGCTCGTTTCGGACGTTATCGAGTTCGCTGTAGACCTCCGACAATTCGTCGGCCACCAACAGGGACGCCATCACCAACAGGCGCGCATCGCCCACCTGGCCGACCGCCGCCACCAGTTCGTCGACCCGCTTGTCGACATATCGGGCGAGCCGCGCCAAATGCGCCTCCTGTCCGTCGTCGCAGGCGATATCGTATTTTCGTCCATTAATGGTGACCGCGACCTTGGCCATCTGTTACTCCCGCCGGCATCGTCCCAATTGGACTCAGCCGTCATGTTTCATTCGTCGAGTAGGACTTTAACTCTGCCGATCGCCGCATCGAGGCGCGCCGTCACCGCCCGGTTGCTATCCTTCAACCGGCTGATTTCCGCGCGCGCCGCGGCTAATTCGCTGGCGGTTTGCACCTGGGTGCCGGTCGATCCCGCCCGCGCCTCAACCGCACGCTCAAGGCGCTCGATAGCCGTCTCCAGCCGCGACTTGGCCTGCTGGATGTTGTTCGATGGGTCGTTGGGTTTGATCGTCACCAGGAGCCTGACATCCGTGTGATTCGCGGGCACCTTACGCCGCGTCGTCGAAATCCGTCAACCGGGACAAGGGCATACGGACCTGTTTTTGACTGAAATTTGATAGTTGACGATCCGGCCCTCAGACCCGATTGTGCCCCGCGTTCAGCGCCCGCGAGCGGGCCCGGACCGCCTTATTTCAGATACGGAGGATTCAATATCCATGCGCGTCGCCATTAACGGATTTGGACGCATCGGGCGTCTCGTTTATCGGGCCATTCTGGAATCGAAACGCTCCGACATCGAGGTCGTGGGCATCAACGATCTCGGCCCCGCAGCGACCAGCGCGCATCTTCTGAAATACGATTCCGTGCACGGCATCCTGCCCTTCGACGTCAAGGCGACCGAGACCAGTCTCGACGCCGGCCAAGGCCCGGTGAAGATCACCGCCGAGCGCGATCCCGCCAAGCTGCCGTGGAAGGATCTGGGCGTCGACATTGCACTCGAATGCACCGGCATCTTCACCAGCAAAGCGAAGGCGGGCGCGCATCTCACCGCAGGCGCCAAGCGCGTGTTGATCTCCGCCCCAGCCGACGACGCCGACCTGACCGTCGTCTACGGCGTCAATAACGACAAGCTGACGGCTCAGCACACGATCGTCTCCAACGCGTCGTGCACAACCAACTGCCTCGCCCCCGTCGCCTTTGTGCTCAACAATTCCATCGGAATCGTGCGCGGCTTCATGACCACCGTGCACTCCTATACGGGCGACCAGATGGTGGTCGATACGCTGCACAAGGATCTGCGCCGCTCACGT
Source organism: Caenispirillum bisanense (assembly GCA_945877815.1). GTDB lineage: Bacteria > Pseudomonadota > Alphaproteobacteria > Rhodospirillales > UBA2165 > CANIGJ01. The sequence goes on from CAMDWJ010000002.1 coordinate 109,561, forward strand.
GCCGCCGCAGTCTCGATGATCCCGACCTCGACCGGTGCCGCCCGAGCCATCGGGCTCGTGTTGCCGGAACTCAAAGGCAAGCTCGACGGCAGCGCCATCCGCGTGCCAACGCCCAACGTCTCGATGATCGACCTCACCTTCGTCGCCTGCAAGAAGACCTCGGTGCAGGAAGTAAACGACGCGGTCCGCAAGGCGGCAACGTCCGGCAGCCTCAAAGGCATCCTCGGCATCAGTGACGAGCCGTTGGTGTCGCACGACTTCAATCACGATCCGCGCTCGTCGATTCTCGACAGCATGGAAACGCAGGTAATCGACGGCGATTTCGTGCGCGTGCTGTCGTGGTACGACAACGAATGGGGTTTCTCCAATCGTATGGTCGATACCATGGGTGCGATCGGCAGGACTCTCTAGGCGATAACCTAAACTGGCGCGGCACGTCCGGTGCCGCGCCGCCTTCTCCAAGGATGATGGCGGGGCTCCATGCAGCCGATCATATCCATCGTCAATCTATCCAAGACCTATGGATCCGGGTTCCAGGCGCTCAAAAACGTCAACCTCGAGATCCGCAAAGGCGAAATTTTCGCCCTGCTCGGCCCCAACGGCGCCGGCAAGACGACACTGATCAATATCGTCTGCGGCATCGTCAATCCGGGCGAAGGCCATGTCTCGGCCGACGGCCATGATGTCGTTACCGACTATCGCGCCGCACGCACCAAGATCGGACTGGTACCCCAGGAATTGGTGACCGACGCCTTCGAGACCGTCTGGGCGACCGTCAGCTTCAGCCGCGGCCTGTTCGGACGCCCACGCAACCCCGCCTATATCGAGAAAGTCCTCAAAGACCTGTCGCTCTGGGACAAGAAGGACAGCAAGATCATGACGCTGTCCGGCGGCATGAAGCGCCGCGTGCTGATCGCCAAGGCGCTTTCGCACGAACCGCAAATTCTGTTCCTCGACGAACCGACGGCCGGCGTCGATGTCGAACTGCGTCGCGACATGTGGGGCATGGTGCGCACACTACGCGATTCCGGCGTCACGATCGTGCTCACCACGCATTATATCGAAGAGGCCGAGGACATGGCCGACCGGGTCGGCGTGATCAGCGGCGGCGAAATAATTTTGGTCGAGGACAAAGCCGAACTCATGCGCAAGCTCGGCAAGAAGCAATTGACAATGCAGCTCACAGACAAGCTCGACAGCATCCCCGACTCGCTCGTGCCCTATGGTCTGACGCTGGCCCCCGACGGCACCGCGTTGGTCTATAGTTACGACACCCGGGCCGAACGCACGGGTATCACCGCCCTGCTTGGTGCGATGAACGAAGCCGGCGTGCGGTTCAGCGACGTGCAAACTACGCAAAGTTCGCTCGAGGATATTTTCGTCAGTCTGGTGCAGGCCAAACCATGAAGGATCAGCTATGAACCTGCACGCCGTCCGCGCGATCTATATTTTCGAGATGTCGCGCACGGCCCGGACCGTGCTGCAAAGCATCGTCTCGCCGGTGATTTCCACATCGCTCTATTTCGTCGTCTTCGGCGCCGCCATGGGGTCGCGCATCGCCGAGATCGGCGGGGTATCGTATGGCGCCTTCATCATTCCGGGATTGGTCATGATGTCCCTGCTGACCGTGAGCATCAGCAACGCCTCCTTCGGGATCTATTTCCCGAAATGGGCGGGCACCATATATGAAATCCTGTCGGCGCCCGTGTCCTATGTCGAGATCGTGCTCGGCTATGTCGGCGCGGCGGCGTCGAAATCCATCATTCTCGGCGCGATCATCCTCGTGACCGCTCGGCTGTTCGTGCCCTACGAGATTGCCCACCCGGTCTGGATGTTTGCTTTCCTCGTCCTGACGTCCGCGACCTTCAGTCTCTTCGGGTTCATCATCGGTATCTGGGCCAGCGGGTTCGAAGAGCTGCAATTCATCCCGACCTTGATCGTGGCGCCTTTGGCATTCCTCGGCGGCAGTTTCTATTCCATCGATATGCTGCCGCCCATCTGGCAAAAAATCGCGCTGTTCAATCCGGTCGTCTATCTGATCAGCGGTTTCCGATGGAGCTTTTTCGACATATCCGACGTCGGCGTCGAGATTAGCCTCGCTATGACGCTCGGCTTCCTCGCCCTGTGCCTCACGACGGTCTGGTGGATATTCAAGACCGGCTACAAACTCAAGACGTGAGTTGTCGGCGGGCCCGCAACGGGTTAAGGGAACGGGCATGAGCGAATCTGCAAAACAATCCGCCTGCCGCCTTTATCTGATCACGCCGCCGCGCCTCGAAGCCTCGAGCTTCGCCGACACCCTCGCCCTGGCGCTCGATGCGGGCGACGTCGCCTGCGTTCAGCTCCGCCTGAAGGACATCGCAGAGGACGAGATCGCGCGCGCCGCCGAAATGCTGGCGCCCATCGCGCAAAGCCGAGACGTCGCGTTCATCATGAACGATTTTCCCGAGATCGCGCACGCGACGGGGTGCGACGGCGTGCATGTCGGCCAGGAGGATGCGAGCTACGAGGATGCGCGGCGCATCGTCGGCGCCGATGCGATCGTCGGCGTGACCTGTCATGCGTCCCGCCACCTCGCCATGGAGGCCGCCGAACAGGGGGCCGACTATGTCGCCTTCGGCGCTTTCTTTCCGACCGCCACCAAGGATGCCAAGGGAAATGCGTCGCCCGAAATCCTCGTGGCCTGGAGCGAGATGGTCACGGTTCCCTCCGTCGCCATCGGCGGCATCACGCCGACCAATTGCCCAATCCTCGTGCAAGCCGGCGCCGACTTCCTCGCCGTCGTCTCCGCCGTATGGGATCACCCGGACGGACCGGGCGCCGCTGTGAAGGCGTTCAACGCGGCCATCGCGAGCGCAAAGGGCTAGACGCCGCGACACCTTGCCGTTCCCGGACCCAAATGCTAGCTTCCGCGCCCGTCGCCGAAGCCCGGCGGTCTCAATCAATTTTAGTCAGGCAAGACGGCAAGAGCCCATGAAAATCAACGGCAATGCGATCAAGGTGGGTTACGTCCTCGAACATGAAGGACGTCTGTGGCGCGCCATGAAGACGCAGCACACCCACCCCGGCAAGGGCGGCGCCTTCATGCAAGTCGAACTCAAGGACATCCGCACGGGCACCAAGCAGAACACCCGTTTCCGCTCCGCCGACACGGTCGAGCAGGTCAGCCTGGAGTTCAAGGATTTCCAGTTCCTCTACAAAGAGGGTGACAGCTACACCTTCATGAACACCGAGACCTACGATCAGGTCTCGCTGGGCGAAGACATGCTCGGCGAGGATCAGGTCCCGTACTTGACCGACGGCATGATGGTGAAGGTCGAAAGCTTCGAGGACAGCGTCATCGGCGTCAGCTTGCCGGAATTCGTCACCTTGGAGATCACCGAGGCCGACGCGGTGGTGAAGGGCCAGACGGCATCGTCGTCCTACAAACCGGCCGTGCTTGCGAATGGCGTGCGCACCTCCGTGCCGCCCTACATCGGAGCCGGCACTCGTGTCGTCATCCGGACCGACGACGGATCCTACGTCGAACGCGCGAAAGATTAAGGCACACAGTGGCGCTCCGTTCCGCGACCCTCAATGTCATGACCAAGGCGGCCCGTGCGGCCGCCGTGCGCCTCAAACGCGACTATGGCGAGGTCGAACAGCTTCAGGTCTCGCGCAAGGGGCCGGCCGATTTCGTCACAGCGGCCGACGAGCGTACCGAGAAGATCCTGCGCAACGAGCTTGAGCGCGCGCGGCCCGATTACGGCTTCCTGATGGAAGAAGGCGGCATCGTCAAAGGCAAGGATCCAACCAAACGCTGGATCATCGACCCGATCGACGGCACCACCAACTTCATCCACGGCATCGCCCATTTCGCCATGTCGATCGCGTTGGAGGACAACGGCGAAATCGTAGCGGGCCTCATTTTCGATCCGATCAACGAACAGATGTTCACGGCCGAAAAGGGCCAAGGCGCCTATCTCAACGAGCGCCGCCTGCGCGTTTCCAAGCGCGAAAGCCTGGATGTGTCGCTGTTCGCCACCGGCATTCCGTTCCTGGGCCGCGGCACCGCAGCCGACCATCAGAGGTTTCTGGTCGAGGTCAACGCGGTCATGGCGGTTTCAGCCGGCATCCGCCGCTTCGGTTCGGCGGCGCTCGATCTCGCCTATGTTGCCGCCGGTCGTTTCGAGGGATTCTGGGAATCCGAGCTTCAACCTTGGGACATCGCCGCTGGCATCTTGTTGGTGCGCGAGGCAGGCGGGATCATCACCGAAATCGACGGCGGTGATAAGATGTTGGAGAGCGGCAGTGTGATCGCGGCCAACTCCGCCATGCACGGCCCGCTCAGACAGATTTTGCGCAGCGCGAAAGCCTGATCCGGAGGACACGAGCGTGTCCGAGATATTGAGTGCCTTCTCGATCGCCTTCGACTTGATCGTTTCGCTCGACCGCGAATTGATCGAAATCATCCGACGCACCTTCCTCGTCAGTCTCTCCGCCGTCGCCATCGCGACGCTCATCGGCCTGCCGGCTGGCGCGGTGCTCGCCGTCGTGCGCTTCCCCGGACGGCGCGCACTCGTCATCCTTATCAATGCGCTGATGGGATTGCCGCCGGTCGTCGTCGGGCTCGTCATCTATCTCGTTTTGTCGCGCAGCGGCCCGCTCGGTTTCATGGGCCTGATGTTTTCTCCGACCGCGATGATCGTCGCGCAATGCGTGCTCATCGTGCCCATCGTGACCGCGCTGTCGCACCAGGTGCTGCGCGAGCTTTACGAGGAATATCGCGAGCAGTTGTGCTCCTTCGGCGCCACCCTGCCGCAGATGATCCTGACCATCCTGTGGGACGGGCGGCGCAATCTCGTCACCTCGGTCATGGCGGGATTCGGGCGCGCGGTCGCCGAAGTTGGCGCGGTGCTGATTGTCGGCGGCAATATCGCCGGCGTGACCCGCGTCATGACCACGACCATCGCGCTCGAAACCAGCAAGGGCGATCTGGCGCTCGCGCTGGCGCTCGGCATGATCCTGGTAGTGACCGCGATCGCGCTCAATGCCAGCGCCTTCCTGGTCGGCGACGCCGCGCCGGCTCGCCAGGGCGGGTAAAGCGATGCCGTCGCTTCCCCTCAGTCTCGAAAATGTCAGCCTCTCGATCGGCGGCGCGAGCCTGATCGAGGATGTCTCGCTCACCCTTCATCACGGGCCGCGCACCATCATCCTCGGCGCCAACGGGGCGGGCAAAAGCCTGATCCTGCGCTTGAGTCATGGATTGCTGGGGCCGACGCGGGGTTCCGTGCGCTGGGGCGGCGCCGAACGGCTCGGCCCCTTGCGCCGCCGCCAGGCAATGGTCTTCCAAAAACCGATCATGCTGCGCCGCTCGACCCGGGCCAATGCGGGCTACGGGCTCAAGATAGCGGGGATGCCGCGCAGCGAACGCGAGGCCCGCGTGGCTCAGGTTTTGGAACGCGTCGGTCTCGCGCGGCTGGCCGAGCGCGATGCCCGCGTGCTGTCCGGTGGCGAGCAGCAGAAGCTGGCGCTGGCGCGCGCCTGGGCGCTCGATCCCGAAATCATGTTCCTGGACGAACCGACGGCCAATCTCGATCCGACCGCGACAGCCGCCGTCGAAGCTATCGTCAACGAGATCCACGCGGGCGGCGCAAAGATCGTCATGACGACGCAAAGCCTGTCGCAAGCCAAACGCCTCGCCGACGAGGTGATTTTCGTACATCGCGGGCGGGTCGCCGAGCAAACCCCGGCGGACGAATTCTTCGCCAATCCCCGCAGCGCCGAAGCCGCCGCGTTTCTGAAGGGCGAACTCGCCTGGTGAATTGGGCGCTTCGCCCTGGGGAATTTTCCCCGCCGCCCAAGCCTTGTCAGCCAAGCGCGCGAAGACGATGATGCGTCATTCTACCGAGGAACGCATGATGTACTTTGCCCGCCGAGCCTTGCTTGCCGTCCTCGCGGTGCTGTTCCTTACCCTGCCCGCGACCGCCCAGGACAAATTCATCACCGTCGCTTCGACCACCTCGACCGAGCAGTCGGGCCTGTTCAAGCACCTGCTCCCGGCCTTCACCAGGGCGAGCGCCATCGAGGTGCGCGTGGTCGCGGTCGGCACCGGCCAGGCGATCAAGCTCGGCGAAAAAGGCGATGCCGACGTGCTGCTGGTCCACCACAAGCCGTCGGAAGAAAAATTCATCGCCGAAGGCTGGGGCGTGAAACGGCTCGAAGTCATGTACAACGATTTCGTCGTCGTCGGGCCGGACAGCGATCCCGCCAAGATCAAGGGCATCACGGACGTCAGCGCTGCCTTCCGCAAGATCGCCGAGACCAAATCCACCTGGGCGTCGCGCGGCGATGCCAGCGGCACCGACTTGGCCGAAAAGGAGATCTGGCAGGCGCTCGGAATCGCGGTGAGCAAATCCGGCCCCGAATGGTACCGCGAGCTTGGCCAGGGCATGGGGCCGACGCTCAATACTTCGGCGCAGCTGCCCGCCTATACGCTGTCCGACCGCGGCACCTGGATCAGCTTCAAGAATCGCGGACCATTGCAGATCGTGGTCGAGGGCGACCAGAAGCTGTTCAACCAATATGGCGTGATGCTGGTGAACCCGGCGAAGCACCCCCATGTGAAGGTCGAGCTCGGCCAGCAGTTCATCGACTGGATCGTCGCCGACGCCGGACAGAAGACAATCGCGGATTACAAGATCGAAGGGCAGCAGCTTTTCTTCCCCAACGCGCGCAAGCAGGGCAGCTAAAACCGCCCATGCGCAAACCTGCCGTCCCGCTTCAGCCCGTCGTCGATCCGGCCGGATGGCGCGCGGACGAGGTCGAAGACGCTGTGAGCTTTGCGCTCGACGAAGGCCATCTTACCGAACTGGACGCGGCTCTGGCCCGGCTCGAACGATCGAGCCTGCCCATCGAGGCGATGCGCCGCACCGACTTCCAACTGGGCCGCCTCGCGATGCTCCTGAACGAGATCCGCCATGAATTGATGGACGGGCGCGGCTTCGCGCTGATGCGCAATTTTCCGGTCGAGCGTTTTACGCGCCGGTAAACGGCGACGGCCTATTGGGGCCTCGGCGCCTATCTCGGCAAAGCCGTCATGCAAAATGCGCTCGGTCATATGATCGGGCACGAGCAGGATCTGGGCTTCGATGCACGCGACCCCACGCGGCGCAACTATCACACCAACCAGAATACCGACTTCCATGCCGAGCGGTGCGACATCGTAGGCCTGCTGTGTCTGCGCAATGCCAAAAGCGGCGGCGAGCTTCGAATCGTCTCCTCGATCACCGTCTATAACGAGATGCTGAAACGCCGCCCAGATCTGGTGGCCGAGATGGTCAAGCCGCTCTATCGCGACCGGCGCGGCGAGGTGCCGGAAGGCAAGGAGCCCTGGTATACGCTGCCCATGTTCAGCTTCCACAACGGGTATCTGTCGATCCGCGGCGGCAATTCGTTCGTGAAAACAGCCCAGCGCTTTCCCGAGGTCCCGCGCCTGAGCGAGGCGCAACTCGAAGCCCTGGCCCTGATGCAGGAGATCGCGAGCGAATTCCACCTCGACGTTCGGCTCCAGCCGGGCGAAATCTTGTTCGCGCATAGCCACGTCATTCTCCATGCCCGCACCCAGTATGAGGATTGGCCGGAGCCGGAGCGCAAACGCCATATGCTCCGTCTGTGGCTCAATACCGATCTGGCGTTCGGCGATTCGGCGCGGCCGTTGAGCGCGGATTTCGCCGAGACCGTCCAAGGCCTCCCGACGCAGATGGCGAAACCCAACGTTCCCCTGGAGGCCGAGTAGGCCCGGCAAGAACGTCTCGACAGCGCGCGCGCGCGCGCCGACAATAGCGCGTGGCCTTCTTTACCAAACTTCACGATCTGATCACCCGCCGAAGCGCGCTGCGCGTCCTGCGCCATCGCGCCTATGCGATCTATCTCGTCACCGACTTCATGTCCAATGTCGGCCAATGGGCCTTCCGCGTCGGCACCGGCTGGCTCGCCTGGGAGTTGACCCATTCGGGCCTATGGCTCGGCATCGTCGCCCTGATGGCAGCCCTGCCCTTCTTCACCATCCTGCCGATCGCCGGCGCCTTCGCCGACCGCACCGACAAGCTGACCATCATCCGCATCACGCGCACCTGCGGCATCGCGCTGACCCTGCTGCTGTTCTTCCTCACGATCATGGACTGGATCGAAATCTATACCCTGTGCGTGCTCACCTTCTTCATCGCGGTCAACCAGACCTTCACCCAGCCGGTGCGCCTGACCATGGCGCCGGCGCTGGTGCCGCGCGAAGACATCGCCGCCGCCATCGGCCTCAATGCCGGGATGCAAAGCTCGGCCCGCTTCGTCGGCCCGATGATCGGCGGATTGATGATCGCGAGCCTCGGCGTCGCCTCGGTCTTCATCCTCAACAGCTTCTCCTTTTCCATCGCCGTGATCGGGCTGATGAACATCAAGCTGACCTTCGACGACCGCGACACCGGCGTGCGCGCGAGCCTGATCGCCGACATCATCGCCGGAATCCGCTATTCCTTCACCCACGAGACCATCGGCCCGATGATCGTCATTGTCTTCGTGATCTCGATCTTCACGCGGCCCTTTCTCGAACTCTTCCCGGGCTTCAACGACGACATCTTCAACAAGGGGCCGGAAGGCCTCGGAACGCTGATGTCCGCGGTCGGCATCGGCGGCATTCTGGGCAGTATCTTCATTTCGAACTTCTCGCGCTCCAAGCTGCTGCTGATGCTCTCCTTCAGCCTGATGGCGGTGACCTGCCTGCTCGTCATAACCTTCGCCTGGACCAACATCTTCGAGGTCGGCGTCGCCTGCGTGATCGGACTCGGCTTCTGCATCACCTGTTGGCAATCGACCACGACGGTGCTGATCCAGACCGCCGTCGAGGGCCGCATGCGCGCGCGCGTGATGAGCATCTACGCGCTGACCTTCCGCGCCTGCTCCAGCATGGGCGCCATGATCGTCGGCGGCGCGTCGCACTATTTCGGCCTCAAGATCCCGCTCGCCGCCGGCGGCGTGATCGCGCTGATCACGCTCATCGCCTATCTGCCCAAGATGAAGATTCTGGGCGTGGCCTTCGAGAAGAACATGCAGGCGGTAACGAAGAAGATCGAGTAGAAGGCCCCCCCTCCCTAACCCTCCCCCTCAAGGGGGGAGGGAACGAAAAAGAATCGCCCTCTCCCCTCACGGGCGGAGGGGATAAAAAAGAATCACCCTCCCCCTTGAGGGGGGAGGGTCGGGGTGGGGGTGACGGGTTCGCCGCCTACGCCGCCATTGCCTTCAACCGCGCATACTCATCGACCGGCTTGCCGTCGATGACGTCCGGACCGGTGCCGCGCACGGTGGTGCGCACGACGACGCGCGGAAACTTCGCCTCATCGAACGGCCGCTGGCGATGCACGACGCGGCGATTGTCCCAACAGACGAGATCGCCCTCGCGCCACACATGCGTATGAACGAACTTATCTTGCGTGGCGAAATCCATCAGCTCGGCGAAAAGTTTTTGCGACTCCACTTCGCCCGCGCCGACGATGCATGTGGCTTGGCTTCCGACATAAAGTGCCTTGCGCCCCGTCTCCTCATGCACGCGCACCATCGGGTGCGTGACCGGCGGCCACTTCGCCCTCTCTTCGGGCGAGAGCAACCGCCCGGTCTTGGCGCGTGAGGTCTGCATATCGTGGACAGCCACCTTGCCCTCGATCGCGGCGCGCGAAGCCTCCGGCAATTCATCATAGGCCGCGCGCATATCGGCCCATTGGGTTTCGCCGCCGATCATGTCGGGCGCTATCCGGCGCCCGTTCAGGAACGAGAGCTTGGCGGCGGCCGGAAAATAGGCGCTGTCGGAATGCCACAGCTGATTGGCGCGCAGAAACCGCGATTTGAGCGAGGCCGGATCGCGCAATTTCCCGTCTTCGTCGAGGTTCCCCAAATTCGCGATGAACTTGGTCGGATCGATCAGGTCTTCTTCCAAATCGCCAAAGCGAAGCGAGAAGGCGACCTGCTGGGCATCGGTGAGCAATTGGCCGGGAAAGACGAGCACACCGTGCTCCATCCACGCACTTCGAATCTCGGCCACCGTTTCGTTTCCGAGCATGCTCCGCAGGTCGATGTTTCGCACTTCGGCGAAAAATGTGCGCCCCAACCTCTTGACCTGAAGCCCCATAACTTATTCCGCGGCGGCTCGTTGCTTGCCGCCGTGGATCGCCTGGAAGCGTTCGTATTCGTTGACGCCCACGCCGTCGATCACATCCGGTGCGGTGCCGGCGACGACGGCGCGGAAAACGACGCGCGGCCATTTCGCCTCATCGAAGGTGCATTGGCGATGGACGACGCGGCGATTGTCCCAGCACACGAAATCCCATTTCGTCCATGTGTGGTCGTGGACGTATTTGTCCTGCGTCGCGTGGCGCATCAATTCGCGGAAGAGTTTCTTGCTGCGCTCTTCGTCCCAGCCCACCACGCAGGTGGCTTGGCTTCCGACATACATGATCGGCTTGCCGGTCTCCTCGTGGATGCGGGTCATGCGGTGATAGACCGGCGGCCACTTCTTGCGCTCGTCGGGATCGAGGATGCGGCCGGTGACCGAGCGCGATGTCTGCATATCGTGCATCACCACCAGCTCGGCGATCTCGTCGCGTTTGCTTTGCGGCAGATCGTCGTAGGCGGCCTGCATGTCGGCCCATTGGGTGTGGCCGTCCGGCATGGCGGGATCGATGACGCGGCCGTTGAGGAAGGACAGCATGGCGGCGGCGGGGAAATAGGCGCTGTCGGAATGCCACAGCTGGTTCGCGCGCAGAAATTTCGATTGCTCGGAGTCCGGATCGCGGATGGTGCCGTCGGGATTGAGATTGCCGAGCGGGGCCACGAAGGCATTGTCGTCGCGCAGATTGTGTTCAAGCGCGCCGAAGCGTTTGGCATAGGCGATCTGCTGCTCGTTGGTGAATTGCTGATCGCGGAACAGCAGCACCGCATGTTCCATCCAGGCGGCGCGGATCTCGGCGATGGTATCGTCGCTTTGCTCCTGGCGCAGATCGAGGCCGCTCACTTCCGCGAAAAAGGTCCGTCCCAGCCGTTTCACCTGTAATGGCATTGTTCGTGTCCCGTTTCGGTTATCGTTCGGTTATCGTTTGTGACCCTGTTGAAAGATCAATTTACGCGCGGCCGGTAACCGGCGCAACGGTTTGGCCGGAGGCAGCACTAAGCCCTCATCCTGAGCATGTCGAAGGATGAGCTTGTCGAAGGATGAGCCTGTCGAAGGACGAGCTTGTCGAAGGAGGAGGGCGCCGGTCCTCTATCCAAAAGCCTACATTCCCGCCGATCTCCGTACGTAGGCTTTGTCGGCATTTGTCGGCTTTTGTCGGCATTTCCGGGAGAAAGCCCATCGATCCCCCCAGCAAAGCGCATTTTCTCGACATCGCCTCCGAAAAACGTTGGATTTCCGCCAATCCGCTTCTGGCCATCGCGACATTCCCTAGGCCGGTTTCTCGACATTCTCTCGACATTCCCTCGACACAATCTCTACATTTCATAGACCGGAACTCGACATTTTCTCGACCACGTCTCGACACCTTTTTGGCCGTTTTTCCGAGGGTTTCCGGGCCGAACGAGGCGCCGCAAAACCCCGAGAGAGCCGCCCTGCCCGCACTGTTGCGGGCATCCACGGAAACACAAAGTCCTCATCCTGAGCCTGTCGAAGGATGAGGGGCCGATACGCGGCTAAAGCTGAATGAGCGAGGAAGAGCTTACCAAAAAGGCAAATCGGAATCAAGAATTTAATTCTAATTAAACAATTCGTTTAGGACAATTATTGTTTTACAATTACCGTCCCCCTTGAGCAAAGAGGTGTCCTTCGTGGACCGAAATCAACTCATCCAAAAATGCGAAGCATCTATTCGATGGCTTGACCATCATATCGACGACCTTTCAGTACCTAATAAACTTCGAACACGCTTGGCAGGTGGTTGTCTTGACCAAGCCTTGGAACACCAAAAAGCAATTGTTTTGCTCGTCGCCAACCAATTGCACGGATCAGCGTTCGCGATCATGCGAATGCTTCTTGAAGCGTATGTAAGGGGTATCTGGCTCAATCGATGCGCAACAGATTCCGAATTAGAAAGGATATCGAATGGTGGCGGGTTAAAATCATTCGGAAAACTAGTAGAAGCAATCGACAAACTGGAGGGATTTGAAGCTACGTTATTTACTCAAATCAAAGAACAATCTTGGACGATAATGAATGGTTTCATTCACACTGGGCTTGAACAAATCTCTCGCCGAAACACCGAAAAAACGATCGAACCAAACCATGACGAAGACGAGATATTAAAGGCGTTAAATTTTTCGGCAGGAATTGGATGGCTTGCTGCGATTGAGATTTGCCACGTTGCTCAGAACGATAAGCTTGCAGCAACGATACTTGAGAAGATGAAAGAGTCATTCGCAGTTTAATAAACGAGAATTACAAATATGGCTGACGGCATCGACCGCAGAGCACAGATCGACCAGGAAACGGTAAAAGCACTTCTGCTAATTAATGGCGGTGGCGCGATCGCGCTTTTGACTCTGCTGCCGAACATCCTGGACAAGGAAGGTTATCGGCCATTGGCATTCGCCATATTGATCGGGATTTCCATATTGATCGCAGGCCTTGTTCTTGCAATCGCCCACAATCGGCTACGGCGCAAATGTTCGCTGATATATGAACAACACGACATGCGCCCACCGAGAGGCAAACTTCTCGGAATTTTATTGCCGGAACCGTGCGTATGTTTCGCGAGCACTGCATGCATGTGGCTATCTATGGCCGCATTCATCGGAGCCGGCATTTTCGTAACGATCAATGGAATTCGTACGCTTAATGAAATCGAATCGAAGGCACAAACGGCGAGCGAACCTTCACAATTAAAGACCACACCTCCGCTGTAACGATTAAGGTTCAGTACGCTCATCTAGCCCCGGTATCGTCGCGAACCCATCGCTCCCAATCTTGCCCGCCGTGAAAAATACGCGCGATGTCCACGATGGAGCCGGTCACCTTGAAGACGATGATCGTGCGCCGTTCGAAGACGAGAATCCGCAAGCCCGGAAGAATATCGTCGCGTGGCGCGCCCCGTTGGGGTGATGTTTCCAGAGTGAGGCAAGCAGCTTCTATGCGCCCGATAAAATTACCGGCGACAGCCGCGCCCGCTTCTTCCGCTATATAGTCGAAAAGCGCATTCAGATCGGCTTCGGCCTGGGGCCGGAAGACAATCTCAAACGTCACCCTGCTCGGCCTTAACCCGTTCGGCATGGCGCGCGCGCAATCGCGCGAAAACGTCTTTCGCGGGGATGCTCGGACGAGGATCGGCGAAGGACTCGTTCACGCGGTCGCGCAGCCAATCTGACATCGCGGCCTCTTCGCGATCGAGCGCCCGAACGGCGGCGCGCATAACCTCGCTCGCCGAGGCATAGGCACCGGATTTCACGCGTTCTTCGACGTGGGTGTGAAGGTCGCCCAGGGTCACTGTAATAGGGCGGCTGGCGCGGGGCATTGTTTACTCCTTCAGCATGAGACTTCTGAATGAGAATAAGAATGACACTGTCATACTATAGCCAAAACGGAATTCCGAGTCGACTGTCTGCGGCCGATCCGCACCGTTTTCCGGGAACCAAAAGGTTAACGCTCTCTTAACGGATGCCGCCTAGACTCAAGGCGCGCAATCTGTCGGCAGAAGGCCGGCCCTGGAGGTTTTGATGAAAATCGCAATGTTCGCCGCCGCACTCGGCGCCACCGCCATGTGTGTGCTCGCGGCGCCTCCCGCCCTTGCTCAATCGGCGCTCAAATATTCCGGCAGCCTCGGAATCGAGACGCATTACCAGGATTACCGCGAGCCCTCGATCTCGGTGTCGGAAACCGGGTATTTCGTCGGCGGCACCGCGGAAGGGCGCATCGAGTCCGATATCTGGCAGTTGCGCGGCGATATCCGTTACGCCGTCGGTTCGATGGATTACACCGGCAGCGGCCGGATCAACGACATCGACGATACGGTATTCGAAGGCCGCCTCCTCGTCGCCGTCTCCATGCCCTTCGGCGATGGCGGCGCGCATCGCGCGATCTCCTATGTCGGCTACGGCTATCGCTACCTGCTGGACGAGTTGGGCGGGCGCACCTCGACCACGGGTGCCCGCGGCTACGACCGCATCTCGCAATACCATTATGTGCCGATCGGATTGGAAACGGTGATCGCGGCGGCCGGCGGTTGGACCTTCAAGCCGACCGTCGAATACGATTATTTCATCTCGGGCAGCCAGGACAGCAAACTGTCGCAAGCGGTCGCCGGGCTCGGCGATCTCTCCAACAGCCAGGATTCGGGATACGGACTGCGCGCCTCCTTCATGGCGGGCACGAAGCTCGGCACGGTGCCGGTCGAATTCGGCCCCTTCCTGCGTTACTGGAACATCGACAATTCCGATATCGGCCCGGTCAGCTACAACGGTGTCACGGTCGCCGGCGGCTACGAGCCCGCCAACGAGACGGTCGAAGTGGGTTTGGCGGTGAAGGTGTGGTTCTGAGCGAGAGACGCGGCGCGGCCCCTCATCCTTCGACAGGCTCAGGATGAGGGCTTTGTTTTAGTCCGTGGATGCCCCCAACAAGTGCGGGCATGACGGCACTCTATAAGGCGGGCCGTTAAACGACTCCACGAAAAGTGAGCGCGCTCCAAGCACCCTCGCCTTCTCCCGTCACTTCCATTCGAAATCGTTCGGGTTCACCAGGGTCTCGCGCACGCCGACATCTTTCATCTTGATGTCCTTGGTGTGCGTGAAGGTCGCCATGCTGGGCAGTGTGACGAACAGGTAGCCCTGCTCGTTCATGTGATCCAAGACCTTGGCCGTCGCCTTGCGGCGCTCCGCATCGTCCATGATCTTGTCGATGCCGGTCGCGAGATCGGTCAGCGTCTTGTCTTGGTATTCCTCGGTCTCGATATGGCGGGTGAAGACGGGCGAGACCTCGAAAATGCCGCCGCCGCTCCAACCGTAATAACCGATCGCGATCTTGCCCTGCTGCATCATCTGCAAGCGCTGCGGCGTCGGATGGAAGGCGACGTTGGCGCGCACGCCGACCGCGCGCAGCATGCCGGCGAAGGCCATCGTCTCGGTCGAACGGTTGGGCGTGGTATGGACGGTGACGTCGAAGCCGTCGGGATAACCGGCCTCGGCCAACAGCTTCTTCGCACCCGCCGGATCGAAGGCAGGCGTCAGCTTGGTATAGCCGCAGCCCAATTGTTCCTTCGCGCAGATCGCCTCGTGCGGCTTGATGCCCTTGCTCATCGAGCCGAACTGCACATCGATCAGCGCCTGGCGATCGACCGCCATGGCGATGGCGCGGCGCACGCGCGCATCGGCGAGCGGCTTGTTGTCCTTCTGCCCGCTCGTCGGAAATCCAAAGAAGGTATATTCGAGCCCGGGCGGCGATAGGGTCACGTCGAATTTGCCGCTGTCCTTCAGCCCGGTCGCCTGATCGGCAGGCAGATTGAGCGCCATGTTCGCCTTGCCGACCAGAAGGGCCGCGACGAGCGTGCCGGTATCGGGGATGAATTCGCCGACCACCTTGCCGATGGAGGCGGCGTTTTTCGACACGCTCGGCTTGAAGTTCGCGTTCTTCTCGGCCGCCAGGCCGCCATTGCGGTCGAACTTGGTGATCTTGTAAGGACCGGTGCCGACCGGCGCATTGCCGAATTCGATCTTATCGGCGAGCGGCGCATGTTTGTGTTCGGGATACAGAAATGTGTTGGACGCCATCCACATCAGGCCGTAGGGCACCGGCGTTTTCGCGGTGATGCGGATTTTGTGGCTGCCGAGCTTCTCGACCTTGTCGATCCAGGCCCAATTGGCCTTGTAGCGCAGCGGCACTTTCGGATCGATCAGATAGCCGAGGAAATAGACGACATCGTCGGCGTCGAACTTCTCGCCGTCGTGCCAAATGACATCATCGCGCAATTCGAACTCGTAGGTCGTCGGGCTCGGCTGCGACCACGCCTTGGCGAGATGCGGCGCGTAGGTTCCCTTCTTCGAATCGTAGGAGAGCAGCGTGTCGTACACGGCGGGCTCCCACACATTGTCGAACAGGCCGGGATTGAGATAGGGATCGAGCGTCGGCTCCGCGCGGCGCACCGGAAAGCGCAAGGTGTCTTCGGATTTCTGCGCGAGGACCGGCTCGACGATGCCGAACACGCCCACGATCGCCGTAAGGGCCAAAAGACCGAGCTTCATGAAACGTCTCCCTGTTAACGACTTTGTTGGGAGCAGCGTTTCACGGACCGGGGCGGCGCGTCAATCGGCCCGACGCGCGCTGCGCTAGGCTTCGCCGCGCGCCGGCGTGCCGCGTTCGATCGCCATATCGATCCCGCGCAGCACCTGATCCAACGCCGGGCGGCCCCACGGCGCGCTGCCGCGCGCGGCATAGAAGATCGTGCCGTCGGGCTTGATGAGGAACAGGCCGGGCTCGGAAAATTCCGGCGTCTCGCCCTCGCGGATCGCGTGCGAAATGAACAGATCCCAAGCGCGCGCCGTCGCGATGGGCAGATCGTAGCCGAGACGCAGATTGGCCAAGCCCCATTCTGTCTGGGACCGTTCGGCGCGCTCGCGCCCGTCCATGCTGATGGCGATGACATCGACGCCGCGCTTCGAGAATTCGGGCAGCTTCGCTTCAAGATCGCCGAGATAGGTCTTGCAGACCGGGCAATGCAGCCCGCGATAGACGACGATCAGTTGGAACGACGCGGGCTTGGCGTCGCGCAAATGCCACTCCGAGCCGTCGAGCAGTTTGACGGACAAGGGCGGGGCAGGCTGACGCGGCTTGACGGTCATGATCGGTTCCTTTGCGAGGCCGCCATGCGCGCGGCCGTGACTGTTGATAACTGAGTTGGGAGAAGCGTTTCACGACCGGGGGCGATGCGTCAATTCCATAGCAATAGACCCGTCATGGCCGCACTTGTTGCGGCCATCCACGAACAGAGCGCGATAGCACGAAAAGACTCGTGGATGCCCTGCGTGCTTGGCACGCGTAGAACGCATGACACAAGTCCGGGCATGACGGCTTTCCTCGTCACACCCCCCAAAAAATCGCCGTCCGCTCAGGCCACGATATGTAAGGCGCGGTCGGCATAGGTGACCGATCCGGTGAGCGGCCCGCCGGCCTCGCTCGCGAGAAACGCCGCGACCTGGCCGACCTCGTCGATGCCGACAAGCTGGTTAGACGGAGTGCGCTCGCGTATGCGGTCGAGCAATTCGTCGAAGCGATCGATCCCGGTGGCGGCGCGCGTCTTGATGGGACCGGCTGACAGGGCATGCGCGCGAATGCCGAACCCGGCGAGATCGGTCGCCAAGGTGCGCACGGTCGATTCCAGCGCCGCCTTCACCGGCCCCATCAGATTGTAATTCTCGACCACGCGGTCGGCGCCGTAGAAGGTCACCGTGATCAGGCTGCCGCCTTCGGTCATCAAGGGCAGCGACAGCTTGGCCATGCGCACGAAGGAATGGCACGAAATATCCATCGCCATGGCGAAGCCGTCGGCCGAGCAATTGACGAGGTTGGTGTGCAGATCCTCGCGCGGCGCATAGGCGATCGAATGAAGCAGGAAATCCAGCCCGCCCCATTCGCCGGCGATCCGCTCGAACACCGATTCCAACTGGCCTGCGATGCGCACGTCGTAGGGTGCAAGGATGGAAGCCCCCAGCGCTTCGGCCAGCGGCCGCACGAAGGGCTCGGATTTGGCGTTGAGATAGGTGACGGCGATCTCCGCCCCAGCGGCGCGGAAGGCGCGCGCGCAGCCATAGGCGATAGAGCTGTCGTTGGCGATACCGACGACGAGGCCGCGCTTGCCGGCGAGATTGATCGTCGATTTCATCGGCGCTTGGATGGAATTCATGGAATGGCCCCGATAGGAAAGACAAGGGCGCACGGCCCCAATACCCCCAGCTTTAGCGGGACACTCTTACAAGCTGATGACAGCGCGGGTGCCCGCGAATCCCTTAAGGCGCGCGTCCACCCCACAGGCGTTGCCACCAATTGGCGCGGTCGTGCGATCCGGGAACGATCGCGCCGTCGGCGGAGAGGGAAAAGACTTTGAGCCCGACCGTGCCGATGTGTTCGTAACGTTCCGAGATCGGGCGCGCATGGCGCGCCGTTTCGGCATCGAGCAGCGCGAAAAATGCGTCGGTCATCAGGACATATTCGGGCTCGCGCACGCCGTTCTTGAGCAGGCGATGGGCAAGGATGACATCCTCGCCCGCCATTTCCTCGAACTGCCGGATCGTGCGAAACGCCGCCGTGCCCTTGTGAACGATGGCCTTGAGACGAAGACCGCGGATGTTTTGGCAGGCCTCGCACGGACAGAAGGATCGTTCGTTGGACAGCGCCACGGCTTTCGCCTTGAAGGCCGGGAAGAGATCGAAGACTTGCCGCGCGATATCCTGCACGGCGGCGGTCTCGTCGTCGCCGACGACCGCATACATCAGCGCCGCGTCGCCTTCGAACTTGTTGAGGACCAACGGAAAGGCCGCGTTGTCGACAATATTTTCGAGAAGCTGCGAGATCACCTCGTGCGCGTGCACGAGACTGTCTTTGTGGAACTTGATGAATTCGGTGTAGCCGCCGATATCGACGATCACCAAGGCAACGTTTTTGACATCCATATCGGTTCCAGTTTCCGGTACGTGGCGATTGCGCCCGTGCGGTGCACGGGGGCTTGCTTAGACGGCGTCGAGGAATTCGCTATATTGCGTATAGCGCCAATTGTTGTCGCTGAGCGTCAGCCCGGCGGTGGCGCACAATTGCGCCGCGATATCGAGCACCCAGCCGATGCGCGCCAGCGCCGCACCCGTCTCCTTCATATTGGCGCGCACGCCCGCCACTGTGAGATCGAGCGACGCGAATTCGCCCTGGCAGCGCGCGAGCAAATGCCCTGCGAGTTCGCAATCGTGCCCGGCGCGCCAATTGCACAGCACGACCAGTAGGCGCGTCCAGGCGATCTCGATCCGGTCGGGTTTGAACAGCACGCTTTCGCGCAGCCAGGCCGCATCCATCGCGCGCAACAGATGCGTGCCGAATTCGCCGATATCGGCAGCGAGCGCGCCGAACCTGTCTTGGGCGATCGTCAATTCGGGAGGCTTCGCCCCACCTTCCAGGAACAGAAAGCCGATATTGGGGATAGCACTCGCCACGTTGAGATCCGTGCAAGGGGCGGCGCGATAGCGCGGATCGGAGAAATCCACATCGGCGCGGGGGCGCGGCCCGCCGCCCGCCAACCAAAGATCGGCCAGCGCCTTAAGCCGGTGCGAGGATTCCGCGATCTCGCGCGCCTGATCGTATTTGTGCAGCGAGTGATAGCGCGCATGCTGGCGATGAATGTGGGAGATGTCCTTCAGCACGCCGAGGTCGGCTTCCGCGCCCGCCTGCGAACCCGCCACCGCGCCGCGCATCTGCGCCGCCACCGCCGGCCCGATCAACGGATGCGCGGCGAAGTCGCCCGCCGGCGCCATCTCACGCCCCAACGGGGCCAGCGCCGCCAGACACTGCGCATAGGCCATATGGGCGAGCAATTCGGCAGATCGCCCGCTGTGGCCTTCGAGATCCGTCAGCGCGCGCACGGCCGTTTCCAATTCCAGGGCTGCGCGCGCCGCCGCAATCCCTGAACGAATCATCTCAGTCTCGAAGGCGCCGCCGAAGCTCGCGGCGGCATGCCCGCGCAATTGGCCGGCCAGCGCCCCCAATCTCAAACGCGCAGGCACGGCCTCAGCCGGACGCGCCAAGTGATCCGCGATCTCACGCGTGGCCGCCAGCACGGCGCCCGCGATTGAGACGAAATCCGCCATAGTTTTGCCTTCCCGATCTGCGCTTATCGTGTCTGCCAGAATTATGTGCTTGGCGCATCATGAGCGCCGGCGGGAACGGATCGCAACCGGTTGTGTGCGGCGGCAGGCTTGGTTATGGTGACGCACACGACGCAGCCACGTTCGTAGCCAATAAGCAGCAATGGGACGCACGATGTTTGGGCGCACACTAATCGGTGCTGTTTCGCTTGCAGCCCTCGCCATCACTCTGACGCCACTCCATCGGGCGGCCGCACAATTGGTGCCGGTCGACCCAAGCAATTCCGTGCTGATCGATCTCGGCGCGATCGACGGCGGGCGAGGTGCTCCCGTCGTTGGCGGATCGCGGACCGGCGTCGGCTCAGGCCTGCTGGGCACCATGCCAGGTGGGTCAGGCCAGTTGCTGCTGCCGCCGCAAAGCACACCTTCCTCGCGCCTGCTGACCCCCGAGGGGCGCACCGCGACCGTCCGCGATCCCCAAGCTGAAACCATGCCCGAGGCGATGCCCGAGCGAGCGCCCCGCCGTGCCGCAGCTGCCCCGCAGCCGAAGGCACCAGCCCAGCCGAAAATGGCTGCGGCCCCGGCACAGCCCAAAGCCGCTCCGGCCGCCCAACCCAAAGCCGCCCCCGCTTTGCCGCAGATCGCCCTGCCGAGCGTTCCGGCCCCCGCTGCCCCAAGCATGGCCGCACCCAGCACGCCCGCGCCGAGCCGATCGGACAGCGGCCCGCTGGCACTGAATGCCACGCCCACACCGCCCCCCTCAGTGACCCCGCCGCCCGATATTCCGGCGATGACGGTCGTCGGCCCGCAAGCCTCGCTCCTGGCACCCATCCCGGCCGCCCCCAAGACGACAGCCGCACCCCCGGCCGCCAACAAGGCCAGCACTCCGCCCGCCGCGAAATCTGGCAGCCCGACCCCACCGCCCGTCATCGCGGCACCCAAAGCGCCGGACGCACCGAGCGCCGCCGCCCCGACTGCTCCCAGCGTGGCAGCCCCTAGCACTCCGGCACAGGCGCCGCAGCAACAGGCCGCGCTGCCGCCGGCGACCAAGGGACCCAGCCCCGCTCCGGCCGCCACCGCCGACAGCCTCGAAATCCGCTTCGCAATGGGCGATGCCAACCTCACCAACGAAGCCAAGGCGGCGCTCGACAAGCTCAGCGACGGCCTGAAGAACAACGAAAAAAGCCGGCTGCAATTGCTCGCCTATGCCAGCGAAGATCAGATCTCGCCGAGCAAGGCGCGCCGCCTGTCGCTGAGCCGCGCGCTCGCCGTGCGCTCGCACCTGATCGCCAAGGGCATCCGCAGCACCCGCATCGACGTGCGCGCGCTCGGCGATCAGATTCCGGGCGGCGAACCCAACCGCGTCGACCTGAAGGTCACGGATCGTTGAACGGACGGCCGATGATGCCGCCGCGACACTTTGGTATTCTCAACCGATGACTTCTCCGCAGCGCTTCGTCATCCGCATGATCGCTTTCGTGGTCGCTGTCGCGGTTGTCTGCGTCATCATGAACGAGCCGCTGCGCCGAGCCTTCTCGGCCAATTATGCACTCAACGGCCTGATCCTCGGCGTGATGCTGATCGGCATTGCCTACAATTTCCGCCAGGTGATGATGCTCTATCCCGAGGTCGCGTGGCTCGAACGCTTCCGCCGCAACGGGCCGGCCTTGTCGGGATCGCGCAACCCGCGCCTGCTCGCCCCGATGGCGCGCATGCTGGGCGAACGCGAAAAAGTATCCCTCTCGCCGATGTCGATGCGCTATCTGCTCGACGGCATCGCGTCGCGCCTCGATGAATCGCGCGAGCTGTCTCGCTACACCGTCGGCCTGCTGATCTTCCTCGGATTGCTCGGCACCTTCTGGGGCCTGCTCGAAACCGTGGCCTCGATCCGCGACGTCATCAATAGCCTGACCGTGGTGGGCGGTGCCGATTTCGCCACCGTCTTCTCGAACCTCAAGACCGGTCTCGCAGCACCGCTGACCGGGATGGGCACCTCGTTCTCGTCCTCGCTGTTCGGGCTCGCCGGATCGCTGGTGTTGGGCTTTCTCGACCTACAAGCCGGCCAGGCGCAGAACCGGTTCTATAACGATCTCGAAGAATGGCTCTCGAGCCTCACGCGGCTGCCGTCGGGCGCACTCGGCAGCGTCTCAGAGGGCGACCAAGCGGTGCCGGCTTATGTGCAGGCGCTGCTCGAACAGACCGCCGAAAGCCTCGAAAACCTGCAGCGCACCTTGGCGCGCGGCGAGGAGCGCAACATCCAAGCGAGCAACGCGCTGATCCTGCTGACGGATCGGCTGGGGGCACTCGGCGATCTCAAGACCGCGATCGAACGCATGGCGGTATCGCGCCAGGGCGGCGGCATGGACGAGCAGACGCAGACTCATATCCGCAATCTCGACGTCTATGTCGCGCGCCTGCTCGAAGAGCTGTCGACCGGGCGCGACGATCTGATCCAACAGCTGCGCAGCGAAATCAAGCTGCTCGCCCGCACGATCGCCGCCCGCGGCAAAGAGTAGAGGCGGAGCATGATCCGGCTATTCCGAATCGCCTGCGTTGCTATCCGACGAGGCGATCCACTAGGCGCGCCGCACAGGGCGATGCGGCCTCATCGGACAAGCGGCGCAACGCAGCGGGCGTCCGTCGGATTGCGACCCGTAGGGCCGGGATCGGCGCAGGCGGTTCGGAATAGCCGGGTCATGCTCTGATGGCCCTGTCGAGGCGCACACAATACCGCATGGATATCTGGCCCGGCTTCGTCGATGCGCTGACGACGCTGCTGATGATCATCATCTTCCTGCTGACCGTCTTCGTGCTGGCGCAATTCTTCCTGAGCGAAGCGCTGTCGGGGCGCGACAAGGCACTCGATCAATTGCGCTCCGAGATGATAGAACTGACCGAAATTCTCTCGCTCGAACGCAAGACCAATACCGATCTGCGTGCCCAGGTCTCGACGCTCTCGAGCGAGCTGCAAACCTCGATAGGCTTACGCGACAATCTCACCGCGCAATTGAGCGCGCTCGGCCTGCGCGCCGCGACCGCCGAGGAACAGGCGCTCCGCTTCAAGGGCGAACTCGACGAGGTTTCGGCCGACCGCGACAAGCTGGTCAGCGATATCGAAGCACTGGCGGCACTGCGCGCCGATCTCGAAGAAAAGGCGAAAGCGGCCCTCGCCGATGCCTCGCAGAAGAACGAGCAGCTCATCACCGAGAAAAACCTGTCGGAAACGGCGCGCGCCCAGGTCGCACTTCTCAACCAGCAACTGCGTACCTTGCGCGACCAGATGTCGCAATTGACCGCCGCACTCGACGTGTCGGAAAAGATCTCGAAGGACCAGCAAGTCCGCATCACCAATCTCGGCTCGCGCCTTAATGCGGCGCTGGCGAGCCGCGTGCAGGAACTGACCAAGTTCCGCTCTGAATTCTTCGGGCGCCTGCGCGAGATTCTCGGCAATCAACCGGGCATCCGCATCGTCGGCGACCGCTTCGTCTTTCAATCGGAGGTCCTGTTCCCGTCGGGCACCGCCGATCTCAACGAAGGCGGCCAGAAGCAAATCGCCGAACTTGCCAAGACGCTCATCGAAATCGCGAAAAAAATTCCGAACGACATCGATTGGGTGCTGCAAGTGGACGGCCATACCGACCGCGCGCCCATCGCGACGGCGCGTTTTCCATCGAACTGGGAGCTCTCGACCGCGCGCGCGACATCGGTCGTGCGCGTGCTGGTGCAAGAAGGAATCGCGCCGCAACATCTGGCCGCGGCAGGCTTCGGCGAATTCCAACCCATCGATCCCGCCGACGATCCCTCGGCGCGCGCGCGCAACCGCCGCATCGAACTCAAGCTGACGCAGCGATGATGAAAATTCGTATCGAAAAAGGAAGAGCCGTCATGAGCGGACTTGATCCGCGCATCCACGAGTCTTTTCGCGCTATCGCGCTCTCGTCCGTGGATGGCGGCAATAAATGCGGCCATGACGACATCTTTCATAACGTTCGTTAACCCCGGTTCCCAAGATGCCCCTCCCCAATTTCAAGACCGCGACGTTTGTGCTGTTCGTCGTCGTTACGGTCAATCTGATCGGCTTCGGCATCGTGATCCCACTGCTGCCGTTCTACGGTCAGCATTATGGCGCAACGCCGGACGAAGTGGCGCTGCTGCTCGCCGTCTATTCGGGTACTCAGTTCGTGACCGCGCCCCTGTGGGGCTGGGCGAGCGACCGTTACGGTCGCCGCCCGATCCTGATCGTATCGCTCGCCGGGACGCTTGTCAGTTACCTGTGGCTCGCCTATGCGCCGGACTTGGCACAGCTATTCTGGTCGCGTGCACTGGCCGGCATCATGGCGGGCAGCATTTCCGGCGCCTTCGCCTATATGGCCGATATTACAGACGAGTCCAACCGTGCGCGCGGCATGGGCATGATCGGCGCCGCCTTCGGACTCGGCTTCATCGCCGGGCCGGCGATCGGCGGGCTGCTCGCGGGCGCCGACCCACAGACGACGGACTACCGCCTGCCGGCCTTCGCCGCGGTCGCTTTTTCCGCCGCCGCCTTCATCCTGTGCTTGGCTCTGCTCAAGGAATCGCTGCCGCCGGAAATCCGCCGCGAACGCGCCCAGCGAAGCGCTGCGGTGCGTCGGCACGAATATTGGTCGACGCTCGGCCGCGCCGATGTGCGACTGATCTTGGTGCTGACCTTCATCGCTGTCTTCGCCTTCGCCGGGCTCGAGGCCGTCTTCGCTTTGTGGACAGAACGGACATACGGTTGGGGCGTGCTGCAAAACGGCTATGTCTTTGCCTTCTTGGGCGTGATCTCGGCCCTGATTCAAGGCGGTCTCATCGGCCGACTCACCAAAAGGTTCGGCGACGCCGGCATGGTCCGCCAGGGCTTCCTCGCCCTCGCCGTCGGTCTGGCCGCGATACCCTTCGCCACCAATCTGCCCCTGCTGCTGTGCGCCCTAGTGATCGCAACCTATGGCTTCAGCGTCTCAACCCCGGCGCTCAACAGTCTGCTGACCCTGAGCGCCCCAGCCGCCACAATCGGTGGCGTCATCGGCTTCGGCCGCTCGGCCTCGACCCTGGCGCGCGCCTTCGGGCCCGCCTTCGCGGGTTATGTATTCACCCTGTTCGGCAAGGATTGGCCGTTTTTTGCCGGGGCCCTCATTTTGGTTGTGGTCCTAGCGCTCAGCAGCCGCCTGATCGCCGATTCGAGCGGCCAAGCGAAAAGCCCAGTGAACAAATAGCCCGGAAACCAGCGCTCCGCGCTTGCGTCAGGGGGGCTGTTTGGCTATACAGCGCCCTTCCCGCGAACCAGAGTGTCGCGCGCCCAGGAGCCAGGCCATGAAGAAGGACATCCACCCCGCATATCACGAGATCAAGGTCGTGATGACGGACGGCACCGAATTCACGACCCGTTCGACCCTGGGCGAACCCGGCCACTCGCTCCGCCTCGACATCGATCCGAAATCGCATCCGGCTTGGACCGGCGAACACCGCCTGATCGATACCGCTGGACAGGTTTCGAAGTTCAACAAGCGCTTCGGCAATCTCGGTTTGAAGAACACGAATTAGTCGACGCCAAAGCCGGCTGGCCGTTCGTCTAACGGCTTGTACGGATTGAAAACTTCATCTGTTTCGATATAGTGATTCAGGATCACGTGGCGCCCGCTTGGGTATTATGTGGTTTGTTCATAAAAAACTAAACATGCTCTGGTAGGGAATAACGGTGGGAGAACCCGCCGGTGCGGGTGTGTGTAATCCGCGAGAACTGGAATGAAGAAGCATGTCAGACGACGGTTTCGCTAACGAAGAAGAGCGGCCCGCCAAGCGTACGCGATCCAAGACGCAGGTCAAAACGGCTCGGCGTGTTGGCAGCAACGTCTTCGCCAAGCTCGGCATGCTCGCCCTGATCGCCTTTATCGTCGCCGGCATGCTCACCTGGGTCATCGCCTTTTCGATCGAGGAACTGCCGGGCATCAAGACTTTCATCGGACGGCGCAATTATTCCGACCTACTGTTCTTCATCTTCCTGGTCGCCTTCGTACTCGTGCTCTCGACTTCGGCCTGGGCCTTCCTGAGCAAAGAAGAATTGACAGGTCAGGTCCACGTCAAGAAATTCCAACGCCAGGAAAAACAATTGTGGAACCAGGCGCTCGCTCCACCCAAACTCACGCCCGCGCAGCAGGCCGCGCTCGAACGCCAGAAGCAGCGACGTCTCGAAGAAGAGCAACGTCTCTTGGCCGAGCAGGATGGCGAAGCGCCGTCGCTCGACGATGTGCTGGCCGCCTCGCTCGACATGAACCCGACCGTCGCCGGTCCGGCGATGCCTGCGGCTAGGACAGCCTTCACCCCGCAGGCCGAGAAGCAGAAGGCGAGCCTGATGGGCTTTATTTCGCGCGGGCTCGAAGGTGTGATGCAGAAACGCCCGAAGCTCGACACCTTCAACAAATTCGGCGTGAACCTCTATATCGCGGGTGCCGCCGACGCCTTGTCGCAGGCGAGCAACCTCAGCGAAGCCGAAGGCAATGCGATCTTTATCGACAGCGTCGGCATTCTCGGAACCAAACCCGATCAGGCGCAGAAATTCATCGACGGGATGCACGAGTATCTCGGCAATCCGAAATATATGAGCATGATCGAATCCGGCCGCGAAGCGATGACCGCGCAGATGAGCGGCGACGGCAGCGCCGCCAAGCGGCTCGAGCGCGCGCTTGATTCGTGGAACGTGCGCAAGGACGACAGCGGTTCGAACTCCAGCACGATCGCGGTCATGTTCACCGATATCGTGGGGTCGACCAACATGACCCAGACGCACGGTGATGCCGCGGCGCAGGAAGTCGTGCGGCGCCATAACCGTATCGTTCGCGCGGCGCTGACCAGCTATAGCGGCCGCGAAGTGAAGCACACCGGCGACGGCATCATGGCGTCCTTCGCCAATGTCGCCAACGCGGTCGAAGCCGGCATCTTCATCCAGCGCAAGGTCAATGCCGAAAACGTCGGCAGCAAGATCCCGCTCGGCCTCAAGATCGGCATCAATGCGGGCGAGCCCATCGTCGAAGACGACGATCTTTTTGGCACCACAGTTCAGCTCTCGGCGCGAATCTGCGACAAGGCGTCCAACTATCAAATACTCGTTTCGGAAACCGTAAAAGGTATCTGCCAGGGCAAGGCGTTGTCGTTCATCGCGCGCGGCACGCGGGAGATGAAAGGTTTCAAGGAGCCGATCCCGCTGTACGAGGCCGTTTGGCAGCAAAATCAAAGCGCTGCGGCCTAACCAAACTCCAAAAACGTGCATAAAAGAAAAGGGGCTGCCTTTGGCAGCCCCGAAAAATTCATTCCCTGTTAAACTCGCCCGTACACAACGAACGACGAACTTTACTCAAGTCCCGATGCGAGCGTCAACAAGGAAAATAGGGACTTTCCACAGGAAAAAGGGCACCTGCCCATCCGACGGACTTTCGGCCGTTTCGTGGCAAAAAAAGCCGCCTCGACAGGAGGCGGCGAGTTTACAGGGAGGAATGCTGGGGCCGGACGAATCGACCCGCTTAATCTCTATCCTTCAGGCTATGCTTGAACGCTTAACATACGATTAACGGACAAGTTCCGCTCCAAAACCCTGCCGTCATGCTTTTTTGAAGAAGGATTCCGCACCGGCTCGTGCCTTTTCCTTCGACGCGATCATGCCTTCCACGCGCCGGATCTCTGCCGTCAGATCCGCGATATAATCCTTGAGCGCCTCGATCGACATGATCTCCAGATCCCTGAGCACAGGCTTCTTCTTGATGGGTTCGAGATCGTCCGTATCCATTTGGTCCTCCTGCGGCGCTCGCTTGTGACGTTGGAGTGAACATACTAAACCGGGCAGGCGAAATCATCCGAACGATGGGCGGGATCGAAATGGCCGTGGCGCAGACCATGAATTGCATCGAAATCCCCAAACCGGGTCCGGATTGCAACGCTCTGGTCGCAGGGCGGCGCCCGGTCCCCACTCCAGTCGAAGGCGAGATCCTGATCGAAGTGTCCGCCGCCGGGGTCAATCGGCCGGACCTTTTGCAGCGGCGTGGCCATTACCCGCCGCCGCCCGGCATTACCGATATTCCCGGCCTCGAAATCGCCGGAACAGTCGCCGCACTCGGAGCACGGGTGACTCGCTGGAAGCTCGGCGATGCCGTCACCGCACTGGTTGCCGGGGGCGGTTACGCCGAATATTGCGTGGCCCCGGCGGCCCAGGCCCTCCCCGTCCCCAAGGGCCTGACGATGATCGAGGCCGCCGCGATTCCCGAGACCTTCTTCACCGTCTGGACCAACGTCTACGAGCGCTGCGCGTTGCAGACCGGCGAAACTTTGCTCGTCCATGGCGGCTCCAGCGGAATCGGTACCACCGCAATTATGATGGCCAAGGCGCTCGGCAATCCGGTCATCGCAACCGCCGGCACCGCGGAGAAATGCGCGGCTTGCCGCGAGTTGGGTGCTTCGCTGGCCATCAATTACAAGGACCAGGATTTCGTCGCCGAGGTGAAGAGCTTCACCGGCGGCAAGGGCGTCGATGTCGTACTCGATATGGTAGCCGGCGACTATATCGACCGCGATCTCGACTGCATGGCCGAGGAAGGCCGCCTCGCCATCATCGCGCTCCTGGGCGGCGCCAAGGGCCAGATCAATTTCGGCAAAATCCTGCAAGGTCGCCGAACCATCACCGGTTCGACCCTGCGTGCCCGTCCTATCGCTGTCAAAGGAGCCATCGCCGAGGCCCTGGAGGCCCAAATCTGGCCGCTAATCGAAGCCGGCCAGATAAAGCCGCGCATCGCCGAGAGCCTGCCTCTGGGGCGCGCCGCCGATGCCCATCGCCTGCTCGAAGAGGGCAAAATTGTCGGGAAAGTCGTCCTTTCGATCAAATAACACACTCAGGGCGAGAGGTTTGACCCCGCCCGGGACGCACGATATATTCCCAATTAATTCAAGGCGTTTCACGCCCTCCCATCTAAATTCGAGTTAAGGAACGGGTTCATGACACAACCCCTCATGCCTAAGGCCACGGCCGTATGGCTCGTCGACAACACGAAACTGACCTTTGAGCAGATTGCCGAATTTTGCGGCCTCCACGAGCTAGAGGTCCAGGCGATTGCCGACGGCGAAGTGGCCATCGGAATGCAGGGTCTCGACCCCGTCCAGGCCGGTCAGGTCTCCAAGGAAGAGATCGCGCGCTGCGAACTCGATGCGGACGCCCACCTCGCGATCTCCGAGTCGACCGTCCCCATGCCGAAGACTCGTCAGAAAGGTGCCCGCTATACGCCAATCGCCAAACGCCAGGACCGTCCCGATGCCATCGCCTGGCTGCTGCGCAACTATCCCGAACTGAGCGACGCGCAGCTCAGCCGCCTGATCGGTACCACCAAGCCGACGATCAATTCGATCCGCGATCGTTCGCATCGCAACGCCGCCAACATCAAACCGCAAAGCCCTGTCTATCTCGGCCTGTGTTCGGCGGCCGATCTAGAGAAAGCGGTCGCGATCGCGCGTCAGCGGTCCGGCGCCAATCGCGCCCCGGTCGCGGAGGCTGAAGCCCCGGCCGCGGAAGAGCCGCCCGAAACTTCGTCGACGGTCGATTACACGCGCGCCTAAGCGTTCGCGTTTCAAGCGATCCGCAAGCAAATAGCGCGCGCCTCCACTCGGGGGCGCGCGCTAAACTATTTGGCAGTTCGCATTAAATTAGGGCGAAACTTTAAAGCGCGTGAAGCTGCGCAAGTTCGTCCTTAACTTTCAATTTTTCGCGCTTGAGTTTGGTGACGAGCAATTCGTCTGGATATGGTCGACTGTTTTCGGTTTCGATTTTCGTTTCGAGTTTGGTGTGTTGGTTCTTCAGCGTGTAGATTCGAGCTTGCTCTGCCATCTATCCACCTCCATGTCCTATCATACGTCAGGTCACACTTGAAAATGATAGGACTCCGAGGTCCCATCGCCTAGTGACAAATTCCTAGGGCTCGAAAGCGCCGAGGATCGTTTCAACCGCCGCGGTTGTGGCCGAATTCCGCACAATTCCAAGGTTTTTCAGATATGCGTAAAGATTCTCGCGCGCGACGGGTAGGCCCGGCCGTGCGTCCGGCGCATTGCTCAAATTTTGCCGGTGGAGAATCTGCTGTTCGATGCGCTCAGCATCGAGTTCCGCGACTTTGATTTGGTTGCGCAAGGCGTCGCCGAGATCGTCAGGTGCGTCCATCGCATTGTCCTTCATCTCGGTGCGAACGGCGCGCAAGGGCCGCACGACGGTATCGTGCCACATTGCGACGCGTGCGATCGTCGCCGCGACATCGCCATGCGAGACCTGAAAACCACGCGCGATGCCAAGCCAGATGAAATACAAAATCAAATTGACGTCGAGACCATGCCGCTCCTGCAACTCGAGACACGCTTGCGCTACGCCCGCGCGCCGATAGAGCGAAACCGAAAAATCCCAAAAAGGATTGGCGGGCCAAACAGTATGTGAGGCGGCAGGATCGCTCATCGAGTCATTCCGATTAGTCGCCGAGACAAATGCCGAGACCGCGCGCGGTCCGCACCATCGTTTCGCTCGGATCCACGCGATGGGTTTGGGCAACGACCTCGGACAATGCCACATCGACCACCTGGCGACGCTGCCAGGCAACCATCCGGCCCGTCGCACCGGAAGCAAGCAGGTCCACAGCCGCAACACCGAAGGCCGAGGCGATGATGCGATCCTGCGCGCTCGGCATGCCGCCGCGCTGCACGTGACCGAGCACGGTAACGCGCGTCTCGGCACCCGTCGCTTTGGCGATCTCGTCGGCGAGACGCTGGCCGACGCCGCCGTAACGCTTGCCGCCTTCGACGCGATGGAACACGGCCTCGCCGTTCACCGGGCGGGCCGCTTCCGAACACACGACCAACGCGTGCGGACGGCCCGCCTCGCGCAATCCGAGGATCTTTTGCGCGATGGGTTCCATACGGAACGGGATCTCGGGGATCAGGATGACGTCGGCGCCGCCCCCGATCCCGGCATTCAACGCGATGTGGCCGGCGTCGCGCCCCATGACTTCGAGCACCATCACCCGGTCATGCGACGCCGCCGTCGGCTGGAGCCGATCGAGCGCCTCGACAGCGGTGGCGAGCGCGGTCGAAAAGCCGATCGAAAATTCGGTGAGCGGCACGTCGTTGTCGATGGTCTTCGGGATGCCGACAAAGGGGATGCCCCCCTGTTCGGTCAGCCGGCTCAGGATATCGAGGCTGCCGTCGCCGCCGATCGCAATCAGACCGTCGAGTTCCAGCATGCGATACCCCTCGATGATCTCGTCGGAGCGGTCCTTGCGCGTACCGTCGGGCATAGGAAAGCTGAAGGGGCTGCCGCTGTTGATGGTGCCGAGGATCGTGCCGCCGAGCCGGAGGATATTGCCCGTGATGATGTTCATCGTCAGCTCTTCATAATCGAGCGGACGGCTCATCAAGCCCCGTGTCGCATCGTGGATGCCCATGACGCGCCAGCCATAATGCTGGATGGCATGGCTTACCACCGCGCGAATGGCCGCATTCAGGCCGGCACAGTCGCCGCCGCTGGTCATAAGGCCAATCGCCTTGATTTTTGTGCCGGGCACGCAGACTCTCCCGTGATGAGACTTTCGGATCGCCGGCTGTATTGTAGCGCGGATTCCGTTATGATCGAACTGGATGCCCCAACGAAGGTTCCCCAATGGACGACGGCGCGACCCCTGAGGAACGCATTGCCGCCTTAAAGATACGCCATCGCGAGCTCGACGAGAAAATTGCCGCATTGGTTCTGACGGACAGCGGCAACGCATTGCGGATCCAGGGCCTCAAGAAGCAGAAATTGGCGCTCAAGGACGTCATCGCCAAGCTCGAATCGAACCTGCTGCCCGATATCATCGCTTGAAGCCACGCACACTTGAATAGGCCTGTCTCTTGCCTATAATCGCGCGCTTCGCGGCAGAGGAGTTCGATTGACATGACGGATTCCAAGCCACTGGTTGGCATCATTATGGGTAGTCAGTCCGACTGGCCGATCATGAAAAACGCCGCCGATACACTGACCAAACTCGGCATCGCCAACGAAGCCAAGGTCATGTCCGCTCACCGCACGCCCGATAAGCTCGCCGAATATGTGAAGGCCGCCAAGGGCAACGGGCTCAAGGTCCTGATCACCGGCGCCGGCATGGCCGCCGCCCTGCCCGGCGCCTGCGCCGCCCTGACGCCGCTGCCCGTGCTGGGTGTGCCACAGGAAGGCAAGGTGATGGGCGGGCTCGATTCGATCCTGTCGATGGTGCAGATGCCGGCGGGGATTCCGGTCGGCACATTGGCCGTCGGCCGCTCGGGCGCGATCAACGCGGCGCTGCTCGCTGCGGCCATTCTGGCGCTGTCGGATGCGAAGGTCGAACAGGCGCTCGATAAATTCCGCGCCGATCAAACCGCCGCGGTCAACGAGAATCCCGAAGAGTCGAAGTAGGCCGCGCCAAGTTTCGTTAAATCGGCCGGTGGCGGCGCATCAGCCGCCAGAAATTCACCGGGTTGGGGAGCCGGTCGAGCGCATCCAGCGCGCGCGCGCGAATTTTCGGGATTTGCAGCACTTCGTCGAGCCGGCGCTCGACGAAGTTCCAAGTGTCGGCATACCCCTCGGACTCATCTGACAACCAATAGAGCACGCTCGCGACATAGACCGGCGCTAGCAAAGCGCGCTTGGTGTAATAGGAAAAATCGTTGGCGCTGTCGCCGGCCGCATACCAGATACGATCCACCGTCGCGGCGATCAGGCGCGCAGCCAGGCCGGCATTCCCCGGCAGGGCGCAATGGGCGGTGAGGCGGCGAATAGCTTCCCGGTAGGGAGCGAGGGTATCGAGGCGCAGTCGAACGGCCAGGGCGACGCGCGCGCGGACCTTGAGCGCCGCAAGATCGTGCACGGCCAGTTCCACTTCCATCCGCCCATCGGCCCAATGGCTGAAGGCTTCGATCAGATCGGGAATGCCACCCGGGAAGACAACGTCAGCGTCCACCAAGCCACAATCGTCGGCGGCCATCGCCAGAATGCGCGGACTCCAACCGTCGAACGCTGCATGCCGCACCGCCGCCAGCATGATCCGCTCGGCATCGCCGGACAGAGGTTCAGGTGGCGCGGCGTCCGCCCTCACTCGAACTCTTCCTCGTCGGGCCGCGCGGCGGCGATCAGCTCGGCGTTCTGATTGGTTTCCTCGCTGAACCCGAACAAGGTCATATCCTCCATCCGCATGGGATAGAGAATGCCGTCCAGATGGTCGCATTCGTGCTGCACGACCCGCGCGTGGAAACCATTGGCCTCGCGGCTATGCGGCTGCCCGTCGAGGCCGGTCCAGCTGTATTTGATCGCAGTATGGCGCGGAACCGCCCCCATCAGTCCGGGGACCGATAAACAGGCCTCCCAGCCCAGTTCGGTTTCGTCGCCCAAAGGTTCGATCACCGGATTGACCATGACAGTCACATCCTCGGGGGGCTCGTCGTCATCCCCCTCGGCCCGTGCCTTGGGGACGAAAAAGACGACGATTCGCTTGGATTCGTGCACCTGCGGTGCCGCGAGCCCGATTCCGCCGGAATCGGCCAAGGTATCGATCATATTATTGACAAGGACGGCCACATCGTAGCTCGTCGCGTCCGCGACCGGGTCGGCCCGGCGGTGCAGGATCGGGTGGCCCATACGGGCGATTTTCAAGATAGCCATGGATCCGAATATGGCGTAAAAGGCCGCTCTGTTAAATCCCAGGATTTAACGGAGCCATCGTGGGAAATCGGCCGGTACGGCTTCCCAACCCCTATTTCGTGTGTTACAAGGCGCTCCCTCAAGGGTACGCCGTTCAGTGGAGAAATGCCTGCCGTGCACGTGACCGTTCGCGATAACAACGTCGATCAAGCGCTCAAAGCTCTCAAGAAGAAGCTTCAGCGCGAAGGCGTATTCCGGGAGATGAAGCTCCGTCGTTCGTACGAAAAGCCCTCCGAGCGCAAGGCACGCGAGAAGGCGGAAGCCGTCCGTCGCGCCCGCAAGATGGAACGCAAGCGTCTGGAACGCGAAGGCTTCTAATCCTTCGCGTGGCAGCGTCGGATGACCGCTGACGCTTATCGCCAAATCATCGATACCTTCTTCGGCCACTCCCCCTATGCGGATTTCGACGCGCGTGGGGGCAGCGCCGCGCCCCAAGGCTGGGGCCAACACAATCCCGTCTTCGAGAAATTGATCCACGAGGTGCAGCCGCGTCTGATCGTCGAGGTCGGAAGTTGGCTCGGCGCATCGGCGATCCGCATGGCAGATCTGTTAGCCGAACAAAACATCGAAGGCACCATCGTTTGCGTCGATACCTGGCTGGGCTCCGCGATCCACTGGCGTGAGGAAACCTATCGCCGACAACTCAATCTCAAGAACGGCTATCCCCGCCTCTATCACGCCTTCCTCGCCAACGTCGTCGCGGCCGGGCGACAAGAGACCATCCTGCCGATGCCGCAAACGGGCGAGAATGCCGCGCGCATGATAGGCTCGCTCGGTTTGGTGGCGGAGTTGATCTATATCGACGGCGATCATGAAGGAACGGCCGTCTATGCAGATCTCATGAATTATTGGCCGCTCGTGGCGCCGGGCGGGGTCATGTTCGGCGACGATTTCGTCGCTGAATGGCCGGGGGTCGTCCGGGCGGTTCAGATGTTCGCGCACAAGATCGATCTTCCGATCGAACGGATCGACGAAAAATGGATCATCCGCAAACCGTGAGCGCCAGCGGGACGCTGAGCGTCGTCATCGCGACCCGCAATCGCGCCTCCATCCTGTCGGGCGCTTTGCTGGCGCTGAGCCAACAGGATCTGTCGCCCTCGCTATTCGAGGTGGTCGTCGCCGACAATGGCTCGACCGACGCCACGCCGATCATCTGCGAGACCTTCGCCAAGGTCCTGCCGAACCTGCGCCTGATCCGCGATCCGCGACCGGGGCAGATCGTCGGATGGCATTGCGGCCTCGCGGTCGCGCAAGGCGACATCCTCGCCTTCATGGACGACGACGTGCGCCCACGGCCGAGTTGGGCGCAGGCTGTACGCGATGCCTTCGCCGATCCGGCGGTCGGATTGGCCACCGGGCCGATCGTCCCGCTGTTCGAAACACCCCCGCCCGACTGGCACAAGAATATGCTGCTGCCGTTCAAAGGCGGCGGTACCTGGTCGGCGCTGTGGGGGTCGATCGATCTCGGTCCCGATCCGCGCGACATCTCGGCCGGGTTCGTATGGGGCAGCAATTTCCTGGTGCGCAAACGTGCGCTGCTCGAAGCGCGCGGGTTCCATCCGGGCGGCATGCCGGCCCATCTGTTCCGCTTCGCCGGCGACGGCGACGTTGCCGCCGGGCGGCGCATCACCGCGAACGGCTGGCGCTCGGTCTACAATCCTCAGGCCGCAGTGCAGCATCTGATGACGGCCGGGCGCAACACGGTCGCCGAGATCACGCGCTGGATCACCGGCGAAGGGTTGGTGACGTCATACCTGCTGATGCGGAACCTCGCCGAACACTACCCCGATGCCAGCCCACGCGAACTCGTCGAACGCGGCATCGAGATCATGCCGCCCGAACGCATCGCCGAAATCGGTCGCGGGTATCTGACACGCACGCCCAATCTGCCGGACGATATCCGCGCGGCGTTCGAAACGTCGGGCGCCACCGGCTTCCATGAGCATCAGGCGGCCTTCCGCGACGACCCAGACTTCGCGAAATGGGTGCTGCGCCCCGACTATCTCGATCTCGACGCCTGCTACAGCCACCCGGCACTCAGGCCGGGCCAAGCCTAGATCGTCATGCCCGGGCTTGACCCGGGCATCCATCTTTTTCCATCGGATGCGCCGTAAAGCTGGATGGTCGGACCAAGTCCGGCCATGACGGGCTAATGTTCTTTTCGCTTACAGATTCTGCACGATCTGTTCGGTCATCGCCTTGGCATCGCCGAACAGCATCATCGTATTGTCGCGGAAGAACAGTTCGTTATCGACGCCGGCATAGCCGGACGCCATCGAGCGTTTGATGAACAGCACGGTTGCCGCATTCTCGACCTCGAGGATCGGCATGCCGTAGATCGCGCTCGAAGGATCCGTCTTGGCCGCCGGATTGGTGACGTCGTTGGCGCCGATGACGAAGGCGACATCGGCCGTCGAGAAGGACGAATTGATTTCTTCCAGTTCGAAGACTTCGTCATAAGGCACGTTCGCCTCGGCCAACAGCACGTTCATATGGCCCGGCATGCGCCCAGCAACGGGGTGAATCGCGTAAGCGACCTCGACCCCCTCTTCCTTCAGCTTGTCGGCCATTTCGCGGAGCGCATGCTGCGCTTGGGCGACCGCCATGCCGTAGCCAGGCACGATGATGACCTTGCGCGCGTTCTTCATGATGAAGGCCGCGTCCTCGCCCGAACCCGATTTCACCGCCTTGTCGCCGGGCCCGCGCACGGCTGCACCGGCGACCGCCTCGCCGCCGAACCCGCCCAGCAGGACGTTGAAGATCGAGCGGTTCATGCCCTTGCACATGATGTAGCTGAGGATGGCGCCGGACGAGCCGACCAAGGCACCCGTCACGATCAGCGCCGTATTGTGCAAAGTGAAGCCGATGCCGCAGGCCGCCCATCCCGAATAGGAATTGAGCATCGAGACGACCACCGGCATGTCGGCGCCGCCGATCGGAATGATCAGCAGGAAGCCGATGACGATGGCGAGGATCACAACCGCCCAGAAGACGTTCGGATTGTTGCTCATCACCAGCCAGACGACGAGAGCCACCAGCGTAATGCCCAATAACGCATTTAACGGATGTTGGCCCGGAAAGGTGATCGGCGAGCCCGACATCAGGCCCTGCAATTTCGCGAAAGCTATGATCGAGCCGGAGAAAGTGATCGCGCCGATGGCGGTGCCGAGCGACATTTCGATCAAGCTGGCGGCCGCGATATTGCCGATCGTGCCGATACCATAGGCGTCGGGCGCGAAGAAGGCGGCCGCTGCCACGAACACGGCGGCAAGACCAACCAGCGAATGGAAGAAGGCGACCAGCTGCGGCAGCGCGGTCATCTGGATCTTCCACGCGAGCACCGTGCCGAAGGTGCCGCCGATCAGCACGCCGAGCAAAATCAATTCGTAAGACAGCACCGAGGGAGCGGCCAAGGTCGTGACAATGGCGATGACCATGCCGATGACGCCGAAAGCATTGCCTTGACGCGCCGTGACCGGCGAGGACAAGCCGCGCAAGGCCAGGATGAAGCAGACAGCCGCCGCGAGATAGGCGAAGCCGGTAACCGTTTCGTTCAACATCGGGCGGCTCCTAGCGCTGCTTGCGCTTGAACATGCTGAGCATGCGCTGGGTGACGATGAAACCGCCGAAGATATTCACCGAGGCGAGAATGACGGCGAGAAAGCCCATGACCTTGGAGAAACTGATATCCATCGGCCCCGCGGCGATGAGCGCACCGACGATGATCACCGACGAGATCGCGTTGGTGACCGCCATCAAGGGCGAGTGAAGGGCGGGCGTTACGCTCCACACCACGTAGAAGCCGACGAAGACCGCCAGCACGAACACGGTGAACATAAAGATGAACGGCTCGGTACCCAAAGCAGAATCTCCTATCGAACAGACAGCCTCATCCTGAGCCTGTCGAAGAATGAGTGGCCCGCATGCTTCGACAAGATCAGCATGAGGACTCTCATCGAATTATTGGGTCAGCATCGGATGGACGAGTTTGCCGTCCTTGCAGACCAGGGTTCCCTTGATGATCTCGTCGTCCCAATTGATCGCCAATTGTTTCGTGTCGGCCTTGACCTGGGGTGCTATGAAATTGAGCAGGTTTTTGGCGTACAGGGTGCTCGCATCTTGCGCCAGGCGCGCGGGCACATTGGCATGGCCGACGATGGTCACGCCGTATTTCTTGACCGTCTTGCCGAATTCGGAGAGTGCGCAATTGCCCCCCGCCTCGACCGCGAGATCGATGATGACGGAGCCTTCCGGCATGCCCTTCACCATCTCCTCGGTAATGAGGATCGGCGCCGGGCGGCCCGGGATGAGCGCCGTGGTGATGACGATATCCTGCTTAGTCAAATGCTGGCGTACGACGTCTTGCTGGCGCTTCTGGAAATCCTCGCTCATTTCCTTGGCATACCCGCCCGCCGTCTCGGCATTGGCGGTCGCGTCGGCATCGACCTGAAGGAATTTGCCGCCCAAACTCTCGACCTGTTCCTTGACCGCGGGCCGCACGTCGTTGGCGGTCACGACGGCGCCGAGACGCTTGGCCGTCGCAATGGCCTGAAGGCCGGCGACGCCGGCCCCCATGATGAACACCTTGGCCGGCGGGACCGTGCCGGCGGCCGTCATCATCATCGGAAAGGCGCGGCCAAACACAGCGGCGGCGTCGAGCACCGCCTTGTAGCCGGACAAATTGGATTGCGAGGACAAAACATCCATCGATTGGGCGCGCGTGATACGCGGCAGCAGCTCCATGGCGAAGGCGGTGACACCCGCATCGGCCATCGCCTTCATCGCATCGCGGTTGGTCAGCGCCGACATATGCGCAATGACGATGGCACCGGATTTAAGTTGTGAAATTTCGTTTTCGCCGTTGGCGTTTGCCATTGGGGCACGCACCTTCAGCACTACGTCCGCATCGCCGAGCGCCGCCCGGGCACTGTCGGCAATGGCGGCACCGGCCGCCTTATAGGCGTCGTCGGTAAAAGACGCGCCGGCGCCCGCACCGGTTTCGATGGTTACGCTGAAGCCCAACCCGACAAGTTTCTTGACCGTATCTGGCGAGACCGCGACACGCAGCTCATCAGCCTGCCGCTCCTTTGGGACGCCGATTTTCATGAGTTCCCCCGAGACACCCGCACGCAACTGGTCCGTAACGAGGGGCAGGATGGCGGGCGCCGCGTCTCTTGCCAAGCGGGATTCTTTTGGGATTCGGCCCTTAGTTCTCCCTCTCCTCCCGTTGGGAGGAGAGGGTTGGGGTGAGGTGGGCTCGCACCGGAACTCGCCACCTCACCCGGCTCGCGTTGCTCGCCACCCTCTCCCCCAAAGGCGGAGAGGGTCAGCCCAACGACAAAGCTCTATGCGAATATCTACCAAAGGATAGTGCCGTAAACGGCGACGCCCAAGATTGCTGAGACTAGAAATCCTTGTATTGGGTAACCGCCATAGATTGGACGGCGCAGAAGGGAGATTCCCATTTACCCCACCCCTAACCCCGCCCCGATCGCAAACCATATCATTGCTCAAACTCCCCCTTACCGAGACAGAATATTGGACAGCGAACTAAGTTAATCTGACCTCTAAAAAACGGGCGTCAGCCCCACCTCGGCGAATGCCGCTGCCTGACTGCGTTCCAGGACGGCCTCGTCGAAGCCGTCGATCAGATCGTGGAACATGCGGTGCCAGTTGATCTCGGCTTTCAGGTGCGTGAAGACCGATCCGAGACCGATCGCGGCCCGGTCCATGAGCACGAATTCCGGCGGCGGGGTCACGCCCCCGATGCGACTCAACTCACGCCGGATATTGCCGATGACTTCACCGCCGATTTTTCCGTTATGTTCCTGGATTGGACGCACGCGATCCTCCAGCAGTGGCGCATAGACAAAGCGCGCCCACAGATTGAGAATATCGATGACCTCCCGCGACAGGTTCTTGAACCCCCAGGTCTCGTAGGCATACACGGCTAGGGCCTGATCGTCGTCACGGATCGCCTTATAAAGATCGATCACGCCGCGTACGAAAGAGGGACGGAATGCGCGGATGCAGCCAAAATCCATGAGATTGACCGAGCCGTCGGCGCGCACCGTGTAATTGCCGAGATGCGGATCGCCGTGGATTACGCCGTAATCATACAACGGCACGTACCATGCGCGGAACATATTGAGGGCGACGCGGTTGCGATCTTCCGCAATCATATGCGATGCGATGTACTCGAGTAGCGGCGCGCCTTCGAGCCAAGTCATGGTCAGCAGCCGGTCGCCGCACAAATTTTCCACGACTTCGGGCACATGTACGTCGGGCTCGCTTGCCAGCATCTTGCCGTAAAGACTCATGTGCCGCGCCTCGCGGCGATAATCGAGTTCTTCGTGCAGACGCGCGGACAGTTCCTTGTGGATCTCGCTCGGATCGATCGCCTTGTCATAGCGCCGGTATAGATTGAAGACGAGGCTCAATTGGCGCAGGTCGGCTTCGACCACCGAAGCCATGTCCGGATATTGCAGCTTGCAGGCGAGCAGGTGGCCGGAATGGTCGGTGGCGCGATGCACTTGGCCCAACGAAGCCGCCGCAATTGCTTCGCGCGAAAAGTCCGCAAACTTGGACTGCCAGTCCGGCCCAAGCTCGTTCGCCATGCGCCGGCGCACGAAAGGCCAGCCCATGGCCGGGGCGTGGGACTGCAACTCGGCCAATTCTGTCGCATAATCGCCGGGCAGCGCGTTCGGGATGGTCGACAGAATCTGCGCCACCTTCATCAGCGGCCCCTTGAGGCCGCCGAGCGCCGCTTTCAGATCCTGCGCCTGTTCGAGCTTGTCGTAACGCAGGCCGAGATACCGCTCGCCCGCCAGCCGGGCCGCGAATCCCCCCACACTCGTGCCGACCCGCACATAACGCCGCGCCCGCCCGCCGATCGTGGAGTCCTCGTCAGCCACTACAAACTCTGCTCCAACTCGTCGATGAAGCGCGAAACGACCAAGAGGCCGCGTTTCCAGAAAGTCGGATCGCCGGCATCGAGCCCGAAGGGACGCAACAGATCGCGATGCTTGAGCGTGCCGCCCGCCTTGAGCATTTCGAGATATTTCTTCTGGAAGCCCGGATGGCCGTCGAGGAAGACGTCGTAGAGCGAATTCACCAGGCAATCGCCGAAGGCATAGGCATAGACGTAAAACGGCGAATGGACGAAATGCGGAATATAGGCCCAATAGTATTTGTATTCGTCATCGAAGCGGAAGGCGGGCCCGAGGCTTTCGGTCTGCACGCCCATCCAGATCTCGCCCAAACGTTCCGCCGAAACTTCGCCCGTGCGCCGTTCGGCATGAACGCGCTCCTCGAAGGTATAAAAGGCGATCTGGCGCACCACCGTGTTCAGCATGTCCTCGACCTTGGAGGCGAGCATCACGCGGCGCGTCTTCGCATCCTTGGCACCGTCGAGGATGGAGCGGAAGGTCAGCATCTCGCCGAAGACCGAGGCCGTCTCGGCCAAGGTCAGCGGCGTGTTGGACAGGAAATGACCGTGCGGTGCCGCCAGCGTCTGGTGGATGCCGTGACCGAGTTCGTGCGCCAGCGTCATGACGTCGCGCGACTTGCCGTGGAAATTCATCAGGATGTAAGGATGGGCCGACGGCACCGTGGGATGCGAGAAGGCGCCCGAATCCTTGCCCGGACGCGGATTGGCATCGATCCAGCTTTTGGCGAAAAAGGTATCGGCGATTTCGGCCATTCCCGGCTCGAAGCGTTTGTAGGAACCGAGCACCGTCGCCTTCGCCTCGCTCCACGAGATGCGCGATTCGTCCGATTCCGGCAGCGGCGCGTTGCGGTCCCAATAATCGAGCTTATCGACGCCGAACCAGCGCGCCTTGAGTTTATAGTAACGGTGCGCGGTCTCGGGATAGGCAGCCTGCACCGCACTCGACAGCGCATCCACAACCTCGTCCTCGACCTGATTGCCGATATTACGGCGCGAGACCGGGCGCGGCAGCTTGCGCCACTTGTCCTCGATCTCCTTGTCCTTGGCCAGCGTATTGGTGATCAGCGCGAAGAGACGGATATTGTCGCCGATCCCCTTGCCGAAGGATTTG
The DNA here is from genome assembly GCA_945877815.1 of Caenispirillum bisanense. GTDB lineage: Bacteria > Pseudomonadota > Alphaproteobacteria > Rhodospirillales > UBA2165 > CANIGJ01. The sequence continues at coordinate 151,204 of CAMDWJ010000002.1, forward strand.
GCGGCCCCTTTACGCACCGCGCCGTCGCGGTCCGACAAAAGGCTCATGATCTCGCTGTTGGACAATTTCTTGCCATCAAGGTCGAAGCGCAGTTGCGCCATGGTCTCGTCGAACAGGCGCGACCAGGCCGCACGGCCCGATACCGATTTCTCGTGCAGGATCTTTTCGAGATCGCCCGACAATTGGTAGGGCTTGAAGGCACGATTGGAATCGAGCCACGGCTTGTATTTGGCGACCGCCGGGTCGGCCATTTTTTCGGCGAGCACCGCATCGTCGATCTCGTTTAGCTCAAGTTCGAAAAACAGGACCAGCGAGGAAATCTCGGTCGAGCGCTCGTTGAGCGTCTGATGGAAGGCCGCGACCTTCGCATCCTCGGTATTCGCGGCGAACAGAAGCTGCCCGTAGCTCGTCGCGCAGTCGAGCAGTTCGGATAATTTTTCATAGTCGGCGATCGCGGCGCCCAACCCGGCCGCATCGAGCCGCGCCAGCCGCTTCTCGTAATTTGTCGCGAAGGCGCGCGCGCGTTCGGCCGCCTCGGTCAGATCGCGCTGAAGGATCGGATCGTCCATTCCGGCATAAAGATCGTGCAAATCCCATTCGGGCGGGGTTTGGGCCGCGGCTGTGCTCTCGGATGCCATGGGCGGTTCCTCAAAAAAAACAAAATGCGGTCTCTCATATATGGTATCAAATCCACGGCTTCAAACAGGGAGACCGGCAAGAAAATGGCTGAATGGCCCAGTCTAACCGCGATGTTTCTCGATCAGGCGGACCGCCTCGGCGATCACTCGTTTCTTTGGGCGAAGTCGGGTGGCATCTATGCGCCGATAAGCTGGCGCGAAACGAGCGCCCAAGTCCAATCCTTGGCGCGCGCCTTGCGCAGGCTCGGCGTTGTACCCGGCGACCGCGTCATGCTGTGTGCCGAGAACCGGCCCGAATGGCTGATCGCCAATCTCGCCGTAATGGCGGCCGGCGCCATCACGGTGCCTGCCTATACGACCAACACGGTCGCCGATCATCACCATATTCTGTCAGACAGCGGCGCCAAAGTGGCCATCGTTTCGACCGCGAAGCTCGCCGAACGGCTCATTCCCGCGGCACAACGCGCGGACGATGTCGATGTCGTGATTTCGATGGAAGCGCCGGAAGCCGCGTCGCTGGTGCGCCCGCGCGTGCTCGCCTGGGATGACGTTCTGGCCGACGGGAGTGCGCGTAGCGACGATGTCGCCGCCTGGGTAACTGAGCGCGGCTTGGACGATACCGCCGTCATCATCTATACGTCGGGCACGGGCGGCGCACCCAAGGGCGTGATGCTGTCGCACCGCGCGATCCGCCACAATTGCCGGGGGGCCGAGGATGCGTTGCGCGAGATCGGGCTCGGCGAAGATTCGTTCCTCTCCTTTTTGCCGCTCTCGCATTCCTATGAATTCATGGCTGGGCAGTTTTTCCCCATCCATATCGGCGCCGATATCTATTTCGCCGAAGGGCTCGAATACCTCACCCGCAACTTGAGCGAAGTGCGTCCCACCATCATGACGGCGGTACCTCGCCTCTACGAGGTCATGCATGGGCGCATCATGCGCGGCATCGAAAAGCAGGGCGGGCTCAAGGCCAAGCTGTTCCTGAAGGCGGTCGAACTCGGACGGCGTGAGATTGAGCAGCCTGGCAGCCTCGGCTTTTTCGAGCACGTGCTAAACGGACTGCTCGACAAGCTGGTGCGCGACAAGGTGCGTAAGACCTTCGGCGGACGTCTCAAGGCCCTGGTCTCCGGCGGAGCCCCTTTAAACTACGATATCGGCATATTCTTCGCGGCTCTCGGCCTGCGCCTGCTGCAAGGCTACGGGCAGACCGAATCTGCCCCGCTGATCAGCGTCAACCGCCCGTTGAAAAACAAGCTACGCACCGTCGGCCCGCCCGTCATCGATACCGAAGTAAAATTCGCCGAGGACGGCGAAATCCTGATGCGCGGCGAAAACATCATGCAGGGCTATTGGCGCAACCCCGAAGCAACAAACGAGGCCGTGCGTGACGGCTGGCTGCATACCGGCGATATCGGCCGCTTCGACGCAGACGGCTATATCGAGATTACCGACCGCAAGAAGGACATCATCGTCAATTCGGGCGGCGATACGCTGTCGCCGCAGCGAGTCGAGGGGTTCCTGACCGTGCAGCGTGAAATCGCGCAAGCCATGGTGCACGGCGACAAGCGCCCGCATCTTGTCGCCGTGATCGTGCCCGATGCCGACTTCGCCGCCGAATGGGCGCGCGCGCACGACAAGCCCAAGGAGCTGGCAATGCTGATCGGGGAAAAGGATTTCGCCGCGGCCATCGAAGACGCGATCAAGCGGGTGAATGCCGATCTGTCGGTGAACGAGCGCGTGCGCCGCCATATCCTCGCGGCCGAACCCTTCACGGTGGACAATGAGATGATGACCCCGACCCTGAAAGTGCGCCGCCACAAGGTCCGCGAACTCTATGGCGCGCGGCTGGAAGCCTTGTACTAGCAAAAGATGCGAAAATCGGAGCAACCATCACCCCTCAAGGGGGAGAGACAGAGTGGGGGGTATCGCGCCGTGTAGTCGCTACAACACCAACAGCAAGATCAGCGGCATTGTCGCGAAGCCGATCAGGGTCGACATGAACACCACGCCCGCCACCCCTTCCGGATCGCAATTGTAGCGCGCCGCCATCATGTAGGTGAACACAGCGGCCGGCATGCTCATCTGCAAGATCAGCACGCCAGCCTGCACATGGCCGAGCCCAAAGGTCCAGGCCGCAGCCCACGAGGCAACAAAGCCAAGCCCGAGGCGCACCGCGGTCACGTTCAACGATTGACCGATCTGCCCGACGCGCAAACGGTTCAGCGACACGCCAAGCCCCATCAGCATGAGCGGGATCGCCAGCTGGCCGATCAGCGCCGCGGCATTGGCGATCCAGGCGGGGAGTTCGGTCCCGGTCTCGACCACCAAAAACGCCGCCGCGACCGCATAAAGCAGCGGCACCTTGGCGAAATCCTTGAACGAAAACGTCCCCGACGTAATCGCGATGCCGACTGTGAATTGCATCGCAGCCGACACGACGTGCACCACGACAGCCAGGGCCAGCCCTTGATCGCCGAAGGCCAAATAACAAACCGGTAGGCCGACATTGCCGGTATTGGGCACCATAACCGGCGTGAGATAGGGGCGCAGCGGAATGCGCAGCACCCACAAGAGACCGGCGCCGACGACGATCAATGTCATCGTGACCGCAAAGGTCGCCAAAGCAACCTCGCCCACCGCAGTCGGATCGACATGCAGCTTGGTGAGCGAGGAGAAGATCAGCATCGGCGTCGCGATGTTGAAGGTCAGCGTCGAAACGAAAGCGTTATCGAACGGCTGGCGCGCCTTGGCCCAGGCGAAGCCGAGCGCGGCCACCACCATGACCGGAGCCAGGACATTAAACAATTGGTACAGGATCGGTGTCATAAAAGAAGAGCTAGGCTCTCAATCGACCCAAACGATCCGCAGCACATTGGTCGATCCCGGTGTGCCGAACGGAACGCCTGCCGTCACCACGAGGCGCTGGCCGGATGCCGCGAAGCCCTGCTCCTTTGCGATGCCGGTGGCGTAAGTGACCATATCGGCGAACTGCTCGATCTCGATCGAATGGACCGAATGCACGCCCCAGGCGAGCGCCAGGCGTCGCGCCGTCGTCAGGTCCGGGGTCAGTCCCAGGATCGGCACGGTGGGGCGCATGCGCGACGCGCGCAGGGTCGTCGAACCGGTCCGCGTGAAAGTGACGATCGCCGCCGCCCCGATGCTCTGGGCAACCTGACCGGCAGCTTCGGTGATCGCATCGGCGGCTGAGCCGCTGCCGCCGCGCCGGTCGCGATTTACGTAGGTGCGGTAACTCGGATCCCGCTCCACACGGCGGATGATGCGATCCATCATCGAGACCGCCTCAAGGGGATATTTGCCGGCTGCCGTCTCGGCCGACAGCATCACCGCGTCGGCGCCATCGAATACGGCAGTCGCCACGTCGGAGGCTTCGGCGCGCGTCGGGGTCGGCGCATTAATCATGGATTCGAGCATCTGGGTTGCGACGATCACCGGCTTGCCGGCCTCGCGCGCCGCCCGGATGATCTGTTTTTGCAGGCTCGGCACGTCCTCGGGCGGAGCTTCGACACCGAGATCGCCGCGCGCCACCATGACCGCATCGGTCTGTTCGACGATCTCGTCGAGATGCTGGATCGCCAGCGGCTTTTCGAGCTTCACCAGAACCGAGGCACGGCCGGCAATCAGTTTGCGCGCTTCGGCAACGTCGTCGGGCCGCTGCACGAAGGACAGCGCGATGTAATCGGCACCCATGTCGAGCGCGAAGGACAGATCGCGTCGGTCTTTGGCCGTCAAAGCCGCGATCGGCAGGAGAGCGCCGGGAATATTCACACCCTTGTGGTTGCTGAGCGGCCCGCCGACCGTGACCCGGGTTTGGATCTTGTCCTTCTCGACCCCGGTGACCTCGAGCCTGATCTTGCCGTCGTCCAGCAACAGATCGAGGCCCGGCTCCAGCGAGGACAGGATTTCCGGATTGGAAATCGACACGCGGTTCTCGTCGCCCGGTGTCAAATCGGCGTCGAGTTGGAAGGAGGCGCCCGCAAGCAGTTCGATCCGGCCCGCGGCGAAATCGCCGACGCGGATTTTTGGGCCTTGGAGATCGGCCATCACGCCGATGGGGCGACCGAATTTAGCTTCCACCTCGCGGATGAAGCCATAACGCTCGGCATGCTCGGCGTGCGTTCCGTGGCTGAAATTCAGACGAAAAACGTCTGTTCCGGCTTCGAACAGGCGCTGGATGGCCTCGCGGCTCGAGCTCGCGGGCCCGAGAGTCGAGACGATTTTTACTGCGCGTTCGCGCCGCATGAGCCCCGCACCTATTGTAAATGCACCTCATTCTGAGATGAATCGCTCCGCCAAGTCACGCAATAAAACTTTGAAACCCTTGACCTTTTTATTACGTAGCGTGCCTTGATCGGCTAAGATGCGCCATGTTTGGATTCTTCTCGAAAAAGAAAAAATCGGCCAAGCCGGACGCGAAAAAGAAGGCCGCGAGCGAAGTGCCCGCGGCCAAAAAGCCCGTTCCTCAGATCGCGGCACCTGTAAAGGCGACAGCCAAGGCCGCGCCGGAAAAACCAGCAACCAAGGCCGACTCGCTGAAGACCGCGATCGCCGCCTTGGAAGACGAAGCTCCGTCCCCCGTCTCGGCGGGCGCCACCCTCGATCGCGCAAAGGATGCCTTGGACAAGCGGGCCACTATGCCAACGGATCGCAAGGCGCTGATCGAACAGGCGCTGGCGATCCAGAAGACCCAGGCGAAGCTGCTCGACAAGCTCCCCGAGGAGACCCGTCAGAAGCTACGCACCCTGGCGATGAAAGCCTTCGTGATCGACGAAGCGCAGGCCAAGAAAAAACTTCATTAAGGCAGAACGTCGATCCACGAGACGGGACCGCTTGCTGTCGCGGTCGCTAGGCACCGCTCGCTCGTGTCGACAATCAGAAAATTATGTCCGACCCAAGTCTGCTGCGTGCTGAGTGCACCCGGCGCAATGGTCCAATTGTCACGCCGCTCACCTTTAAAATCGATCCAGGTAAGCTTGATCGGCTCATCGCGTCCATTGCGGATCGCCAATCGGGTGCGCCGATCCGATAGCAGCGAGGCGACCGGAGATTCGCACGCGTGATTGATACCCTTGGTCTCGCGCACGGCGATGGGCACGGTGTCCTCCCATGCGGCGCGCACCGCCGCGAACCCAATCGGATCGTAAGACTGCAAATCGGCGCGATTGAACGGGAAATAGTCATTGGAACCGAAATAAGCTTCCGAGAGTTCGGCGAAATATTCCTTGTGGTTCGTGAGTGCGTATGAGCGTTTCGATCCTCCGCCTTTGTAGGCGACCGACCGGTGCAATCCGGTTTGAATCGCGTTCTCGAAGGCGTTCGCAATTGATCGGTCATCAAAGCCGAGGACAATCTCATGATAGGCGTGCGCGAATTCATGCAGGACTTGAGCGTATACGCCTTGCAGCCGATTGACATAGTACTGTGCGTTTCGAATCTTGATGGATCCCCGTTGGGCCGGCGGATAGCCGTTGTTCTCCGGCCATGTGCTTCCAGTGGGATGATGGACGAGTTGCTGCTCCTCGCCCGGCGATTTGGGTTCGATCCAGATCACGACGCGGCGCAATTCGGCAACGCGCACCGCCGGCACCCGACCGACAATGTCCTTGAGCTGCGCGCGCAGGACGTCAAGGGTCGTACGAGCAAGCGAGGGGTTGTCCTTGATCAAGGCCGCATTCAGCTCGACCGACCATCCCTCGAACTCGAGGCGGCAATAACGCCCATCATAGGAGGGGACATTGCAATCGACGGGCGCGCTACGCCCGGCCGTCGGCCAGAACACCAATGCCAGCAGAAGTAGGGCGATTCTCACGGCGGATTAGTTCGACAGCTGCTCGTAGACCGTCGTCGAGATGCGGTGCAATTCCTCGCGTTCCATAGAACCGACCAGTGCATAGGCCAAGGGGGCATCGATCCAATAGAACATTGCGGTATCGTCTTCGCGCACGAAACGGAAGGCGGTGTGTTCGGACGAGGTGGCGCCGCGCACATAGAGCGTCAGGCGGCGCATCGACTTGTCCTGATACATGAAATGCGCGGCCGGTTGCCCGTCCGCCGCCGGCAGCAAACGGCCACCGACCAGTTCGAAGCCGAGCGGCGAGAGCGCCGGCGCCTTCACCGGATGGCCGAGGCGCTTGGACAGCCATTGGACGAGATGCTGTTCCTCGGCCGCCACGACCTCGACCGGATGGCGCACCTCCGGCGTATAGACCCGGTGCGCCGAAATCGCGAATGCCTTGAAATCCGGCGTGGCGGACGCAACGGCGATATTTTCTCGGCCGAGATCCTTCACCGACCACCCGAGCGCCGCGCCGGCAACGAACAGCACGATCCCCGCCGCCGCAACCCAGGCCGGGCGGGTATAGCGCGGGCGCACCGTTACCGCCGCGGCGAGGATGCCTTCGGGGATGCGTTCCTCGAGGATCGAATCGAAAGATTCGCGCAGCAGGCGGTTCTGATGCCGATAGGCCGTGACCGTCAACGCGTCTGTGCTGTCGTCGAGCAAATGAAGCTCGACCGCGTCGCGTCGGTTCGGATCCATCTGCCCATCGACATAACGATGGATATCCTCCTCGGTGACCGGGCGTGCCATCTCGGCCATTATTTCACTCTGCGCAGCGCCGGAGATTCGACACCGTCGATCATCCGACGCAGGCTTTGGCGCGCACGCGACAGCCGCTACATGACGGTGCCGAGCGGAATATCAAGAATTTGCGCGACCTCGCGGTAGGCCAAACCTTCGAGCGCGACCAGCACCAACACCTCAACCTGTTCGCTCGGCAATTCGCGCATCGCCACGGTCAAATCGCGCACCATCACCGAGTCGGTCTGCGAGGGTGCCTGGACCAGGCGATCCTCGACATCGTCGATATTCGTCTCAGTGCCTCGGCGGATCGAGCGGCGCACCGCGTTGACGTGAAGATTGTGCATGATGGTGAACAGCCAGCGACGCATATCGGTGCCGCTCTGCCATAGATTAAGACGCGACAGGGCACGCTCCAACGTGTCCTGAACCAGATCGTCGGCGCGCGACCGGTCAGATAACAAGGCAACAGCATAGCGCCGCAATCTGGGTACTTCGCGCAAGACCGCCTCAACCTTTTCGGACACTTGGGCCTTCCTTTGACCGGACGTCACCGGATGGTTCCCATTCTAGCGGTGAACACGAGGGAACGCAGGTTATTCCAAATAGGGCACACGGAAAATATCTTTCGCAAAACCGTTTGGCCGAAAGGCCCGTTCAGCGGCCCGATCAATGGCCGAGTTCGCGCATGGCCCGGTCGAGCCCGCCCAGTGTCAGGGGATACATCCGCCCCCTCATCAATTGGCGCAGGATGCCGATCGACGGTGAATTATCCCAATATTTCTCAGCCACCGGATTGAGCCAGACCGCGCGCGAATAGACATCGAGCACGCGCCGCATCCATTCGGTTCCAGGCTCCTCGTTCATATGTTCGACGCTACCGCCCGGATAGGTAATCTCGTAGGGGCTCATGGTCGCGTCGCCGACGAAGATCAATTTGTAATCGGCCGGATATGTGTGGATCAGGTCCCACGTCGCCTGGGGCTCGTTATGGCGGCGGCGATTGTCGGACCAGATACGCTCGTAGAGGCAATTGTGGAAATAGCGGTATTCCAGATGCTTGAATTCGGACCGCACCGCCGAGAACAGTTCCTCGCAGACCTTGATATGGCCATCCATCGAGCCGCCGACATCGAACAGGATCAGCACCTTCACCGAATTGTGGCGCTCGGGCACCATCTTGAGATCGAGGATACCGGCATTATGCGCGGTCGCACGGATGGTGTCGGGCAGATCGAGTTCGGTCGCAGCACCCTCGCGCGCGAAACGGCGCAGGCGGCGCAGTGCCATCTTGATGTTGCGGGTGCCGATTTCGACCGAATCGTCGAGGTTCTTGTAAAGCCTTTGATCCCAGACCTTGACCGCGCGGCCGTGCCGCCCCTCGTCCTGGCCCATGCGCACCCCTTCGGGGTTGTAGCCGAAGGCGCCGAACGGCGAGGTGCCGGCGGTGCCGATCATCTTGGAGCCACCCTGGTGGCGCTTGGTCTGCTCTTCGAGGCGTTTCTTCAGCGTCTCCATCAATTCGTCCCAGCCCATCGCCTTGAGCTTGGCCATTTCCTCGGCGCTGAGCACGCGTTCGGCGAGCTTGCGCAGCCAGTCTTCCGGAATTTTCGCCTTCTCGTCGGGCTCGGAGAGGAATTCGAGCCCCTTGAAGCAGGTGCCGAACACGCGGTCGAATTTGTCGAGGTTGCGTTCGTCCTTCACGAGACATGAGCGGCTGAGATAATAGAAATCGTCGACCTTGTAGGCCGCGATATTGTGCTTCATCGCCTCGATGAGGGTAAGATACTCGCGCAATGAGGCCGGAACGCCGGCTTGTTTGAGGGACAGGAAGAACTCGACGAACATGCGCCTAGGCCCCGGCCTCATGTTTCAACAGGCTCAACATGAGGGCCTCATCCTGAACTTGTCGAAGGAGAGGCCCACCATTTACCGTCCTTCTCTCCGCGAGATGAACGCCAAGCGTTCGAACAGATGCACGTCCTGCTCGCTCTTGAGCAGTGCGCCGTATAGAGGCGGGATGAGATCCTTGCGATCCTTCGAGCGCAGCGTTTCGGGCGGGATATCCTCCGCCATCAACAGCTTGATCCAATCGAGCAGTTCCGAGGTCGAGGGTTTCTTCTTCATGCCCGGCACGTCGCGGATCTCGAAGAAGGCGCCGAGCGCCTCGTTCACCAGATTTTTTTGAATATCTGGATAATGGACCTTCACGATGCGCGCCATCGTCTCCTTGTCCGGGAAGGCGATGTAATGGAAGAAACAGCGGCGCAGGAAGGCGTCCGGCAATTCCTTCTCGTTGTTGGATGTAATGATGACGATGGGCCGCTGGCGCGCCGCGATCTTCTCGCCGGTCTCGTAGACGAAGAATTCCATGCGGTCGATTTCAAGCAGAAGGTCGTTCGGAAATTCGATATCGGCCTTGTCGATTTCGTCGATCAGCAGCACCGGCGCCTCGTCGGCGGCGAAAGCCTCCCACAACTTGCCGCGCCGGATATAGTTGCCGATGTCCTGGACCTTGGCGTCGCCCAATTGGGAATCGCGCAGGCGCGACACCGCATCGTATTCGTACAACCCCTGCTGCGCCTTGGTAGTCGATTTGACATGCCATTCGATCAGCGGTTTTTTGATCGCACGCGCGATCTCATGCGCGAGAATGGTCTTGCCGGTGCCAGGCTCGCCCTTGACCAGCAGCGGGCGCTGCAAGGTGATCGCAGCATTTACCGCGACCATCAGGTCGGGGGTCGCAACGTAGCTGTCAGTCCCCTTGAATTTCATTCCGCCGCCTTTGCTGCGTTCAATGCATCTTCGATGGCCGCCAAGGCATCGGCCGCGCGCGCGCCATCGGGGCCGCCGGCCTGAGCCATATCGGGCCGTCCGCCGCCGCCTTTGCCGCCGAGCGCGATCGAGCCGATCCGCACCAGTTCGACGGCGCTATGCGATTTGATGTGATCGTCGGTGACGCCGACGACGATGGAGCCTTTGCCTTCGCTCACCCCGATCAAAACGACAACGCCGGAGCCGACCTTGGTTTTCAAATCGTCGGCGAGGCTTTTCAGATCCTTGGCGGGCACGCCGTCCAGAACCTTGCCGATGAAATTCACGCCGTTTACCGATTTGATCTCGGAAGCACCGCCACCGCCGCCACCCGTCGCGAGCGCGCGGCGCGCATCTTGCAACTCGCGCTCCAGCCGGCGGCGCTCGTCGAGCAGACCTTCGATGCGTGCCGCGAGATCGCTCGAGCCGACGCGCAGCAGGGCTGCCGCCGCCTGCAGGGTTTGTTCCGCGGATGTGACATAGGCTTCGGCGGCGGCACCAGTGACCGCCTCGATGCGGCGCACGCCGGCGCCGACCGCGCTTTCGCCGACCAACTTGAACAGACCGATATCGCCGGTGCGACGTACATGTGTGCCGCCGCACAATTCGACCGAATAGGGTTTGTTGCCGTCCTCGCCCATCGACAGCACACGGACCTCCTCGCCGTATTTTTCGCCAAACAGCGCCATCGCGCCGGTCTCGATCGCCTCTTCCGGCGTCATAAGGCGGGTGACAACTTCGGAATTGGCGCGCACCTGCTTGTTCACTTCGCTTTCGATATAGGCGAGATCTTCGGCACCGATGGGCTTCGGATGGCTGATATCGAAGCGTAACCGATCGGCCGCGACCAACGATCCCTTCTGTGCCACATGTTCGCCGAAGCGACGGCGCAACGCCGCATGCAACAGGTGCGTGGCTGAATGATGCCCGCGCAAGGACGCACGGCGATCGCCGTTGACCGACATCTGCACTTCATCGCCGACGCGGATCGTTCCTTTGGAAATACGCCCCATATGCACATGGAGCGCCGCCAATTTCTTTTGCGTATCGCTGACCATGAGCGTGCCGCCTGCGTCCGTCCACAGACTGCCGTGGTCGCCCTGCTGGCCGCCGGACTCGGCGTAGAACGGCGTCTGATTGACAAGGATCGCGGCCTCGGCACCTGGCTTCGCTTCATCGACCTGCTTGCCGTCGACCACAATGGCGACCACGCGGCCGGCAGCTTCCTCGGCATCGTAGCCCAGGAATTCCGTCGCCCCGTGTTGGGTGCGGATATCGAACCAGACCTGTTCGGTGGCGGCTTCGCCCGAGCCCGCCCAGGCGCGACGAGCGTCTTCGCGCTGACGCGCCATCTCGCGCTCGAACCCATCGAGATCGACCGAGAAGCCCTGCCCGCGCAACGCATCCTGCGTGAGATCGAGGGGGAAACCGAACGTGTCGTAAAGCTTGAAGGCGATTTCGCCCTTGAGCACGCCGCCGTTGGGCAGCTGCGCGGTCTCATCGGCCAGCAATCCGAGACCGCGTTCCAGCGTGCGCTTGAAACGGGTCTCCTCCAACTCCAGCGTCTCGGCGATCAAAGGCGCGGAGCGTGCCAGTTCCGGATAGGCGAGGCCCATCTCCTTGACCAACGCACCGACCAGCTTGTGCATCAAAGGTTCTGTGCAGCCCATCATGTGTGCATGGCGCATCGCGCGGCGCATGATCCGGCGCAGCACGTAGCCGCGCCCTTCGTTGGACGGCAATACACCATCGGTGATCAGGAACGACGATGCGCGCAAATGGTCGGCGATGACCCGGTGCGAGACGGCATGTTCGCCGGTCGCGCTCACGCGTGCGGCCTCGGCCGAGGCATGGATCAGGGCCTGAAAGAGATCGGTTTCGTAATTGTCGTGCGTGCCCTGCAAGACGGCCGAAATGCGCTCCAGCCCCATGCCGGTATCGATCGAAGGCTTGGGCAAAGCCGTGCGCGATCCGTCCTTATGCTGCTCGAACTGCATGAAGACGAGGTTCCAGATCTCGATGAAACGGTCGCCGTCGGCCTCGGGCGAGCCCGGCGGGCCGCCCGGGATATGCGCGCCGTGATCGTAGAAAATCTCGGAACAGGGGCCGCAGGGCCCGGTATCGCCCATCGACCAGAAATTATCGCTGGTCGGGATGCGAATGATTTTCGATTCGGGCAAGCCCGCGATCTTGCGCCACAGGGCGAAAGCCTCGTCGTCGTCGTGATAGACGGTGACGGTCAGCCGTTCGACGGCGAGCCCCAATTCCTTGGTGATCAGGTTCCAGGCCAGTTCGATCGCCTGGTCCTTGAAATAGTTGCCGAAGGAGAAATTGCCGAGCATCTCGAAAAAGGTGTGATGGCGCGCGGTATAGCCGACATTCTCGAGATCGTTGTGCTTGCCGCCGGCACGCACGCATTTCTGCGCGGTTGCGGCGCGCACGTAGTCGCGCGTTTCGGCGCCTACGAAGACGTTCTTGAACTGAACCATTCCCGCGTTGGTGAACAGCAAAGTCGGATCGTTGCGCGGCACCAGGGGGGACGAGGAGACGACCTCGTGCCCGTTGGAACCGAAATAATCGAGGAAAGCCGCGCGGATGTCGTTTACGGATTGCATGGCTGTTAACTTATGTCGGGGGGCGGGAGAGGGAAAGTGTTTTGAGATTAAGGGCCTAGGAGCCTGAAACGCGTCCGGCCCCGCCAGGGGGGATGGCGGGGCCGGAGACTTGGTCGGTGAGAATAGCCTATTATTATTCGGGAGCGCCGTCGTCTTCCGGCTCTTCCTTGCCCGTCGACATCATATTGGCCGACAGAAGCCCTGAATTCTCGCGGATCCGCCGCTCGATCGCATTGGCGATCTCGGTGTTTTCCTTGAGGAAGGTGCGCGCATTCTCGCGCCCCTGACCGATGCGCTGGGAGTCGTAGGAGAACCAGGAACCCGACTTCTCGACGATGCCGGCGGCAACACCGAGATCGATCAATTCTCCGACCTTGGAAACACCCTCGCCATACATGATGTCGAATTCAATGGTCTTGAAGGGGGGGGCTACCTT
>CAMDWJ010000003.1 GCA_945877815.1 Caenispirillum bisanense
CGCAATGAATCGGCCGCCGTGCAGAAAGCCGAGCGCGAACGCAAACGCTCCGACGAACTTTCGTCGAACAGCAAGCAGACCTTCGAGGATAAGCGCAAGACGCAGATGGCGGCGTGGCGCGAACGCCGGGGCGACGTCCCCGTGCCTGCCGTCCCAGCCGTCCGCCAGTCGTCGCCTTAGAATTACTCCGCAGCCATATCGCGGCGCAGCGCGTTGTTGTCGGGTGCCAAATCCTGCCAGCGATCCTTCGCCCCGATCTCGGTATCGGCAACCGCCACCACCTTGCGCACATTCGGCAGCGGCAAAGGTTCGTCGCCGCCCTGCATGCGCTTGGCGGCATCGAGCAGGATGCGGCGCAGATGCACCACCGCGCCGTCGGCGGCAACCAGATGTTCCTTGGAGCGATCGAAGATCGGCCCCATGGAGAGCGACATCGCCGCGTCTTCCGGCTCGAACCCGCGGAAGCCCGACCAGCTTTCCTTCATCGTCGAGCGGTCCTGGCCGAAACGGTTTTCCCAACTGCCTTTCCATTTGCGGTCAGGTTCCGACCACAGGCGCGGATCGTCCAGCCCGGACATATAAAGATTGCGCGGCCGGTCCCCCGAATAAGGACCGTAGGCGACGAGATAGGTGCTGGTGTTCTCGTCGTCGATCGGCACCTCGAACAAAGTCGCCATGCGCTCGGGTGCGGGAATGATGCGCGCACACGGCATGATGAAGGGCACGATGCGGATGCTTTGCCCGCCGGCCGCACCCTTACGGATGGCGGCATAATGGAATCCGAAATCGGTGGTCTCGATGGAGAGGCTCGGCGCATTGTCGTCGACCGCGATGGCGCCGGGATTGTTGGTATCCGTGCTGCGCGCGAAGGTGCCCTTGTTCCAGCCCGGCCGCGCGAAATCGGCATGCAGAATTCCGACATGCGAGGAATCCATGCCGCCTTCGAGCAATTGCAGATAATTGCAGGCGACATCGATGCGCGCGAGATAGCGTTGATCGGCGGGCGCATCCATGAACGCGTAATGCGGAAACGGCGGCTCTTTTTCCTTCGGGCCGAAATAGCCCCAGATCAAGCCGCCGGCTTCGCGGATCGGATAGGTCGTTGCTTTAAAATGCGCGCGGAAGTTCGGATCAGGATGATTGGGGGTATCGAGCAGCGATCCGTCGGCCGCGAATTTCCAGCCGTGATAGAGGCAGCGGATGCCGCACGCCTCGACCCGGCCGAGCGCCAACGAGGCGCCGCGATGGGGACACAATTCGTCGAGCAGGCCGAGCTTGCCGTCGGTATCGCGAAAGGCGACATAGTTCTCGCCGCAAAACCGCACCCGCAGAGGATCGCTATCGGGTTTGTCGAGCTGCAAGGCATCGGCAATGGGCGTCCAGTAGCGGCGGAAGACCTGCCCCATCGCCGTCTCCGGTCCGACCCGGACGAGCAATTCGTTTTCTTCCTTACGCATCCTCGCCTCCTGTTGCGTTGGCCGCCCATGAGTGTCGGGCTTATTGCTTGAGTTTAGCGTATCCGGTCACGGGCGAAAGCGCTAGGCTCTGCGGCAGGAGGCGGGGCATGGCGGAACAAAAACATCAAGATGTCATGGCCGCGCTGGTGCCGCTGACGGGCGCCCACGTCCTCGATATCGGCTGCGGCAACGGACGCATCACGCGGCTGATCGCCGGCCTCGGCGCGCATGTCGTTGGCATCGATCCCGGTCAAAGCCAGCTTGAAAAGGCACGTGCCCTACCGCCGCTGAACGGCGAAAGTTATGTTTTCGGTGTCGCCGAGAACCTGCCGGCCGCCGACGAATCGGCCGATGTCGTGTTTTTCTTCAACAGCCTGCATCACGTGCCCGAGACGGCGATGGACACAGCGCTCGACGAGGCCCGCCGCGCGCTCAAACCGAACGGCTGGCTGTTCATCGCCGAGCCGCTCGCCGAAGGACCGCAATTCCTGATGCAGCAGCCGCTCAACGACGAAACCGAGGTGCGGGCGCGGGCCTTAGAGGCAATCGAACGCGCGAAGCGGCGCGGCTTCAACGAGGTGAGCCAAACCCGCTATGTCGCAGACGGCAAACATACGAGCTACGAATCCTTCCGCGACGGCTCCATCTCGATCAGCCCGGTACGCGCCAAATTGTTCGCCGAGCGCGATGCCGAAATGCGCGCACGCTTCGAGCGGTTCGGCGAAAAGCGCGCCGACGGCTGGCACTTCGCCAGCCCGATCCGGGTGAATGTTTTAAGGAAAGCATAAGGGTTCCACTTTTCCCCGTCATTCCCGCGAAAGCGGGAATCCAGAAGCCCTGGACCCCCGGACACGCGTTTTCGCGTGCAAGCACGCGTGGCGCGGGGGTGACGAACCGATCGCTAGACCTCCGCCGGGGCCAAACGTCGCCCGCGGATCATATCCGAGGCCTTTTCGCCGATCATGATCGTCGGCACGTTGGTATTGCCGCTGGGTTCGTCCGGCATGATCGAGGCATCGACGACCCGCAAGCCCTCGATCCCATGTACGCGCAATTGCGCATCGACGACGGCGTTCGGACCGTTGCCCATCGTGCAGGTGCCGACCGGATGATGGCGGTGCGAGGTCGTGCGGCGCACATAATCGCCGATCTCCTGATCGGTCACGACTTTCGGCCCCGGCAAGCGTTCGTTCTCCACCAGATCGGCGAGCGGCTTGTGGGTGAACAGATCGCGGCTGATCTTGATCGCGCGCACCATGGTATCGACATCGGCCTGCTCGGTCAGCATGTTGAGCTGGATGCGCGGCGGATCCAGCGGATTGTTGGAGCGCAGTTTCATCCAACCGCGCGAGACCGGATGCAGCAGCCCGCCGCGCGCGGTGATGCGATGGATCGGTTGCTTGCCTAGACCTGGGAACCAGAATCCGGAATCCAGATTGAGAGTCGTGAAGATGATCTGCACATCGGGCCGCGCCAATTCGGGCAATGAGCGCAGATAGATATTGGCCGCAGTGTTGTTGGTGGTAAACGCCCCGGTCTTGAACAACAACCATTCGATCGCGTTCAGCGCCGCGCGGTCGAGACGCAGATGACGCAGCGGCGTATCGGTGATCTTGGCCTTGAAAACCACCGCGAAATTCGGATGGTCGGACAAGTTCTGCCCGACGCCCGGCAGATCGAGAACCGGCGCGATCCCCATCTCGCGCAGATGATCGGCGGGCCCGATGCCGGACAGCATGAGAAGTTGCGGCGAATTGTAGGAACCGCCGGACAGGATCACTTCGCGGTCCGCATGGACCTGAACGGTCTTGCCGTCGTGGCGGTACTCGACGCCGACACAGCGTTTGCCCTCAATCAACACCCTCGTCGTCTGCGCGTGGGTCCGGATCGTCAGGTTCGGGCGGCTCATCACCGGATGCAGATAGGCGCGCGCGGTGCTGGCGCGCTTGCCCGTGCCGATCGTCGCCTCGATGGCGCTGAACCCTTCCTGCGTCTCGCCGTTATAATCCTGGCTCACCGCAAATCCGGCGGCGATCGATGTCGCCCGGAAAGTATCGTACATCAGATCCGGCGCATCCATCTTGGTCACACCGATGGGACCGTTGCCGCCGTGGTAGGGGCCTTCGCCGCTCCAGTGGGTTTCCATACGCTTGAAGTAGGGAAGCACGTCCGCATAGCTCCAGCCGTCCAACCCGTTTTGACGCCAGATATCGTAATCGACGCGATTGCCGCGCACATGGACCATGCCGTTGATCGAGCTTGATCCGCCTAACACGCGTCCGCGTTGGATATAGAGCGAACGATTGAACAGTCCCGGCTCCGGTTCTGAATCGTAACGCCACAAGATCGGCTTGTGGCTCCAGGCCTTCGGGAAGGCGAGCGGCACGTGGATCAACATATTGCGGTCGGGCCCGCCAGCTTCGAGCAGCAGGACCCGAACGTGCGAATCCTCGCTTAGCCGTGCCGCGACAACGGCCCCGGCGGAACCCGCACCGACGATGATATAATCGTAACTCACGCGCTCGTCGGGCACGTATATTCGGAAATTTTCTTTCCGGCATCGGCCAGAAATTTCAACAGCGGCGACGGTTTCATCCAATCGCCGTAGGTACGTTGCAACTTGGCCGCAGTTTCATAAACCTCGTCGAGGCCGACGAGATCGGCATGAAACATCGGCCCGCCGCGATAGCGCGGGAACCCATAGCCGTAATGCCAGATCACATCGATGTCGGCGCCGCGGATGGCAAGTTTCTCGTCCAGCACATGCGCGCCGGTATTGGCGAGCGCGGTCAGATAATTGGCGAGGATCTCGTCTTCGCTGAAGGCGCGGCGCGTCAGCCCGAGTTCCTTCGAGGTCTCGAAGATCATTTTTTCGACCGCTTCGGACGGAACGCCCGCACGGCTGCCTTCGGGGTAGTCGTACCAACCCGCCTTGGATTTCTGGCCCAGCCTGCCCATCGCAAAAACCTTGTCCATCAGAACCGGGTGGCGGCGCCCTTCGTACAATTTCTTCTGGCCGCGCCGGATCGACACTCCGACATCGACGCCGGCGAGATCGTTGACCGCGAAGACACCCATCGGGAAACCGTAATCCACCAACACCTTGTCGACCTGCCACGGAAGTGCGCCTTCCTCGACCATGAATTCGGCGATACGGCGCGCGACATGCAACATGCGGTTGCCGACGAAACCGTCGCCGACGCCGACCAGGACGCCGATCTTGTCGAGCGCCTTGCTGAGATTCATGACGGTGGCTACGGTTTCCTTGGAGGCCTTGGCGGTGCGCACGTTTTCCACCAGCTTCATCACGTTGGCCGGGCTGAAAAAATGCACACCGACCACCTTATCGGCACGTCGGGTGGCGCGCGCGATTTCGTTGATGTCGAGCGAGGAGGTGTTGGAGGCGAGAACCGCATCAGGCTTGCAGGCGGCATCGAGCGTTTTGAAGATTTCCTTCTTGAGGTCCATATCCTCGAAGACCGCCTCGATCACGATGTCGGCGGCATTGAGCGAGAAGAAATCGGTGCTCGGCGTGATCAGCGCCATGCGCTTGTCCATCGCGTCCTGGGTCAGGCGCCCGCGCGCAACCTGGCTCGCGTAAGTGCTTTGCACCTTCTTCATGCCGACGGCGATCTGTTCGTCCGAAACATCGAGCAAGACGACCGGAACTCCTGCATTGGCGAAACACATGGCGATGCCGCCACCCATAGTGCCACTTCCAACCACACCGGCCTGCTTGATGACCGCACCCTTAATTTCGCGCGGCAGATCGAGGATCTTCGCCACTTCGCGTTCGGCGAAGAACATGTAGCGCATCGCCTTGGCTTTGTCGGAATCGCGCAAAGTGACGAAGGTCGCCCGCTCGATCTTCAATCCTTCGGCGAAGGGCATTGTCGCCGCGACCTCGACGCAATCGACGGCAGCGACGTAATGCTCGACGCCGCGTGCCATCGCGGCTGCCTTTTTGCGGGCCTCGGCGAATTTCGCCGCATCCCAACCGCCGAGCTTATCTATCTGCGAGCCCGTACGGCGGATTTGGCCTGTTTTCGCTTTTTCCTCGGCGACGACAATCGCGCGGGCGACGACGTCGCCCTCCACGATTTCATCGGCAATGCCGAGTTCGAGCGCCTTACGCGCCGAGATCGGCTCGCCGTCGAGAATCAAATCGAGCGCAACGGCGATCCCGGCGAGACGCGGCAACCGCTGTGTGCCGCCCGCACCCGGAATAAAGCCAAGCTTCACTTCGGGCTGACCGACCTGCGCGGCGGCAGCGATCAGGCGATAGTGACAGCCCATGGTGAGTTCCAAACCGCCGCCCAGCGCTAAGCCATTGATGGCGGCGATCACGGGCTTTTGCGAATCCTCGATCCCCATGATCATATCGTGCAGTTCGGGCACGTCGTCGGGCTTCGGCAGATTGAATTCGCGGATGTCGGCACCCGCGACGAACATGCGTCCGGCCCCCGTCACGACGACCGCTTGGCATGCCGCATCGGCCATGCAGCGCTTGATCGTCTCGTCCAAGCCTTTGACGACGGCGAAGGACAATGCATTGGCGGGCGGATTGTTGATCGTGACGAGACCGATCGGCCCCACCATTTTCAGCTCAACGACGTCGATCATTTCCTGTCCTTTTTCACGCTGTCTTTTTGAACCGGTTCCGGTCGTGCGGCTGGGTGAAATCGATCTCGGGCCCCTTCGGCACGATGCCGGACGGGTTGAGCCGATCCATCAGATGAAAGTAGCCGCGCTTGATGTGGTAAAGGTTGGTTTCCTCCGCCACGCCTGGGTGCTGATAGAGTTCCAGCGTGAAGTTCCACAGATTGGCATATTCGTAGATATGCTTTTTGTTGCATTTGAAATTGACGTAATAGACGAGATCGAAGCGCAACAGGGTCGAGAACAAACGCCAATCCGCTTCGGTGATACGATCGCCGACGAGATAGCGCTGGCGGCCGAGACGCGCGTCGAGATCGTCGAGCGTCGCGAAGAGCTTGTCGTAGGCTTCCTCGTAGGCTTCCTGCGTCGCTGCGAACCCGCAGCGATAGACGCCGTTATTCACATTGAGATAGACGACGGCATTGATCTCGTCGATCTGCTGGCGCAGAGATTCCGGATAATAATCCACCGTCTCCGGCACCACGTCGCGAAAGGCGGAATTGAACATTCGGATGATTTCGGAAGATTCGTTATTCACGATAGTCTTGCGTTCCTTGTCCCACAAGGTGGGCACCGACACGCTGCCGCTATAGCGCGGATTGGCCTTGGTATAGACCTCGTGCAGGCGGAAGACATGATTGACCTGGTCGGCGATGGTCCCGGGCTCGGGCGTGAAGGTCCAGCCTTCGTCCTTGCGATCCGATCCGGCGATGGCGATGGAGATCACGTCCTCCAGCCCTTTTAATTTGCGCAACAGCACGGTGCGATAGGCCCAGGGGCAATTGTGGGTGACGTAGAGGTGATAGCGGCCCTTCTCAGCCTTGAAGCCGTCGGTTCCGGACGGGCCGGCCGAGCCGTCTGCCGTGATCCAGTTGCGAAAAATGCTGTCGGGACGCTGGAATGCGCCCTGCACGGTACGCGGGGCAGCGTCATTGTCCCATTTGCCTTCGACCAGAATTCCCACCGCGAGGCTCCTTGGCTAAATCGTCCGTCTCACTATCATAGGTGAGTTTTAGCAATTCAGACGGCGAGGAACCATGCTCTATATAATCAACGCGCACGATAAGCCGGGAATGGCGGAAAAGGTCGCGGCAACCCTCGGGGCGCATCAGCATTACCTCCACGAGAGCGATAAGCTGTTGGTGCTGGCAGGCGGCATGCGCGACGAAGCCGGCAAGGAACGGCTGGGCAGCGTCTATCTGATCAATGTGGCGAACCGCGCGGCGGCCGAAGCCTGGCTCGCCGCCGAGCCGTTCAACAAGGCCGGCGTTTTCAAATCGACCACCTTGGAGCGGATGCGCAAAGGCCATTGGCATCCGGAGAATGCTCCAAAGAGCGCGGACGGGGAGTAACCCCCGCCCGCGCTCTTTCGCATCATCGAGCCGCGCTCCACCAGCCGCGGAAGCTAATCGGAAGGGGGTGCGTGAGCCGCACCTTGGCGATCGGCCCAGCCCCGACGGTTTGCTCGTCAAAGATGGCAAAGATGGTTTTCTTTGTTTCGCCGTCGAGCACCTGGGTGATCAACCAACCATGATCCTCTTTACCGCCGGGCTTGGCGGCGAAGACCGGCTCGCCGACCGCGCTGGCGGATCCGAAATCGAACGATTGCGTAGCACCGGTTTCGAAATCGAACCGTTTCACGCCGGTATTGATGGCGTGAAGTCCGTTCGCCGTCATGTATCCGATGCGATGCAGCTGTGTCGCCAAGCGCGGATCGACGATCGGAAATTCGTGGGTCTCCGCGCTCACGATCTCTTCATTCAGTTTTCCGTCGCGCAGGTTCATGCGGTAACCCCGCAATGTGCCAGCTTCTTTCGCCGGGGCGAGTTTTCCCTGCATGATTTGATACAACAGCGAATGGTGCGTGGCGAAATGATCGGGTGCGTTATAGGCCACGAAATCGGCTACGATCTCGTCGCCCCGCTCGTACGCATTGAGCGCGTGCCACATGAAGGCGCCGGGGGCATCGAAGGTTCGCGGCGCGCCTCCATCGCGCGGCAAGTCGCCCTCGACGCTCGGCGCATAATCGCGGCCGCGCGACATATCCTCGAAACCGAGGGACGCGAGGCCTTGTCGCTACGCGCAGCCGGAGTCTCGAAAGCCGCGACCTATCATCATTTCGCCAGCAAGGACGCTTTGCTGGCCGGGATCGCCACACAGGGATTCAACGAGCTGACCGAGACCATGAGCAAACGCATGGCGGACGAAACGCGCCCCAATGCGCGGCTCAATGCCTCCGGTTTCGGCTATGTCGCCTTCGCGGTCGCCAATCCCGAACTCTTCGCGCTGATGTTCGGCGGCGTCACCCAGAAATCATCGGGAGATGCAGCCTTGGGGGAAGCGGGCCTACGGCGTCTTGCAATCGGCGATCAAGGACGCGCAGATCGCGAAAGGACGAAATGCGGAGGACAGGGCGCTCGCAGGTCTATGGTCGTGGTGTGCACGGACTGGCGAAACTCATGATCGAACAGAAGCTGGACCCGGCGATCTTCGGGGCACCCAGCGCGGAAGCCCTCACCCAAGCCATGCTGATCCGCGTGAATCCCTAGAGCAGTTCCAACGCCGCATCGATCACCAGCTTCACGCCGGTGAGCGCCAGCAGCACAAGCACGACTTTGTAGAACATCGCGGGCGATAATTGGCGCTGGATCCAAAGCCCGATTGCCAGGCCGACCGGCACCAGCGGCATGAGAACAAGCGACGTCGCCATATTGCCGACATTGAGTTGACCCAGCCACCAGAAGGGCACCAATTTGAAATAATTCACATAGGCGAAGAAAAAGGCCGTCGTGCCGAGATAGAGGGGTTTGTCGAGTCGCTGCGGGACCATGTAGATGCTGTAGGGCGGCTGGCCGGCATGCGAGATGAAACTGGTGAATCCGGAGACTGCCGACCAGAAGCCGCCTTTGATGGCATCCGGCTCGGATGGCGTGACCTCGCGCTTGCGGATCATCGGCAAGAATTGCGCGGCCGCGAACCAGATGGCGACGAACCCGACCAGCGCCTTCACCATCGCGGAATCGAGATAGCGGAAGGTGAGCGTACCGACAATCATGCCGACGGTGGCACCCGGGATCATGATCTTGAGATTGCGCCAATCCCATTTACCGCGGAACACCCACAGCCCGAACAGATCGGTCAGACACAGGAGAGGCAACAAGATCGCGGTCGCCTGCGGCACCGTGATGACGAAGCTCATCAGCGACACGCCGAGCGCGTTGCTGCCGCCGACGCCCGTCTTGGTGATCCCGACCATGAGCACGGCCGGGACAGCCAGAGCGTAGAACAGCGGCTCCGCTATGATCGGGAGATCGAACATGAAAATGGAGACCGCAGTACGCTGCTTTTATATCAATCCGCCAGCAGACCAGCCGCCTCGACGCCCGCCTTCGCGGCCAATTCGTCGTTGTCGGAAGTATCGCCGGTCACGCCGACAGCGCCGATCACTTCGCCGTCCTTGCTTTTGACCAATATGCCGCCCGCAACAGGGATGAACCTCCCGCCCGAGGCCGCCGCCAGCGCATTGGCGAAGTGCGGGCGTTGCTGCGCCATCGTTTCGATATTGCGCGACGCCATGCCCATGCCGACCGCCGCGTAAGCCTTGCCGAAGGCGATCTCGAACCGCATCACACTCGAATTGTCGGCCTTTTTGAAGGCGATGAGATTCCCGCCCGCGTCGAGAACGGCGGCGGACAGAGGGCGCATTTTCGCTTCCTGGCCCTTTTTCATGGCGGTGTCGATGATGGTGTTTGCCTGTTCGAGCGAGATTTTCGTCATAACGGCCCCCTAATGAATAGAATTGCGCCGAGTGTATCTGCCGGGTGCGGCCCCGGCCACCCCCTCCCGTTCGGACGAGTAGGAAACTTCCCAACACATGGGCAGAATCCGCTTTATGCATTTCGATGGATCGGTTAATCCCCAAAGGCGTATCGTTGTCCCCGGAGTTTCCGTATTCATGCTCGTAGCAGATACCCCCGCACCCGTCCTCGCCACACCCGACGACTTCAAGCGCGGGATGCGCCAGCTCGCGGCTGGGGTCAATGTCATCACCGTCGCCATTGACGGCGTGCGCGAAGGGCTGACGGCAACCGCAGTTTGTTCGATTTCGGCCGAGCCGCCGCACCTTTTGGTCTGCATCAATTCGACGGCCGGCGCACATGGCTCGATCCACCGCGCCGGCGCTTTTTGCCTCAATGTGCTTGCCCAAGACCAGGAAGCCATCGCGCGCCGTTTCGCCAACATGGATGGATCCGAACGCCAGGATCGATTCTCGATTGGAAGCTGGACGACGCTGTCCACCGGAGCGCCGGCGCTCGACGGCGCTCTCGCGAACTTCGACTGCATCGTGGTGCGCGAGATCGAGGCCGCGACACACACGGTCTTCATCGGCCGCGTTCTGGGCGTGCGCACCAACGAGGCCGGCGCGCCTTTGATCTATAGCCACGGACGTTTTACCGGGATCGCCGATTAGCGCTAAGATCGCAGCATGGTCGATGCCATTGCAGACTTACGCGACCTGATCGCCCACGCCAGCCGCACGGTGATATTCACCGGCGCCGGCATCTCGACAGAATCGGGCATCCCCGATTTCCGCAGCCCGGGCGGCATCTGGACCAAGAACCAGCCGATCCAGTTCCAGGATTTCATGGCATCCGAAGACGCGCGTCGCGAAACCTGGCGGCGCAAGATCGAGACCGACAAGGTCATGCTCCAGGCCCAGCCCAACAGGGGCCATCTCGCCATCGCCAAGCTGATGCATATGAGCACTGTGCGCCATCTCGTCACCCAGAATATCGACGGGTTGCATCAGGCAGGCGGCGCGCCCGAGGCTCGCGTGATCGAACTACACGGCAACGCGACCTACGCAGCGTGCCTGGAATGCGCGGAACGCTTCGAGCTTGAGCCGATCAAGCGCGCCTTCGATACGGACGGCACGCTTCCCGTTTGCGCCTGCGGCGGGCACGTGAAGACGGCGACCATCTCGTTCGGCCAGCAGATGCCGCAAGAACCGATGCGTCGCGCCAACGAAGCAGCCAACAATTGCGACCTGTTCATCGCCGTGGGCTCGTCGCTGGTCGTCTATCCGGCCGCGGGATTCCCGCTGATCGCAAAAAATGCGGGCGCGGATCTCGTCATCATCAACCGCGACCCCACCGACCAGGACCAGTTCGCCGATCTCGTCATCCACGGCGAAATTGGGCCAACCTTGGCGAAAGTCGTGCCGCTCGATTGACCGCCTTCATGCTTCGACAAACTCAGCATGAGGCCTCACCCTGAACCTGCCATAGCGCGGCTTGCCGCGCGGTCCGCGCGAAGCGCGATTACTTCCAGCTGAAATCGCCGGCCTGGACGCCCGGCGTCTGGATGGTACCGCCGCTGATGCCGATTTCCTTGCGCATCACGAACTGCACCGGGATGGGAGCTACCGGCAAGACATAGGCGCGTTCGGTATAGGCATTGAAAATTTTGCGGCCGATCTCCAGGCGCTTGTCCGGGTTCATCTCGCTGTTGAAATCGTTGGCCCAGCCGAAAATCTCCTGATCGCCGTGAAAATCGAGACGCTGAGGATCCGCGAACAGATTCAACACGCCCGCCGCATCGGCCATCGAGCCCGCGGGGAAACCGGCCAGCACGAGTTGGATCCTGTTCTCGCGTTTCATCTTCAGATAGGTGCCGGCCGGAATGCAGTTGATCTTCGGTGTGAGCCCGATCTTGCGGAATTGTTCGGCGACGACCGTCGAGATGCGGGTGTAGCGCGTGCCGGTGTAGCAGCTGACCTCGACCTCGAAGCCGTTGGGATAACCCGCCTCGGCGAGCAGTCTCTTGGCCTCGGCGACGTTCTGCTTCGGCAATTCGACCGTGTAGTCGCAGCCCACCTGTATCCCCTTCCAGCACATGGCCGGCACCGGCGGGATCGGATCGTCGCCAACCGACATTTTGGTGGTGTCGTTGCGATCAAGCGCCAGGAACATCGCCTTGCGCACGCGCACATCGCTGAGCGCCTTGTTGCCAGCCGCCCCCATCGCGTCGATCGCCATATAGACATAGCTGATACGCTGATCGACGAAGGAGGTGAAACGCACATCCTTCAAGATATCGGGTACCTGGGTGACCTCAGGCTCCTTGATGGCATCGACGCCGTCGGACAGAAGCTGAGCCAGCTGAGTGCCGGGATCCGGGATCGGCAAAAGATGAAAGCGGCCGATCTTAGCCGAAGGCTTGCCCGGTCCCGCCATCTCGTAGTCCGGGTTCTTGACCAGGATGATACCGGTGTTGCTGTCGACCTGGGCCGCACGATAGGGACCGGTGCCGACCGGAGCGCGCCCAAAATCCTTGCGGTCGGCGAGCTTGGTCGTGACGTGCGTGGGCCAGATATCGCTGCCTGCGGTCAGACGTGCCAGCGCATGGGGCGTCGGACGCTTGGTCATCAGTCGAACGGTGTGCGGCCCGGTCTTTTCGACCTTGTCGATCCATTCCCAGTTGCCGGCGTTGGTCAGCTTGGCATCCGGATTGACGAACCACATCAAGCTGTCGATCACGTCTTCGGGCACGAAAGCCTGGCCGTCGTGCCATTTCACATCGTCGCGCAGCTCGAACTCGATCGTGAGGGGATCGATCTGCTTCCAGGATTTCGCGAGTCCGGGGACGAATTTTTTCGCCTCCTCGTCGAACATGATGAGCGTGTCGTACACCGCCATGGTCGAAAATTGGGTTTCGTTGATATTCCCAGAATAGGAATAGGAAATGAAGTCGATGGGGAATTTCAACGGTAAGCGCAATGTGTCCTTGGACTTCTGCGCCAGCGCATCGCCGCTGGCACCCACAGCCGCAACCAACCCCAATGCCGCGATCAATATCGTGCGTTTCACCGCAACCTCCCGTGATCGAATAACTTACGTGAGAGGTAAACAATGACAGAGGCAACAATCAAGCGTCCCGTTCTTTCGTCGACAAATCCACTTTTATTGCAGCGTTCGCTCCGGTTCGGCGAAGCCCGACTTCGGCGCCTGCGTTTCGCCCGATTGGTGATGAACGAGCTTCCAGCCGCCGGTTTCGCGCACGAAAATGTTGGTCGCGACCAGCGTGAACTGGCCGACCGTTTCGTAGCAAATGACGATCGCGGTATCGCCGTGAAGTTCGACGACGGCCGCGTGCGCGGCGATGGCCTGTTGCTGGGGATTGGCGAGGATGGCGCGCCAGCTTTGCATGACCGTCGCGCGGCCGAGCAAAGGCGGCCAGCCAGGGTGCAGGCAACTCACCCCGTCGCCCGAAGACCAGATTTCATCCATCGCATTGGCATCGCCGGTCTGTAAGGTCAGGTAGAAAGAATCGTTGGCGAAGAGGACCGCAGCCGTATCGCTGGCCGCGGTCACGTGTCAGAGTTCCGGCACGCGCGCCGTGCGGCGCTGGCGCTCCAGCCGCTCGGCGCGTTCCTCATCGGCCTCGTCTTCCCAATAGACGCGAGCAACGCGACGGGCCAGACGTGCGCGCAACATATCCTCCGCCTTCATCAGATTGCGCTCGGTGATTTTGGACAGACGCGCCAAGCCATAGGCGAGATAAATTTCGAGCGCCTTGCCGAAGGCTTCAGCGGACCCTTCGAGATGCTCCGAATCCTCGGTCATGCGCCCAAGCAAATAAAGTGCGGATCCGAGATTGTTCTGACTTGCTGCCCATAGAAATGGCGTTTCCTCGCGTGTGCGAACCTGCAACGATTCTTGACAGCTTTGCACAGCGCGCTGCAGCAATTCGACATTGCGCGCCATGTCGCCCCACATTTGCAACGCGAGACCGAGGCCGTTTTTCGCGTCGCTCCATCTTAACGGAGCATCGGATCGGGTGAAGACCAAGAGGGCAGACTGATAACACGCAACCGACTGTTTGAGAATTTCGGTGTCACTGCGGATCGAATCGATTTTGTAGTGCGCGGCTCCCAAACATGCCTGCATGGTTGCCCATTCCCACGGGAACGATTCCTGCGTCAGGGTCTCGCACGCCGTGCGAAATCCCGCGATGGCGCTTTCCAGAATGTCGACGTCGCGGCTGCGCTCGCCGATATAGTGGCGGACACGGGCGAGGTGGTAGGTGACCGTGGCGTGATCGAGTGGCGTCAGTTCGGCCCTGATATTACCCAAAGCCTCGTCGTAGGCCTCGGCCGCCTGGCGATACCAGCTCGAATCGCCGAGATGGTGCCCGATCGTCGCGGCGACATTGGCATAACATGCCTGGATAGTGGCACGATCGGCGAGCGCCAGATCGGTCGGCGGCTGCGCCGCCGAATCCTGCGAATCGGCAAGCGCCTTGGTCAGCAGCGATTCGAGCCAGCGGCGATGCGCATCTCCGCGCGGGTTGGTCGCGGCAACACTGACCGCGACCAGCAAGCGGCCGTAGTCGGGCGCGAAACCGGCCGGCAGGACAAGCCGATCCGTGAGCAGAAACGCCCCTGGATGATCGCCGTCGGGGTTGCGTGAAATGAAACGCAGCTGGACCGTGCCGAATTCGTTCAACGCCCCCCAGATTACGAGATCCGCATTCTCGCGCACCAGAATTTGGCGGCCTAGCGCTGCCGCACCGGCGATATCGGACGCTTCGAAGCCCTTGATCTGCGACCAGGCCGGCGCCGGTATCGGTTTCGTATGCACCGATTTGTTGAGCGCCAGCCCCGTAGCCAGACGTTCACCGACGGTCCCGCGGGCGTCGCCGAACAACGGCGCGATACGCACTTCGAGCACACGGTTGGCGGCGCGGCGGCGTGCCATCAAGGCATCCAACAGATCCCATATCGAACGGCCTTTGCCGCGCGCATCGGTTGAACGGGCCGGCGTAATCATGTCGTTGGTCGCGCGCAGGCGGTTCGAAAGGCTGCCGATCAGCTTCAAGGCTGTCTCGGGACGGTCGCGCAAAGTCTCAAGGAAACCTTCGCGATCGACGACCTCCAGCACCACATCGCCGACCGCGCGCGCGGTGGCGCTGCGCACGGCTCGATTGACGATACCCATTTCGCCGAAAATTTGTCCGGCCGCCAAAAGGGCAAGCCGCACGCGCCCGCCGGGGCGGGTCTTCAGCAATTCGACCTGGCCGTGCACGATCAAGTAGGCATCGCGCGCGCGCTGCCCCTCATGGAAGATGATGTCCCCGGCCGCATAGCGGCGCTCGATATCGCTTATAACCAAAGATTTTGAACCTTATTCCGCGCCTCGATCATGGCCCGGACTCGTTGCGATTCAGTAAATGGCAGTCACAACTGCTCGTGGTTTGGCGAGGTTTCAGCGGGCTCGCTCCGCGAGCAAGGATCTAAATCCCCCGCTTGAATTTCTCCGTGGCGGCGACCAGCGCCGAGCGGATTGACGGCTCCATCGCGGAATGGCCGGCATCCGGCACAACCACATAATCGGCTTCGGGCCAGGCTCGGTGCAGGGCCTCGGCCGTCGCGATCGGGCAGATCATATCATAACGGCCCTGGACCATGACGGCCGGAATGTGGCGGATGCGGTCGATATGGGCGAAGAAATGATCGTCCGGAACGAATAGCTTGTGGACGAAATAATGGGCTTCTAGCCGGGCAAGCGCCAGGGCCGCACGCCCGGAATCAAAACCGGCGACGTTGCGCGGATTGGGTAACAGCGTCGAGCAAGCTCCCTCAAATCGCGCCCACACGCGCGCTGCCGGAAGATTAATCGAGGCATCGGGACTGGTCAGACGACGGTGATAGGCCGCCAGCAGATCGCCGCGCTCGGCCTCCGGCAAAAACTCGACAAATTCGCGATGACGTTCCGGGAAGACCTGGGAAATACCGTGCAAAAACCAATCGAGTTCGGAATTCCGGCACAGAAAAATGCCCCGCAGAACGAAAGCGCTGACCCGCTCGGGATGGGCGATGCCGTAGGCGAGCGCCAATGCGCTGCCCCACGATCCGCCGAACACCAGCCATTTATCGACCGCGAGATGGCGACGCAGGGTTTCCATGTCCGCGATCAGATGCTGGGTCGAATTGTCGGTCGTATCAGCATAGGGCGTAGAGCGGCCGCTGCCGCGTTGGTCGAGCACGATGATCCGGTAGAATTCGGGATCGAAGAACCGCCGATGAGCCGGCGAGGAGCCGGCACCCGGCCCGCCGTGGAGGAATACCGCCGGCACACCGCCGGGGTTTCCAGAAACCTCCCAATACATTGTATGGTGGCCGTCCAAATCGAGCATGCCGCGTTCGTGCGGCTCGATCTCCGGATACAGCTGATATTGCTTCGAACTAACGTCCATGCAGTTTACCTCTAGGGCACCCTCAAACGCCTGTCAAAAAATATTAGCGCGACGGCTGTGCGCCGCCTTGCTCATGTTGCTCTTAGTCGTGCCTCCAGCGGCGGCGGATGAACTGGTTTCGGGCGGCAGCGCGATGGCTGTCAGCGTGGTCGACGGCGATACGATCCTGCTCGACCGCGAAATCGCGGGCAGTCGCGAGGTCCGTCTGGTCGGGCTGCAGGCACCCAAGCTGCCGCTTGGCCGGGCGGGGTTCCGCGAATGGCCCCACGCCAAAGAAGCCAAGGCCGGGCTCGAGAAATTAGTGCTCGGCCGCATGCTGGACCTCGGTTTCGGCGGCCAGCGCACCGATCGTTACAATCGGCTATTGGCTCATCTGACGCGCGATGACGGGGTCTGGATACAAGGCGCCATGCTGGATGCGGGCCTGGCCCGCGTTTATTCCTTCGCTGACAATCGCGCCCGTGTTGCCGAGATGCTGATGCGCGAACGGGGTGCACGGACCGCACGGCACGGCATTTGGAATCATCCCTATTATGCGATCCGGACACCGGACGAGACTGCCAAACATATCAATTCCTTTGAATTGATCGAGGGCACTGTTCTTGGCGTGGCTATTGTCTCCGGACGCGCCTATATCAATTTCGGCGCCAACTGGCGAACCGACTTCACCGTGACCCTCACCGCGAAAACCACAAGACAGTTCTTGCAGGAAGGCATCCGGCCCGAAAATTATAAAGGCCGCCGCGTCCGTGTGCGTGGCTGGCTACAATCGCGCGACGGACCGATGATCGAAGCGACCCACTCCGACCAAATCGAGGTGCTCGACAAATGACCGGATATTTCCGCACCCTTCTGCTGATCCTTGGCCTTGGCACCACCGCCATCGCGCTGAGCGGTTGCGAAACCAATCCTGCCACCGGCGAGAACATGCTGACCCTGGGCACCTCGATCCAGGATGAACAGAAGATCGGCGCGCAGCAGCATCCGAACATCATCCGCGAGTTCGGTGGTGTCTACGACGATCCTAATGTCACGGGTTATGTGGCGATCGTCGCCTCCAAGCTCGCCGCCGCTTCGGAGCTGCCAAATATCGAGTGGCACTTCACCGTCCTCAATAGCGAAGACATCAATGCGTTCGCCCTGCCGGGCGGCTATGTGTATGTGACGCGCGGACTCATGGCGCTGGCCGGCAACGAAGCCGAGCTGGCTGGCGTGCTCGCGCATGAGATCGGGCATGTCACCGCCCGCCATTCCACCGAGCGCCAGTCCAAGGCAACGATTGCCGGGTTGTTTGGCGCCGGCCTCGGCCTCGTACTCGGCGGGCCGGCCGGCGACATCGCCAACCAGTTGGGATCGGGTTACATCCAGCACTATTCACAAGAGCAGGAATTCCAGGCCGATACGCTCGGCGTGCGCTATCTGTCGCGCACCGGCTATCAGACCCGAACGATGGCCGACTTCCTCTCGAAGCTGCGCGATTTTTCTCAGTTGCAGAACAAAATGCTCGGCCGACCCGCCAACGCCGTGGACCAGGCCGACTTCTTCGCGTCGCATCCACGCACCATCGACCGCGTCGAGCAGGCAACAGCTGAGGCCGCGCGGGTAACGGCGAGCGGCACGACGGTCAATCGCGAGGCCTATCTCGAACGGCTCGATGGCATGACATTCGGCGACGATGCGGATCAAGGCTTGGTGCGCGGCCGCCATTTTATTCATCCGAAGCTGATGTTCCGCTTCGAGGCGCCAACCGGATTTCGTCTCATCAATAAATCGGACAGCGTGCTCGGAATGGGACCCAACGGTTCGCTCATGGTGTTTGATATGAGCCCGAAGCCCTTCGCGGGCGCGGCGACCGAATATATTCGCAGCGTCTGGGTCCAGAATGCGAACCTCCAGGGACTCGAGCGCATCGAGGTCAACGGAATGGAGGGCGCCACAGCCACCGGGCGCGGCAATACGAACGCCGGCGTCGTCGATCTGCGCTTCGTGGCGGTCAAACAAAATGACGGCCGTATCTATCGCTTCCTGATGGCCACGCCAACCAGCCTGACCGAGCGCATGTCCGACTCGCTGCGGCGCCTGACCTATAGCTTGCGGCCGCTAACCGCGCAGGAGGCGGCGCAGGCCAAACCTTGGCGTATTCAGATTTATCGCGTTGGCGCGGGCGAAACCGCCGCCTCGCTCGCCAGCCGCATGGCCATGCCCGATTTCAAGGAAGATTGGTTCCGCACGCTAAACGGCCTTGCGCCGAGAGCACAGGTCCAACCCGGCCAGTTGGTGAAGCTGGTGGGCGAGGCGCGCTGAGCCGAGCGCAGCGACGGCACATAAAACAGGCGCCGAGTTTCCCCGGCGCCTGTTCCAATTCGATGATAAACGAAAAAATGGTCAGGCCGCTTTCAAGGCCTGTTCCAACTTTTCCGTCGCTTTCGCCTTGTCGATGCCATCGACTGCGGCGAATTCGCCCGCCAACCGTTCCAACGCCGCTTCGTAAATCTGCCGCTCGCTGAAGGATTGATCCGGTTGTCCGACATTACGATGCAAGTCGCGCACGACCTCGGCGATCGAAATCGGATCGCCCGAATTGATCTTAGCCTCGTATTCCTGCGCTCGACGGCTCCACATCGTCCGCTTCACGCGCGCACGACCTTTCAGCGTCGTGATCGCATCGTCCATGATTTTACGCGAACTGACCTTGCGCAGGCCGGACGTCGCCATCTTAGCCACGGGGACGCGCAACGTCATGCGGTCGTTATCGAAGGTCACAACGACCAGTTCGAGCGAAAGACCGGCGACCATTTGTTTCTCGATGCCTTTAACAAGCCCGACTCCATGAGTCGGATACACAACGTAATCGCCGCTCTTGAATAACATTCCATCGTCCTTTTTCTTCTTTTTCGGGGCTGTCGTATTCGTCGTGGTCATCGTCTGCTTCCACTCCAGTAAGATTCTGGGCCCGAATTCGTGCGTATTGTCGGGCGGTTATAATCGCCATGGACCGCGTTCATCTGCGAGATAGTGCCTGTTGGGTATAGAACGGCGCGCGCTTTAACGGCGCGACCGCCCCTGTCGCGGGATATCGTTAATATATCACACGAAACGGCAAAATGACAGGCATTCGCCGCTTGCACGAGCAAGCGGCGCTAAGCCATTGATTTTAAGAAATTTTAGTAAAAACGGATGGAGTAAAGGCTTAGCTGCCGGGTGTCTCGCTCAGCATCGCCTTTTTACCCGGTTTGCCTTTCCAATCGTCGGCATCGGGGGGAGTATCCTTTTTGGCCGTGATATTCGGCCAGCTTTTGGCGAGTTTGGCATTGATCGAAAGCCATTCCTCAAGACCGTCTTCGGTATCGGGCATGATCGCTTCGGCCGGGCATTCGGGCTCGCACACGCCGCAATCAATGCATTCGTCCGGATTGATCACGAGCATATTTTCACCCTCGTAGAAGCAATCGACGGGGCAAACCTCGACGCAATCCTGATATTTGCACTTGATGCATTGCTCGGTGACGACGTAGGTCATTTCTTACTCCGATTCTCCCAAAAAGCCCCCCAGCGGAAGCGGCGTCCTTCATACACTGTCGAAATTTCATTGCCAAGTGTGCTAGGCGAGCCTCGCCATCACGCGCTGCTTGGCCAGTCCCCGGTCCCGATCCGAAACGAACAAAAGGCCGCCGACGCGCCGAATCAGGTTCGATTCGAAATGATCGACCTGCCTGTCGGCAATCGCGACCTCCCAAAGCATCTCGATCATAAGTATGCGTTCGGCCGCGTCGTACCGGTCCTTGATCACGCGCGTAAAACCGTAGAGCTGACCGGTTTCGTTTATCGCCTCGACCGCCTCGGCGATCAAAGTATCGACCTCGTCCGGCGACATTGCGAAACGCTCGGTTAGAAGCCGCGCGATCGCGGCATGTTCCACCGCGTCGAAGATCCCGTCCATCGACGCGGCCTCGACCAGCAGCGCCGCAGCGGCCAAGCTCAGCTCGCCCTGTTTTGCGGACCCGCTGCCGCCCGGGGCGGCCGCGAACAATTCCTTGATACGGTTGATCATCCGCTTGAGTTAGACGCGAAACGCCGACGGATCAACTCCCCAGGCTTGGGTCCTATTTCTTCCACGCGAAATCGCGGGCCGACATCGTGGCGTCGTTCCAGATCGGCGGCTGGATTTCGATGTCCTTGGCGACCACCCAGGTCGAGGGCCAGGTTGCGATCGGCAACAGATAGGACTTTTCGTAAATCCGATCGTGGATCTTCGAATAGAGTTCCTTACGCTTCGCCAGATCGTGCGTCCCGATCGCCGCCGCCATCCATGTCTGGATATCGTCATCGACCGCGAAGTCTCGCGACGCGGCGCCAAATTGCTGCAGCATTACATTGGATGTGTCGGGCATGCTGCCGACCGGCGAATCGGTCGCGATCGACTGGATCTTCCCTTCCTCGCGATAGTCGCGATAGGCGGTCAAGGTCATATGCTTGATATTGGCGCGGATGCCGATGGCACGCAGCTGGCCGGTGATCGCGATTCCCGCCGGACGCGAGAGGCCGCGCGTCACAAGCTCCAGATCGAAGCCGTTGGCGTAGCCGGCATCGGCCATCAGTTTTTTGGCTGCTACCGGATCGTAAGCGGGCGGCCGCTTGTTTTAGCCGCAGGCCAGCATCGCATCGAAGCACAACGCGTCGATCTCACGCGATTCGCCCGGAACGAAATTCTCGGCAATGCCTTTGCGGTCGATGGCCATGAAGATCGCCTTGCGCACCCGTTCGTCTTGCAGTTCAGGTCGGCCGCTGCGGTTGCGCGTGTCGAGGCCCAGCCAAAGTAAGGAGAATTGTTCTTTGGAAACGATCTTCAGGCTTGGCTGTTTCGCATAGTTCGCCATTTCGTCTTCGGTCTGCGGCTGGATGGCATCGACCGAGCCGGCAAGAATATGCGCGGCCTGGGTTTGCGCATCCGGGATCGACATTCCGATCATGCGTTTGAACTTCACCTGTTCGTGGTGCTTGTTCTCCGTGAAGGGCACGACCGTGACGTTCTGATCGAGTTTCTCGGGCTTGATGGGACCGGTGCCGATCGGACGCAAACCATATTCCGATTTGTCTTCGAGCTTCTCATGAACGCGCGAATCCTGAATGAACAGGTTATAGGCCAGAACCATCATATCGACCGCGGTCGGTTCCTTGGCGCGGATACGCACGGTCATGGGGCCGGTCTTCTCGATGCCTTCGGCCCAACTGAAACGGGTGGCAAACGGAATACGCAGCTTGGGATCGATGCGCCAATTGAAGATATAAACCACATCGTCAGCGGTGACGACATTACCGTTGTGAAATTTGACGCCCTCCTGCAATTCGAATTCGAGCGTGCGATCGTCGATCCGCTTCCAGGATTTGGCGAGCGCAGGTAAAAACTTTGCTTCGCTCTCGTCGTAGCGGATGAGCGGCTCTTCCATCAGGCGGAAGAACATACCCGCCTCGGGATCGGGCTGATAATAGGCGGACAAGCGCTTGATCGGAAAATTTATGGCGATGCGGACGGCGTCGGCCGACTTCTGCGCCAGCGCATCCTCTGCGATGGGCAATGCCATCAGACAGGTAATGGACGTCCCGATGAGAAGTTTGGTTTTCATTTTTGTCCTCCCCGGCCGATTGAGAGGAATGTTATCGCGCAAAACGATCCGGCGACAACTAATCTCGGTCCATCAAGCGGTCAATGGCGCGGCGTTCGGATTTGGTCGGACGGCCAGCACCTGCTTCGCGCCCTTCATGCACAGCTGCGGCATCGGCGCCGGCGGTTTCGCGCGGCGGGCGCGGTGCCAAGTCTTCATATAGCTCCTGAGCCACTGGCGCCGGGCCGCGGCGTTCGCCGAGTGCAAGAATGCCGATAACGCGCACTTCGGTGCCTATCGCAAAAGTCAGCACGTCGCCGATCCGGGCAGCATAGTGTGCCTTTCCGGTCGGTTCGCCGTTTACCCGCAACCGGCCCGACAAACAAAACCGGGTCGCGATAGATCGGGTTTTGAAAAACCTCGCATGCCACAGCCATTTGTCGAGGCGCAAGCGCCCGTTCGGCTCAGTGGATGTCTTGGTTTCGGGACTCAAGGCAGCACCAGATCCTTGAGCTTGGAGAATGGCGAATGGATTGCCGCTCGTGCGGCTAGGCGTGGGCCGCGCGCCCGCGACGACTTAGCCGATTGCAGACGGAAACACGCCACCGACCCCCTCGCCGGCGCGGCACGATAGCCGAGAACGATCAGTACCTTTTGCAGATCGGCGGCCGAGCATCCCAGCAAATTGGCCAGCGTCGCGTCGGCGGCGAAGATGCCGTCCTGGGCGCGTGCACGACAGTCGACAGACAAACGTTCGACGATATCGAGCCGCACCGCGCGCGCGCCCAGAACACGGAATCCGGCGGCGCGCAAAAAGCCGCCCGGAACATCGTCGGCCAGCAAAACCGACGTCCGGCCAGCCGGTGGGAGATCGGGAATCTTATGCAAATTGTGATGCGCTGCCCACAAAAGCGCCGCCAAGCGCGAGGCCTTCGGGCGCACGAGATCGGGCATATAAACATCGTGTTTGCCGACCCAGATGCCGAGCCGGCGCAGCGACGAAAAATCGGTTTTTTGCAGTCGCGCGATGAGCTGCATCACTGACGAGGTCGGTATGCTGCCCAACCCCTCCGTCACCTGATAGACCAGCCCGCGCACGTGTCCCGAAAGATCCGCCGCCGCTGCACGCACCAGCGGCGCCAGCACAGTCGCGATCTCTTGCGTTGCGAAAGACGAAAGTCGCGCCTCGACCTTGGCGCGCGCGGCGCCTTCGAATAATTCTCCGCCGATCAGAGCGATCTGCGGCTTCAACGGTGTCGAACCGGCTAGCAGACGTGCGACCGGAACATCTTTCCAGCGCAACTCGG
Source organism: Caenispirillum bisanense (assembly GCA_945877815.1). Classification (GTDB taxonomy): domain Bacteria; phylum Pseudomonadota; class Alphaproteobacteria; order Rhodospirillales; family UBA2165; genus CANIGJ01. Next base: position 23,284 of record CAMDWJ010000003.1, read on the forward strand.
CATCGCCGCCCAAAGTCAGATCCGAATTTGGCGCCGCAATCAAATCCACCGCGCGGCGCGAAAGTTCGCTGCCGAGCGCGCGGAACGCCGCATTTGAAACCGCACGGCCCGCCAATTCGCCTTCCGCCGCATCGGCAACGAACTTGAATCCTTCGAGCCGCCCGACGTGATGTCCTTCGACGACAACCTCGCCTTCGGCATCGACTGCCGCAACCAACCGGTCGCGATCCTGCAGCCGGCGCAACAGGCCGGTGGTCCGTACATCGACGAAGCGCTGGGTCAGCGCCTGGTGCAACGCATCCGACAAACGATCCTCGACGGCGCGCGTGCGTCCCTGCCAGTGCATAGAATCCTCGATCCAGTCGGGGCGATGCGACACAAAGGTCCAGATACGGATATTGGCGATGCGCTGCAGCAAGGTATCGATCCCACCATCGAGGGTATCGAGGGACGCGATCTGAGCCGCCAGCCACTCTGTCGAAAGAGTTCCGCGGTCGCACAGCATCCCATAGATCTGGGCCAGCAGGCGCGCGTGGCGGTCGCCAGCGCCACGGCCGAAATCCGGAATCTGGCAAACCTGCCACAGAAGCTTGACCGAACCCGGCCACGTCGCGCGCGAAGCAACCTCGGGATCGCGCAACGCCTCGTTAAAGACGCGTTCGTCCGCCGCCGGCGCCGCGCGCCGCAGCCCCGCATAGTCGGGATCGCGCGCGAGGCTCGCCCGCAGCGCATCGACCGAACGGAAATCCAAAACAGGATTGCGCCAGTTGAAACTCGTCAGCGGCTCGAAATCGTGCGCCTCAATCCGCGCGATCACATCCGGGGTCATTTCAGGCGCTTCGCCGGTAACGCCGAAGGTGCCGTGGCTCATATGCCGGCCGGCACGACCGGCGATCTGGGCGAATTCATGCGGCCTGAGATCGCGATGGGCCGCGCCGTCGAATTTCGCAACGCTGGCAAAGGCCACGTGGTCGACATCCATATTGAGGCCCATGCCGATGGCGTCGGTCGCGACCAGATAATCCACCTCACCCGATTGGAACAAGGCGACCTGCGCATTGCGGGTGCGCGGCGACAAGGCGCCCATGACCAGCGCGGCCCCGCCGCGCTGGCGACGGATCAATTCGGCGATCGCATAGACATCTTGTGCCGTGAAGGCGACAACGGCGCAGCGCGGGGGCAGACGCTGGATCTTTTTAGGCCCAACATAGGTCAGCGTCGAAAATCGCGGTCGCGTGACGATCTCCGCGTGCGGGATCAGGCGCTTGAGCAGCGGGCGCACCGTATCGGCGCCCATGAACATGGTTTCCTCCAGCCCGCGGGCATGCAGCAGACGGTCGGTGAATACGTGCCCGCGGTCCGGATCGGCGGCAAGCTGGATTTCGTCGACAGCCAGGAACGCAACCTGCTTGTCGATTGGCATCGATTCGACGGTGCAGAAAAAATATTTCGCAAAGGGCGGGACGATCTTTTCCTCGCCGGTGATCAGCGCCACCTGCCGCTCACCCTTGAGCCTGACCGCGCGGTCGTAATTTTCGCGCGCCAACAGCCGCAACGGGAACCCCATGACCCCGCTGCCATGGGCAAGCATGCGTTCGAACGCGAGATAGGTTTTGCCGGTGTTGGTCGGCCCGAGGACCGCGATAACGCGAGGCCGCTGCGTGGCGATCTGCATAACGCACAATTGGGTATTTCTCGTGGGTCGCGCAAGAGAGAAAGAGCGAAACCCAGTCTAACCGCCGCCGACCAATTGAACGAAAGCCACGGCCAGAACCGTATCGCGGTACACGCGCCCCGAATCGTCGCGCCGGACTAGGACGAGATTCTGGGGGCCGTTGACCTTGCCGACCGGTAGGATCATCCGCCCGCCGGGCGCCAATTGCCGACCAGGGCATCGGGGATGGTCTCGGCCGCCGCAGTAACCATGATGGCGGGAAAGGGTGCGGCCGCCGGCCAGCCCGCGCGGCCATCGCCGACGCGAAAGCGGACATTTATATAGCCGAGACTGCTCAGAAGAGCCTCCGCCTGCGCCGCTAGCACGGAGACGAATTCGACCGTGTAGACGGTGCGCGCGATCCCGGCCAAGACGGCCGTCTGGTAGCCCGAGCCGGTGCCGATTTCGAGAACCGAATCCTCGTCATCGAGATCGAGAAGCTCGGTCATCAAGGCCACGATATAGGGTTGCGAAATCGTCTGTCCGTGGCCGATGCCGAGCGGCCGATTGGCATAGGCCGAAGCCGCCAATTCCTTGGGCACGAAGGCGTGACGGGGAACCCGCGACAGGGCGTTCAGAATCCGGGGAGATGGATGTGCACGCCCGGTCCATTTCTCGGTGCGACGAAAACCCTCCTCGACTTCGTCCAACATGTGGGCGCGATCGGCAACGAAGGGGTCGAGCGGGCGGCGGTCCATCGCGACACTATAGGGGGCGAGCCCGGACCTCGCCATCTACGCCCCTCTTGCGAACAGTGAAACCGCGTTCCATATGAGGCCCGGATCGACCTTTAAAGAAAGCACGAGGGGGCACCATGGCGGGCGAAGAGATCAAGTTTGAGGCCGAAGTCGGCAAGATCCTCGAGATCGTCATCAATTCTCTGTATTCCAACAAGGAAATATTCCTGCGCGAATTGATCTCCAACGCTGCTGATGCCTGCGACAAGCTGCGTTATCTCGCACTGACCGTCCCGGAACTGGCCGAAGGTGGCGGTGACTTCAAGATCGAGATCGGTTTTGACAAGAAGGCCCGCACCATCACCGTCGCCGATAACGGCATCGGCATGAACCGCGAGGAATTGATCCGGAACCTCGGCACGATCGCGCGATCGGGCACGACGGAATTCCTCGAAGGCTTGTCCGGCGATGCGCGCAAGGACGCTAACCTAATCGGCCAGTTCGGCGTCGGCTTCTATGCCTGCTTCAGCGTCGCCGATCATGTCGACGTAGTCAGTCGCAAAGCCGGCGACGAGATCGCGTGGCATTGGTCATCGACCGGCGCAGGCGCATTCACGATCGAAGAGGTCACGCGCGAGGCTCAGGGAACTTCGATCACCGTTCATCTGGCAAAAGATCAATCCGAATATCTCGAAGAGGCGCGTATCCGCCACATCGTCCAGCAATATTCCGATCACATTTCCCTGCCAATCGTGCTCAAGACAAAAGACGGCGAGACCCAACTCAACAAGGGCTCCGCGCTGTGGACCCGCGCCCCCAAGGACATCACCGAGGATCAGTACCGGGAATTCTATCATCACGTCGGTCATGCCTTCGACAAACCCTGGCTCACGCTGCACAACAAGGCCGAAGGCAAGGTCGAATATACCAACCTTCTGTTCATTCCCTCGTCGCGCCCGTTCAACCTGATGAACCCGGACCGCAAGCATGGGGTGAAACTTTACGTCAAACGCGTTTTCATTACCGACGATTGCGAAGGTCTGATGCCGCGTTGGTTGCGCTTCGTGCATGGCGTTGTCGATTCACAGGATCTTCCGCTCAACGTGAGCCGCGAAGTTCTGCAACATAACGTCGTCGTCGACCGCATCAAGAATGCGCTGGTGAAACGCATTTTCACCGAACTAAAGAAAAAGGCCGAAAAAGCGCCCGAGGAATTTACGACCTTCTGGGAAAATTTCGGCGCTGTGATGAAAGAAGGCCTCTACGAAGGCCAGGAACACCGCGACGATATTCTGGCAATCGCCCGTTTCCGCACCACGGCCGGCGATGAAACCGCAACCCTTGTCGACTACATCGGGCGGATGAAGGAAGGACAAGACGAAATCTTCTTCATCACCGGCGAGGATATGAATGCGGTGAAGGCCAGTCCGCAGCTTGAAGGATTCCGCGCCTGCGGGATCGAGGTTCTGCTGCTCACAGATCCCATCGACGAATTTTGGATTCCCATGGTGGGGAAATATCAAGACAAGCCGATGCGCTCGGTGACGGCCGGTGGATTCGATTTGTCGAAGATCAAGGCAGCGGAAAAGAGCGACGATCAGATCCCGGAAAAAGCAGGCGACGAAATCGTCGCTAAATTAATTCTCGCTTTCAAGGAGGCGCTGGGCGAAGCGGTACGCGACGTGCGCTCAACCGATCGCCTGACCGAGAGCGCCGTCTGCCTGGTGGCCGGCGAGGGCGATATGGATTTGCACCTTGAACGGATGCTGCGCCGCCAAGGCCACATGACGGTCCCCACGGCAACCCGTATCTTAGAAATCAATCCCGCCCATCCCCTGATCAAGGCCCTGGCCGGCATGGCGGACGATCTCGTAAAAAAACCGGCGATCGCGGATGCGGCCCACCTGCTGTTGGATCAAGCCCGTATCGTCGAGGGGGAAACCCTGGCCGACCCGGTTGGATTTTCCGCCCGCCTAAATGCCGCCTTGACCCGGAGTCTCGCCGCTTGACGAGCATCACGCCTGTTAATTTCTCCAGAAACTAGAAATTCCGCGCCCGTTTCGCTCGCCCGTTATAGGCCGTGCACAAGCAACGTGTTAACGCTAGTATGCGGCCAACAAACGCCGGAATTCGGCTGATTATACGTTTGTAAGCTTTTGGGGGAGAGCTGTGTGCGGACGTAACACGCGCATCAGAACGACAAGTTGGGCAAATGATGACAAAAAGCAAATGGGTGGGCGCGGCCGTCGTCGTCGCCATCGGAATTAGCGTATGGGCGTTTTATCCTGGCTCGTCGGCGCAGCAATCCTCGACTGATGTTCAAAAAGGGAAAAAAGGCCCCAATGTTACGCAAGTTGTGACGGTACCGGTCCGTATCGCTGCGGTTCAGCAGACCTATCAGGCTCTCGGAACCGCCAACGCCAGCGAAGCCATAACAATCACCTCAAAGGTGACCGGCGTCGTCCGCTCGATCAATTTCACCGAAGGCCAGCTCGTGCCCAAGGGCCACGTGCTGGTTGAACTCGACGACCGCGAGGCCAAGGCGACGCTCGCGTCCGCAGTCGCGGATGAGGCAACAGCGCGCGCGAATTTCGATCGCGCATCGCAGCTTTTGACCTCGGGCAATTCGCCCAAGGCGACGGTGCAAACTCTGGAATCGACTTGGCAGGGGGCACAAGCTCGCTCCGAAGCCGCGCGCGCCCGTCTCGCCGATCTGACCATCCGAGCCCCCTTTCCTGGCCGCCTCGGCCTGCGTCGGCTGAGTGCCGGCGCGCTTGTCTCAGCCGGCACGCTGATCACCACGCTCGACGATATCAGCGTCATCAAGCTCGATTTTTCGGTGCCGGAGGTCCTCATTTCACGGATCAAAGCAGGGGCGGCGGTCGTCGCGCAAAGCGACGCTTATCCAGCACGCCCGTTCAATGGATTCGCCAGGACCGTCGATTCACGGGTCGATCCAGTCACGCGCGCCGTCGAAGTACGAGCCGAGATACCAAACCCCGACGGCTCGCTCCAACAAGGAATGTTGCTGACCGTTACCCTCGTGCTCGAAAAGCGCGAGGCCGCCATGTTGATCCCGGAAGAGGCGCTGGTGCCGGTCGGTGAAGATCAATTCATTTTTGTCGTCGAGAATGGCAAGGCCGCCCAGAAGAAAATCGTGATCGGCGAACGGCAACGCGGCTCGGTCGAAGTGCGCGAAGGACTGACGCGCGAAGCCAAGGTCATTGTCGGCGGGCTGCAGCGCCTGCGCGACGGGATGACGGTTCGCGAGGCGCAGGGCGTTTTACCGATGCAAGGTAGCTGAGACAACCGGTCAACCGAGGTAGTTCCATGTTTCTATCCGACATCTGCATCCGCCGGCCGGTGCTGGCTACGGTTATCAGCCTGATCTTACTGATCTTCGGTCTCTTCTCGTTCATCCATCTCCCGGTCCGCGAATTCCCCGACGTCGATCCGCCTGTGGTCAATGTTGCAACGAACTATAAAGGCGCCTCCGCCGAGGTCATGGAATCGCAAGTAACCCGCGTTATCGAAAACGCCGTTGCCGGCATTTCGGGCATCAAAAGCATCACTTCGACGAGCCGCGAAGAAGCCTCGCGCGTGAATATCGAATTCAACCTATCTCGCGACATCGACACCGCCGCCGCCGATGTGCGCGACAAGGTTTCGCGCACCATTCGCAATCTACCGGAAGAAGCCGACGCTCCGACGATCCAAAAGGCGGATGCGGATGAACAGCCGATCATGTCGCTGTCCATAGTCAGCGACCATATGAACCGCCTCGAAATGACCGACTACGCCAACCGGGTGTTGGTCAATCGGTTTTCGGCGGTGAACGGCGTTGCCAGCGCCCGCGTGTGGGGCGCGCGCGACTATTCGATGCGCATTTGGCTCGACAAAAACAAACTCGCAGCGCGCGAACTGACCGTGAAGGACGTCGAGAGCGCGCTACGCCGCGAAAACGTCGAATTGCCGTCGGGACGGCTCGAATCGACCAATCGCGAATTCACAGTACGGACGGAATCCGGCCTCAAGGAACCTCAACAGTTCGGCGAAATCGTCGTCGGCAGCACCAAAGCCAAATATCTGGTGCGTCTGCGCGATGTCGCCATGATCGAGAAGGCGGCCGAAAACACGCGAAGCGAGGTGCGTATCAACAATCGCACCGCGATCGGTATCGCAATCCTCAAACAATCCAAATCCAACACGCTTGAGGTCGCGAAGGGCGTACGCGGCGAACTCGACAATCTTCGCGCGACGCTGCCGGAAGGCATGCAAATTGACGTATCCTACGACGAATCGACCTTTATCGGCCAATCGATCTACGAAGTATTCCATGCACTCGGCGTCGCGCTTTTGTTGGTCATCGGCGTGGTGTTCATCTTTCTGCGTACGGTGCGCGCGACGATCATCCCCGCAGTCGCCATTCCGGTATCGATCATCGCGTCCTTCACCGTCATGGCGGCACTCGGCTTTTCAATCAATGTGCTGACTCTGCTCGCCTTCGTGCTCGCCATCGGGCTCGTTGTGGACGACGCTATCGTGGTGCTGGAAAATGTCCACCGACGCATCGAAATGGGCGAGCCGCCGCTGCTCGCAGCCGTGCGCGGCTCGCGCCAGATCGGCTTTGCCGTCATCGCGACGACGCTGGTGTTGGTCGCCGTTTTTTTGCCGATCGCGTTCATCGGCGGCAATATCGGGCGCCTGTTCGCCGAATTCGGCGTCGCGGTTGCTTTCGCCGTTCTGTTCTCGGGTCTCATCGCATTGACCCTGACGCCCATGATGTGTTCACGCATGCTCAAGCCCGCCCGCGACGAAGGCCGTCTCGTCAAGGTCACCGAACCGGTTTTCGAGGCGATGAACCATGGATATGCGCGAATGCTCGATTGGTCGCTCAAATTTCCCTATGCGATTATCGGCATTGGCGCCGTCGCCACCCTGGCGTCCGGCCTGCTCTTCATAAATCTCAAACATGAATTCGCGCCGATCGACGATCGCGGCTCGTTCTCGATCTCGATCGCGGGCCCCGAAGGTGCCAGCTTCGATTACATGCAGAAGGCGACTGCTCAGGTCGAAGCCGCACTTGCACCGTTGGCCGAGCGCGGGCTCATCGACCGCATCTTCACCAGCGTCGCCCCAGGCTTCGACAACACCTCCCCCGTCAATGCCGCGCGTATTACGGTACGCCTGATCGACTGGTCGAAACGCGATGTAACCGCAGCGAAGATCGTCGAAGAGCTATCCCCGTCCATGCGAAATATGCCATGGGTCAGAGCCCTCGTCCTTAATCCGCCGGGCCTCGGGCGACGTATTGCCAGCGCACCCGTACAATTCGTCGTCATGGGCGATACATATGAAGAGCTGGTGCAAGTCCGTGACAAGATTTTAGAAGCAGCGTCGGAAAATGACCGACTCGTCAATCTTGTGTCCGACTATGACGAACGCAAACCGCAGCTTCGCGTCGATATTGATCGAAACCGGGCCTCGGATCTCGGCGTATCCGTCCGCGATATCGGCGAAACCCTACAGACCCTGCTGGGCTCACGCGTCGTGACGTCCTACACCGAACGTGGCGAACTTTACGACGTCATTCTACAAGCCCAGGCCGGGGACCGCTCGACGCCGCGCGATTTGTCGAATGTGTTCGTAAGGTCATCGCGCGACCGACTGATTCCGCTGGCAAACCTCGTGACCATCACCGATGTTGCTGGACCATCGGAACTTCGCCGGCTCGATCGCATGCGCGCGATAACGATCCAGGCCGCCTTGGCGCCGGGCTATACGCTCGGCGAGGCACTGCAATATTTGGAAAAGACGGCGACTCCGCTCCTGCAATCGAATATGCGAACCGGCTATCGCGGCGAATCCCGAGATTTCCGGGAATCGAGTTCAGCCCTCTACATCACGTTCGGCTTCTCGATTCTCATTGTTTTTCTGGTTCTGGCGGCGCAGTTCGAAAGCTTCTCGAACCCGTTCATTATTCTACTGGCGGTTCCGCTCGCCATCACCGGGGCGCTCGCCGCACTTCTTGTCGCGGGCGGATCAATCAACGTCTATAGCCAGATCGGCATGATCCTCTTGGTGGGATTGGTCGCCAAAAACGGCATTTTGATCGTCGAATTTTCGAACCAGCTCCGCAACGAGGGCCACGATATTCTGACGGCGGTGCGCGATGCCTCGATCTCGCGGCTAAGGCCCATCGTCATGACCAGCATCACCAACGTGTTTGCCGCCTTGCCGCTGGCAATGGCGACCGGCGCAGGTGCCGAAAGCCGCAGCGCCATCGGCGTGGTCATCATCGGCGGGGTGGTCTTTTCCACTGCACTGACACTTCTGATCGTGCCGGTCTTCTATTTGCTGCTGGCGAAGCACACGAAACCGTCGAGTCATATCGCCGACATGATCAATCGGATGGAAGACGACGAGCCCAAGAAGGCCCCACCCCAGCCGCAAGCGGCAGAGTGAGAAAACGGCGAAACCAGTTCAGGCGAATTTCGCTTTGACGTCGTCGGGGATGGGCGCGGCCTTGATGCCTTCGGGTGTCGTCGCGTCCTTAACCGCCCAGACCCGGATTTCCTGACCCTCGACGATCGGCCTGCCGTCCTTGCTCATCAGATGCTTCACGACGAAGGTGCGGCCGCGCCATTCGTCGATCCAGCTTTCCAGCACAACCTCGTCGTCCATGCGCGCAGGCCCCATGAATTTGGCCGAGGCATCCACCAACGGCAGGCCGGCCATGCCGCGCTCGGGCCAGAATTTCGACCATTCGAGCCCGACATCAGTGAACATTTGCTGGGTCGCTCGATCGAACCAACGGAAATAGGCCGGATAGAAAACGATCTGCGCCGGATCGCAATCGCTGAACATGATCCTGATGGTTTGGCGGAACCGCTTCATACTCTTGCCTCGTGCGTAAGATCGCCGCCTACATTATTAGGAACGCCGGAGCTGGGGAATCGCCCCGCCGATGGATTCGTCAATGTCGATCTGGATGTGCTCACGCGCGCCGCCGGCGCACCAGATCCCCCACATCCGGCGATAGGCTTCTTCGAGTGCCCGCGTATAACGAACCGCATCGGTCAGCGGAGAGGCCGCCATGCGACCCCGCAATTCGCCGCGTAGTTGCGCGAGACGTGCCGGATCGCGCGCCAGGGCGACAGCGATATCGACGTATCGGTCGGGCGTTTCAGCGATCATATCGGTAAGACCTATATTCGTGAGATGCGACACGCTATGGCGGCCGAAGAACGTATCGCCGGCGAGCGTGATGGTCGGCACGCCCATCCACAGCGCTTCAAGAGTCGTGAGCCCGCCGGAGAACGGGAAGGCATCCAGCGCGATATCCACCACGTTGTAAAATCCGAGGAAGGTTTTGTGATCGCCCCCTTCCCCCAGGATCAGGCGGTCGGCAGGAAACCTCGCAGCCTGGAACAGCGCCCGCACGTAATCGGCACTTTCCGATTCCGCAAAAAAGGAGGCGCGCAAAATCAGCCGCGAACCCGGGACAGCGGTGACGATCCTCGTCCAAATCTCAGCCACCTCGGCATTGATCTTGGCCAAATTGTTGAAGCAACAAAAAGTGATATACCCATTCGCCATGAAGGGCGGCGGGCTGACCGGCGGCGCATAATCGGGCGGCGCGTAACAGACCCAGTTCGCGGGCAGACGCACAAGCCATTCGCTGAAATCGCCCTCGCTGCCGGCCGGACTTTCGAACCGGTCGGTAATGATATAATCGATGGCGTCACACCCAGTCGTGCCGGTCGTCCCGCCTGCCGTGACCTGAACCGGAGCCGGTTTCATCGCAAACAAGGCTAGCCTGTTGCTTGCCGTATGGCCGGCGAGATCGACCAGAATATCGATGCCGTCGTCCCGAATCAGTGCGGCGGTGGCCGCGTCCGATAAGCCGCGAATATCGCGCCAAACATGCGGCGGATGTTGGAGCCCCGGCGTATAGTCATCCGGCCGACCGGCGTTGTAACAGACGATGGAAAAATGCGCAGGCGCATGATGCTCCAACGGTCCCGACATGAAGAAGCCAACCGGGTGCTGACGAAAATCGGGCGAGACATACCCGATCTTCAGTAGGCGGTCGGGATCGCGGGAATTCAGCGGCGGCGGCAAAAGACCACGACGCGGATCGCCATGGCGATCTTGCCATCGCCGCGTCTCGGCCAGATCGCGGGCGGCGGAAATACCCGGAAGATAGCGTCGAACCTGAATCAAGTTTGAATGCACATTCGGACGCATCGGATCGATCGCGAGCGAACGTTCGTAAGCCTCGATGGCCTCTTCGATCCGACCGATTTCCACAAGCCGGTTTCCGCGTCTGTTTTGGATGCCGGCATCGTCGGGGGAAAGCATGGCCGCCTGTGCGTAGACGGCCGCCGCAGCCGAAGGCTTTTTCTGCTTGCGATAGGTGTCGGCCAGCAAGCTCGTCACGGTCGCGTTGTTGGGATCGCTCGTGAGTACCCGCTTGAAGAAACGCTCGGCTTCCGAATCCGGCCCGCCCATTTGAAAATAAAGCCGGCCCGACTCGATATCCTTGGGTCGCAAACGATGAGCGCGCTCCGCGTGGAACAACGCACGTGCCGATTCGCGCTGAGCGTAGAAGAATTTCGCCAGATTGAAATGAGCATCGGCGAAGTTTGCATCGAATTTAAGCGCCGCCTCGCATTCAGATATTGCACCCGTGAAATCCTGGATCCGGGCACGAGCCGCTGCGAGACTCAACAGGACTTGTGGCCCAGAACGAATATCGCGCGCGCGTTCGAGCGCTGTCACCGCGGCGCCGTCGCGCCCGGCCCCCATCAATGCGTGACCGAGCAGATGCCAAAGATCGGGAATCCGGCTATCGATTTTCAGGGCGCTTTCGACCGCGGCAATCGCTTCTTCGAATTCACCCCGACCAAGCTGGGCTTTGGCATCGTGAACGAGCTGTTGAAGAATCGCGGGCATATTCAAGGTGTTGAACTCCCATAGCCGATCCGCACGGTACCCAAAGATTCGATTTCGATTGCGGCCTCGTCACCTTCGACCAGCCAGCGCGTCTCGGTCAGGCTCCCCAGCGACACGATATCGCCCGAGGTCAGTCCCAGCCCACGGCGCGCACGGTGTTCGGCAAGCCAGACCAACGCATCCAGAGGATGGCCGAGAATATCGGCGCCAACGCCCGATCCGACCAAGATACCATTCACGCGCGACACTCCGTGCAAACGCGCCAGATCGAGCGACCGCCAATCTGCAATACGCGGCCCGAGCACGAGTGCCGCATGGAAAAAGTCGTCCGCGATCAAGGTTGGCAAAGGCATGGCGCGCCAATCGTCATAACGGTCATCGACAATTTCCATGGCCGCATAAACCGCGCTCACGGCTTCGCCGACGCGCGCGCGATCGAAGGGCGCATCGCCCGGACGCAAATCTCTACCGAGTTCGACGGCGATTTCGCATTCGACGCCGGGACGCACAAATTCGCACGCCGCGAATTCCGGATTGTCGGCATAGATACGCGCCGTCGAAATACCGCCCGCGCACGGATGGCCGATCCCCAGATATGTCTGCATAACCGCCGTGGTACAGCCGATCTTGAAGCCGGCCATGGCGCCGAACCCGCGCCCCGCCAGGTGCAGACGCAACCGATCCTGCACGGCATAGCCGGCCGCTTCATCCACCGGTGCCAACGCGGGCGGAAGCGGCATCAGCCGTCCCCGACGCGCCCGGACATCGGCGATGGCGATGGCTGCATGATCGAGGGCTGTCGCGTCCATGACGCGGAGATTAACAACCCTTGCCACCTTCGGCCATCCATCCGCATAATTTCCCCTAGGGAATAGGTTTCGACGAGGAGAACATCATGGCGCGCGATTTCGTGGACCATAGCTGGATGGATGTCATCCCGGCTGAAGACATAGCTACCTACAAGACCTTTCACCGTGAAACCAAGGTCGGCAAACGACCGGCGATCCTGATGATCGACTTCTACAATCAGGTTTACCGTGGAGGGGCGCGGCCGCCGCATGAAATCGCGGCAGAATTTCCTATGAGTTGCGGCATCTATGCCTGGACTGCGATCGAGCCGACGCGACGGCTTTTGGAGGCAGGACGCGCCGCCGGGCTTCCCGTCATCTATACGACCTCCGCACGCGGCGTGTCCGGCCTCAACGCAACCGCCCGCGATGCGCGCGCCGCCAAGTCGCGCGCCGACGACTATGCCATCTACGAAGCCTTCGCACCGCACGACGACGACATTGTGATCGTCAAGGAACGCGCGAGCGGTTTTTTCGGAACGACCCTGGCCGCCCATCTCGTGCGCCTGGATTGCCACAGCCTGATCGTCTGCGGTGAAAGCACCAGCGGCTGTGTGCGCGCCAGTGTCGTCGACGGCTTCTCGCATGGCTATCACACTGTCGTCGTCGAGGATTGCGTGTACGATCGCGCGCTGCTGACCCACAAGGTCAATCTGTTCGACATGCATCACAAGTATGCCGACGTCATGAGTTCGGACGAAGTGATTGCGCATCTGCGCACGTCGGGTCGCAAAGCTGCCGCCGAATGACCGGCGGTCTGCTCACCCTTTTGCTGGCCACGGCCGCATTCATCGGCGCGCATCTCGTATTATCGAGTCGTCCGATCCGCGACCTGATTATCGCCCGCATTGGCGAACGCCCCTTTCTTGGCCTCTACTCGATCCTCGTTGCCGTGCCGTTCGTTTATATGATCGTCGGCTATCGCGCCGCACCCTATGTCCCGCTCTGGGTTGCACCCATCGCCGTCAAACACATCACGCTTTCGGTCATGATCCTGGTTTCAGTCCTGGTCATTGCCGCGATTTCGCCCAACAATCCGGCGGTCGCAGGCGCCCCACCGCCAAAGCTCGAAAACGGTCCCAAAGGCATTTTCCGTATCACGCGCCATCCCTTCATGTGGGGTGTTGCCTTATGGGCAATCACGCACCTGATGGCTAACGGCGATTCGGCATCGTTGATCCTGTTTAGCGGGCTGGCCTTTTTGGCGGTCGGCGGCACCCTACATATCGATTCGCGCAAGCGGCGCTTGCTCGGCTCCGCTTGGGACACTTACTTGCGCCAATCCTCGCATCTGCCGTTTCTGGCGATCGCCCAGGGCCGCACGCGATTGATCTGGTCCGAGATCGGCTGGCGGCCGGTCGTCCTTGGATTCGTCCTATATCTTGTTTTGCTGATCTTGCATGAACCCGTGATCGGAGTGGCCCCCCTATCTCTGGTTTCCGGCATATTCGGATGAAAGGTGCGGCGAACGGGGTGGCATCTGGACCTGGCCAATGCTAGAGACCCCATTGTGAGCCTCACCGAAAATGTCATCCACATGCTGCGCGGCACGAGTTTCGGCCGCGTGTTGCGTCATCGCAATTTCGTGCTGTTGGAAACCATGGGCTGGTTTGCAACCACGGGTGTGTGGTTCTACCGCATCGGCATCGGCTGGCTCACCTGGGAGCTTACCCATTCCGGTGCGTGGCTGGGCTTTATTTCACTGGCCGAGGCCGCGCCCGCCATTCTGCTGAGCCCGATCGCCGGCGCCTATACCGACCGGTTCGACCGGCTGGTCATGGGACGAATCATTCAAATCCTCATGGTCCTTCTGACGGCAGCGTTGGCGGCGCTCACCATTCTCGATCTTGTGAACATCTGGATCCTGCTGGCCTTTTCTCTGCTTCACGGCATCGTCGCCTCGTTCTGGGCGCCGGTCCGCCACGCCATCGTCGCCAATGTCGTACCGCGCGAGGATCTCACGCCGGCCGTTGCCATTCATTCCATGCTGTTCAATGTCGCGCGTTTCCTGGGACCGGCTCTCGCCGTACCGATCATCGCGCTTTGGGGCATCGGTTACGCCTTCGCGGTCAATGCGATAGGTTATTTCGCTTACCTGATCGTGCTCTACATGATCACCCTCATCTATCCGGACGAACGCAACGAACGGCACGGCGGGATCGTCAGCGACGTCAAGGATGGTCTCATCTACGCGTTCACTCATCCGGCCCTCAAACATCTCTTCCTGATCGTCATCGTCGCCTCGATTTTCTTGCGTGCCTATTCCGAGTTGCTGGCCGGCATCGCCGATTCCATGTTTGGCCAGCAGGCCGAAGGATTTGCGATGCTCGTGTCAGTCACCGGCCTCGGCGCCATCGGCGGCGCGATCTGGATTTCTTTCCTGACCCACTCGCGCCGGGTTCTGCAGGCTTTCCACATTTCACTGGCACTGGGCCTAGTCTTCTTGACCATTTTTGCGGCCACAAACATCTTCTGGGTCGGGGTTGCCTCCTCGGCCGTCCTCGGCTTTGCGCTGACGGCCATGAATATCTCGGCCCAAGTCATGTTCCAGACCAGTGTCAAAGGTGTAATGCGCGGGCGGGTCATGAGTTTCTGGTCCATCGTCGCGCGCGCCGGCCCGGCCATCGGAGCCGTCATCGTCGGCGAGGCGGGGACTTGGCTGGGTTTCCAGGCACCGCTGCTCGGAACCGTCTTGCTGACAGCGGTGGTCGCTGCCTATGTTTATGGCAAGCGGCGTGAGATCGAAAATGGGCTCGATCGGGATATCCCGACCGGCGTTGTCGCGGTTCCCACAGCCGAAGCATCACCCGAAACCGCATTGCCGATGGAAAAACGTCCGGCGGAGTGATAAGTAGCGCGCCCATGACCGACCTCGCCCATATCCGTAACTTTGCCATCATCGCCCATATCGATCATGGCAAGTCGACGCTTGCCGACCGCCTGATCCAGAATTGCGGCGGCCTTGCCGAGCGCGAAATGAAGGAGCAGGTGCTCGATTCCATGGATATCGAGCGCGAGCGGGGAATCACAATCAAGGCGCAGACCGTGCGGCTCTCCTATCGGGCGAAAAATGGCGAGGATTACGTCCTCAATCTCATCGACACCCCGGGCCACGTCGACTTTTCCTACGAAGTTAGCCGTTCGCTCGCCGCCTGCGAAGGCGCCCTACTGGTGGTCGACGCGTCGCAAGGCGTGGAAGCCCAGACGCTGGCCAATGCCTATCTCGCGATCGAAGCCGGTCTGGAGATCGTGCCCGTCCTCAACAAAATCGACCTACCCGCCGCCGAACCGGACCGCGTGCGTCAGCAAATCGAGGATGTGGTCGGTATCGATGCGTCGGACGCCGTCATGATCTCCGCCAAAACCGGCATCGGCATAGGCGACGTTCTGGAAACGCTGGTCCATCGCCTGCCGGCACCCGTCGGCGATGCGGCTGCGCCGCTCAAAGCCCTGCTCGTCGATTCCTGGTACGACGCCTATCTCGGCGTGATGATTCTGGTGCGCGTAAAGGACGGCAAGCTCGCGCGCGGCATGAAGGTCCGGTTCATGGCGGGCGGCACCGTTCACCAGATCGATCAGGTCGGCGTTTTCACACCTAAGGCAAAACCGATCGACGAGCTCGGACCGGGCGACGTCGGCTATTTCACCGCCTCGATCAAAGCGGTCGCCGACACGCAAGTGGGCGATACCGTGACCGAGGACAAGCGCCCTGCGGAGGCGGCCCTCGCGGGTTTCAAGCCTTCGGTCCCGGTCGTTTTCTCGAGCCTTTTTCCCATCGACGCCGCCGATTTCGAAGATTTACGCGACAGCCTGGCAAAGTTGCGGCTCAACGATGCCTCGTTCGTGTACGAGCCGGAATCATCGGCTGCCCTCGGTTTCGGTTTTCGGTGCGGCTTTCTGGGCCTGTTGCATCTCGAAATCGTGCAGGAGCGGCTTGAACGCGAATTCGATCTCGATCTCATCACAACGGCGCCCAGCGTCGTCTATCGCATCGAAATGACGAACGGCACACTGAAAGAATTGCACAATCCCGCCGACATGCCCGATTCCGTCAAAATTGCAAAGATCGAGGAGCCTTGGATTCGGGCGACCATCTTGGTTCCCGATCAGCATCTGGGCGGCGTATTGCAGCTCTGCACCGAACGGCGCGGAGAGCAGATGGATCTAACTTATGTCGGCAACCGCGCGATGGTGGTCTATCGCCTGCCTCTCAACGAAGTGGTGTTCGATTTTTACGATCGGCTTAAATCGACGTCACGCGGTTACGCGAGTTTCGACTACCACATCGACGGTTACCGCGAGTCCGATCTGGTCAAAGTCTCGATCCTGGTCAACAACGAGCCGGTCGATGCGCTGTCCTTCATCGCCCATCGCGCCCAAGCCGAAGGCCGGGGCCGTTCCATCTGCTCGCGCCTGAAAGATCTGATACCTCGACAATTGTTCAAGATTGCCGTCCAGGCCTCCATCGGGGGCAAGGTCATCGCGCGCGAAACGATTTCGGCGATGCGCAAAGACGTGACCGCCAAATGCTACGGCGGCGACATTTCACGCAAGCGTAAGCTTCTGGACAAGCAGAAGGCCGGTAAAAAGCGGATGCGCCAGTTCGGCCAAGTGGAAATTCCGCAATCGGCCTTCCTGGCCGCGCTCAAAATGGGCGATTGAAGCCGCCGCTTCCAGTCTGCCCGCTGCCATTCGTGCTGCCTGTGCCGCCGCCCTGCGGCGGGATATGGCACGCCGGCGGTACGACATCGGCCTGCTCGAGATACAGCGGGCCGAGTGTCGGATCGGCCCCGCCCTCGTCCGACGGAAACTTGGTCGGGTCGTATTCCTCAAGATCGCGATATTTAGACGGGATGCCGATATCCTCCTCGTCGGCTTCGCGCGCGGCCGCCACGATATCTTCGTAGGTGGCCTGGGGATAGGCATCGAGATTGCCTTCCAGCGGATCGCCCGCCGGCCAATAGCGCCAGACCAGGACCGCTCCGGGCACTCCGAGCAAGAACCAACCCGGCAATGCCAGCAGGGGGAGTACTGCATAGTCCCAAATCAGCGGATTAAGCAGTTCGTCGACGCCGTCGCGGATCGCGTCGAAGAGATCGGGGACCAAAACCATCAAGACATCGGCCGCGGCCATGGTGCCCCATTCGCGTGCAACCCCCTGCGCCGCCGTCTCTGCCGCGGCGGCGACAAAGGCGGCTGCCAAAAGGCTCCAACCCAATAACCGCAGGGGATGCATTGAGTCAGATTAGCAGGGTTCCCCACTTTCACCCAAACTGTTTATGATGGTGGCACAATGAAGCCCTTTTTCGATTCAA
Organism: Caenispirillum bisanense; assembly: GCA_945877815.1. Classification (GTDB taxonomy): domain Bacteria; phylum Pseudomonadota; class Alphaproteobacteria; order Rhodospirillales; family UBA2165; genus CANIGJ01. Next base: position 40,796 of record CAMDWJ010000003.1, read on the forward strand.
CTTTACCGCGTAGTGGCGATTATGTATTAAGCGCCCCGGTCGCGATTATACTCGGTTTGGGCGTTCTCATATCCGTCCTGATCGCCCAAGCGATTCAATCGAGCCAGGTCCGGCAGGCAAAAGCCGATTTTCAGCTCGCCTCGGAACAGATGATCAATCTCATCGAGGACCGGGTCGACAACCAGATCGAACTCATTCGCTCGATCGTCTCCTTCTTCAACAGTTCCCGCGGAATCGACCGCAACGACTTCAAGTCCTTTGTGGCAGATTCCCTGCATCGCCACCCTTCAATTCAGTTGGTCGGCTGGGCTCCGCGCATTCCCGCGTCCGAACGGGCGTCATTCGAACAGACGGTCCGCGCAGAAGGGCTGAATAACTACCGGATCAACGAACGGAGCATCGATGGACGGGCCATACTGGCGTCGCCGCGCCCGGAATATTTCCCCAACCAGTTCCTGCAACCCACGCCCAATACGGAAAGCACGTTCGGCCTCGATCACGCGTCAGATCCAATACGTCGCGCGGCTCTCGAACGCGCACGCGATAGCGCCGAGCTTGTCTTCACCGATCGCATCGAACTGGCACTGGCAACCGAGAACCGCACAGCTATTTTAGCCTATGCGCCGGTCTTTCGCGGCGGCAAAAAGCCCGATACGACCGAAGCCAGGCGCGACGAACTTGTCGGATATGCCTACGGCGTCGTCCGGCCCTCCAGCATCATTCAAGAATTTCTTGAAACCAATCGGACATTAACCGCGCATAAAAAGTTCGGCATGCGGATCGATGTTTTCGATTCGACCGATGCGATGTTTCCGAAGCATCTCTTTTTCTACAGTTCGGTCGCCGGCGGCTCGGCAAACGATTCCTCGAATAAGATCGTCAAGGGGCCGAACGACCTTGTCAGCACGGCGTTGTTCGGCGGCCGGCAATGGACCTTCGTGTCGCGACCTTCCGACGGCGTTGTTGCCGGCCAGATCGCGTCACAGACCCTGATTGCATTCGGCGGGCTGCTTTTCCTCAGTCTTTTTCTGACAGCTTATCTCCATTCCGTCATCACCCGCTCACGCGCGATCGAAGCCCAAGTCAGCCTGCGCACTAACGAACTGATTCTGACCAACGAACTCTTGAGCAAAAGCGAAGAGCGCTTTCGGATCATTACAGATTCGGTTCCCGCGTTGATCGCCTATGTCGACTGCGATCTGATCTATCGATTCGCCAATCAGCGATATCAGGAAATCGGCGTGGACCCGATCGCCCTCATCGGAAAATCCGTCGCGGACGTCCAGCGCGGGCAACCCTATGAAACCGTGAGGCCCTATTTCGAAAGGGCTGCGCGCGGCGAACATGTCAGTCTCGAACTCACGGGAAAAAATTCAAACGGCACGTTGCGCTATAGGTCCATCGTTTGCACCCCCGACATCAGCAATGGCGTGCCGCGCGGATTTTATATCCTCGGACGCGATATTACGACCGAGCGCGCGGCAGAAAACGAATTAAAGCGTGCCTATGCATTGCTGCGTGACAGCGAAGATCGCATTCGTCTCATCGCCAATTCGGTGCCGGCCCTCATCGCCTATATCGATAAGAATCTGATCTACCGTTTTGCCAATCAGCGTTACCGCGATATCGGCGTGGATCCTGAAAACCTGATCGGAAAATCGATAACGGATCTTCGCTACGACGGCTGGACTGAGACGGTCCGACCGTATTACGAGCGCGCCGCGCGTGGCGAAACCGTAAGCTTCGAACTTACGACAAGCGATAAAAGCGGCCAAAAACGCCATCGGACAATCGATTGCACGCCCGATATCTTCGGCGACGAGGTTCGCGGCTTCTATATTCTGGGCCGTGACGTGACCGAGCAGCGCGATGCACAGAACGAGATCAGCCGTGCCCACGATCTTTTGCGCAGCAGCGAGGAGCGGCTGCGCGTCATTACAAATTCATTGCCTGCCTTAATCGCGCACGTTGATCGCGACATGGTCGTGAGTTATGCGAACGAGCGCTTCAATGTCCTGAGCATCGATTCCCACGATGTCATCGGCAAACCATTGCGAAACGTCGTCGGCGAGGAACGCTATTCACTTCTTCGCGTGGCTTGCGAGCGCGCATTGCTGGGCGAACCATCGCAATCGGAAATTTCCGTATCCACCCAGGACGGACGTCCGATTTCGATTTTGACCGACTACACCCCCAATGCCGCTCGCAACGGGCAGGTCGACGGTTTCTATTTTGTTGCATTGAACGTCACAGCTCAGCGAACACTTGAAATCGAGCTCGATCGTTTCTTCCGTTAATCGCTGAACTTCATGTCCGTCGCGACCTTCGACGGCTTCCTGCGCCGATTCAACGATACCTGGATAACCGCCCTCGGCTACGATCACGACGAGTTGATATCGACGCCTTATATCAATTTTATTCATCCTGACGATAGAGTGAAGACCGAGACCGCGATGAAACGCCTGGAAACCGAAGGAGACGTGACGAATCTCGAAATTCGCATGCTCCATAACGACGGCAGCGATCGCGTTGTTCTGTGGAATGCGATTGCCAATCGACACGAACGCCAGATATACGCAACGGGCCATGACATTACCGCCATCAAGGCCATCGACCGCATGAAGGACGAATTCGTTTCGACCGTGAGTCATGAGTTGCGCACCCCCCTGACCTCCATCAAAGGGGCGCTCGGACTCATGCGTGCGAAAAAACTTGGCGCGCTGTCGGCCGACATGAATACGATGCTGGAGATCGCCTATAAAAATTGCGACCGACTTGTTTTGTTGATCAACGACATTCTCGACGTCGAGAAAATAGAGGCCGGGAAAATGGATTTCCGGTTCGATTCCGTCGATATTGTCGCATGCGTGCGCAATGCGCTCGTGGCAAACCAATCATATGCCGATCAATTTGGCGTTCAATTGACGCTCAAAACGGATATGTCGTCGGCGTTCGTGCGCGGAGATGAAGGCCGCATGATGCAGGTCATGGCGAATCTTCTTTCAAATGCCGCCAAATTTACTCATAAGAACGATACTGTAATTATCGGCGTCAATCGCTTCGGCGGTAAAATCCGTATTTCGGTGCAGGACCACGGCATCGGAATTGCTGAGGGCTTTCGCCGTCACATTTTCGAGAAATTCTCGCAACACGATTCATCCGATCGGCGCAAAGTCAGCGGCACCGGCCTTGGACTCAACATCGTGCGCAACATCGTCGAACGGCACGGCGGACTGATCCATTTCGATACCAAAATTGGCCAGGGCACGACATTTTACGTCGATATACCCGAAATTGTACCCGCGACCACGAACGAGGATGCGCAATCGGCGTCCCGCATCCTGATCTGCGGGGACGATCCCGATGTAGCGATGGTTTTGCGCAAGACCATAGAAAGCTGCGGATATACCGTGGATGTTGCATTGAGCGCGGCCGAAGCGGTCGCGTTGCTCGAACAACATAACTATGCCGGCATGACCCTCGATCTTGTTCTGCCCGATATCAGTGGCATCGAATTCTTCAAACGTCTGCGCGCCAACCCGCGGACTCATCTTTTGCCGATCATCATCGTTTCGGCCACAGCGACGGAAAGCATCGAAAAAATCAACGGCAGTGCAATCAATGTCGTGGACTGGCTCGACAAGCCCTTCGACGAACAACGTCTGACCAACGCAGTTCGCGCCGCAATCGCAATGAGCGTAAATTCGTCCTATCGCGTTCTCCATATCGAAGACGATTCGGACCTTGTCCAGGTCGTTGCCCGCCAGATCGGTGCGGCCGCCTCCTTTGTTTCGTCGAGCACCATAGCCGCAGCCAAGCAACTCTTGGGGCGAGAACGGTTCGATCTTGTTATCCTAGACCTCACCCTTCCCGATCGACGCGGAGAGGAATTACTGCCGCTGATGCAAAATCCGGACGGAAAACCGATTCCCGTCATCATATTCTCAGCGCTTGAAGTGCCTACCGAAATTGCTCAACGTGTCCGAGCCGTCTTGATCAAAACGCGGTCGACGGATCGGATGCTTATCGATGCAATCGACGAGTTGATCGTGCGCAACGGCAAGATTTCGAGTGACGGCGAACAGATGATTCCGGCCAACGGACTTAACGCTCATAGCTAATCGCCCATTGCACCGCATTTTGCACGTCGAGGACGAAGACGATATCCGTACGATCGCAAAATTGACCTTGGAAGCGCTCGGCGGCTTCGAGGTCGAATCGTGCGAGTCCGGTTCGCAAGCGATCGCCCGCGTGGCGGCCTTTAACCCGGACCTGATCCTGCTCGATGTCATGATGCCGGGGATGGACGGCCCCATGACCTTGGCTGAGCTGCGCAAATTGCCCGCCACCGCCCACACCCCGGTCGTGTTCATGACGGCTAAGGCACAGCCCCATGAGATCGCCAAATTTCGCGAATTGGGCGCGATCGACGTTGTCACCAAGCCGTTCGATCCGCAGGCGCTGTGCGAAAATCTCGACGCCATTTGGCGTCGCTTCGAGGAGGCCTGATGCAACCGCTGACGATACTGATCGTCGATGACGATGCGGAAACGGCCGAGATGCGCGCCCTGGTTCTGGGGACAGCTGGACATCGAGTTGAAACTCTGACCTCCAGCGTCAAAGCCGTTGAACAACTCGAGCGCAACCCGCCCGATCTGCTGATCGTCGATATCATGATGCCCGAGCTCGACGGCCTCGAACTGATCAAGCGCGTCCGCCGGAACCCCCGGCTCAAGGATCTGAAGATCATTGTCATGTCCGCAAAAGCCTATGAATTCGATCGCAAACGCGCGATGGAAATGGGCGCCGACGGGTTCATTCCGAAATCGATCAAAATCGAATTGCTCGAAGAGCAGATCACCAAGATCGTCGAAGACAAAATGACGCTGAGTTATTGGGGCGTGCACGGAACCCTGCCGGTACCGGGGGCCGGAACGCTGCGCTACGGAGGCAATACCTCTTGTGTCACCCTGGAATTCGCGAGCGGGCGGATGCTCATTTTCGATGCCGGCACCGGCATCAAGGCTTTGTCGAACCATTTGATGAAGCTGGGTCGGACGCGCCTGGAGGCGAAGATTCTGATCTCGCATCCCCACTGGGATCATATCAATGCGCTGCCCTTCTTCGCACCGATGTTCATACCCGGCAATGAATTTGAAATTCTGGGCGCCACTCACGGCGACAAATCCATGCGTGAGATGATCGCGGCGCAGATGGACGATGTTTATTTTCCCATCACATTGAAGGAATTCGGCGCCCGTGTTTTTTTCCGCGACCTTCGACAGGAAAAATTTGTCATCGACGACACGATCCAGATCGAAACCCTGCTCCTGAGCCATCCGGGCTATTGCCTGGGCTATCGCGTCAATTTCAAGGGACGGTCGATCTGCTACGTCACCGACAACGAGCTCTATTTCGACGACGACCCGTCATACAATCCAAAATACGTTGCCGATCTGACGCGCTTCGTCTCGGGCACCGACATCCTCATCACCGACTGCACCTATTTCGATGCGGAATACCGCACTAAGGTCAATTGGGGGCATTCATGCGTCAGCAGGGTCGCGGAGCTTGCCCAGACGGCTCAAGTCAAATCCCTCCACCTATTCCATCATGACCCCGACCACGACGACGACACAATCGACCGAAAGCTGGAGGCCGCCAAAACGGCTCTCGGCGCCATGAATTCATCGGTCGACTGCGTAGCGCCGGCCGAAGGCGCGATTTTCCGCATTTAAAGCCGAGAGGCGCTTCATAACGGAGCGATACAGCATATATGACCACACCACGCCGCATATTCATTGTCGACGACGATCAGAACAGCATCGCCCTCATAACGACGCTTCTCGAGGCGCGCGGACATACGATCAGATCGAACCTGGTCGCGGATCAGGCCATATCGCAAATTGTGGACATGCGACCCCACATTGTCCTGGTGGATCTCATGATGGCGGCGCTCGACGGATATGCATTGGCCGGCGAGCTCAAACGGCGTCCCGAACTGAGCGACACGAAAGTTGTCATGGTTTCGGCTCGAACAGGTGCGATCTGGAGCGAACGCTCCAAGACCGCTGGGCTCGACGGCTATGTCACCAAACCGATCGATATCGCAACTTTCGCCGAACGGGTCGAATCTTTCCTGCCATGACGAAGCGGACCACCCTATCGAAGTCGGTTGCGGGGGCAATCGGCGCACGCTAGGTTGCGCGCCGGCTCGGGGAGGCAACCATCCCCAGGCTGCGTGTGGAGGGATGGCCGAGCGGTTGAAGGCGCACGCTTGGAAAGCGTGTATACGTTAACGCGTATCGTGGGTTCGAATCCCACTCCCTCCGCCAGAAAACTCAATAAATAACATATATTTCAATGAGTTATAGGATTTACGCGTTGATATACCCATCGTTTTACCCACCACTATAGTCTGGATTAACCCAGACGCGCTGGGACATTACCTTCGCTTCCCAAGTCGTCCGAAGGGTTCGATGCGATTGGGATAAGAGACTTCCGGAACAACCGGTATGACCAACTGGTGGCTGAGTGACCTACACGAGCATTAGGGCTGCGGGGTTGTTGCAAGACGGTTCCCAGCGCTCTACCCGCGCCACCCCCTTTTGGGTCGCCACCCTTGCGTTTCCGGAAACAATTACTCAGATGATACCGGTAACGGCATCGTAGTTGTGCGGCAATTATATCAGGAATCGTTACATGACGACGGACCCAGACTTTCTAAGGCTGTTCAAGGTTGATCCAGAAGCTCCGCGACTTGTCGGGGTTGGTATTGGCGCCTGGGTAGCACTCGATACCGAGAGCAAGTCAGACATCGTTACGATCGGCACAACCCTTGTCGATCTAATAACGACGAAGCAAACGGACACGCGATTGCTGATTACGTTCAGTTCAAGAGATGCAATTTTGTTGGCAAAGGCCATCCTGAGCCACGTCGACGCAAAAGCGTGGGAGGAACACGATCAGGGCGACGTGACCCTGGATGAGATGTCGTCGCGTAAGAAGCTCCATTAGGCATATACAGGTCCAAGACTTAGAAAGCTGCGACCTCCTGTAAGGGCTAATCAAGCAATCTACCTAGGTATCTAATGCTAGGCGCGATTGGCGCGGATCACATTAGCTGGGGTTCAAGAGAGCCTCATACGATTGAACATAGATTTCCGCTGACTCTCGACAAGTAGCAACCCGTTTCAACAAGTGCATCACATAGGGATTTAGATGAGTCGCTACAAAAGCCCCGATCTCCAAAAACGCCAGACCGACGCTGCTGCTGCTAAGAGCGCACAATTGATCAAGTATCGGCGAGCGGTGGAGGATCCGGCCGTCCCGGTGCGCGCTGCGGCGCGTATGGCATTGAATGATGCGAGGCTTGCACGTGCTGCGGATCGCACTGCCGTCAAAAAGTTGCGTCTGGCAGAAGAGGCCGAGGAAGATGCCCGGAGGGAAAACCTCGCGTTACAGGCCGAACGCGAGGCTGAGACATTGGCGGCCGCCGTCGCGGCGGAGACCAGCGAACGCGAGGCAACACGCACTGCCGAACAAAAAGCTGTTAGGGATGCTCGCTACGCTGCCCGTAAAACTAAGAAGCAGCACCGCTAGCGCTAAGATCAGTTGGGAAAGCCAGAGAAAATGGTTACTTTTTCCCAGTTGCTAGCTTAAGCGTCAAAGCCTCAGGCTCTGGACTGGAGCAGGTTCGAACGCAGGTTCGTTCCCCCCGGGCCGCCTTTTCGCGCCGTTTCACACGACCGTCATACGGCCACGTTAGAAAGAGGACTACCCAGGAGGAGTCTTCTTTTGCGCGATTTCACGTTATCCAACGTTCGTATTCTGTTCGCCACAGGAATAACGACCGAGACGACCCTGGCCATCGAGGACGGCCAAGTGGCCGCCATCGGCAACCGAGCGGGGCACGACAGCTGGGATGGCAATGGTTTGTTGGCCTTGCCCGGGATCATCGATTTGCATGGCGATGCCTTCGAACGCCAACTGATGCCGAGGCCCGGAGTTCATTTCGATACCCCCCTTGCCCTTCTCGACAGCGACCGCCAACTCGTCGCCAACGGCATCACGACCGCCTATCACGCGCTTACCTATTCCTGGGAACCCGGGCTGCGCAGCCGCACCGCTGGCCGCAGGTTCATGGATGTGCTGCATTCCATGCACGCCCGCCTCGCCTGCGACACCCGCCTGCATCTGAGATGGGAAACCTTCAATCTGGATGCCGAGGACGAAATCGCCGAATGGCTTGCGAACGACCGGATTTCGCTTCTGGCCTTCAACGATCACACGCCGGGCATGGTGCGCGAGGCCGCGCGGCCCGACAAGCTGCACAAATATGTCGAGCGTTCGGGAATCGACAGCAACGAATTCAGCCTTCTTCTCGATCAGGTTTACGAGCGGCGCACCGATGTGCCGGCCGCCATCGCTCGGCTCGCCGCAATCGCAGTGACGGCGGGCATACCGATGGCGTCGCATGACGATGAAACGCCCGAGGATCGGCAGCATTACGCCAAGATGGGATGCAAAATCTCGGAATTCCCGAAGACCGAAGCGACCGCAAAGACGGCACGCGATGCGGGCCACGATATCGTCATGGGCGCCCCCAATGTGGTACGCGGCGGCAGCCATCTGTCGGCCGTGTCCGCAGCCGATATGGTGGCGCGCGGGCTCTGCACCATCCTCACATCAGACTATTACTATCCCGCCCTGGCCCAGGCAGCCTTTCGACTGGCGCGCGACGGTGTTTGCGACCTCACCCAGAGTTGGAAGCTGATTTCGGAAAATCCGGCGCGCGCGGCGGGGCTCGACGATCGCGGAACCTTGGAGCTTGGCAAACGCGCCGACATCGTCCTGGTCGACGACAGCGTTCCGCAATTGCCGCGCATCGTCGCAACGATCGTGGCCGGCAAACCGATGATTTTCGGCGATGTTCGGCTCCCCGAGCCGATCTCCTTCCGGGCGGCTTCCTAGATAAACAATTTCCGGATTCGCGCCGAGATCAGGTCGACCACCGAGACGGTCACGATCAGCATGAGAAGAACGGCGCAGGTTTTCGAGAATTGAAAACCGCGAATAACCTCCCAAAGGACCACGCCGATACCGCCGGCGCCGACCATGCCGACGACCGAGGCCGAACGCACGTTCGCCTCGAAACGGTAGAGCGTGTAGGAAATCCATAAAGGCATGACCTGGGGAATGACGCCGTAGGCGATTTCCTCGAGTTGATTGGCCCCTGTCGCCCGAATGCCTTCGACCGGCTGCGGATCAATCGCCTCGACCGCCTCTGAAAACAACTTTGCGAGCGTTCCCGTGGTGTGGATAAAGAGCGCCATAACACCTGCAAACGGCCCGAGCCCGACCGAGACCACGAATAACATCGCGAAAACCATCTCGTTAATGGCGCGGAAGGAATCCAACAAGCGCCGCACGGGCTGATGAACCCACCAGGGCGCGATATTGGCCGCAGCAAGCAAGCCCAACGGCACGGCCGCAATCACCGCCAGTATCGTGCCCCAGATCGCTATATGAATCGTAACGATGATCTCGTCGAGGTAATAACGCCATTCATGGAAATTCGGCGGGAAGAAATCGGCGCCGAACTCGGCCATATTGCCGGCGTCCTTGATCAACGCCAATGGACGGATTTCCGCGCCCTGCCACGACCACGCGAGAATTGCGAAGGCAATCCCATAGATCAGAACGTAAAATAGCGTCTTCTTAGTATCGCGCGGCGGCTGCTCGAGATCGGCAAGGGAGATCGCGTTGGCTGGTCTCATGATAAAATCCGATCGGCTAAAAAGGTTTGGGCGGGGTTAGGACCCCGCCCAAATTCAGTATTATGAACTTGCGGCTTCTTTCTTGAGAGCCAACAACTTGGCGTCGATCTCCTGGATCTGCTTCACCTTGTCTGCGGCCGAGATCTTATCGTCGTTCTCGATTTTGGTGCGATCGCGGAACAGCGCAAGCTCGCGGAACGGAATGAGCTGTTTGTTGCTCGATTCCTTGAACGGCGCCCACTGGAGTTTGGTGAGAATGGCGAGCTCCTGTTTCAGGGCCTCGTCGCTTTTGCCCTGCTGTTTCGTACCGTAGGTCAGCAGAAAGGTCTTGAGCTTCTGTTTGACCGGCGCGGCCAGGTCGGTGCGCCACACCAGAGGATCGCTGGCGATCAGCGGCGAGCGCCAAACTTCCTTGATCTGGGCATGTTTGTCGGGCGCGGTAAGCTTCAGGCGGTCCATGTTCTCGGTATTGCCCGTGGCAAGATCGACCTGCTTGTTGGCGACAGCGAGCGCGTTGGTTTCGTGATTTCCCGTTACCGTGCGGGTGAAGTGCGTCTTAGCGTCGATCTTGTTTTGCGCGAAAACATAGTAGCTCGGCACCAGGAAGCCGGAAGTCGAGTTAGGATCGCCGTTGCTGAACGTGAACTTGCCAGGCGCCTTGAGAACATCTTCGAGCTTGTTGATCGGGCTGTCCTTATGGACGAGCAGGAGCGAGTAATAGCCCTGCGCGCCATCGTGCGCGACCGACTGGACGAAAACCTCGCCTTGAGCGCGGTCCACCGCTTGCATGGCCGAGGCATTTCCGTACCAGGCCACCTGCACTTTATTGAAGCGCTGGGCTTCGATAATGCCGGCATAGTCGGGGGCGAAGAAGGCGTTGATCTTCATCCCGATGCCTTTTTCCATCGCTTCGAGAAAAGGTATCCAATTCGGCTTCAGATTCGACTGCGCTTCGGTCGAGATGATGCCAAAATTGAGTTCTTTCATTTCCTGAGCGGTTGCAGGGATGGCAGCTAAGGTGGCGGCAAGCGCGCCAGCCGCTAGGAATGTACGTCGGTTCAGCATGGAACACCTCTTCTCTTAGGTTCAAATGGAATTAGGCGCCGGCGTCGCGTTGCAATTGAACGAGCTTGGCGTCGATCTCGCGGATCTTGGCCGCCTTCTCATCCGGCGACAGCTTGTCGTCGGCCTCGATCTTGAGCTTGTCGCGGAACAGTCCGATCTGGCGCAACGGAATGAGCTGCTTATTGCTGGATGCACGGAAAGAGCCGGTTTGGAGATTGGCCAGAACGGCGCGTTGCTGTGCTAGCTGTTCCGCGGATTTTCCGGGGCGCTCGGCACCGTAATCCAGGAAGAATGCCTTCACCTTGCCCTTAATCGGTTCTGGCAGATCGGTTCGCCACAGCAGGGGATCGAGCGGGATCAGCGGCGAGGTCCAAATGATGCGGACCTGCTTTTCTTTGCCGGGATTCGTTTGCCCGATCCGCTCGACGGCCTCCGAGCTTGCCGTCGCGACATCGACCTGTCCATTGGCGACAGCCAACAGATTGGTTTCGTGATTGGCCGAAACCACGCGCGTGAAATGCTTGCGGACATCGACATTATTCAGCGCCCATGCGTAATAGCTTGGGATCAGGAAACCGGAGGTCGAATTCGGATCGCCGTTCGAGAAGGTGTATTTACCCGGCGTATTTTTGAGATCTTCGAAACTCTTGATCGGACTATCCCGATGGACAAGAAGATGGCCAAAATAACCGTCCGTTCCATCGGCCGCGATGTTTTGCAGGAAAACTTCGACCCCGCCGCGATCGACGGCGATGATGGCTGAGGCATTGCCCATCCATGCCAATTGGACTTTGCCGAAGCGCATGGCTTCGATGACGCCGGCATAATCCGGCGCAAAGAACGCATTCATCTTAAGGCCGACGGCCTTTTCCATATCGGCCAACAGGGGAGTCCAGCGCGGCTTCAGATTCTGAGCCGATTCGGTCGAAACCACCCCTATATTGATCTCGCTCAAGGTCTCCGCCGCGACCGGCAGGGCCATGAAGGCCATGGTTGCGGCCAGACCGGCCAAGATAAAGCGACGCGGTCGTAAGAATGTCATGCCAGTGCTCCCCGGACAGGAAAATTGCTTTAGCCCATGGCGCCGGCCATGGCGGGCTGGAAACCTGCCATGGGTCGTTTGATCGCGGGTGCCGCAACATTGGGTTCGGCATCGCCGAAATCCAGATCGGAGTCGCTGCCGTAGATCCCGCGCAGACGTTCGGTCGTCAGATCTTCCGCCGGGCCGTCATAAACAACGCGACCGAGGTGAAGAGCAACAACGCGACCGCAATAACGCAATGCAAAACCGACTTGATGAAGCGAAACGACGACGGTCGTGCCGTCCTCCCGGTTGATCAACGACAAGGCTTCCATCACCCGGCGCGCCGATTCGGGATCGAGCGAGGCGATCGGCTCGTCGGCGCAGATGACCTTCGCACCCTGGACCAGAGCGCGTGCGATCGCGGCACGTTGCTGCTGCCCACCGGACAGCGTGGACGCGCGTTGATGCGCGCGCTCCGCCATCCCGACGCGCGCGAGCGCCTTTAGCGCCTCGCTCCGTTCGTTTCGCGTGAAAACCCGGGGAAGACTCCGCCACAGGGGAATTTCGCTGAGCTTGCCGGCGAGAACGTTGGTCATGACGCTGAGGCGCCCCACCAGATTGAACTGCTGAAAGACGAACCCAATATTCCGACGCACCTTGCGGATTTGCCGTTCGATCCGGCCGGCCGACTGCACATGCATGCCGCAAACCGTGATCGAGCCCGACTCGCTATCGCCTGGGATCAAGCCTGCAATATGTCTGAGGAGGGTCGATTTGCCCGATCCCGAAGCTCCGATCAGCGCGACCATTTCCCCGGGCTGGATCGACAAACAAACTTTGTCGAGCGCGGGCGCGGACGTACCGAAGGTCTTGCTCAAACGGTCGATCGCAATGGCTGGGATCATCAGGCGTCGCTCCTCGTGACGGTAGGGTTTACAATCTGCCGCGACCGTAGGAACTGCGCATGACAACCTGATGAAGCTTTTATGAAGCTGCTGACGGCGTCGCGTCACATGTGAAGAAATCTGTGGATATTTAGTCGATGCCCACGACCAGTTGCACCCGATCGGAAGCGAAGCAACCGACCACATATTCGATTGGGCGACCGCTTTCCTCGACGTTAACCCCCTCGGTCACCAGAAGGGGTTGGCCGATTCCCAGACGTAAAAGCCGCGCTTCGTCAGCGCTCGGTAAGCGAGCCGTGACCCTGGTCGACTGCCTCCGATAGTCGGGAATGCCGATCTGCTTTAAGGCACGCGTAACCGAACGGTATTTCGCATAAAGCTCGATCATGCCGGGCACACGACCCGCCGGAAAACAATGCCAACCCAGGCTGATCGGCCGCCCGTCGGCGCGGCCTAGCGTCGAAATTCGCACGATCTTGCGACCGGGCCGCACCTTCAGATGGCGCGCAACATCCTCGTTCGCCCCTTCCTCCACCGCTTCCAACACCTCGGTGTCGGGGGCGCGGCCCTGACGCAGCAGGTTCTCGCTGAATCGTGTGCGCGGTCCCAACACGTAGTCGATTGCGTCGCGGACGACAAAACTGCCTCGCCCCTGCTCGATCAGAAGTATGCCGCGCTGCGACAGCGCCGCCAGCGCGCGGCGGACGGTATGCCGGTTCACATCGAAGCGAATCGCCAACTCCATCTCGCTCGGTAGTTGGGAATCGGGGGGATAGATACCGTGTGCGATGTCGGCGAGCAGCGTCTCCTCGATCTGTCGCCAGAATGGGCGCCCGCCGTCGCGCATGGGCACGAGGCGCAACTTGTCGCGTGCTGTCAAAAAACTATCACTCAAATCCGCTTTACTCCAAAGCAATCGTCCGACTATGTATCATAGTTGTATAGACGTCTAGATGAGTTGAGCATAAAAATGCCGGACGGATTGAGCGACCCATCACATACGGCCCGCCAAGAGTGGATGGCGCTGCTGGCCCAGGCGAGCCGCGAAGAAATGGAGGAAGCTTGGCGGTTGATGTTGCCGAACCCGCCCTATGCGATCCTGCGCAAAGCCGAGACCGGACTCGCGATGGTTCGCGGGCGTGCCGGCGGAACCGGAAACCCCTTTAACCTCGGCGAGATGACGATGACGCGCTGCGCGGTACGGCTCGAAGCAGAGCCCCGTGTGGTCGGCCTTTCCTATATCGCCGGCCGCGATCCGCGGCGCGCCGAACTGGCCGCTCTGTTCGACGCGCTTTTGCAGACGCCCCAGCTATCGGCGGACGTTAAAAGAACGCTCCTGACGCCGATTCGCCGGCGCCTCGATGAAACACGGCGCGTACGTGCGGCTGAATCGGCCGCTACGCGCGTCGATTTCTTCACTTTGGTTCGGGAGCAAGGCGTTGAGTAAGGATTTCGTCGGCTTCGAAAGTATCGGTGCGGGATTTAGTGAACCTGTCGCCGACGCCCAGATGGTATTCCGCCGGATCCTCGATGCGAGCGCGCATCCCGGCCGTATCGTCACCATTCCGGCCGATATCCTGCCCGACAGTGACGCCGGCTTGTCCTGCGCAGCAACCACGCTTGCATTGACTCTGCTCGATCTCGATACGCCGGTCTGGCTGGACGCCAATCTGCCGCAAGCCAGTGATTTTTTCCGCTTCCACTGCGGCACGCCGCTGGTCGATTCGCCCTGCAACAGCCGCTTCGCATTCATAACAGACCTTCGACAACTGCCCGCGCTCACGGAATTCGACATGGGCACGCCGGATTTTCCCGAACGCTCGACAACTCTGGTGATCGAGGTGCCAGATCTTGTCGACGGGCCAGGCCTGCAGCTTCGCGGTCCAGGCATCCGTAAGGTTTCCTATCTGCGGATCGGAGGGATATCGGCAGATTTTTGGCGCCAGCGCGCCGATATCGCTCCGCTCTTCCCGCTTGGGATCGATCTGATTTTCACCTGCGGCCAGCGCCTTGCCGCAATCCCTCGTACCACGGTTGTGGAGATTTGATATGGCCTATGTCGCGGTAAAAGGGGGCGAGAAGGCCATCGATGCCGCCCATCGCCTGCTGGCCAAGGAACGGCGGGGCGATCCAGCGGTTCCGGAACTGAGCCTCGATCAGATCTCCCAGCAATTGTCGCTCTCGGTCGATCGCGTCATGACGGAAGGGTCGATCTACGATCGCGAACTGGCGGCATT
Source organism: Caenispirillum bisanense (assembly GCA_945877815.1). GTDB lineage: Bacteria > Pseudomonadota > Alphaproteobacteria > Rhodospirillales > UBA2165 > CANIGJ01. The sequence goes on from CAMDWJ010000003.1 coordinate 55,806, forward strand.
GGCCATCAAACAAGCGCGCGGCGATCTGGTGGAAGCCATTTTCCTGCTGCGCGCCTATCGTGCGACTTTGCCGCGTCTCGCTGAGTCCAAACCGATCGAAACCAATCGCATGCGGGCGCGACGTCGCATCTCGGCGATCTTCAAGGATGTGCCGGGAGGCCAAGTCCTCGGCGGCACCTTCGACTATACGCATCGCCTGCTCGATTTCACCCTCGCGGCGCCGTCCGTCTTTCCGGACGCCGAGATCGCCGAACCCAGCGACACGATGCCGCCGCATGTTTTGGCGATCCTGGGCGACGAAGGTTTGATTCAGCCTGAACGTCGCGACGAGAACCTGCAAAATCCGCCCGATCTGACCCGCGAGCCATTGGAATTCCCCGCCGCGCGCGCGACACGCCTGCAGAACCTCGCGCGCGGCGACGAAGGCTTTCTCCTGTCGCTCGGTTATTCGACGCAGCGGGGTTACGGCCGCAATCATCCCTTCGCCGGTGAAATCCGGATCGGCGAAGTTGAAGTCGTGATCGAACCGGAAGAACTCGGCTTTCCCGTTGTGATCGGCGAAATCACCGTCACCGAGTGTGAAACGGTCAATCAGTTCAGCGGCTCCAAGAGCGAGCCCGCCCAGTTCACCCGCGGCTACGGCCTGACCTTCGGCGAGGCGGAGCGCAAGGCGATGGCCATGGCGCTGGTCGATCGCGCGTTGCGTGCGACCGAGTTAGGCGAAGATGTCTCCGCACCCGCGCAGGATGAGGAATTCGTTCTGTACCATTCCGACAATGTCGAAGCCTCGGGCTTCGTCCAGCACTTGAAGCTGCCCCATTACGTCGATTTCCAATCTGAACTCAACATCGTGCGCAAAATCCGCGGTGACGAACAGGTCGCGGACGAAGCCTTGGCCGAAGGAATCCTGGCATGACCGCCGGCTATAATTTCGCCTACCTCGACGAACAAACCAAACGGATGATCCGCCGCGCCATCCTCAAGGCGGTGGCGATCCCCGGCTATCAGGTTCCATTCGGCAGCCGCGAGATGCCGCTTCCATACGGCTGGGGCACCGGCGGCATTCAAGTGACAGCCAGCATCATCGGATCAGATGACGTCCTGAAAGTTATCGATCAAGGTGCCGACGATACGACCAACGCGATTTCTATCCGACGCTTTTTTGCCAAAACAGCTGGCGTCGCAACGACAACCCGCACCGCCGATGCGACCATCATCCAAACGCGGCACCGCATTCCGGAAACCCCGCTCCGCGCCGGTCAGATCGTCGTGTTCCAAGTGCCGATCCCGGAGCCGTTGCGCTGGCTCGAACCACGCGAGTCCGAAACGCGCCAGATGCACGCCTACGCCGATTATGCGATCATGCATGTAAAGCTTTACGAAGACATCGCGCGTTACGGTCATATCGCCACGACCTACGACTATCCGGTCATCGTAAACGAGCGCTATCTGATGCGGCCATCGCCGATCCCAAAATTCGACAATCCAAAATTGGATATGAATCCGGCGCTCATGCTGTTCGGCGCGGGGCGCGAGAAGCGCATCTATGCCGTCCCGCCTTATACCATCGTAAAAAGTTTGGATTTCGAGGACCATCCCTTCTCCATCGAAACCTGGGATACGAGTTGCGCTCTGTGCGGCGCGACCAATGCTTTCCTCGACGAGGTCATCACCGATGACCACGGTGGCAAAATGTTCGTCTGCTCCGATTCGGACCATTGCGCCGAACGCAAGGAGAAGGCGGCATGAACGCTATTTCGAAAATTGCCGCCAACGATCTTCCCTTGCTGTCGGTCCGCCAGCTCGACAAAAGTTTCGGCGCGCGCACGGCCTGCCGCAATATAAACTTCGATCTATGGCCGGGCGAGGTCCTTGCCGTCGTCGGCGAGTCGGGTGCCGGCAAATCGACCCTGCTGCGCTGTTTGTGCGGCGATCAGCAACCCGATCTCGGCCAAGTTCTTTTCACGCGTCGCGACGGGTCCATTTCAGATCTATATGACATTCCGGAGCCCGAGCGACGCATCCTCATGCGCACCGATTGGGGCATCATCCACCAGAATCCACGCGATGGGCTGCGGTTTGGCGTCAGCGCGGGCGCGAATGTCGGCGAACGGCTGATGGCGATCGGTGCGCGCAACTACGCAGAAATCCGCCGCACTGCCGCGATCTGGCTGGAGCGCCTTGAAATCGACGTCGCGCGTATGGATGAGCTGCCCTTCACCTTCTCGGGCGGCATGCAACAACGTCTTCAGATTGCGCGCAATCTCGTTACGCAACCCCGTCTCGTCTTCATGGATGAGCCGACCGGCGGCCTAGACGTCTCGGTGCAGGCCAAGCTCCTCGATCTGCTGCGCTCGTTGGTCGGCGAACTCGGGCTTGCAGCCGTCATTGTCACCCACGATCTCGCGGTCGCTCGTCTGCTTGCCGATCGCTTGATGGTGATGCAGGGCGGCGCCGTGGTCGAACTCGGATTGACCGACCAAGTCCTCGACGATCCGCAACATCCCTATTCCCAACTTCTCGTTTCTTCGGTCCTACAGATTTGAGTGCCATCATGAATACCGCGCCTGTCCTTATCGACGTCCACAAACTCGAAAAGAGCTTTCATCTTCACACCCAAGGCGACGTGACGCTCACGGTCCTACGCGGGCTCGATTTCCGTGTTACGGCGGGCGAATGCGTCGTGCTGAGCGGCCCGTCCGGCGCCGGCAAATCGACGCTGCTGCGCTGTCTGTACGGCAACTACCTGGCCCGCAGCGGGCAAATCCTGGTTCGCCACGACGGCACCATGATCGACATCGCCACCGCGCATCACCGCACGATCCTGGACGTGAGGCGCCGCACCTTGGGTTACGTGAGCCAGTTCCTGCGCGTCGTGCCCCGGGTGACAACGTTGAATGTCGTCGCCGAACCCCTGGTTCATACCGGAACCCCGGTCGAATCGGCGCGCGCCAAAGCGGCCGGCTTGCTCACCAGGCTCGGCATCCCGGAACGACTCTGGCACGTCGCCCCGCAGACTTTTTCGGGCGGCGAGCAGCAACGGGTCAATATCGCCCGGGGCTTTGCCGTCGATTACCCGGTCCTGTTATTAGACGAGCCGACCTCGGCGCTGGACCCCGAAAACCGCCAGCGCGTCGCCGGTCTGATCGAAGACGCCAAAAATCGCGGCGCTGCCGTCGTCGGGATATTCCACGATCACGATTTCGGCTCGATGGTCGGCACGCGCTGGTTCGACGTCCAACCGATCGCGAAGGCCGCCGCATGATCGAGCATATCTACACAAACGCGCAGATCGTCACGGCCGATCGTCAATTTTCAGGCGCCATGGTCGTACGCGACGGCGTCATTGCAGCCTTGGATGAGGGATCCGTCGCCGCACCCGCGGCAACCGACTTCGGCGGCGATTACCTGCTGCCGGGGTTCGTCGAATTGCATACCGATAATCTCGAAAAACATTTCACGCCGCGGCCTGGCGTACGTTGGCCAAGTTCGGCTGCCGTCGTCGCTCACGACGCGCAAATAGTTGCGGCGGGCATCACTACCGTGTTCGACGCGTTATCGCTCGGCGATATCTTCGAAGGCAGCCAGCGCGTCAAGAATTTGCGTGAAATGGTCGACGGCATCCGCGACGCGCGCGAGGCAGGTGCCCTCAAGGCGGATCACTGGCTGCATCTGCGTTGCGAGCTCAGCTTTTCCTCCGTTCTCGAACTGTACGAAAGCATGATGGACGATCCGGACGTGCGTATCGTCTCGATCATGGACCACACACCCGGTCAGCGGCAGTTCGTCGATGTCGACAAGTACCGCTTCTATTACATGAAAAAATACGGCCTTTCCGATGCCGAATTCGAAGAGTTCCTCGCCGAACGCCGGGCCGACCAGGCCAAGTACAGTGCACGGCATCGACGCGCCATTCTGGAACGCGCACTTGCGCGCGGCCACATCCTCGCAAGCCACGACGATGCGACGGCGGAGCACGTGGCCGAATCATCCGCCGACGGCATGGTCATTGCCGAATTTCCGACCACCGTGGAGGCCGCGCAGGCCTCGCACGAACTCGGGCTCTCCGTTCTGATGGGCGGCCCCAATATTGTCCTCGGCGGTTCTCATTCAGGAAACGTCGCGGCTCAGGAACTCGCCGGCCATGGGGTCCTGGACATCATTTCGTCGGACTATGTCCCCTCCTGCCTGGTGCACACCCCCTTCGCACTTGCCGGGGCGGGGATCGGCTTCGATCTGCCGGCTGCGATCAATCTCGTGTCGCGCAATCCGGCGCGGGCCGCTGGACTTTCCGACCGTGGCGAGATCGCCGTCGGCCAGCGAGCAGATTTTCTTAGGGTTCGCAAAAGCGACGAGCTCGCCATCGTATGTTCCGCTTGGCGCGAGGGAACGAGAGTTGTCTGACCGGAGAGCAGATATGGATGCCATCGAAGATTTGATCGCGCTCATGAAACAACGTGGCACCGCCCAATATGGGCGCGAAGCCGTATCGCAGGCCGACCACGCGCTCCAATGCGCTATGCTCGCCGAGATGGAAGAAGCGGACGCCCCCTTGATTGCAGCCGCGCTACTCCATGACGTCGGCCACCTTCTGGCAAAACCGCATGGCGACGACATCAACGACAAACATGAAAGCATCGGCTGGGGGTTCCTCAGAACCCATTTCGGCCCCGCGGTTTCCGAACCCGTCCGCTTGCATGTCGAAGCCAAGCGCTATCTGTGTGCCGTCGATTCAGACTATTTCGGAATTTTGTCGCCCGCCTCCGTGCGGAGCCTGGAGTTGCAAGGAGGCTGGCATTCGCCGGCCGAAGCCCTGGCCTTCGAAAAGACGGAATATAACGAGGATGCGGTCCGGCTTCGCAGATGGGACGATCGGGCGAAGACGCCGGGTGCGAAGACGAAATCGATCGATGGTTACGCCGAATTGTTGCGCGACCTGTGCCGCTAGAGCTTTCGCCGCTCGTCTATGTCATGGGTCCGTCGGGGGCCGGCAAGGATTCCGTGCTTCGCTTCGCGCGCGTCAATCTAAGTACACCCGACAAGATCGCCTTTGCCCATCGCTATATCACGCGCCCGCCTGAGATCTCAGGCGAGAACCATGTTGCCCTGACCCGGCCCGAATTCGAGGCACGCCAAAGCGCGGGGCTTTTTGCCTTCGATTGGGTAGCACATCAAACCTGCTACGGCGTCGGCATCGAGATCGAGATCTGGCGCACAGCCGGATTTGTCGTCGTGATGAACGGTTCGCGTAACCACTTTGCGAAGCTTTCCGCTCAGCCCGCGAATATCGTCCCGGTCCTGATCACGGCTAGTCCACAGATTCTGGCCACCCGCCTGGCGCGTCGCGGGCGTGAGTCCGAACTGGACGTGATCGCACGGATGCAACGTGAAGCAGTCCTCCCCGCGGATCGATCCATCACCGTCATCGATAATTCGGGGCCCATAGAAATCGCGGGCAGCCGCTTTGTCGAATTGCTGCGCCGCCTCGCCCGCATGCCTGTCCACGCCTAAGCTTCGGCGAGTGGTAACCGCGCCAAGACGCGAAACGGCGCCGCGCGGTCGTCCTGAGTGAAAATCGCCAAATCGCGGATCACAAGCGGCACCGCACAAAAGGAGGCGGTAAGCTCCTCGAGCTTGCGTTTCACAACACTATGCTCCGGTTCATCGAGCGATCCCGTCAGGGTCAGATGGAACCTGAACTCTTCCAGGACATAAGGATAACCCCAACGCATCAGGTATTCGTCTTGGCGGGGTGACAGCCCTGCAGCCCGGCGGCGCGTCAATTCCTCGGCCGAAGCGAGCGCGCGAAAGCGATCGAACGTCCGCACACAATCGGCGGCGAGATCTTCGAGTGCCGGTGACGCTTCGGATGGGACCAACGCCAGAAAACGCCCAATCGCCTTGAGCGTCAGGCCATCGAGCCGGAAAGCCCTCCATCCGGCTGCGAAAACCGAGACGGCCGCCACAAGATCGTCTTCCGTCTTACCGGACACCAAAGGAAATGGAGCTTTGAGCGTCCCGTGGAAACCATAGTACCGCGGATCGGCCGTTATTTCATCAAGGCGTTTCGCCGAGATATCCGGAATTACCGGCTGTCGGTACATCTCGCCGGATTCGGGATCACGTCCGAGCCACCCACGGGCGAACCGCGCAAGCGGTTCGTCCGGCGTGGGCGCAAAATAAATAGCGTAGCGGCGCATCATGCTCCAATACCGATACTCCTCTTATAGCGCCATAATATGAATATTGGAGGACGCATCGTTCCGTGCAATTAACTTGCACAAGAAATCTACTTGCTCCGGTACGCCTCCCCGGTACAAATCATCTAATGCGTTGTTAGCTCGATCTCTCAGAGTCCTGGGATTTCAAGGGTTAGCGCCGGGGCGGCGTTCTCTTGGATGGTTTCTAACTCTACCCATAATCCTACCCATTTCGATTCGTGAGAACAGGCTAGGGTCTAAGCTTATTTTTCATGAACGTTGCGAGCGGTTCATATAGCAACGGCGATTGGGCTTCCTCAGTTTCTATCCAGACCAATTCGATCTCCCCGCCTCGCCTGCGGTAGTTTCGCACGAACCGGTCGGGTTCAAGCTCGTCACCGCCGCGATCGGGATCGACATAAATGTGCGCGAAATCCGGCCGGCCTTGAACATAGATCGCCGGCAAAAGTTCGGCCTCGTCATTGCGTTCAAGGATCAACAAGGGATTTCCTTCCTCCATGCGCGCCGTATCGGTCCAATAAACATGATGCTTTTCGAGCATGGAGATGGCCCATTCAGGTGGGTTGGGGCCCTGCGCCGCCTCATAGGCACGACGATAACGCGATAGCGGATTGATGACCGGGGCCACCATTCCGACGCAGCGCACGCGCGCATCGAAGGCCGGATCCAAGTCCGAACTTTTGAGCGCCGAGTAGCGCCCATCCTCGGGACGCATTGCCGCCAACATGGCCAAATGCCCGCCGCTCGAGGCGCCGACGAGCCCAACGCGATTGGGATCGAGACGTAGTTTCTGGGCGTTCGATTTGAGCCAACGGATCGCATAATTGACGTCCTGCAACGACGTTGGATAGCCGTGGGGCCCTTGACGAAAGTCGAGCGACGCTGAAGCTACTCCCTCAGGAATAAGGGATTCAGCACGCATCGTGCCGGACATACGGTCGCTTAGGTTCCAAGCACCTCCATGCAGATCGACGACGAAGGGAAAAGGCCCATTGCCTTCGGGACGAAATAATCGAAGTTGGTAGCTTTCAGGTCCGTGTATTACGTAAGTCAGGTCCTCATACGCCAGATTAGTCTGGATCCGAGCGATCCGAGCCATCCTCTTTCTCCCCCTCAACTCTGTCTCAGTTACTCAGCATTCGCGCCCGGGCAGCAACGACGACTACCCTACTGCTCTTCAGATCGTACCTCCGTCTGCACGGGTTAGGAAGCAGAGCGACTAAACCATATCAGCAATCACAGCGATCTCCGGCTCGGATCGCACGCTAAGATGCGGTGGACAAATCTGCGCACTTTGCCCATATCCTTAACTGCACAATCGCATTGAGCAAAAACATGGATGCGCACAACGTCACCTTTCCGCGATTCAATTTCGACAATAGCTTTGCCCGCAGCCTGGATGGCTTTTTCACGCCCTGGCAGGCCGCGCCGGCAACGTCGCCGCGACTCCTGAAATTGAACCACGCGCTCGCCGCGGAACTGGGGCTCGACGCGGATGCGCTCGATTCGGAAATCGGAGCCGCGATTTTCTCAGGCAATCTGATGCCCGACGGCGCGTCGCCACTCGCGCAAGCCTATGCCGGTCATCAGTTCGGCGGATTTTCGCCCAAGCTCGGCGACGGTCGCGCCCTCCTGCTCGGCGAAGTGATCGACACCAACCAGCGCCGTCGCGATATCCAACTTAAGGGATCAGGTCGAACGCCGTTCTCGCGGGGTGGCGACGGGAAAGCCGCCTTGGGCCCTGTATTGCGTGAATATCTGATGGGCGAAGCGATGCATGCGCTTGGAATCCCGACGACACGGGCCTTGGCCGCCGTCACGACGGGTGACGTCGTGCATCGAGAAACCCCGTTGCCGGGCGCGGTGCTGACACGAATTGCCGCGAGCCATATTCGAGTGGGAACCTTCGAATACTTCGCCGCACGTGACGAAACCGACAAGATCAGACAATTGGCCGACTATGCGATTGCACGCCACTATCCGGAAGTTCGAGGGGCGCAGAATCCATATTTGGCGTTCTTCCTAGCCGTCGCCAACGCCCAGGCCGCCTTGATCGCGCACTGGATGAATGTCGGGTTCATTCACGGCGTGATGAACACCGACAATATGACGATCTCAGGCGAAACCATCGATTATGGACCGTGCGCCTTCATGGATGCCCATGCGCCGGGCACGGTCTTCAGTTCGATCGATACGCAAGGACGTTATGCCTATGCAAACCAGCCGCCGATCGCGAACTGGAATCTGGCTCGGCTCGCGGAAACGCTGATCCCGCTTGTGGATGACAACGCCGAACAATCGGTCCGGCTCCTAACCGATACGCTCACTTCTTTTTCTTCCATGTACGAGACTTATTGGCTGAGCGAGACAAGAGCCAAAATCGGGCTGGCCACGGCAGAGGGGGGCGATCTCGATCTCGTAAATGGACTCCTCGCCACGATGGAGCAGGCCGGCGCCGATCACACGTTGGTCTTTCGGCGCCTATCGCTCGCGGCGCTGGGCGACTCGGCCGCCGCACAGATCCTGTTCGGCGAGCCGACGGCCTTCAATGCCTGGGCCGGCCGTTGGCATGCGCGGCTCGAACGAGAGAGCGTTGCGCCGAACGAGCGAGCGCAACGGATGGATCGGATCAATCCGATCTATATTGCGCGCAATCACAAGGTCGAGGAGGCGCTTGCCGCCGCGGTCGAGCGAGACGACCTAACCCCCTTCACCGCCCTGCTCGAACTCGTCAGCAATCCTTATGACGAAATCGAAGGCAAGGAAGATTTCTCGAGCCCGGCTCCCATGAGCCCGGTCCCATACCAGACTTTTTGCGGAACGTAAGCGGGGCGGCCCGCGAGACCGACCCCGCTGGCGTCAGCCGCCCTTGCGCGCGTCCCGTACGGCTGACTCGACGCCGGACCAAGGCGCGCGGCTCGTAAACCGAGCCCGCAGAAATTTCACCAGCGCAATCATCTCCGCCTCCGACATCTGCGAACCGAGCGCCGGCATGGAACGGCCGAGCGCGCCGGTCGGAGGACGGATGCCGCCCCAAATCGCATGCACGACACTATCGGGCACCGGCGCGTGGATCGATGTTTGGAGCGCAAGCGCTACGGTACCGCCGTTGCTACGATGACATTGCGCACAACGCGCCTCGAACACCTTGGCGCCTTCGGCGAACTCTTTCGCCACCGGCGGCGCTTCCAGATGACCCCAATCGAGCCTGAGCGCGGCATTTCGCACCGCGTCTTCGTTGATCGGCTTCTCGCCCTCGCGGAGCGTGGCGACATAGGCCGCGATCGCGAAGACATCGATCTCGTTCTGCTTGTGCAGGGCATCGACCACCGGCGTCATCGGCCCGGCCGCCATGCCATGTTTCGCGTGCCAACCGTCCATCAAATAGACGACCAGTTCATTCTTGGTCCACGGCTGCTGCGAAAGGTTGTCCTTATTGAGCGGCGGTGCATACCAGCCTTCCGCGAACCCGCCGCCATATGCGGGCGTGGTGCGCGCACCCATCATGTTGCGGGGCGTGTGGCAGGCTGCGCAATGACCCAAGCCTTCGGCAAGATAAGCGCCTTCGTTCCATTCCGCGTCCTTCGACGGATTGGGCTTGAACGGGGTTTTGTCGAGGAACAAGGCTTTCCAGACCGACAGCGTCGCACGGATATTGAGCGGGAACGGGAAATCGTTGCCCTTCGTCGTTTCCTTCACCGGCACCTGGGTCATCAGATAGGCATAAATCGCGTCGATATCCTCGTCTTTGACCTTCGTGAAGTGGTCATAGGGAAAAGCGGGGTAGAGATGATTACCCTTGCGATCGACGCCGTCCTTCATGGCGCGGCGGAAGGCCACCTTGGACCAGCCGCCGATGCCGGTATCCGCGTCCGGCGTAATATTGGTCGTATAAATAGTCCCGAAAGGGGTTTTGAGGGGCAGATTGCCGGCAAACGGAAGCCCGTCCTCCCTCGTATGGCAGGCAGTACAATCGCCGAAATTGGCCAAAACCCGGCCGCGTTCGACCGTGGCCTTATCGAAAGACCCAGGAGCGGGCACGGCGATCGGGGCTAGCTCGGATTGGTGCGCAAAAAGGGCAAAACCGGCGGCCCCGGCCAAAACCAAGCCCACGGCCGTCCATAAAACAGTTCGGCTGCTTCCCATCGTTTCTCTCCCCTGCCGGCATACCGCAATCTTTAAAAAAACGGTTTAGACCGGTCCCTTGACCTGTTTCACATGCAAGACTAGCGTTATTATATGCGAGACCAGTATCCAACTGGCAAGCGCTACGCGGTTTACAGGGCCGCGCTGCTTGGTGAAAGGAACCCCACCGATGAAATTTAATCTAACGATCAACGGCAAGCCGCAAGATGTGGATGTCGAGCCCGAGACGCCGCTGCTTTGGGTGTTGCGCGACGAGATCGGACTGACGGGCACCAAGTACGGCTGCGGCATAGCGCGCTGCGGTGCCTGCACCATCCATGTCGACGGACAGGCCGCGAAAGCGTGCCAGATTCAGGCCTCGGCCGCGGTCGGCAAGAAAATCACCACGATCGAAGGGCTGTCCGCCGACAGTTCGCATCCGGTGCAGCAAGCCTGGGTCGAGATCGGCGTTCCTCAATGCGGCTACTGCCAAAGCGGCCAGATCATGTCGGCCTCCGCGTTGCTCGCCAAGCGCAAGAATCCGACCGACGCCGAGATCGAGGCGGCCATGGCCGACAATCTGTGTCGCTGCGGCACCTATCAGCGAATCATGCAGGCGATCCGTCTCGCCTCCTCCAAGATTCAACAGGCTTAAGGGAGGCTGACATGAACGAGATCATCTCCAAGAAAAACCTTTCCCGCCGCTCCTTCATCCAAGCCTCCGCTGCCGTCGGCGGCGGATTGATGCTCGGCTTCCATATGCCCGACGCATTGGCCGCGACCATCAGTCCCAAGGCGCAGTCGACGACGACCGCCCCCGGCACCGAGATCAATGCCTGGCTCGTGATCGATAAGGACAACACCGTCACGATCCGCATCCCGCATACGGAAATGGGCCAGGGCGGTCTGACCTCGGTTGCGATGCTGGTTGCCGAAGAACTGAACGTCGATTGGTCGAAGATCAGGACCGAGTGGGCCGATGCCAACCGGCATCTGCGCAACAACAAAGAATATAAGGTGATGAGCACGCACGGCTCGCAGCTCGTGCGTCTTCAGCATCCTCACTTGATGGGCGCCGGCGCCGGCGCGCGCGAACGCCTAAAGCAGGCGGCTGCCACGGCATGGGGCGTCGATCGCGCCCAGGTCGAGGCGAAGCTGGGCGTCCTGACGGCAGGCAATCGCACTGCCACCTACGGCGAATTCGCCGAAGCCGCCGCCAAGGTGACGCTCGACAAGGAACCGGAAATCTCGATCGATCCGGCCAAATGGTGGCTGCTCGGCAAGCCGACGCAGCGCCTCGACATCCCCAACAAGGTCAATGGCAGCGCGCAATACGCCATGGATACGCGCGTACCCGGCATGGTCTATGCGGCCGTGAAGGCGAGCCCCGTTCCGTGGGGAACGCTGAAGAGCTATAATTTCGATGCGATCAAGAGCCTTCCGGGCATCATCGCCGCAGTGCCCTTGAAAGCGGTGCCCGGCAAGCGCGGGCAGCCCGATCTTCAAGACGCCGTCGCGGTGGTCGCAACGTCGTGGTATCGAGCCAAGACCGCGTTGGATCTTCTGCCTATCGAATGGGATTTCGGCGACAGCGCCAAGACAAGCTCGGCCCAATATTACGAAGAAGGCCGCAAGCTGATGGACCAGAAGGGCCTCGTAAGCGGCAAGGAAGATCCGCAAACGGCAGAGATCATCGCGACCTCGAAAAAAGTCGTCACCGCCACCTATGAGCGTCCGTTCGAGGCCCATGCCCGCATGGAGCCAGTCAACGCGACCGTTTGGGTTCAAGACGATCGGGTCGATGTCTGGTCGCCGACGCAGGATCAATCGGCTCCGATCACCATCGTGGCCGATCAACTCGGCGTCGATCCGAAGAATGTTTACGTCCACACGATATTCCTGGGCGGTGGCTTTGGCGGCAACGGCGGTGGCGGCACGGGTGTCACCCGTCAGGCAGCCGAAATCTCCAAGCAGCTCAAGAAGCCGGTCAAGGTGGTCTGGACCCGCGAAGAAGATCTCGCGCAAACCAAGCAGCGTCCGCTCTCGGTCGCCAAACTCACCGCGTCGATCGGTGACGACGGCCTGCCGACGGCATTGTTCACGCGCGCTATGTGGGCCTCGCTGGACGGCATGAACCAGATCGGCGGCGCCACCTCCGACTACGGCATCTACAACATTCCGTACAAGGTTCCGCACCGGCAACACGAGCGCCATAACTTCAAAACACACATCCCAAGTTCGACGCATCGTGCGCCGGGCGCAAATCAAATGGGCTTCATGGCCGAATCGTTCGTCGACGAGATGGCCATCGCGGGCGGATGGAATCCGCTCGATTGGCGCCTCAAGATGACCGAGGGATTGGACGATTTCCAACTCGTGTTCCAGACCCTGAAGGACAAGGCGGGCTTCCGCACCGATCTTCCGAAGGGCCAGGGCATGGGCATCGCCATGGTCGAATCGCACGGCACCATCGCGGCGGCTTGCGCCACCGTGAATGTCAGCCGCCGCGGCCGCCTAGAGATCGAAAAAATCCTGGTGGTTCTGGATGCAGGGCGCGTCATCAACCCGCTTGCCGCCACCGAACAATGCGAAGGCTCCGTCTGCTGGGAGCTCTCACACGCTTGGACGGGCGGGCTCGATCTCGAGAATGGCCGTTTCGTGAATACCAACTTCGACAGCTACAACCTGCTGCGGATCGATCAGAACCCGCACGTCGAGACGATCTTCGCGTCGTCGGGCGGCAAGAAGTTCGGTGGCTTGGGCGAGCCCGCCGGCCCGCCGGCTCCCCCGGCTGTCGCCAACGCGATCTTCTATGCGACGGGCAAACGCATCCGATCAACCCCGTTCCGCCAGCACGATCTGAGCTGGACGTAAACGCACCTTACATCGCGAACCGAAAGGGCGGGTCCAAAAGACCCGCCCTTTTTTGCGTCAATTATCGGCTGTTTTCCCGGCCCTGAAGGCGCTAACTTCGGCGCATAGGGATGCTCACAAAATTGAAAAGGATCGCATGATGAAGATCGGACTCGTTGTTCCCACCGCTCATGACGCCGTTCCGGCGGAAGGCCCCGTCATGTATCCAAACATGACCTTTGTGCCGCACGGGACGGGTGTGGGATCTCTGACCCCCGAAGGATACGACAAGGCCGTAGACAAGATTATTCCGGCCGCCGATGCGCTCGCGGCCAAGGGAGTCGACGCGATCATGTTGATGGGCACGTCTTTGACTTTTTATCGCGGCCCCGAGTTCAACGAAGAACTCCAGAACGAAGTTCGCAAGCGCACGGGACTGCCGGTCAGCTCGATGAGCACTGCGATCGTAGAAGGTTTGCGCGAAGTGGGGGCAACGAAAGTCGCGGTCGCGACCGCCTATACCGATGTCGTGAACCAGAAGCTGAAAGAATTGATCGAATTTCACGGCTTTGAAGTGGGCTCTCTGGAATCCTTCGGCATCACTGAGTTCGGCGGCGCCTCCGGAAAAAAAACGGAGAGCGAGATTATCGAGCTCGCCGAGAAGGCGCGCGAAAACACACCCAGCGCCGATGCCATTCTGATTTCGTGCGGCGGCTTGCGCACTTTGGGAGTCGCCAAACCGCTGGAGCAGCGCCTCGGCCTGCCGGTCGTCTCCAGCACGCCGGCCTCATTTTGGGCGGCGATGCGCCTCGTCGGCGAAAACAGCAAGGTCAGTGGCTACGGCCAATTGCTTGAAAAGGCCTAAGCAGCAATCTCCGGTATCGAGATGGGAAATCGCGTGCGAGGGCGGCGCGGCCATCCGGAAAGTCATCTCGTCTCGCGGATCGGATGGTTGCGGGCGGCCGTCTTGGGCGCCAACGATGGGATCGTTTCAACCGCGAGCCTGATCGTTGGTGTCGCGGCCGCCGCCGCAACACCCGGCGACATCCTGATCGCGGGCGTCGCTGGACTAGTGGCCGGTGCAATGTCCATGGCCGCCGGCGAATATGTGTCGGTCAGCTCGCAATCCGATACCGAGCAGGCAGATATCGCGAAAGAGCGACGCGAACTCAAGGAAGATATCGGTTTCGAACGCGAGGAACTTGCCGGCATCTATATCGAGCGCGGCCTCGATCCGAAACTGGCCCGCGAGGTCGCCGAACAATTGATGGCCAAGGATGCGTTGGGAGCCCATGCGCGCGACGAATTGGGCATATCGGAATTCACAACGGCGCGTCCGATCCAAGCGGCGTTGACCTCGGCGGCGACGTTTGCGGTCGGGGCGACCCTGCCGTTGCTGACCGCCGCCATTTCACCGGCCGCATGGCTTATCCCTGCCGTTTCGGCCGCTTCATTGATCTTCCTGGCCTTCCTCGGTGCGATCGGAGCAAAAGTGGGCGGCGCAAATGTTCTTCGAGCGACGGCGCGCGTCACGTTTTGGGGTGCCTTGGCCATGGCGCTGACTGCGGGCATCGGCCGTCTCGTCGGAACAGCCGTCTAAGACTGCGCCGAATTGATACTTGGCTACGAAACACTGGTTCCCAACGAAGCACTTTAGATCAGCCGCGAGAAGCCGCCGTCGAGCACGATCGAGGCGCCGCGAATGTGATGCGCCTTGTCCGAGGTCAGAAAGGCAACCAGTTCGGCGATGTCGTCGGGGCGCGCCAGCCGATCAATCCCGAACCGTTCGGCATGGCCCTTGAACAAAGCCGCGTCGTCTTGACCGGCCGCACCCGGCCGCGCCCGCAGATTCTCACTCTGGCGGCGGCCGTCGGTCGGTCCGGGCAGAACGGAATTCACCGATACACCGTCGCGCAGGCCGATCTCCGCCGTCGTCTTGGTGAAATTGAGTAAGGCCCCGGCGATCGCGCTCGGCAAGGCGCCGCGCGCCGACGGCTGCACCGCAAACAGGCCGGTGACCGTTACGAGATGGCCTTGATGCTTCTTAAGCTGCGGCCAGCAGGCGGTCACGACACGCACCGTCCCGAAGAACATCGCCTCGAACCCTTCGGTCCAATCGCGCGACGACAGGGATAAGAAGTCGCCATGTTTGATGGTGCCGGCAGCGGCGATCACCATATCGAGCCGGCCGAAGGCAGCAACGACCTCGCCAACCAGCGTGTCCGCGGCCGAAGGTTGGGCGAGATCATTCGCGCAAACCAGGGTGCGGCATTCGGGAAACCTTTCGCGGAGCGCAGCCGCGACATCGTCCAGACGCGCGGCCGAGCGTCCGGCTAGCGCGATATCGGCCCCCTCGGCCGCGAGCTTATCGGCAATCGCGCCACCAATATCGCCGCTGCCGCCCAGCACGAGCGCCACACGCCGTCCGCCTGCTCGAATGTTCATTCCGTCGTCTCCACCGCATCACGCGAGGCCGGAGCTTAATGGGACCTCCCAGACCGGAAAAGCAGCGCGGCATAATATTAACGGGACACTTTCGCGTCACTTTCGCCACACCGATCAAAAAACATATTGTTTTCAGTTAGATACGTGCCAGTAAGGTGACTGGGGATCGCCCAAACCCACGGTTTCGGTAGCCGACTCCTCGTGTTAAAATAAAAAATGCCAAAAAAGGTGCACACATGGGATTTAAACCAAACTACAATCAACAGCGTGCAGAACGCGACCGCGCGAAGCGTGGAAAGCACGAGGAAAAGCTCCTTCAGAAGAAGGAGCGGACCGAACAGCGCAAAGCCGAACGCGAGAAACCAACGATTGAAAGCCAAGACGAGCAGAATTGATGGGTAGTAAGGGACGAGGTTACCGCGAGCCGAGACGCCGCGGGTTTGACGACGATATGTTTTCACCTCACGAGACGCGTGAACCGCGCGGCGGTGGGGGGGGCAATAGTGGCGGTGGACGCCCGAACAGATCTTTCAGTGGGCCGCCGCCATCGCGCGACATGCCCGCGATGGATGGTCCGGCGATCGATGCCACGGTCAAGTGGTTCAATGGCGAGAAAGGCTTCGGCTTCGTCGAATTGTCGGACGGCACCGGCGACGCCTTCCTGCATATCGGGGCGCTCCAAGCCGCCGGTCATGAATCGGTCGAACCTGGCACGACGATGCGCGTTCAGGTTGGACAAGGACAAAAGGGCCGTCAGGTCACGGCCGTCCAGGAAATTACCGGCGCCGTTGCGGTCGCTCCGCGTCCGCCGAAACGTCCGATGGGTGGCGCCGATCGCGGCCCATCATCCACGAGCCGCAGCCGCACCGATCCATCCACCGCGACCGAAGTCAACGGCACGGTGAAATGGTTCAATCCGGAAAAAGGCTTCGGCTTCGTCGTCGCCGATGACGGCGGCAAGGATGTCTTCATCCATATCTCGGTTCTCGAAAGAGCCGGACTACGCGAACTTGCCGATGGTCAGAAGGTTTCGATGACCGTCGAGATGGGTCAGAAGGGCCGCGAGGCCACTACGATCACGCCGCTTTCTTAAGCGACAGTTTGATCCCTGCGCGGTGTGCCGGCTAACGCCGGCCGCCGACGCGGGAGATCGATTGGATGGGCGCCAAAGGCTGACCCGACATTTCCGCGATCTTGCGATCCTGTTCCTCGATAACGCGCTGGATATCGGTTTCGTCGTCAAAGCCGGTAAGTTCGCTGGCTGGGACTTTACGGTTGGAGCGCTGGGATCCGTCTTCGTAAAGAACATTCACGAGGACGAACTCGGCCGAGGTATTCGGTTTTTTCTTTGCCATTATCTGTTTCCCATTCGATCCGATTTATTTAGTCGGCTTTCGCTGTTCGGCCAATATTCAGGCCAGTTCGCGCGCCTTGTCGAAACGGATCGCGGGCCAATCCTTGGCCACGTAATCCAACTCCCAACTGTTGCGCGCGAGGAAGACCGGTGCACCGTCGCGATCCTCGGCCATGCTGCCGCGATGGCGTTCGATGAATTGCTTCATGGTGGCGGGATCCGTTGCAAAGACCCAGCGCGCCGTCTCGTAGGGCGCCGCTTCGAAGCCTGCCGCGATTTTGTATTCAGTCGCCATGCGCGAGGTCAGTACGTCGAGCTGCAATTGCCCGACGACGCCGACGATCCATTGCGAACCCAAGAGCGGGCGGAAGACTTGGGTCACACCTTCCTCGGCGAGATCTTCCAGCGCCTTGCGCAATTGCTTGGTCCGCATCGGATCGTCGAGTCGTACGCGGCGCAGGATTTCCGGCGCGAAATTCGGAATGCCAGTGAAGCGCAGCGTCTCTCCCTCGGTTAAGGTATCGCCGACACGCAGTACGCCGTGATTGGGAATGCCAATGATATCGCCCGCCACCGCTTCGTCGGCTAGCTCGCGTTCGCGCGCGAAGAACAGGATCGGATTCTGCACCGTCAGAATTTTGTCGGTACGCGGCTGGCGCAGCTTCATGCCGCGACGGAAACGCCCCGAACACAGGCGCACGAAGGCAACGCGGTCGCGATGGTTCGGATCCATATTGGCCTGGATCTTGAACACGAAGCCCGCCACGCGGTCCTCGTCGGGCGAAACATTGCGCGGTTCGGCCGGCTGAATGCGCGGGCTGGGCGCCATGACGGTCAAGGCCTCCAACAGTTCGGGCACGCCGTAACCCTTGAGGCCGCTGCCGAAGAACACCGGCGTGAGATGCCCGGCGCGATAGGAATCGATATCGAGTTCCGCATAGGCGGACCCGGCCAGCTCGGCCGCATCGCGCGCGGGGTTCAGAATATAGTCCGGGACGCGCGCGGTAATCACCGGATCGCCGAGCGACACATCGGCGATCACGCGATCGAAAGAGCCGCCGCGCCCGCCGTCGGAGGTCAGGAACCGCCGGCCGCGCAAATCGTAACAGCCCTGGAAATCGACCCCCATACCGATCGGCCAAGTCATCGGGCAGACATCGAGCTGCAGCGTGCTCTCGATCTCATCGAGCAGCTCGAATGCGTCGCGCCCTTCCTGATCGACCTTGTTGATGAAGGTGATGATCGGGATATCGCGCAGGCGGCACACCTCGAACAACTTGCGGGTCTGGCTCTCGATTCCCTTGGCGGCGTCGATCACCATGATCGCGGAATCGACGGCCGTCAGCGTACGATAGGTATCCTCGCTGAAATCTTGGTGGCCCGGCGTGTCGAGCAGATTGTAGGTGATGCCCTCGCGCTCGAAGGTCATTACTGAGCTTGAAATCGAGATGCCGCGATTGCGCTCGATCTCCATCCAGTCGGACTGGGTGCGGCGTCGATCGCCCCGCGCCTTGACGTGGCCAGCCAGATGGATGGCGCCGGCGAACAGCAAAAGCCGCTCGGTCAGGGTGGTTTTGCCCGCGTCGGGATGTGAAATGATCGCAAACGTCCGGCGCGAGGCCGCAGACGAAGGGTCCCGGGTCCCGTCCAATGAGCGATCTTCCGTCGTTACCGACACGCTATCACCTTTGTTTGAACAACCGCCGGAACGACAAATAATATTTGCGTCCCTGGCTTTTCGACCCAAATGAGATTCGGGCCGCGATGTCTCGCGGCCCTAGGAATGCCCTGTGGCGAGGCCGGTTTGTAACCGTGGCAGGGTACAAATGCCAGCAGCAAATAGCGAGTGCCCCTATGCCCACATTGCCTATGAAGCCATTCTTCGCCCTCTTCGGTGCCTTGTTTTTCTTGGGCTTAGCGGCCCCCGCTCAGGCGCAAATCCAAGTCCAAACCACCGGCGCGCTGTGCACAAAAATCTGCGCGGCACTCATCCAATCCGTCGGCGACGACGTTAAGGAACAGATCGCGCTCAGTTGCGTCCAAACCACCGGAATATGCTCTGCCGAAGGCTATTTCCAGACTGGCGAGGAACGAGTTCCCGTCACCATCGAGGGTGGCCTCGTCGGCACGATCCTGACACTGAGAATCCGCGCCGCCGACCGGAGCTTCGTGCCGGAAGGCCAAGACGCCATCGTCATGCCGATCGATCCGGGTTTGGTCCAGCAGGCGGCGCAATTCATCGTCGTCAACGGACTCGTCGAAGGAACCCCCTTCGCGCGATCGGGAACACCGGTCGCCGTCACGGTGATGGTCCAGCGGCTTGCGGATCGATGATCGGATCGTCGATATTCAGATTGATCATCAAGATTGTCAGGAGAGCACCCATGGCCACCCCCAACGAATTCCCCGATCCCGCGATCGATCAGTCGACCAAGCCCGGCGCGGGAGAGCAAGTGGCCGTCTTCGGCGGCGGCTGCTTCTGGTGCACCGAGGCGGTCTATCGCGACCTCGAAGGCGTCAATTCGGTGGTCTCGGGTTATGCCGGCGGCACCGCGCAGACGGCGGATTACAAAACGGTCTGCACCGGGCGCACCGACCACGCCGAGGTCATCGAAATCCACTTCGATCCAAGCAAGACAAGCTATGGCGAGCTGCTGAAGATTTTCTTCTCCATCGCCCACGACCCGACCCAGCTCAACCGCCAGGGCAACGATGTCGGGCGCCAATACCGCTCAGCGATCTTCTATGCCGACGAGGATCAGAAGAAAATCGCCCAGGCCTATATCGATCAATTGAACAAGGGCAAGGTCTTCGACGATCCTATCGTCACCACCCTGGAACCGCTGGTGAAGTTCTTCGCGGGCGAGGACTATCATCAGGACTATGCGCGGCTGAATCCGAACCAGCCCTACATCATGCATCTAGCGGCCCCCAAGGTTGAAAAGATGCGCCGCTATTATGGCGAGAAGCTGAAGAGAAACTGACGCCTAATCTTCAGCCGATTGCGCGGGTTCGCCCCTCCCAAAAGGACGGAGGCGACAGTGCAGGCGCGATGTCGTGGTTCACCCAATTGTGAAACGTGCCGCGTCCAACTCCATATCGATCCCACATAACAGAACGACGGCATAATCAACGGTGCCGGCGCGACGCATGCGCGGCACGATGTCGAGTAACTGCTCGCCAACGGCCTTGGCCAAACTCGGACCATTGCTTAACTTGTCCAACAACGTAACTCGCAGGAGCAGCAAGTGGCACTCTATCTATCGCGCGTGGATATTCAAAAATTCGTCGGCATGGCGGATGCCATGGAAGTATTGGAAACGGCCTTCGGGCGCTGGGACGATCCGCTAGCCTTCAATCTCGAACGACGCCGCATGCCGCGCAAGGGTGACAAGGAATTGAATATTCTCGCAGGCGTAGCACCTGGCGGCGAGATCATGGGCGTGCGTGCCTCGGGCGTGCGGTTCAACAACATCATGATGCTGTTCTCCGAAAGCGAGAACGGACTGGCCTGCGTCATGGAATGCGGCCCGATCAGCGAGATGCGCACGGGCGCCGCATCCGGCGTGGCCACGAAATTTCTTGCGCGCGCGAACGCGCGTAAGCTCGGCGTCATCGGTGCAGGGCGCACCGCCTTTCCGCAGATCGAAGCGGTTTGCGTGGCGCGCAAGATCGATCACATCAAGATCTTTGCCCGCCGCGAAGACAGCCGCACCGCCTTCGCCAAGGAAGTTGCCGAGCGGCTCGGCGTCAAAACCGAAGCGGTCGACAGTGCGGAAAGTGCCGTGGCGGATGTCGATATCGCGATCACCTCGACCAGCTCAGCCGATCCGGTATTCTTCGGCCGCTGGATCAAGCCCGGCCTGCATATCAACGCCATCGGCGCCAACAATCTGGAACGGCGCGAGGTCGACGACGAGACCGTGCTCCGTGCCGATATCGTCGCCATCGATCATCGCGGGCAGGGTCATATCGAAGCCGGCGCCATCGTGCCCCTGGTTGCCGCCGGAAAGATGACATGGGATCAGGTGAGCGAGCTGGGCGAGATCGTGCAGAAAAAGCGGCCTGCCCGCACGCGCGACGATCAGGTGACCCTGTTTCATTCCCTCGGCCTCGGCTTCGAGGACGTGGTTTACGGCGAAGCCATCTATGCCCGCGCCAAGGCGGCCGGGCTCGGCAAACAGCTGGGCTAGCCGAGGGTCGATACGATGGCGCGCATCGTCTTCACGCCCAATCTGCAACGGCATGTCGACTGCCCGCCATCGAACGCGCCCGCTGCCACCGTGCGCGAAGCGCTCGATCATGTCTTTGCCGGCAATCCTCAGCTGCGCTCCTATGTGATCGACAAGCAGGGACGGCTGCGCAAGCACATCAACGTGTATATCAACGACCGCACGGTGTCCGACCGGATTGCGCTCAGCGACACGGTCGGAGCCGACGACGAGATTTACGTGTTCCAGGCATTGACCGGAGGCTGAGCCATGTCCGACATCCTTCATGTTGCGACCCGCAAGGGATTGGTTTCATTCAAGCGCGCGGGCAACGAATGGCGCGCGAACGCGCCCGCCTTCATCGGCCAGCCGGTGAGCGCCGTGCTGGCCGACGCGCGCGACGGCACCCTCTATGCCGCATTGCGGCTCGGCCATTTCGGCGTGAAGCTCCATCGCTCCGACGATGCGGGGGCCAGCTGGAGCGAAATCGCCGCACCCGCCTTCCCCACGGTCGAGACTCCGGACGATAATGCCCCCGCGGTCGATATGATCTGGACCCTCGTGGCGGGCGGCGCGGACGAGCCCGGCGTCTTGTGGGCCGGCACGACGCCAGGCGGTTTGTTCAAGAGCAGCGATTGCGGCGCCACCTGGTCCTTGAACGACAGCCTGTGGAATCTGCCTGAGCGCAAGGATTGGGCAGGCGGCGGCTACGACCTACCGGGCATCCATTCCGTCCTGGTGGACCCCCGCGACGCCAAATCGCTCACCGTTGGAGTTTCGACCGGCGGCGTGTGGCCCAGCGCGGATGGGGGGGGAAGCTGGCGGCTGACCGGCACGGGATTGCGCGCCGAATATATGCCGCCGGACTTGGTGTTCGACTTGAAGATGCAGGACGTCCACCGCCTATCGGCCTGTGCAGCCGCACCCGATATCGTCTGGTGCCAGCATCACAACGGGATGTTCCGTTCGATCGACGGCGGTGAGACCTATTCCGAAATCACCGGGGTGAAGCCATCCGTCTTCGGCTTCGCGGTCGCCGCACACCCGAGCGATCCGAACACCGCGTGGTTCGTGCCCGCCATCAAGGACGAGTTGCGCATTCCAGTGGATGCCGAGCTGGTGGTCACGCAGACCAGTGACGGCGGAAAAACCTTTGCGAGCCAAAGCGACGGATTGCCTGCGGTCAGCTACGACCTCGTCTACCGTCACGGCCTTGCCGTCGATCGCACCGGCTCGCGACTGGCGATGGGCTCTACAACCGGAAATCTGTGGACCAGCGACGATAGCGGCCGCCGCTGGACCCAGATTCACGGACATCTGCCGCCGATCGCCGAAGTCGCCTTCGGCTGACCGGCGCCAGCGCCCGGGAGCCGACGTCTAGGAGAACGCGGCCTTCACCCGATCGGGCGAGAAGGGCACGCGGCGGATACGCACGCCGGTCGCATCGAAGATCGCGTTGGCGATCGCCGCCGCGACAGCACGGATCGATGGTTCGCCCGCACCCGTGGGCGCCAGTTCCGGCCGATTGATCAATACGCACTCGATGCTTTGCGGCGCCTCGGTGATATCCAGAATCGGATAGGTCGCCCAATCGACGCTGGTGACACCCTTGGCGTTGAAGGTGACTTCCTCCCACAAGGTGCGCGAGGTGCCCTGCACGATATTGCCCTCGATCGTGTGCTTAAGCCCGTCGGGATTGATGATCTGGCCGCAATCGTGTGCGACCGTAAACTTGCGCGCCCAGATCTTGCCGCTGATGCGATCGACATCGACTTCGGCAACGATGGCGACGGTGGTGCCGCCGCGCTGCGAATAGGCGATGCCGCGACCCGACACCGTTCCCGTGGACGGATTGTCCTTGCGGGGCGAGGGCCGCGTTTGCCAACCAGCTTTTTCGGCAGCCGCCTTCACGACCGCGATGTCGCGCGGATCCTTCAGATACTTGAGGCGGAACTCGACCGGATCGGCACCAACCGCGGCGGCCACTTCGTCCATGAAAGATTCCGAGGCGAAGTGGATTTGCGGGCCGACCGGATCGCGTAAGTGTGCGCCGCGCAAGGGCGAGCCGCGATCCAGCAAGGGTGCCACCGTTTCCCACGCCGTCAGCTTGTTTTCGAAAACGTAGGATTCGGCCGGCACACCAAACCCGTCGACATAACCGAGCGGCACGCCGCGCAACTGGCCGGCCAGGGTCGCGGCCGGCTTGCTGCCGTTGGTATCGACATCGACGCGGCTGAAGCCCTTGCTGACGAACTCATAGGCGATGACATTGCCCGCCGCATCCAGCGCCGCACGCGCGCGATGAATCGAGGCCGGGCCTTTCGGATCCCACCCCGTTCCCTGATCGCGCATATATTGCACGCGCACCGGTTTGCCGGTCGCCTTGGCCAGAACCGCCGCATCCATGGCGGCATCGTCGGCATCGTTGCGCCCGTACGAGCCCGGACCCGGCACCCAGATGGCGCGCACTGTGGCCACCGGAACGCCGATGGTTTCGGCCACGCCGTTGGCGACGAAGTGCGGCTTCTGCGAACCGGTCCAGACGGTGACCTGGCCGTTCTTGATTTCGACCAGCGCGCAGGCCGGCCCCATGCAGGCATGGGACTGGAACGGCCATTCATATTCCGCCTCGATCACCCGTGTGGCGGTCTTGAAGGCGCTCGCGACATCACCGACCGGCTTGCCGTCGTCGCGCTTGCGAACCGGGGCCTTGCGGATGTGATCGTAGAGCTGCGTGTTGTCGAAAAACGGCGGTGTGACCTGCGACCATTCGACCTTGAGCTGTTGCGCCGCTTTGATCGCATCCCATTCGCGATCCGCGACGACGCCGAGGAAACCGTTCTCGTGAACGACGCGGGCACCCTTGATTCCCTTGATCGAGCTTTCGTCGATCTTGACCGGGACCGACCCCGCGATCTCGGGACGGATCATCCGTCCGTGGATCATGCCCGTTACCTTCACGTCTGTGTTGAAATCCTCCTGGGCATAGACCTTGGGCGCAATGTCCTCGCGCTTGATGGGCTGGCCGACGATCTTGTACTCGGACGGTTTCTTCGGCTGCGCCTTGCCGGGGGCATAGAGCGCGTTGCCCGTCTGCTTGTTCCAGTCGAGCGGCACGTTGAAATATCTGCCGCCGATGAGTTCGCCGTAGGACACCTTCTTGGCCGCATTGCCCTTGAGCGAGACCACGCCGTCGACGACGGCGAGCTGGTCGGCGGGGGCGCCCAGTTTTTCCGCAGCCATATCGACCAGCACGCGGCGCGCCTCGGCCGCCGCCATACGCATCTGTTTGCCGCCGAGCTGGATGCCGGTCGAGCCCGAGGCGCCGCCCTGGTTTACGCTGGTCCCGGTATCGCCCATGATGACCTTGACGCGCTTGAAGGCGACGTCGAGTTCCTCGGCCACCATCTGGCCAATCGAGACGAACAGGCCCTGGCCCATATCCATCTTGCCGAAATAGGCCGACACCGAGCCATCTTTATTGACCGCGATGTAGGACGACAATTGATCGGGCGCCAGCGGCGGGCGCACGCCTTGCGCAAGGGCCGCATTAATGCCGAGCATGGTGTCGAGCGCCACCGGCATGCCGACGGAGACGACGAGCGCGCCGCCAACTTTAAGGAAATTGCGGCGCGAGACCGACGAGGAGCGCTTATCCATTTTGGTCATGATCCCCTCCCTCACGCCATCTCGGCGGCGCGTTTGACCGCCCGCAGAATGCTCATGTGAGTGCCGCAGCGGCATTTGAGCCCAGAGAGCGCGTCCTTGATCTGAGCCTCGTTCGGCTTCTTGTTTTCATTGAGAAACGCCGCCGCGGTCATGATCCAGCCGTTGATGCAGTAGCCACATTGGGGCACCTGCTCCTCCACATAGGCCTTCTGTACGGGATGCGGCTTTTGCGGTGTGCCAAGTCCGGCGAGAGTCACGACCTTGCCCTTGCCGACATCGGAGACCGCCGTTACGCACGAGCGGATGGCCTGGCCGTCGATATGCACGGTGCAGGCGCCGCATTGGGCGAGGCCGCATCCGAAGTGCGGATTGTTGAGACCGAAGTCGTTGCGCAGCGCGTAGAGCAGCGGCATGTCCGCATCGGCGTCGAGCGTGCGGGCCTTACCATTGACGTTGAGCGTGTATTTAGGCATCGGCGTGTCCTCCCTGTTCGTTTCGTTATTGTCCTCAGGATAACCCTCCAGCTGCCTCAAGGGAACGCGGATGAATCCTTTGCTTTCAAGGATTTCGCTGTCCGTCCGCGCGGCCGTGGCCCATAAACGACACAGCTTCGGGAATGCGCGCCGCGATAGTATCCCCTCATGACGAAAACGAAGCTGGCGCTGTTCGCGGCGTTGGTCGCGACGGGATTTCTTGCCATCTGCTCGAGGGTTCCCGAGTTCGAGGAGGTGCGCGACGGGGCCGATAGCGTGCACATGCGCGGCCCGTTAACCCCGTACCAAAGCTCCGACATCCTCGACCGCTTGAAACGGGAAAATCCGGATTCCGATATTCTCACCCGTCATCTGGTGATCGAAGAAGCGGTGGCCGGCAATCCGCTGTCGCCAGGCAACAAGATCACGCTGCTGCAGGACGGAGAGGCGACCTTCAATGCGATCTTCCGCGCTGTGCGCGAAGCACGAGATCATATCAATCTCGAATTCTTCATCTTCGAGGCTATCGAGCATCGCGGCGAAAAGATCGTCGACCAGCTTGTCGCCAAACAGGGTTCCGGCGTCCAGGTCAATGTGATCTACGATTCGATCGGATCGGAAGCGACACTCGGCGAGGTGTTCGACCGGCTGCGCGACGCCGGCGCCAAGGTTCATGAGTTTAATCCGGTCATCCCGTTCACCAACGCGAAACCGAAGTTCAATAACCCGAACTTGCGCGATCACCGCAAAATCCTCGTCGTCGACGGCAGGCTGGCGATCACCGGCGGCATCAACATCAGTTCGGTCTATTCTGCGAGCGGCGGCGGCAGTTCGCCGGGGCGCAACAAGGACAAGACGAAAAGCGACAAGCCGCCCGCGAAATGGCGCGACACCGACCTGCTGGTCGAGGGTCCGGCGGTCGCCGACTTTCAGGGCGTGTTTTTGGAGGTATGGCAGACGGAAACCGGCGAGGCGGCGCCCGAACGCAACTATTTCCCGAAGCTCGCGCCCAAGGGCGACGAGGTGATCCGCATCATCGCAAGCGGGCCGGATACCAAGCCGCCGCCCTTCTATATCACGCTGCTGTCGGCCATCCGCACCGCCGAGGAGCGCATCTGGATCGCCAATGCCTATTTCGCGCAGACCGATCAGGAGGTCGAGGATTTGACCGCGGCGGCAAAGCGCGGGGTCGATGTGCGCCTCATCTTGCAGGGCGATAGCGATTCGCCGATCGTGCGCCACATCGCGCACTCCCACTATACGACCCTCCTGGAGGCGGGCATCAGAATCTACGAACTCCAGGACGCGATCCTTCATTCCAAGACGATCGTGATCGACAATGTCTGGTCGGTGGTCGGATCGTCCAACATCGACACGCGCAGCGTGCTGTTCAATACCGAGGTCGATACCGTTATCCTGGGGCGCGACACCGCGCGCCAGATGGAGGAGAACTTCACGACCGATATGGCGCAGTCCACCGAGATCGTTCTGGCGGAATGGCGCAATAGGCCGTTCGCCGACAAACTGAAGGAATTCTTCTCGCGCTTCACCTCCCGTTGGATGTAATCGCTTTTGGCTTGAACCCGCCCGCGATTTCGGGCGTGAATGGCGCCCAACAGTGGAGGAGTTTCCATGAAGCTTTGTTATTTCAACGATTTCGTACTGGGCGTGGTCAAGGGCGATACGGTCGTCGATGTGTCGGCCGCCGTGAAGGACATCCCGCATGTCGGGCCCGGCGATCTGATGAACAGCCTGATCGCCAATTTCGGTTCCTACCGCAAAAAGATCGAGGACGCGGCCGCCGCCGGCAAGGGTGTCGCACTCGCGAGCGTGCGTCTGCGCCCGCCGGTCCCGAGACCCATCAACATCGATTGCATGGCCGTCAACTACATGGAGGACGGCACGCGCACGGAGCCCGCGCCGATCAACGCCTTCATGAAATCGGCCTCGGCCATCATCGGCCACGATGACACGATGGTCTGCTCCGACGTGCCCGCGACGATCTTCGAGGGCGAAGCGGAACTGGCGCTCATCATCGGCAAGCGCGCGAGCAACGTCAAAGAATCCGAGGCGATGGGTTACGTCTTCGGCTATATGAACTTCATCGACGGTTCGGCCCGCGGCCTGCCGCCCTTGGCGAACTCCTTCTACCAGATGAAGGGACGCGAGACCTTCGCGCCGATCGGACCGTGGATCGTCACCAAGGACGAAATCCCCAACCCACAGAAGCTGCAGGTCAAACTCTGGAACAACGGCGTGCTGAAGCAGAACTTCAACACCGACGACATGGCCCACAATATCGCCAAGTCGATCGCCTGGGTCAGCTCGATCCATACGCTCGAGCCCGGCGACATCCTCGCCACCGGCACCAACCATCGCGGCCTCAATCCCTTCATGGACGGCGACGTGGTCGAGTTGGAAGTCGAAGGCTGCGGCAAGCTGCGCATCAAGGTGAAGGACGAGTTGAAGCGCACCTGGGCACGCGTCACGCGGCTCGAACATACGCAACAAGGCGCCGAGGGTTTTGCGACCCCACAGCTCACCGGCAAATACGCGCCGGCGCAAAAGTAGGGCGCGGCTAACACCGAAACCCTCTCCGCCGAATGGCGGAGAGGGTTTTGTTTTATTCAGCGGCCGTCGCTTACCGCGCTCTCGTGCCAGCCGCGCAAAATGCGCCGCGTAATGAAGCCGAGGACCGCATGGATGAGAATGCCGGCGAGCGACAACAACAAGAGCGCCGCGAACAGGCGCGGGATCTGAAGCCGGTAGCCGGCCTCCAATATCCGGAACGCCAAGCCGCTTTCCGCCCCGCCTGAGCCCGCAACGAACTCCGCCACCACCGCGCCGATGAGTGCCAAACCGCCGCTGATGCGCACGCCCGCCAGGAAATAGGGCAAAGCCGTCGGCAGGCGCAGATGCATCAGCCTTTGCCAGCGGCTCGCGCGGTACAGGCGGAACAGATCGCCGTGCCCTCGGTCGATGCTGTTGAGCCCGAGCGTGGTATTGGCAACGATCGGAAAAAACGCGACCAACCAGGCGCAGACCAGCAAGGATAAAAAGACGTCGTTCACCCAGATGATGATGAGCGGCGCGATGGAGACGATGGGTGTGACCTGCAGGATCACCAGATAGGGATAGAGGCTGCGTTCGATCAGCCGCGATTGCGCGAGTGCTACGGCGAGCGCCAGACCGAGCACGGTAGCCGAGGCGAGCGCCGCCAAAGTCGTGCGCAAGGTGACCCAAAGGGAATTCATCAGGCTCGGCCCGTCGGTCCACAGGGTTTGGGCGATCAGGATCGGGCCCGGCAGGATGTAAGGGGGAATATTTTGCGCGCGCACGATCCATTCCCATCCCGTCAGGAACAGCAGCGCCACCACGCAAGGTGCCGCGACATCGACGAACATTTCGCGCGCGCGATTCATGCCGCCATAGCCCGGGCGAGATGCGCGCTCACCTCGCGGCATAATGTGGCGAAATCCGAACTGGTGCGCAGATCGGCGTTGCGCGGATCCATGAAGCGGATCGGCGCATCGGCGGTGATGCGGCCCGGCCCCGGCGACATGACGACGACGCGAGTGGAAAGGTACACCGATTCAAAAACGCTGTGGGTGACGAATAGCACCGTCCAATTCTGGTCGCGCCACAGACGCAGAAGATCGTCGTTGAGCTTGAAGCGCGTGATTTCGTCCAACGCGGCGAAGGGCTCATCGAGCAATAGAATCTTCGGCCGCGTGACAAGTGCGCGCGCAATCGACACACGCATGCGCATGCCGCCCGACGCCTCGCGCGGCAACAGCTTCGCCGCATCGGCGAGGCCGACCAGCACCAAGGCTTCTTCGATACGCGGGCGCGCGGCGGCGCGCGATACACCGCCAAGCTTCAGCGGCAGATAGACATTGTCGAACAGCGTGGCCCAAGGCAGCAGCGTGGCGTCTTGAAACACGAAGCCGATGTCGGATTGGCCGGGTTCGCCGCCGTCCCATGCGATGGTTCCGGTGCTTGGGTTATCGAGGCCGGAGACAAGACGCAGCAGGGTCGATTTTCCGCAGCCGGACGGACCGACGAGGCTTACGAATTCACCGGGCGCCACCGCGAGATCGATGCCGTCGAGGGCCTGGGTTCCGTTCGCGAAACGTTTGCCGACGCCGTCCAGTCGCAGGAGCGTGCTCACGCTCCATCCTTCGACAAGGTCGCGATGAGGGCAGATGCATGGATCACGATTTCCACTCCGCCGTCATCCGGCCGAGCGAAGCGAAGAGCCGGAATCCAGGGATGCCAAGCACTTCTGGATTCCCATTGCGCGGTCGGCCGCGCATAAGCGCGGAGGCGCGGGAATGATGGTGGAGCATGGCCCTACTTCTTCAGCCCAATGCCGGTTTTCTTGTTCACGAAGGCAAGCGTATAGGCTTTGCGATAATCCATATCCTTCGGATAGAGCCCTTGCTCCGACATCACGGCGTGGAATTCCTTCCAGCGCGCCTCGCTCATCGCACCGACGCCGTTCGCCGACGCATCGCCCGAATCGACGATGCCGTATTGCTTCATCTTGGCAATGCCGTAGGCGATTAGAGGATCGGTCATTTCGGGATTGTCTTTTTTGATGAGCGCATTGCCGGACGCCGGATCGCCATAGAGATAGCTATACCAGCCTTCGATCGAGGCATCGACGAAGCGCTGCACGAGCGCCGGATTTTCGGCCACCAGTTTTTGCGATGTCTGAATCAGCGCGCCATAGGAGGCGTATCCCGCATCGGCGATCAGCATGATGACCGGCTTCACGCCCTGACCCTCGATCACGAAGGGCTCTGAGCCGAGATAACCTTGCTGGATCGCCGAAGTGCTGGCGAGGAAGGGGGCCGCGCTGAAGGTATAGGGGCGAATCTGTTCGTCGTTATAGCCGAACTTCGAGCGCAGGAAGAGCCACCAGCCGACCCGCGTATCGGCGCCGATCATGATCGGCTTGCCCTTCAACTGTGCCAACGAATCGTTGCCCTGGCCGGGATGGGCGATGAGGACCGAGGGGTCCTTCTGATACATCGCCGCGACCGCGACCATCGGAATATTTTCCTTCACGTAATTGAGTGATATGAAGGAATTCGACGACATGTTGAAATCGAGCCGGCCGGCGGCGAGCAGCTGGGCGTGATTGACCTGCGGCCCGCCCGGGCGAAGCGTGACTTCGAGCCCGTGCTTCGCATAGATGCCGGCGCCGATCGCCTGATAGAAGCCGCCATGTTCGGCCTGCGCCTTCCAGTCGGTGCCGAAGGTGACCTTGTCGGCGGCGTGGGCGGAAACTGTGGCGGAAAGCGCGACCATGAGAGCCGCAGCAAGAACGGAAAGTCGAAGGATCATCACGTCGGCCCCATGTTTCGACAGGCTCAACATGAGGGCCTCATCCTGAGCCTGTCGAAGGATGAGACCGCCGAGGAGTCCCCGCCCCTCAGAACAAATGCGCCATGCGCTCTTTTTTCGCCTTCAGATAGCCGCGGTTGTGGCGGTTCGACGGCACGATGATCGGCACCTGTTCGGCGATGGTTATGCCGAGACCCTTGAGCGCCTCGACCTTGGCCGGATTGTTGGTGAGCAGCTTGATGTTGGTCTGTCCCAGATCGGCGAGAATGCGCGCCGCGAGATCGTAGTCGCGGGCGTCGATCGGCTCGCCGATGGAGACATTGGCATCGACGGTATCGAGCCCCTGATCCTGCAACGCATAGGCGCGGATCTTGTTGACCAATCCGATGCCGCGCCCTTCCTGATAGGGCAGATAAATGAGGATGCCGTGATCGGACGCCACGATGCGGTCGAGTGCCGCCTGAAGCTGGCCGTAGCAATCGCAGCGCAGCGAATGGAAAATATCGCCGGTCACACATCCCGAATGCACGCGCACGATGGGAACCGCCTGCCCGCCGCCATGGATCAGCACAAAGGCCTGCGAGCTGGGATCGGTGCCCTGATAGGCGCGCGCGCGCAGCATCAGTTCCTGGCCGTGAAACTCGATCGGCAGAATCGTGCCGACCGACCAGGCAAAGCCGAGATCGACCGATTCCAAACCTTCCGTACCCATGACCTACTCCAACGACTTAACTTACGACTTACTTAGGCGCGGTTCCCACGGTAGGCCATGCCCGGAGTCACCGCAAGATTCTCGCTCGGCAACGCTGTGTTGCCGGGGCGACATGAGTTCGTGTCGGCTTTGTCGTCTTTTGTCATCATCTGTCGGCATTTGACGGCGGCCACGCGGCAGCGTCATCGCTGCCGGCCGCCCCCAACTCGGTTTCGTCCAGGGTTTCGCCATGGACGTCGGCTTTAGCGTCGTCCATGGCCGGATGCGCGCTCAGAAACTCCGCGTCTTCGTCGTCCTGGATATAGGCGATGCCCTCCTCATCGAGCCGGTCGTCCGCGTAGCGGAAATTCTCCGGGAACAGGTGCTGATTGAAGACGCGGAAGATGGCCCGGTCGATCATCTCCTGGATACGCTCCACCGAGGTGCCCTCGGGACGCGGCTGGATGGTGGAACCGCCGGGCAGAACGCCGGCGATGCGCGCCTGCAATTCGACCGTCTGAAGCACCCGTTCATGGCGCCCCGCGCGCAAATTGGCGCGATAGACGGGGTCGAGCTTGGCCAGCAGGGCGGCGACCGCATCGTCTCGCCGCGCGCCGAGATCGGCGCCCAATTCGGTGAGCCGTTCGACGATGTCGGGGCGTTGCAACAGCCGAAAAGCCTGTTGGCGCGCATTGAGGAGGCTGTAGCCCGCCGCCCGCGCCGCCTCGGCCCCGCTGGGCGCGACGGCATAAGCCCGGCAGAAAGCTTCGTGCTGGGGTTTGAGGGGTTCCATTGGGATCATCCTTAAAATAATATAAAAATGGAATTATATTATAATATGAGGGCGAAAGTCAAGGAAAATGGCGCCCGCCCCCCATGAGGGTGTCCGCGTCCCGGGACTTAATAAAGGACTCGTCATGCCCGTACTTCTTACGGCCATCCACGGACGAAAGCGCAATAGCGCGAAAAGGCCGTAGGAGCGCGGATACGCGGTTTTGCCCTGCATGATCCGATCGCCGATTCGTGGATGGCCGTAACAAGTACGGCCATGACAAACCTTTTTTTAGAATTCGAGGAAGACTTTGTGCCGGTTCGAAACATTTTAAACCGGACAGTCGTGCGACAAGTGTGGCGATGACGGCATTTCGGCATCGCCCCGCCGCCATTGATCCACTAAGACTCCCTCATGGATGAAATCGTTGTCGAGAATCTGAGCAAGACCTTCGCGGGCGGAGTGACCGCCGTGGACGGGCTCTCCTTCTCCGTCGCGCGCGGCGAGGTGTTCGGCCTGCTGGGCCCGAACGGCGCCGGCAAAAGCACGACGGTGCGTATTCTCGCCACACTCACCCAACCTACCGGCGGGCGCGCGAGCGTCGCCAGCCACGATGTCGCCGCCGATCCGGCGCGGGTGCGCTCGCGCCTCGGCTATATCGCACAAGCCTCAGGCGTCGATCGCTGGGCCACGGGCCACGAAAACCTGACGCTGCAAGCGCAGTTGCAGCGCGTCTCGCCCGCCCTCGTCGGGGCCCGCGTGCGCGCGCTGCTCGATCGCGTGAGTTTGAGCGAAGCGGCACCCCGCCTGGTCAACACCTATTCGGGCGGCATGAAACGCCGGCTCGATATCGCCATGGGCCTGGTGCACGAACCCTCCGTACTTTTCCTCGACGAGCCGACCACAGGACTCGATCCCGAAACGCGGCGCGCCTTGTGGGACGATCTCGCGCGCCTGCGGGCCGAACGCGGGCTGACCGTTTTGCTGACCACGCATTATCTGGAGGAAGCCGATCAGTTGTGTGACCGCATCGCCATCGTCGATCGGGGGCGCGTGGTTGCGACCGGAACGCCGTCCGATCTTAAGACCGGCATCGGCGGCGATATCGTCACACTTGAGCTTGCCGCCGCGCAGCCTTATGCGGCGGCAACGTTACGCGCCCTCGATGGCGTCACCGAAGTGAACGGCGAAGGCGCCAAGCTCACGCTGCGCGTCGCCGATGGAGCACATATGTTGCCCGTCGCCATTTCCGCATTGGCGCAATCGGGCATTTCGGTGCGCACCGCATCGGCGAGCCGCCCGTCGCTCGACGACGTTTATCTGCATCACACCGGCCATCGTTTCGATTCCACCGACGTCGCGCACCGGGCCGCGCGATGAAACATTTCATCGCAGATACGCTGCATCTGCTGCTGCGCCATATCCGCGCGACCTTGCGCCTGCCGATTTGGATCGCGGTGTCGCTGGTCCAGCCGGTCATCTGGCTCACCCTGTTCGGGCAATTGTTCGGGCGCGTCGCCGATCTGCCGGGTTTCGGCGGCGGCTCCTACATCGCGTTCCTCACACCCGGCGTCGTCGCCATGACCGCCTTGTTCGGCTCGGCCTGGTCGGGCATCGGCATCGTCGAGGATATCAATAACGGCGTGATGGATCGATTGCTCGCCACCCCCGTTCATCGCGGCGCGCTGATCGCCGCGCGCGTCCTGCACGCGGCGCTGACCGTCGCCATCCAGACCGTGATCGTGCTGGCATTGGGCATCGCGCTCGGCTCCGGTCTACCCGGCGGTGCGCTTGGCTTCGTCGCCGTGCTGCTGCCGGCCGTTTTGATTGCGGCCGGATTTTCAGCTTTGTCCAATGGTGTGGCGCTGCTGACCCGGCGCGAGGAAACGCTGATCGCGGTGATCAATTTCTTCGGCATGCCGCTGACGTTCCTCTCGGCCTCCTTCATGTCGCGCGATCTGATGCCGGGCTGGATGCAGGTGCTGTCGATGGGCAATCCGGTCAATTGGGCGGTGGTCGCGGCGCGCGAGGCCATGCTCGGGCGCGACTGGACGAGCGTATGGTTCAATTCCGCCCTGCTCGCGGGCTTCACATTGGCGGCCTGCATTCTGGCGACGCTGGCCTTCCGGGGGTATCGGCGCGCGGGGTGAAGTTTTACCCCCACCGCAACCCTCCCCCCTCAATGGGGAGGGAGTTTTTTGGAGAAGGGGGAGAGGGTGGAGAAATTTACCGATCTGAAACCTTAGGGCCAGCCGTCCGCGCGTCGATCCGCGCGATCAGAGCCTCCACCAGCGAGATTGTACGCTCGACAGCCAACACGTTCCCCTTCTCGTTCAGGTGCCACGCCGTCGCATTCTTATCCACGGGCCCCGTTGGCGATGGGTTCGGCTTAATCTTTTCCGAATGCAGGGCCAGATCGTCGGTAAGTCCATCCTGAAGATGTCGATAGAATAACGCGCCGGCTTCCTCGGCCATCACCCGCCCATAACAACAACCCTCGTTGTTCAGATTCCCGATCCCGAAGAGCAGCACCTCGATCCCGCGTGCCCGCAATCGTTTCACGATTGTCGTCAAGTTCGCCGTCCAGGTCTCCCTCGATATTTTGAAGACAGCCGAATCGTTCGCGCCGACACCGACGAGCGCGATGTCCGTCCCCGCCGGCACATGGCGGTCGAGCCGATCCAACACGCCTTGCGTGGTATCGCCGCGCCGCCCGGCGTTGGTTACGCTCACCTTGTGCCCGCGCTCGCGCAGCGCGCGCTCCAATTGCGCCGGATACATATCGCTCTTCGAAATGTGCGGCACATCGAGATTGCTGTCCCCGATCGCCACGATCTTGACCTCGGCCCGCGCCGCCGCCGCACAGGCGAGGATCGCGCCGGCCAGCGCCAGCCGCACCATGAAGCGGCCCAACGAAATACCCTCAAGCATCGTGCCCCCTCGGCTCAACCGCGTAAGGGTGCGAAAATTCGCACCCCGATGTGGACCCCGGCCCCGCACCGTGCGGAACGAATGTTAGTCCAAGGCCGTGTTTGGCTACAGCGCAATTGTCGCGACGGGCGAGGAATTCCCCTCGCCCGTCGCGCGCCGGATCAAGATTGTCCGGGGCGACTTTATGCTACACTTTTGACGGAAACCGAGATTCGATACCGCTCGACATCGACCGCAGGGGGACAGCATGCGCGTTCGAATCTTCGCCTTCCTCGCGGCAGCGGCCGCGGGACTCGTCGGATCGCCGGCCCTGGCCGTCGATCAGATTGAACCCACGCCCGAGCAAAAGACGCGCTGCGAGCGGGCGCTGAATGAATCGGGCAAACGCTTCTGTCTCGCCGGCTATAGCGTGCGCGGGCTCGACTTTCCCGTGACCGCTCAGGACGTCGTGCCGAACAGCGTACGGGCCATGGCCATCTACAAACCGCCCGGTTCGGGACCGTTTCCCGCAATCATTTTGTTGCACACCTGCGCGACGCTCGACCTCAACGACCAACTCGCCTATTGGGCCCGCGCCGCGCTCGCAAACGGGTATGTTGCTTTCGTCCTCGATCAATTTACGCAGCGCGGAATTCACGGCAACGAAGGGGGGTGTGGGGCGGCCTGGCCAGGCTGGCGTAACAGAGATGCGGGTAGGGCCCGCGATGCCTTCGATGCCCTCGCCCATCTCGGCCGCTTCGACTTTGTCGACACCAAACGCATCGCGGCGATGGGTTTCTCGGAAGGAGCGCGAGCCGCCTATTATCTATCGTGTCGCGGGGTCGGCAATTTATTTGCGACCGGCGGCCGATTTGCCGCGGTCGTTGCACTTTATGGGCAGTGCTACGTTGCAGCCTCGGGGCTCAACCGTATCGCTTCGGACATCGCGACGCCGTTGCTGGCGCTTCTCGGCGAGGTCGACGTCGACGGCGATCCCAAGCACTGCGTGCCGCGTTTGCAGGCGGCCAAGGATAGCGGCGCACCGGTCGAGTGGACCGTCTTCCCAAAGACCGGCCACGTCTGGGATCAGCCGAGCCGAATTCCGGGCAAGCGAATGTCCTGGCACGAACCGCCCTACACCGTTCTGTTCGAATACAATCGCGGCGTGACCGAGCAGTCGCGCGACCTCGCCTTCGCGTTCCTGCAACGCGTCGCGAAATGACGCCGCGCGGGGTGAAGCGATCAGCATTCACCCCCACCCTTAAGCATTCACCCCCACCCCAACCCTCCCCCATCAAGGGGGAGGGAGGTTTTTGGAGATTTTTTGAGAAGTGCGTTCCCTCCCCCCTTGAGGGGGAGGGACAGGGGGGGGGGGGCGCGGCGCGAGCGGCTGAAATGGCGACTTCCGTGCCCCACCCCCCAACCCGCCGCTTTCCTTAGGCACCCATCTTTTCTATGGTAGCGGCAACGCCCACGCATGGGGCGAATTCAAACACCAATGGGAGGGCCAAGGCCCAGATGGACGAGATGAGATACGAGACGCCGACCTCGGTGAACGCGGCCGTCAAACTGCTGGCCGGCGAAAAAGGTCTGGCCAAGGTCCTGGCGGGCGGAACCGACCTGCTGGTCCAGATGCGGGGCGAAACGGTCGTGCCCAACCTGATCGTCGATATCAAGAAGATCGCCGACATGAAGGCGATCAAGAAGGAAAAGGGCGGATTTCGCGTCGGCGCAGCCGTCAGCGGCGCCGAATTGGGCGAACATCCGGAACTGTCCAAGATGTGGCCGGGTGTCGTCGAAGCCACCGAATTGATCGGCTCCACCCAGGTGCAGGGCCGCGCCACCATGACCGGCAATCTTTGCAATGCCAGCCCGGGTGCCGACAGCGTGCCGGCCCTGATCGCGGCCGGGGCGCTCGCCGCCATCGCGGGGCCCAACGGCAAGCGCGAAGTGCCGGTCGAACAGATCCCGGTCTCGCCCGGCAAGACCTCGCTCGCCAAGGGCGAATTCGTTACCTCTCTCTTCCTGCCCAAACGCCCCAAGAAATCGGGCGATGCCTATCTGCGCTTCATTCCGCGCACGGAGATGGACATCGCAGTGGTCGGCTGCGGCATTTCGCTGACGCTCGACAAAGCGGGCACGGTACTTGCCGCGCGCGTCGCCTTGGGCGCGGTCGCACCCACGGCACTTCTGGTCGATGCAGCTGCCAACGCGATCATCGGAACGAAGCTCGAAGATGCAGCGCTCGATGCATTGGCCGCCGCCTGCTCGGCCGCCTGCCGTCCGATCGACGACAAGCGCGGCACCAAGGAGTTCCGCATCCAGATTGCCGGCGTGCTGGCGCGCCGCGTCGCCCTGATCGCGCGCGCCAGAGCCTTGAAGAAATAGGCCATGAAGAAAAAGTGAGGATCGCCTAATGTCACGACATCACATCAGCACGACGATCAACGGCGATTCCGCCGAGTTCCTGTGCGATACCGACGAATCGCTGCTCGATTGCATCCGCAACGAGCTGCATATGACCGGCACCAAGGAAGGCTGCGGCACCGGCGATTGCGGCGCCTGCTCCGTGCTCCTCGA
The DNA here is from genome assembly GCA_945877815.1 of Caenispirillum bisanense. Lineage (GTDB taxonomy): Bacteria > Pseudomonadota > Alphaproteobacteria > Rhodospirillales > UBA2165 > CANIGJ01. The sequence goes on from CAMDWJ010000003.1 coordinate 93,462, forward strand.
CGGCCGACTGGTCTGCTCGTGTCTCGTGCTCGGCGTCGAAGCGGCCGGCAAGAAGATCGATACCATCGAGGGCATGGCCCAAGGCGACAAGCTGCATCCGCTGCAGCGCAATTTCCTGGAACATGCGGCGCTGCAATGCGGCATCTGCACGCCCGGCTTCTTAATCGCGGCGCGCGCACTCCTCGAAAAAAATCCCAATCCGACGGAGACGGAAGTGCGCTTCTGGCTCGCCGGAAATCTGTGCCGCTGCACGGGTTATGATAAGATCGTCCGTGCCGTCATGGCCACGGCTGCTGAACTTCGCGGTTAAGGAGACACCTCATGCCTGATGACATCAAGCTGGATAAGGAACTCAAGGTCGTCGGCCATCGCAATGTGCGTCCCGACGGCATGGACAAGGTGACCGGGCGCGCGAAATACGGCGCCGATCTGATCCTGCCCGGCATGCTGTACGGCCGTGTTCTGCGCAGCCCGCATGCCCATGCCAAGATCAAATCGATCGATACCTCGGCCGCCGAGGCGCTGCCCGGCGTCAAAGCCGTCGTCACCGGCAAGGATTTTCCCGACCAGCCGAAATCCAAGCCGCCCTATGGCCCGATGATCCAGGATGCGTGGGATGCCACGCGCAACATCATCGCGCGCGAGAAGGTCTTCTACGACGGCCATTGCGTCGCCGCCGTCGCCGCCACCAGCGATTCCATCGCCAAGCAGGCGCTCAAGCTGATCAAGGTGGATTACCAGATTCTGCCGCATGTCATCGACCCGATTGAGGCGATGCAGCCCGATGCACCCATCCTGCACGAAGACCAGTTCACGCTCGGCGTCGAGGGTGCGACCAAGCCGTCCAACGTCTTCCGCATCATGAAGGCGGCTAAGGGCGATGTGGACAAAGGCTTCGCCGAGGCCGACCTGATTATCGAGCGCGACTTCAAGACCAAGGCCGTGCACCAGGGCTATATCGAGCCCCACGCCTGCGTCGGCAATGCGTCGGAAGACGGCAATGTCGAGGTCTGGACCTCGACGCAGGGCCATTTCGTCTCGCGCAACCAGCTGGCCAATCTGCTCGGCCTGCCGGTCGGCAAGATCCGCCTGACCTCGTCGGAGATTGGCGGCGGCTTCGGCGGCAAGATCCCGATGTATGGCGAGCCGCTCGCGGTACGCCTGTCGCAGAAAGCCAATCGTCCGGTGAAGATCGTCATGACGCGCGACGAAACCTTCCGCTCGACCGGCCCGACCTCGGGCTCGCATGTGTGGATGAAGATCGGCGTGAAGAATGACGGACGCATCGTCGCGGCCGACGCGAAGCTCTATTACGAAGCCGGCGCCTTCAAGGGTGCAGGCATTGCTGCGGCCATCGGCTGCATGTTCTCCGAATACGATCTCGAGAATATTCGCATCGAAGGCTACGACATCGTTTCAAACCGCCCCAAGGTCGCGGCCTATCGCGCACCTGGCGTGCCGATGGCGGCATTCGCCGTCGAAGGCGTAATCAACCAGATCGCCAAGAAACTGAAAATCGATCCGGTCGACATCCGCCTGAAGAACGCGGCCAAGCAGGGCACGGTGAATGTCAGCGGCATCAAATACGGTCCGATCGGCTTCATTGAGCTGCTCGAAAAGGTGAAGGCGCATCCGCATTACAACACCAAGCTGGAAAAGAACCAGGGCCGCGGTTTCGCCGCCGGCTATTGGATGCATGCGGGCGGCATGAGCTGCGCGTCGGTCAATATCCAGGACGACGGCACGGTCACGCTAATCGAAGGCAATCCCGACATCGGCGGATCGCGCGCCTCGATGGCCGCGATGGCCGCCGAGGAATTGGGCATCCCCTTCGAGAAGGTGCGCCCGATCATCGCCGATACCTCATCGCTCGGCTTCACCTTCCTCACCGCCGGCAGCCGCACGACCTACGCGACGGGCATGGCGGTCGTCGAGGCCACGCGCCACGCGATCAAGATCTGCTGCGAACGCGCCGCCGCCGTCTGGGGTGTCACGCCCGAGCAAGTGAAGTGGGAAGACGGCCACGCGAAACCGGCGAGCGCCAATGTCGGCGATTTCGCGCCGCTCTCGCTGTCCGAACTCGCCAAGAAAGCGCCGATGATGGGCGGGCCCATCGCCGGCCACTCCGAGATCAACGCGACCGGCCAGGGCCCCGCCATCGGCGGGCATCTCGTCGATGTCGAGGTCGATCCCGAGACCGGCTTCGTGAAGCTCTTGCGCTTCACCGTGTTCCAGGACGTCGGCCGCGCGATTTCCCCCGATTATGTCGAGGGCCAGTTGCAGGGCGGCGCGATCCAGGGCCTCGGCTGGGCGCTGAACGAGGAATATATCTATAACGACAAGGGTCAGCTCGTGAATGCGGGCTTCCTCGATTACCGCATGCCGGTCGCCTCCGACGTGCCGATGATCGGGACCGTGCTCATCGAGGAGCCGAACCCCAATCACCCGTACGGTGTGCGCGGCGTCGGCGAAACCCCGATCGTGCCGCCGCAAGCGGCCGTCGCCAATGCGGTCGAAAACGCCATCGGCATCCAAATGAGCGAGTTGCCGATGTCGCCGCCGAAGATCTTGCGCGCGATCGCAGCCGATCGCCTCAAGGCGGCCGAATAAAGCGGGCGCAGATTTTGCCCCGCGTTGTGTTCATGGGCGAGGCGCGTCGCTTTACCGGCGACGTCGCCGAGCTTGAGATCGAGGCCGGCAACGTGATGCAGCTCTTCCGCAAATTGGGAGAGCGCTTCCCCGAACTGGCGCCGGTGCTGGAAGACGGCTTCGCCGTCGCCATCGACGGCGAGATGTTCGAGGATTCTCTGTTGCAGCCGATCAAGCCGGACGCCGAGGTGATCCTGGTTCCGAAGATCGCTGGCGGCTGAGCCGAATGGGTGGCGGCGAGGATCGATAAACCGGGGGCTCGGGTCTTGCATCTCCTCTTGCGCGTGAGCGGCGCCATCGACGCGCTCAATGCGGCCGCCGGGCGGATCGCCACCTGGGCGGTTCTGATCGCCAGCGTCATCAGCGCCGGCAATGCCCTGTTCCGCTACGGCTTCTCGCTCAGTTCAAACGGCTGGCTCGAGATTCAATGGTACCTGTTCGGCGTCATGGTAATGCTGGGCGCGTCCTACACACTCAACAAAAACGAGCACGTTCGCATCGATATCGTCTACGGCAACGTCTCGATGCGCACACAACTCTGGATCGACATCCTGGGCACACTGATCTTCCTGCTGCCCACCGCGGCGATCATCGGCTGGGTGTCGTGGCCGCTGTTCTACAATTCCTTCGCCATTCACGAAATGTCGAGCAACGCAGGGGGCCTGTTGCGCTGGCCCATAAAGCTGATGCTGCCGCTGGGCTTCGCCCTGCTGTTCCTGCAGGGGTTGTCGGAGATCATCAAGCGTATCGGCGCGTTGATGGGCATGCCCCAGCTTGTCACCCAATACGAGAAGCCGTTGCAGTGAGTGCTTTTTCCAAGATGGATCGCGCATGAGCGCGCCGGGCCTCATCCCGCCGATCATGTTTTTCGCCATGATCGCGTTTTTGCTGATCGGGTTTCCGGTCGCCTTTACGCTGTCGGCCGTCGGATTGTTGTTCGCTTTCATCGCCATCGAACTCGGCCATTTCCAACCGGTCTTCCTGCAGGCATTGGGCGATCGCGTGTTCGGCATCGTCGCCAACGACTTGCTGCTCGCAATTCCCTTCTTCACCTTCATGGGCGCGATCCTGGAGCGTGGCGGTTTGGCCGAGGACCTACTCGAAGGGATGGGGCAATTGTTCGGGCCGGTGCGCGGCGGATTGGCCTATGCCGTCATCATCGTCGGTGCGATCCTGGGCGCGATCACCGGCACGGTCGCGGCTTCGGTCATCGCGATGGGATTGATCTCGCTACCCATCATGATGCGCTACGGCTACGATATGAAACTGGCGACCGGCGTGATCGCGGCATCCGGCACCATCACCCAACTCATTCCGCCCTCGCTCGTCCTCGTTGTGCTGGCCGACCAATTGGGCCGCTCGGTCGGCGACCTTTACGCCGGCGCACTGGGACCCAGCATCGTGCAGGTCGGGCTGTTCTGTATCTATATCGCCATCGTCAGCATCGTGAAGCCGAACTGGGTGCCGGCCCTGCCGGCTGAGGCGCGCACGCTGCAGGGCTGGCCGCTCTATTCCAAAATTCTGTGGGGCATGGTGCCCTCGCTCATCCTGATCTTCCTGGTGCTCGGCACCATCTTCATGGGCCTGGCGACGCCGACGGAAGCCGGCGCCATGGGTGCGGTCGGTGCACTGCTGCTGTCGATGGCGCACGGCCGCTTGAGTTACACGATCCTCGTGCAAAGCATGGATTCGACCATGCGCATCACCGCGATGGTGATTTTCATTCTGGTCGGCTCGACGGTATTCACGCTGGTCTTCCGCGGGCTCGATGGCGACCTGTGGATCGAAGGATTACTGACCGCGCTGCCGGGCGGCGCCACCGGCTTCTTGGTCTTCGTCTGCATCTTCGTCTTCTTCCTGGCATTCTTTCTCGATTTCTTCGAGATCGCCTTCATCATCGTTCCGCTGTTGGCACCCGTCGCCCACAAGCTCGGCATCGATCTGGTGTGGTTCGGCGTCCTGCTCTGCGTGGTGATGCAGACATCCTTTATGCATCCGCCTTTCGGCTTCGCGCTCTTTTATTTGCGCGGCATCGCGCCGCCGTCAGTGAAGAGTTCCGATATCTATTGGGGCGCGATGCCGTGGGTGGTGCTGCAGCTGATTATGGCCGCGATCGTGATCGCCTGGCCCGAGCTTGTCACCTTTCCGCTCGACAAGGTCAGCGGCGTCGATCCGGACACGATACGTTTCGACGTACCGCTGCCGGAATTCTCAATGCCGCCGCCCGTCGATTTCAAATAGACGGATTCAAATAACGCTCAGGCGTCCTTCTTACCGCCCGTCGCCTTCCCCGCACCGAACCCCACCGCGAGTCCGGCAACGCCGGCCACCGCGGCCGCGGTCCATTTCTCGTTGCCGGACGCAGGCATCGCGGTTGCGGGTTGCGGTGCAGGCGCCGCCGTCGCAGCAGGCACGGCCTGGGCCAAGGAGGCAGCAGCGGTAAAGGTGAAGTTATCGTAGGAATTCTCGGCGACCCGGAACCATTGGAACTGGTCGTCGCGGAACGCCTTCCATGCGTCATACACTTTCTTGAATTTTGGATTCGCCGCCGAGGTTTCGGCATAGAGTTCTTCGGCCGCCTTGTAGCAGGCCAGCATCAGCTCGCGCGGGAACGGACGAAGCTGCGCACCGCCCGCGATCAGGCGACGCAGCGCCGCCGGATTCTGCGCATCGTACTTGCTCTGCATCACATTGTGCGCATCGCCGCATGCCGCATCGACCATCGCGCGGTATTCGGGAGGCAAGCCTTCCCACTGCGCGATATTCACGTACACCGAGAGTTGCGGGCCACCTTCCCACCATCCGGGGTAATAATAATATTGCGCGACCTTGTTGAAGCCGAGTTTCTCGTCATCGTACGGTCCAACCCATTCGGCGGCGTCGATGGTGCCCTTCTCCAAGGACGGATAGATGTCGCCGCCCGGAATCTGCTGCGGCACGACGCCCAGCTTCTGCAAAACGTTCCCGGCGAAACCGCCGATGCGGAACTTCAGGCCCTTCAGATCCTCGACCGATTTGATCTCCTTGCGGAACCAGCCGCCCATCTGCACGCCGGTATTGCCGCACGGGATCGCGTGGATGTTGTAGTCCTTGAAGAACTCGGCCATCAGCTCGCGCCCGCCGCCGGCATAAAACCACGCAGACTGCTGGCGCGAATTCAATCCGAACGGCATGGCCGTGTCGAAGGCGAAGGTCGGATCCTTGCCGATGAAATAATAGCTTGCGGTATGCGCCATCTCGACGGTGCCGGCCTGCACGGCATCCGCCACACCGAACGGAGGGATCAATTCGCCACCTGCAAACACGCGGATTTGGAACTTGCCTGCGCTCGCGTCATGCACGCGTTTGGCCATGTGCTCGGCCGCGCCGTAGATCGTATCCAGGCTTTTCGGGAAACTGGAGGCGAGACGCCAGCGGATCTCTGCCGTTTGCGCGATGGCGGGTGCGGCGAGCGTCGCGGCCGCGGCGCCGATACCGGCGGTCCCCGCCGATTTGAGAAATTTACGTCGATCCATGGAAGTCTCTCCCCTGAAAAAAAATCTTAATCGTTCGCTTCGAGCCGTTTCATCCACACCGAGATGACCGCCGGCTTGCCGGCCCGCACCTGGGCGAGGCCGCGTTGAAGTGCTGCGGCCAGATCGTCCGGATCGCGCACGGTTTCGCCGTAACCGCCCGCCGCCTCGGCCTCTTTCGCGAAATCGATCGGCGGATCGATATAGCCGCCCTCGTAGCCGCCCTTGGCCGCGAAGCCTTCGCGCCCATAGGCATTGCCGACGCGAGTCGTGCCGGTCGAATAGCTGCGGTTGGTATAAACGATCGTGAGGAACGGCGCACCGTGATGCGCCGCGGCCCAAATCGCGGGCGCCGGCGTGCCGAACATGTAGAAACCGTCGCCGGTGACCGCGATGACGTCTCGTTCGGGGGCGGCGAATTTCGCGCCAAGTGCGGCACCCGGCGCGAAGCCGCCGCTCGATCCCGGATTGCCGATATAGGAGCCCGGCCGTTCCATCGGCAGGAAATCGCGCAGGCGCGGACTGGGCAAAGTATCGTCGACGATCAGCGTATTGTCGGTGACGATCTGACCAACGCAATAGCTGAGCCAGAGCGGATCGATGGGATCCTTCTTGGCGACGTCGGTCGCCTGCTTGTCGGTCGCGGCGTACCGCGCGACCGAGGACTTATGTAACGTTTGCGCACGTTCGGCGATGCGCGAACGGTCGGCATCCGTCAGCACACCTTTGGCGGCCGCGAGCAGCGCCAGGATCGATTGGGTCGGATCGGCGGCGACGCGGATGTCGGCGGTGAACTCGAACGTGGGAATGCGCATCTGCACCGGATCATGGCCCATATAGGCGATGTAGGCATCAGCGGACGGCGCATTGCGGTTGGGCACCCACGGCACTTCGCATTCCAGGATCAGCACGGCGTCGGCGTCCGACAAAGCCGATTGCGGCTGATAGAGCGGATGACGGAACGGGAAGCTCATATAGCCGCGCTGCACCGAATCGACGACGGCGAGACCGAGCAGTTCGCACAACTCGATCAGGGGGGCGACGCTGGCGGGGTCTCTCCCCGAATTGGCGACGACGGCGACCGGCTTTTGCGCGCGCACCAGCCGTTCGACGATTTCGGTTACCGCGTGCGGATCGGGTGCGACGGCGCGCGGGATGCCCAATTGATCGGCGCTCGGAAACTTGGCGCCGTTCATCGGCAACATCACCAGTTCCTTCGGGAACGAGAGATACACCGGACCGGCGGGGGCCGAACGCGCCACCTGCACGGCACGGCTCATCACCAGGCCGGCATTGTCCTGCCAGGCGAGCTTGTGGTCCCACTTGGTGTAATTGCGCACGATGCCGTTCTGGTCGTAGGTCTCCTGCATCCATAGATGGCCGCCCTCGTCGCGCCCGCCCTTGAGTTCGCCGGCATAGGAGGTCGGCGGGAAACCGGCCGTCATGATCACCGGCAGGCCGCTGCGCCACGCCGTGTGAATGGCGCCGCCATAATGGAGCGTGCCGCAATCGACATGCGCCGCGGTGACGGCCGGACGGCCCGTAACGGCGGCAAAACCGAGTGCGGCGTTCAGGCTGATATGTTCGAGCGGCACGGTGATCAGGCGCAGCGTTTTATTGTGGCCGCGCGCACGGGCCTTGGCGGTCGCCTCCTGGAAAAATCCGATCTCGGAGCCCGAGGTAAAAAACAGATGATCGACGCCGGCCGCAGCCAGGGAGGCCACGATCGCATCGCCGACATCGTCGGCCGGAACCTCGAGCCAATTGGCCTTCGAAGGCCCCTGTTGTCCGCCCCCTTTGCCGTCCGCGCCGTCCGCCATAGTCGCCTCCCGTTTTTGTGGCAACAGTGTGTTCGATGCGAGGGGTCGGTGCAATATCGCCCAAACGGAACCATTGGGGCGTTCACGCGTTGATCAGCTGCGCATTCCCTCCCCCAAACCCAAGGAGAAAGATAATGGCAAATGAACCGAAAAATCCGGGCGGCCAGAAAAACGAGGGCGAAGGCAACAAGACTGCGGCCCGTCACAATAACGAGGACCAGCAAAAATTCGTGAAAAGCGGCAAGGTCGGACACGCAGCCGAGGAGGCCGAACAGGCGATCGCAGGTGCAGACGGCGACGAATTGCGCAAAGCCGAGGAAAAGGGCCGCGCCAAATCGAAGGGCGAAAACCCCGGCGACTACGCGACGATGGGAAAGAAGCACTAACCCTTTCGCGCCGATCCTGCTCGGCCTATTTATAATACGAATGACCCCGCCCCGGTTTCCCGGGACGGGGTCATGTTTTGTCCGCGCTGGAAGAGGCGCGCTTATTTCTTCTTCTTAGGTTTGCTCCAAAGCTGCTTGGAGGCGCGCTTCGCCCCCTCTGCCATCGCCTCGAACTTCGCCCAGCAGATTTCCGGATGGCCGACGCGCGGGCCGATGCCGCAATCGGTGCCGGCCAGCACGTTCTCGCGCCCGACCAGCTTGGCATAGCGCACGAGGCGCTGGGCGACCAGATCGGGATGCTCGATGAAATCGGTGCAGTGACCGATCACACCCGGCACCAGGGTCGAATCCTTGGGCAGCTTCACATTCTCGAAGACCTGCCATTCATGCTCGTGTACCGGATTGGCGGCCTCAATCGAATAGCTCGACGCCTTCACGCGGAAGATGATGTCGATGATGTCCTTGAGCGCGATGTCGTCGCTGTGCGGGCCGTGGAACGAACCCCAGCAGACGTGCAGGCGGATCTGCTCGCGCGGAATATTGCGTAGGGCATGGTTGAGCGCGTCGACGCGGATGGTCGCATACTTGCGATATTGCGGCACCGTCAGCTTGGGCAGGCAGGCCCAGCCGTCCGGCAAGTCTGGATCGTCGATCTGCAGAATGAAGCCGGCTTTTGCGATGGCTTCGTATTCGACTCGCATCGCCTCGGCGATGGCATAGACGAATTCTTCCTCGGTCTTGTAGTAATCGTTGCGCATCCAATGTTCGATGGTGCCCGGCGTATTGGCCGGCAGGAAGGCCTCCTTCACCTTGGAGCCCTTGAGCGAGGCCTTGAAGGTTTCGACATCGGCCTTGATGAAGTCCTGGCCGATATAGCGCAGCGGCTCGACGCAGATAGGCGTGCCCGCAGGCGCCGGGAAACGACGGCCTTCGAAATACTTGCCGAAGCGCCGTTCGTCGCGCGCAATCATGTTGAGAGGCGCAAACTTCTTGCCCGGATTTACGCGAAGCTCGAACCCCGCCAACCGCTCGCGCCCGTAGTTGGTGAAGTTCACCTTGTTGAATTCGCCGTCGTTGACGCTGTCGAGACCGCAATCGATCTGTTTCTTCACGACGTCCGTAATCGACCGGTTCAGAATCTTGTCGAGCTTCTTCTTGTCGATTTTCTTGCCTGCCATGCGTTCGGCGATCAGCGGTTTCAGATCGTCCGGGCGCGGCAACGCGCCGGCATGTGTCGTGAGAATGCGATTCTCACTGAATTGTGTTGTATACGCCATTGAGTCTTCTCCCCGATGAAAATCGCGCGGCCAGTTGACGATCGCGCCTGAAGCGTGACGCAACTGTCAGGCCGGTCGGGGATAATGTCAACGACCTCGACGACGCGGACGCGGTGGGACGTTGGTCAATCGCCGTAAGGAAATTTCCCACACGCGTGGGCGTCGTCACGCTCCGGCATTTGCGATCAATTGATCGACGAAGGTTTCCAGTTCGGGTTTGCGGCTCGTATCCATCTGCACCTCGGCGAAGACGGCGCGCCCCGAGAGCCATTCGGCCTCGGCATCCGGATATGCGACGGCGACCCGTACGGCGTGATGCAGATCGTAGCTCGCATAGGACAGACCCAAACTTTTCAGCGCCGCCCACAGCGCCATCGCGCTTTGGGTCCGGTAATGGATGCGGTGGCGCGTATTGGGAATGGCGACCGACGCATCGTCGAGAGAACGGATGCAGGCATCGAGAGAGACCGAGGCGAAGCCCCGGCAGACCAAAGGCCGCGCCGCGTAGGCGCTGCAAGCTCCACCTTCCAGAATCGGACAGGGGAGCGTCAGACCGGTACGGTCGGCCGCCGCAAAGTCGCGAGCGGAGACCGAATCGATGCGCACGCGGATCGGCGCCTCCGCCGAAGGCCACAGCGCGCGCACGACGTGCGCGAGGGCCAGGATCTCGGGTACCGAAGCAGAGACGAAATTGTTGCAGCAATGGGCGCAGCCCTTTTGACAGGCGACGGCGTGCGGCCCCGGATGGCGGCGCAGCGAAATCTCGAACACGCTCTGCGCGATCCCCGCCGAGGCACTCGCGCGATGCGGATCGTCCGTGCGCGACAATATCTCGATCAGGTGACGCGTTAGAGCGACGGTCGGCGCTATATCCTGCGTGGCGGGAATGCCGAATTGCAACACGGCCTCGATCTCGCGGCGGCGAACGCGGTTGGCAGCGCGGCGTAGCTGGCGGCTGGCCCCAGACGCGGGCTCGGCCACGGCCGGCTAAAGTTCCATGTGGCGGTCGGTCGGACGCCAGGCGCTAAACTTGCGATCGATATAGACGAGGGCCGAATTGACGATCAGCACCAGGGCGGTCGCCACGATGATGCCGGTAAAGGCGCCGGTCACATCCATCTGCTGGCGCGAATGTTCGATGTAATAGCCGATGCCTTCGTTGCCCACGAGAAATTCGCCGATGATCGCGGCACTCACCGCGCGCGGCAGGGCGATCTTGAGGCCTGAGAAGAAAAACGGCAGCAGCGCGTTCCAGATGACTTCACGGCTGATGCGCGATTCCGAGGCACCCACCACGCGCGCCATATTGATGAGGCGCGAATCCACGCCCCGAATGCCGGCAAAGATGGCAATGAAGACGGGATAGAAGACCAGGAGGCCGATCAGCCACAGCTTGGGTGCGTCGTTGATGCCGAACCACAAGATGAACAGTGGGATCAGCGCGTATTTGGGCACGCCGACCGAGGCCATGATGAAGGGTTCTATCGCATCGGTGAAACGCGGCAGGCGGCGCAGCACGAAGGGGAGTCCCACGCCGAAGAAACAGCCGATGGCGAAGCCGATCGCCGATATCTTGAGCGTGACATAGGTGTGATGCCCCAATTCGCCCGAAGCCGCGATCTTGAGCAGGCGGTCCCACACTTTGAAGGGATCGGCGACGAACATCTCGCCCGCACTTTGCGAGCCGGCCTTCCACACCCAGATCAAGAAGACGGCGAACGCAATCTGGCCGGCCCGTACGATATAGGGCCGCCAATTGAATCCGTTGGGCGCGGCGAGGTCCATTGTCTGTTCGGCGTTGCTCATTGCACTTGTGCCCGGATGCGCTGATAGAGTTCGATGAATTCGGGATGGGTAAGGATGCCGCGTATATCGCGAGGACGCGGGATCGTGATGCGATGTTCACCCGCCACGCTGGAAGGCTGGCGGGTCAGCACAAGCGTGCGGTCACCGAGCGCGATGGCTTCGGAGATATCGTGGGTGACGAAGACGATGGTTTTTTTGCCAAGGTTCCATAGGCGCATCAGATCGTCTTGCAACTGCAGACGCGTCTGCGCATCGAGCGCGCCGAACGGCTCGTCCATCAAGATGACGGGCGGATCGTAGACCAGCGTGCGAATCAACGAGGTACGCTTGCGCATGCCGCCCGACAATTCGTGCGGGTAGTGATCCTCCCAGCCGGCGAGGCCGACCGCGCGGATCAGCGTTTGCGCACGCGCGCGCGTCTCGTCATTCAGTTTCCCTTGGACCAGGAGGGGGAATAACACGTTTTCGAGACAGGTGCGCCACGGCAATAGATTGTCTTCTTGCGTCACGTAGCCGATCTGGCAATTGAGGCCGGGCTTCAGCGACTTCATGTCGTTGATGGGCGCAAGTTGCGACTGGAAGCGAATTTCGCCGCCGCTCGCCGCGTCGATCTGCGCGATCATGTTGAGCAACGTCGTCTTGCCGCCGCCCGACGGGCCGATGATGGTGAGAAACTCACCCTCGTTGACCGAGAAACTAAGACCTTGAATGATCCACGGCGAGGGTTCGCGGCCGGCACGCGTGGCGAAACGCTTGGCAAGATCGCGGACTTCGAGAAGAACGGACATGCGACGAGTTACTCCTTTTGCGCCGTGACGTCGGACGGCGGGCGCCAGCGCAGCAGGCGCTTCTCGACGAAATTCACGATCCAGTTGGTGATGAACACGATGATGCACACTGCGGTCAGCGCCACGAAAACACCTGTCGTATCGAAATTCATGGACCGAAGCTGGATCATGTATCCCAGACCGCGGTTGGCGGAAATCAGTTCGGCCACCACCGCGCCGCCGATCGAATAGGGCATGGCGATGCGAAAGCCGGTGAAGATATGCGGTACAGCGCCCGGAAAGATGATGTGGCGCGCGACATAGGATTCGGATGCACCCGCCACCTGTGCCATCTGCACCAGCTTGGGGTCCAGCGTGCGCACGCCGGTCTGGGTCGCGAAATAGACGATGAAGAAAACCGTGAAGGCGACAAGCGCGATCTTGGATTCAATGCCGATTCCGAACCACAAGATGAAGAGTGGCGCCAAGGCCAATTTGGGCGAGCCGTAGCCGCCGACCATGAAGGGGTCGAGGATGGCGGTGAGGATCGGTTGGCGGCGCAACAAAAAGGGCAGGATCGCCGCCGGGATGCCGCCGATCACGAAACCGATCATGGCTTCAGAAAATGTATAGGAGGCATGGCGTAGTAGCTCGCCGCTGAGCAGCCCGCTATAAAGCCGCACCGCGACGCCCCACGGCGTTCCGACCCAATAGACCCCAAGCAAAAGACTGAGCCCGTGCCAGATCGCCAACAACGCGATCAAAACCAAAATATGGTCGCGGTGACTGTAGAGCTTGGCGGTGAACCTGCCCGCGTCGAAGACGCCGACGCTGGGTCCGCCGGCCGATTTCAGTGTCGCCATGACTTCTCCCATCGCGCGGTTTTCGACGCGGATCGGCGCCGTTCGACGGCGCTTCGCCTGTTGCGGCTGTTGGCCGCTTGGAGCATTGTAGCCAAGAATTAGCGCTAAAAATAGCCAAGGGAGGCTTAAATGTTCGATCAGACTCTCCGCGCTGCGGCAATTGCCGGCGCCTTTTTTGCCGGGCTGTTGCCCACTCCATCCCGCGCCGCCGATATCGACGTCATTCTCGCCCTACCCACGAATACCCTCACCTTCACCGCGGCCTTCCTGGCCGAGGACGCGGGGTTCTTCAAAAAGAACGGATTGAACGTCACCCAGCGCCAATTGGCCGGCGTCGCTTCCAACAATGCCGTCATCAACGGCAGCGTCGATTTCCTGTTGGGCACCATCGCCACCATGCTGAACGGCGCGTCAATGGGCCAGCCGATGCTGATGATCGCCAATATGGTGGATCGCCCGCTGGTCGAGATCGTGATCCGCAAAGATATCGCGGATGCCGCCGGCATCACCGCCACTTCACCCCTGGCCGATCGTATCAAACTTCTGAAGGGCAAAACCATCGCCATCCAGGGTATCGGCTCCATGACCCATTCGCTGCCGCGCCTCGCCGCGCGTCGCGGTGGGTTCGATCCCGAGACCGATATCCGCGTCACACCGATGGACCCGGCGACCATGCTGGCCGCGCTCACCGCCAAGCAGATCGAGGGTTATTCGACCTCGCTGCCCTTTACCACCGAAGCCGTCGTCAAAGGGGCGGGCATCATCTTGGTCAGCGGTCCGCAAGGCGACATGGATGAATATACGCCGTTGGGCTACACGACGCTCGGCGCGCGCCCCGACAAATGCGTGAAGGAACGCGAGAAGTGCCTGCGCATGGTCGCCGCCTTTGCCGATACCGCGAAATTCATCAAGGAAAAGCCGGCCGAGACCTTTGCGCTCATCCAAAAACGGTTTCCACAGATGGACCCCAAGGTGCTCGAAATGGCCTGGGCGGTCGTGGGCAAGGCCCATACGACCGATGTCGCCGTCAAAGAGAATACATTGAACAACTCGCAGAAATGGACTTTGGATGCGGGCCTGCTCGATCCCAAGAACGAGGTGAAGAATTACAACGGTCTGTGGACGACCGAGTTCGTCAAATAGATCGCGAGTGACGCTTCAGGGGCTAGGAAAATCGCGGAAATTCAGTCTGGTCGCCGGCGCGATCGAGCCCAACGACAGTACTCAAGGATTTCAAAGGCCTTTACACCGACGAATTCATGAAGTGAATTCATAACGTCATGTTGTAAAATCCTACCCCCGCATGACATCCGTGCGGGGCTTTTTCTTCGAGGAGCACCGTCATGCCCGCCGCCCGCAAAACCAAATCGAAAGCCACGGCCAAGAAAGCCAAATCGGCGCGCAAACCGGCGGTGAAGACAAAGGCAAAGACGGCCGTCAAAAAGGCCACGAAAAAAGTCGCAAAAAAGGTCGCGGCGAAAAGAAAAGCCACGCCGAAGAAGATCGCCCAGCGCCGCAGCCAGCGCATCGTTTCGCTCGACATCCACACCCACATTTCGATCCCCGAGGCCGCACAACTGCAACGCGCGGTGCAAAGCGAGGAGGAAACGCAAAAGGCGGCGCGTTACGCCCAGGCCACGGCGCGCGACAAGGGAGTCATCAATCCGTCGGCGCGCGAGGATACCAACGATCCCAAGCTGCGCCTTGCAAAAATGGACGAGGCCGGCATCGACATCCAGCTGGTCAGCATGAACACCAATCCGCCCTATTACTCGCTTTCGGGCGAGGACGGATTGAAGGTCGCCAAACTCGCCAATCAGGGCATCCTCGACTATACCCGCAACGCACCGGATCGCTTCGTCGGGCTCGGTATGGCGCCGATGCAGTCGGCGAGCCACGCCGTCGAGGCGCTGGAACATGCCATGAGCCTCGGGCTCAAGGGCATCAATATCCTCACCAATATCGGCGGGCACGACCTCGGCGAAGAAATGTTCTGGCCGGTGTGGAAGCGGGCCGAAGAACTAGGTGCCGCGGTGTTGCTGCATCCGCTGGGCTTCACCAATCAGGACCGCTTCATGAAATTCCGGCTCGCCAACACGGTCGGCCAGCCCCTTGAAGAGACCCTGGCGATGTTGTCGCTGATCCACGAGGGCGTGATGGCGCGCCATCCGAAGCTGAAGATCCTCATGTCGCACGGTGGTGGATACCTGCCCTTCTATTATGGGCGCTCCGATTCCACCTTTTTCCGCGATCCGCACCTGCGCGGCGCCATCGACAAGAAACCCAGCACCTATATCCGCCAATTCTATCTCGATACCTGCGTGTTCGACCTACACATGATCGAGTTTCTCGCCGACACCTACGATATGGACCACGTCGTGCTCGGCACCGACTTCCCGTACCGCGACTGGGGCGCGGTCCAGATGATCAACAGCTCCAAGAAGTTGGGCAGGGCGCACAAGGAAGGCATCCTTGGCCGCAATGCCGCCAAAGTCCTGGGCATGACGATCTGAGAAGGCGCCGCCAACGCATCTTGGGCAGATAGGACGAGTCGCATTCCGTCAATAAAACGCCCCTTTGACGGATAAGCAGGATCGCATATTGTTCGGACGAGATTGAGCCATTCGTTAACAGGGATACGCAAATGATCAAGAGATCGATCGGCGCCGGCATCGCCGCCGTCTTGCTTTTCGTCTCGCCTGTGGCGGCGCAAAAGTCGAAGGACACGATCCGTTTTTCGACGTCCGAATCGATCAAGCTGCTCGATCCGTTCTTCTTCACCCATTTCGAGGCCGCGCCGATCTATCGCACCATTTACGAGAATTTGGTCGGCTACGACGCCCGCAATCACAAATTCGTCGGCATCATGGCGAAATCCTGGACCTCGCCGAGCCCTGGCGTCTACGACTTCGACTTGCGCGAAGACGTCGTCTTCAGCAACGGCGACAAGTTCGACGCCGACGACGTCGTCTATTTCATCAACTTCGCTATCGATCCCAAAACGCGCATTCACAACAAGCCGCGTTATCTGTGGGCCAAGAGCGCCGAGAAGCTCGGACAATACAAGGTGCGCATCACGGTGGCGAAGCCCACGCCCAAGGATCTGCTCGATGTCGCCTCCTATACTTGGAGCGAAAATTCCAAGGTCCACAAGGCGCTCGGCGAGAACAACGAAAGCTACGGACGCAATCCGATCGGCACCGGCCCCTACAAGGTGATCGAGATGGAATCGAACAAGGCCATCGTCATGGTCCCTAACGAGAAATTCAAACCCGGCGGGGATGGCGTCGGTGCTCGCGTCAAACGTCTCGAAGCAGTCTTCATCGCCGACCAACAGGTGCAGATGGCGCAGATCATGACCGGCGGCATCGATATGATGCGCGATCCGACACCCGACCAGGTGACCGAGCTATCCAAGAATCCGAACCTCGCCGTCACCTCGGTCGGTTCGCACAACATGATCTATCTGCAATACGACGCGGCGAACCGCGCGGGCAACAAGGCCTTTAGCGACGTACGAGTGCGCAGAGCGCTGACCATGGCGATCAACCGCGACGAGATGATCAAGCATATCGCCGCCGGCGGTTCGTCCGCCAAGCGTCTCGATTCCATGTGTTACCAAGACATGCTCGCCTGCGATGCCGCACCAACGCCGCCCCCGAGTTTCGATCCCGTGACGGCGAAGAAACTTTTGGCCGAAGCAGGCTACGCCAGCGGGCTCGAAATCGAACTCGCCTCGCGCCAGCCGTCCAAGGACGCCGCCGTCGCAATGGCGGGCTATTGGAACGCGGTCGGCGTGAAGACCAACGTGCAGCTCATGACCATCGTTACGTTGGACAAGGCACGCGCCGACGGCAAGTTACAGACCTACATCGGCGAGCGCCCCCTGACCACGTCGGACGCCAGCCACGTGATGGAGATTTTCTTCCTCGATCCGCGCCGCGACTATTGGCAGGACAAGGCGATCGTCGATCTCGCCAACGAGGGCTACACGATCTTCGATGCGCCCAAGCGGACCGCACATTACAAAAAAATCTTCGACCGCATCAACGACGAGTCTTTGATGTTGCCGATCCATACATTGCCGTCGGTTTATATCCACACCAAGGACGTCAAGATCTTTCCGAATCAACTGGTGGATTACGACACTTTGATCTCCGACTTCGGCTGGAAATAATCGAGAAAATTGCAGGGAGTAACGCTATGAAAATTTCCGCTAAACTAGTCGCGTTCGGTATGGCCGCCGGGCTATCGCTTACGCTCCAGGCCTCGCAGGCCGCGGCGCAGAAATCGAAAGATACGATCCGCTATGCGACCACCGAGTCCATCAAGCTGCTCGATCCCTATTTCTTCACGCATTTCGAAGCCTCGCCGCTCTACGAGACGATCTACGACACGCTGGTCGCCTACGATTCGCGCAGCCACAAGGTCGTGCCCATGCTGGCCAAGGCATGGACCGAAGTGGAACCCGGCGTTTACGACATCGAACTGCGCGACGACATCGCGTTCAGCAACGGCGACAAGTACGACGCCGACGATGCGGTCTATTTCATCAATTGGATGATCTCGCCCGAAGCACGCATCCACAACAAGCCGCGTTACATGTGGACCAAGGGCGCCGAGAAGCTCGGACAGTACAAATTCCGCCTGCGCATGGTGAAGCATACGCCGAAGGACCTGCTCGATATGGGCGGCTACACTTGGCAGGAGAATTCCAAGGTCCATTCCAAGCTGGAGGACAAGGGATCCTACGGCCGCAACCCCATCGGCACCGGCCCCTACAGGGTCGCGCAGTTCGAATCCAACAAGGCGCTCGTGATGGTGCCGAACGAGAAATTTACCCCGACACCCTATCGTCAGAAGGCGCGCGTCAGCCGCATCGAGGCGATGTTCATCCCCGACCAGGACACGCAGATCGCCCAAATCATGACCGGCGGCGTCGATATCATGCGCGACCCCTCGCCCGACCACATGGCCGAGATGGCGAAGAACAAAAACCTCGAAATCTCCGCCTTCGACAGCGACAATATGATCTATCTGCAGTTCGACGCCATGGGCCGTTCGGGCCATAAACCGGTGCAGGACGCGCGCGTGCGCCGGGCGCTGATCATGGCGATCAATCAGGACGAGTTGATCAAGCATTTGGCTGCCGGCGGACACGCCGCCAAGAAACTCGGCTCCATGTGCCGTCCCTTCATGCAGGGCTGCGAAAGCCCGGCGGTGCTGCCGCCCGCGTACAATCCGGGGGAAGCAAAGAAGCTGCTCGCCGAAGCCGGCTATCCCAACGGCTTCGAATTGGAACTGATTTCGCGCAACCCGTCCAAGGATGCTGCGATCGGCCTGTCCGGCTATTGGAACGAGATCGGCGTGAAGACCAACGTGCAGCTTTTGCAGATCAGCGCGCTCGACAAGATGCGCGCCGACGGCAAACTGCAGGCCTATATCGGCGAACGGCCCTATACCACGCCGGACGCCTCGCATCCGATGGACATCTTCTTTTTCGACAAGCGGCGCGATTATTGGGACGATGCGCAAATCCGCACCTGGGCCGAGGAGGGGCTGAGCATCTTCGATCCAAAGAAGCGCGCCGACCACTACAAGCAGATCTTCGACAAGATCAATACTCAGGCGTACATGATGGCGATCCACACGCTGCCGTCGGTCTTCATCCATTCCAAGGACGTGAAGATCCACGACAACCCGCTGGTCGACACCAACACCAATATCGGCGACTTCACCTGGAAGTAAGCCGATCGGCAGACTCGCGGCGAGGCCGGACCAAGTGTCCGGCCTTTTTTTTGACCACTTGAAACCGGCCCGCCAAAGCACGATCCTCGGTTCATAAATATAAAGGGAGTTTCCATGTTCCGCGCGACCGACGGCATCGTTCTGCCCACCACCATCATCGGCTCGCTGCCGCGCCCGAGCTGGTACAGCGAAAGCCTGGGGTCGCGCAGCTTCCGCGAGGCGATGGTCAATGCCCGCTACCGCGAACAATATATCGATGCGGTGTCGTCCTTTCTGCGCGACCAGGAAACCGCCGGGCTCGACATCGTCACCGACGGCGATGCGCGCTTCGATGCAGATGTCGGCGGGCATAGCTGGTTTTCCTATGCGCCGCTGCATATGGACGGCTTCTCCGGCAATTTCGCTTATAAGCTCAAAGGCGGGCGCGCCGGCATTTCGACCCCGCGCGGCCATATCCTGCACGATGTGCTGGAGGCACGCCTGATGCCGGACCTCACCGGACCGGTCGGGCGCGGCACGCTCGATTACGCCGCCTTGTGGAAAACCGCGAGCCGCTTGACCACCAAGCCGGTCAAGTTCGGCACCATCACGCCCGAGCTGATCGCCATGGGTGTGCGCGATTTCCACTACAAGGATTTGCGCGGCGCCATGAACGCCATCGCCGACGCGCTGAACGAGGAATTGAACGAGCTGGCCGATGCCGGCTGCCCGGTGATCCAGATGGAGGAGCCGCAGATCCATCTGCTCGCCGCCAAGGGCCTGACCGACGCGGTGCTCAACCCCGATACCATGGTCGATCTGTTCAACCGCACGGTCAAAGGCCTCGGCATAAAGACCGAGGTGTGGTGCCACACCTGCTGGGGCAACCCGGCGCAGCAGCGCATCTTCGACAAGGTGCAGAGCTACGCCCCGGCGCTCGAAGCGCTCAACCGCGTCGAGGCCGACGTCATCACCTTCGAATGCTGCTCGTCGGGCGGGCTCGATCTCGACGCGATCGGCAAGCGCATCAAGACCAAGAAAATCGCCATCGGCGTCGTCGATCACCACACCTTGCAGGTCGAAACGCCGAAGGAAGTCGCGACCTTGATCCGCAAGGCGCTCGAACATATCCCGGCCGAACGGTTGGTGATCGCCTCCGATTGCGGCATGGGACGCGAGGGCATGAGCCGTCGGCACGCCTTCCACAAGATGGTCTCGATTGTGCAAGGCACCAATATCGTACGCCGCGAATTGGGCGCGCCCGAGGCGGTGTGTCTTGCCGCCGACGATCGCTATTCGCTGGTGGAGAACGGCTGATGGATATCGGTTTCTACGGTATGGTCGTGATCGCGGGCGTGGTTGCCACCCACTGCACGTTGATGATGGCCCTGTGGGCGGACAAGCTCGGGTTACCACGCGCCGATTTTCCCTTCGCGATGGCCGATCTCTCCTTCGCGCTCGCTTTCAACGGCAAGGCGCCCTATTGGTCGGGCATCTTCGTCATCCATCTCAATGGGCTGTTTTTCGCCTTTCTTTATTCGACCGTAGTCGCACCCTGGCTCAACGCGACGCTCGCCGCCGACACCTCGCCGATGTTGAATGGCGCGATCTACGGCGTGATGCTGTTCCTGGCGTCCGGCTTTTTCTTCCAGCCCGTCTTCCTCCGCCTCGGCCTGTTCTTGTTCAAGGCAGACAAGCGCGGCTGGATCACCAGCCTGATGGTACACGGCATCTTCGGATTGGTGTGCGGTTGGCTGGCGCCGGTGATGGGGTAGGGGGGATAGGCCTACACGGAAACCAGGTCAAATTTTCAGAAATCGTCATGCCCCGCTTTATGCGGGGCATCCATCGTAAGGCTAGATCATTGTCTCGGAGATATCCTCCCAATGGGGATTTTCACCGACGATCAGATTGATTTTCCAATCGCGCGGCCAATGTTTGATACGTTTCTCACGTTGAATGGCATCCGTAATGTCGTCGTGCCATTCGGCATAAACCAATAGCTTGAGACCGTATCGTTTCGAGAAGACCGCGCGCCTCGTCACGGTCGAGGAAAATCCACGCCTGTGCGGCTGGGGTGCGGAGATCGCCTCGCTGGTTGCCGAGGAATTGTTCTACGATCTCGATGGGCCGATCGTGCGCATCACCACGCCGCATATCCCGCTGCCGTCCGCCGACGCGCTCGAGGATGCGACCGTGCCGAGCGTCGCGCGCATCGTCGAGACCATCCGCACGAAGATAGATTGATCGTGTTCAAGAACAATTTGCGATTGAACAAATTCCTTCCCTCTCCGCCCCTTGGGGGGGAGAGGGTCAGGGTGAGGTGGGGGACTCCGGGCCCCGCCCGGCTCGCCGACGCTCGCCACCCTCTCCTCCCTGAAGGGCGGAGAGGGTTCGGGACTTAACGTCCATGGATATCGTGATGCCGCAGCTGGGCGAAACCGTGTCGGAAGGCACGGTGACGCAATGGCTAAAGAAGGCCGGCGATGCAGTGAGGCGCGACGAATTGCTGTTCGTCGTCGGCACCGACAAGGTCGAGATGGAAATCCCGGCCCCCGCCGACGGTACGCTCGCCGAGATCCTCGTCGAAGCGGGCCAAACGGTCGATGTCGGAACCCGCCTCTGTGTGATCGACGATGGCAAGGGGACCGTAGCCCTCGCAGCAAAACCGGCCGCCGCGCCCATGGTCGCGACTGCGACCGCGCCAACAACCGCGACGGTCGCGCGCGGCGATACACAAAAACTATCGCCCGTCGTGCGCAAGCTGCTGGCCGAACATAACCTCACCCCCGAGGATGTGACCGACAGCGGCGGCGACGGGCGTATCACGCGCGAAGACGTGTTGGCTTTCGTCGCGGCCAACAAAGACAGCGTTTCGGCGAAAGGCCCGGCGATCGCCGAAACCATCCCGTTCAGTTATCGCCGCAAGATGATCGCTGCGCATATGACCCGCTCGCTCCAAACCAGCGCGCATGTCGTCCAGGCGATGGAAGTGGATTTCGGCGCCGTCGAACCGGTGCGCAAGGCCAACAAGCTCACCTATCTGCCCTTTATCGCGCACGCGCTCTGCGCCGCGATCAAGGATTTCCCGCGCGTCAATGCGACCATCGAGAAGGAGACCCTCGTCGTCTATCGCGACATCAATCTCGCCGTCGCCATCGATCTCGACTTCGAAGGGCTGATGACCCCGGTGATCAAAGGTGCGGACAAGCTGTCGGTCGCCGAAATCGCCCGCGCCATCTACGATCTTGCGACGCGCGCGCGTGCCGGGCAATTGAGGCCGGACGAGATGACGCAAGCGACCTACACGATCTCGAATTCGGGATCCTACGGCACGTTGTTCACCGCCTCGATCATCAATCCGCCGCAAGTCGCGATCCTGTCGACCGACGGCGTAAAACGAAAACCGGCGGTGGTCGACACCGACGGCGCCGAGGAGATCGCGATACGCCCCATCGGCGTGCTCGCCCAAAGTTTCGATCACCGCGCCTTCGACGGCGCCTATTCTGCGGCGTTCCTGAAGCGGCTGAAGGAGATCATCGAGAAGCGCGATTGGGCAGAAACCCTGGACAGAAATTAAACCGGCGCGACCGCGTCGACCGGAATATTCATACGGCAGCGGAAACCCGCCGGCTCAAAGTGGGTTTCGACCGCACCTTTGAGCTGTTGAGCTATCCCCAATTCGAGCAGCCGGCTGCCGAAGCCCCGTTGGGACGGCGGCACCACCTCGGGACCGTTCGATTCCGTCCAATCGACGATCAGAACGGCCTCGCCGCCCATCCCTTCGATGCGCCAAAACACGTCAAGCACACCGCCCGGCACCGACATCGCGCCGTATTTCGCGGCATTCGTCGCAAGCTCATGCAGCACCAGCGCAAGCGTAACGGCGGCCTGCGGCTGGATGCGAAGCGGACGGCCGGCGAGCCGTATCTCGCTCATCGCGCCGCGATAGGGAGCGAAAATATCTTCGATCATCACGCCAAGATCGGCCGATTGCCAATCCGATCCCGTCAATTGTTCGTGGACGCGCGCCAACGCGATAAGCCGCGCGTCGAAACTCCTGCGTACCGGCGCCGGCACGTCGCCCTCGCGCAAGGTGTGTACCGCCAGCGATTGAACCGTGCCAATGATGTTCTTGACCCGATGATTGAGTTCCTCGATCAAGGTTCGTTGGCGTTCGTCGGCAAGCTGGCGTTCGGTCACGTCCTGAAGGACGCGCAATCCGTATTTGAAATTGCCCGCCTCGTCGCACACCGACGAGGACAGCACCGATATCCAGATCACGGTGCCGTCTTTTTTTGACGAAGCGCTTTTCAATCGCATAACGATCGTAACCGCCGGTCACCTGCTGACGATAATTGAGGCGATCGCGCGCGATGTCATCGGGATGGGTGCGGTAATACATCGTGTGGCCAAGCAATTCCTCGCGCGAGAAACCGGAGATCCGGCAAACCGCCTCGTTCACGCACAGAATCTTGCCGGTCTCATCGGCTTCGGCGATGCCGACATCCACGTGATCGTAGGTCACCGACAAGCGTTGATCGCGTTCCCGCAACTCGTCTTCCATCCGCCGGTATTCGCTCAGATCTTGGAAGCAATTGATCGTACCGACGGCAACGCCGTCGTCATCGAGGACGGGATCGACATTTGCCAAAACCGCAATGCGGGTCCCATCGGGCCGTTCCAAGACCAGGTACCGATCGCGCATCGGCCTGCCGCTGCGCAGAACCTCGATCATCGGCAATTCGTCTTGGCGGAGCGCACGCCCATCTTCCTGGAACAAGTGGCAGGAAGTCCCGTAGCGGGTTACATCAGATGTCAAATCCGGCGTGCAGCCCCACATTTCGGTCGCGCGGCGGTTAAATCGTACCATCCCGCCGTCGCCATCGCAGATGCAGATCGCAACCGGCAACCCATCCCACAGGGAGGAAGACGGCCCACGAAACGAGTCCTGCAAAATCTGAAGCACCTTCGGTACGCGCTGGGCGTAACGGGCATCCACGACATTCATATGATAATCGCCCCTTTGCGAGCGCCGGAGTTTTTTCCTATCGCACAACCGAGAGTATTTCAAATAAATAATACGTATAATCCACAGGTCTTTTAACGGCGAGCCACAAGCTCGATAAACGTGTTTTTATTCAAATTGCATACAATCTTCGGAAGCATAATGACTCCAATAGCTTATCCTGCAACGTTCAGATTCCGGTGCCACGGAGGCGCTTGTTTGAAACTTGCGCCTTAGTATCGTGGGGCCGCATGACAGTCGCCTCCCCGTCCACGCCCCCCCCCCCTCGTCGCGCATCTCGTCGGCAGTGTGCCTCTGGCGGACGCGGCGGCCGTGTTCCGCAAACTCGGTCCGGAGCTCGGGCCATACCTCCGCCGCCTGCCCGATGGCGAGACCGGGCGGCGTGCCGACTGGATCGGGTTCGTGCGCCGCAATCTCGGCCGCAACCCCGCCTTCGAAAAAGACACCGACGTTGCGAACTTTCAATTCAAGCAATGGGACGGCAAGGTCGTCATGGAATGGCCGCTACTGCGCTTCGCGTCCGGCGCGGATCGCAAGGCAGTTTCCTTCACGACCGGATATGCATCGGATGCGATCGCATCCCACGCGGTTTACGCCCGCGCACGCGCCGACGGCATCATTCCTGCGCATATCAAATTCCAGATCTGCGCGGCCACACCGCATGCCATTTCCTATATGTACGTGACACCTCGCGACCAGGCCGATTTCACGCGCGCCTATAGCAAACATCTGATCGGCGAAGTCGCCGCCATCGCCGATGCCCTGCCGCATGCGGAGCTCGCCCTGCAATGGGACGTCTGCCAGGAAGTCCTGATGTGGGAGGGGTGTTTCGAACAGCCGCCGGGCTATAAGGACGAGATCATTGCCTCGCTCGCCGCCACTGGCGACGCCGTCCCGGCCGACATCGAACTCGGCTACCATTTGTGTTACGGCAGCCCGCTGGATGAGCATTGCGTGCAGCCCAAGGATCTCGGGGTCTGTGTCGAAATGACGACGGCCATCCTCGGTGCCGTTCGACGCAGGGTCCAATATGTGCATCTACCTGTGCCGCACGACCGCCGCGACGAGGATTACGTCCGCCCGCTCGGCGCCCTGATGCTGCCCGCCGGAACCGATCTCTATATCGGCTGTGTCCATGCCGACAATGCGACCGGCAATGTCAGCCGATTGGCTGCGGCACAGCGTTTTGCCCGGATCGCGGGCGTAGGCACCGAATGCGGCTGGGGGCGGGGCGATCCGCAGCGCTTAGACGCTATTCTGGCGGCTCATCGCGCCTTGATCGTGTCCTAAAACGGTTACAGCCAATCGGCCTTAAAAAAGCCACTCTGGGACATGAATCTGTTAAGAATCAATTTTATATACTGAGGGCGCCGGACATCGAGCGTCCGTGCGTGCACACGAACCCTGAGCAGATTTCAGAAGCCCGAGATGCCCGCAGATAAAAAACCGCAAAGAACCGAACCCAGTTTTGGACCCTCTGCAGACCCGGGGGCGGATACCGGCGGCGGCGGCGCGCCGCATGCGGCGAAACCCAAGCGGACCTTATCGTCGGAGTTCAAGGCGATTCCTGCCGACCGAGCCGGCGGGGCGCCCATCGATCCGGCGGCGTTGCGCGCCGCCTTTCGGACCGAGCGCGCCGAGCCGTCGCTCCATTCTCATCGCGCGTCCGCTGGCGCCGGCGACGAACGCTCGCGCGCACCGTTGTCCACCGATCCCGAAGCTCAGCGCGCCGCACAGCGCGCGCAAACCGCCACGACGCGCGGCGGCATGCTCGGCACGGTCGTAACACTGGCGTCGATCGCCGTGCTCGCGGGCGTCCTCGCGATCAGGTTTCCCGAATATCTTCCGGCCAGCGTGACATCGCTGTGGCGTTCGCCTGCCCCTCCCGTACGCGAGGTTGCTTCGACGGCATCGACCCCGTCCGTGACGCCGTTCAGTCCGCCCCCGCAAACGCCGCTGCTTGGCACGACGCCCACCGGGCCGGCCTCCGCCTCTCCGCCAAAGATCGATCCCATGGCGCAAGAGATCGGTACCGCACGCCTAGCGACGCCGCCTGTATCGAATACGAAAAACGCGCCCGCCATAGCTCCCTCACCCGAGAAAGAAACCAATCTCGCGCTTGCGACCCAAGGCATGAAGGCCGTTGAGCCGCCGCCACAACAAGCACTGCCGCAAGTGCAACCGCCGGCGAACCAATCGCCCAAGAGCCAAACCCAGCCGGCGCCCGTCGCACCTAAAGCCACGGCGACGGCTACGCCGAAAGCCGCCTCGGCGCCCGTTCCCGCACAACCCGTTGCCCAACCTAAGCAGCAGACGCAACCCCAGGCGCAAACCAAGGCACCGCAGGAAGATTTTCTGGCGATGGTCAATGGGGCCTTGAAGAACGGAACGCCGGTTGGCGCATCGACCAACAATGCCGACGAGGCCAGCGCCGCCGGAGAACTCGTGCAGTCCGTCCAACTTAAGCTTCGCGACCGCGGCTACGATCCGGGCAGCGTCGATGGGCGCGCCGGAACCAAGACGACCGAAGCCATTCGCTCCTTCCAGCGCAGCGTCGGCATGAATCCCGACGGACAGATCGATATGGCTCTCATGGAAAAATTGGGCGTTGTCGGGAAACGGCTCCAGTTCCCCACCCGCTAAGCGGGTGCGTATGTCCTCCTTCGCGGCCCGCCTTCGCACCGGATCGGCTGCACTCCTTGTCGCACTGCTGGTCGCCGTCGCCTCGGTGATGCCCGCACCCGCGACGGCGCAGGTTGCGGGCACGGTCAGCGCCCAGGAACTCGACTCGCTCATCCAAACCCTGGAGAACGACAAAAGCCGCGCCGATTTCGTTCGCAACCTGAAGACATTGCAGGAGGCGCAACGCGCCGCCGCGAAAGGCACCGAAATCGCCCCCGACAACTGGCTCGCGCAATTTTCGGGTCAATTGCGCAACGCGGTCGGCAACGTCGCAGCGCTGGGCGGCGGCATCGACGTGCGGCGCTTCACGACCTGGCTGCAAGACCGCATCACCGATCCGGGCTCGCGCCAACGCGGCTTCGAAGATTTCCTCAAGATCGTCGCGATCATCGCCAGCGGCATCATGACCTTCCTGGTCATAAACTTTTTGCTCAAGCGCCCGCGCGCGGCCATCGAAAACCGCACGCATGCGTCGATCTTCTCGCAGCTGCTCTTTGCCTTTCTGCGTCTCATGCTGGATTTCATCCCGCTGGCAGCCGGCGCCGGGCTGTCGCTTGCCATCGCAGGCCTGATCGAACCCCGCCAATTGACCCGGCTGATCGCGCTCGCCTTCGTCAACGCGCTGGTGGCCAGCGAGTTACTCACCATGCTCGCGCGCTTCGCGCTGGCACCACGCGTGTCCAACCTGCGCGTCCTGCCCTTTGCCGACGAGACCGCCTATTATTTGTATATCTGGATCTGCCGGCTCGGCTATGTGGCGCTCTACGGCTATTTCGCCCTCGAAGCCTGCCTGCTGATGGGATTGTCGAAGCCCGCCTATAGCGTGCTGATCAATCTTCTCGGCCTTGTCATCGCGCTGCTGGTCATCATTTTCGTCCTGCAAAACCGCGAGACGGTGGCGACCAATATCCGCCGCGCCCGCGAGAGCGAAAGCCAATGGGTCGCATTCCGTCGCCCGCTCGCCGCGGTTTGGCATCTGCTAGCGATCTTTTATGTCGTCGCCCTTTATCTCGTTCTGTCGTTGCGCGGGAATGATGGCACGGCCTTCATCATCCGCGGCAGCCTACTGACGGCCGCAGTCCTATTCGTCGTCTGGCTGTTGGACGGTGCGGTCCGTTCGATCACGCTACGCGGCTTCAAGATCGCCGAAGATGTGCAAGGCCGCTTCCCGGGCCTGCAGACCAAGGTCAACCGTTATACAGTCGCCATCAACGTCGTCTTGCGATCCTTCATCGCGGCGCTTGCCGCCGCGACAATCCTCGAAGCCTGGGGTGTGGGGGTTTTCAATTGGATCGGAAGTCCGCTCGGCCAACGCATGGCCTCGGCCACGATCAGCATCGTCGTCATCTTGGCCTTGGCTCTAACGACCTGGGAGTTGGTCAGTTCGTTGATCGAGCGGCGCCTGACCGGTTCGGCCAATGGGCGCAGCATCAGCACGCGCGCGCTCACACTTCTGCCGCTCGCGCGCACCGTGCTGCGGCTCATTCTGATCGTGCTGGTGACGATGGTGGTGCTGGCCGAAATCGGCATGAACATCACGCCGCTGCTGGCCGGCGCCGGCGTCATCGGTCTCGCCGTCGGGTTCGGCGCACAGAAACTCGTGCAGGATGTCATCACCGGCTGGTTCATCTTGATGGAGGATACGATCTCGGTCGGCGACAATGTCGATCTCGGCAGCCACGCAGGCTTGGTCGAACGCATCAATATCCGCACCATCCAATTGCGCGACGGCGAGGGCGCCATCCACACGATCCCCTTCAGCGCGGTCAATGCCATCACCAACAAGACGCGCGATTTCTCGTTCTATCAGGTCGATGTGCGGGTTTCCTTCAACGAGGATACGGACCGCGTGGTTACAATCCTAAAATCGGTCGGCGAAGAGATGCGCGAGGACAAGGTCCTCGGACGCGACATTCTTGCCCCCGTCGATATCGACGGTGTGGAGCGCTTCGACGAATTCGCCGTGATCCTGCGCCCGCGCATCCGCACCCGCGTCGGTCAACAAGGCAAGATCGGGCACGAGTTCAATCGCCGGCTCAAGAAGGCCTTCGATGCGAACGGCATCGAAATGCCCTATCCACACCGCACGATCTATACCGGGACCCCACGGAAAGCCGCAACGACGCAGACCGATGAGTCGGATCGCACGCGGGGCGATGAAATTCGGAGCGATGAGCCGCACATCGACAAGAATGTTCCCCGCTCCACGGATTGAAGAGCCGGGGCCTGAAGATCAGGCCGCTTCGATCGTCTCAACCCAGGGTTCGATCGTCCCCACCAAGGGAACATGATCGGACGCGATGCGCGTCAACGGCGTGCGGTGGGCAGCTAGACGTACAAGACGATTGTTCGGGATCGTCCAGATGCGGTCCAGCGATACCATCGGACGGCGCGCCGGAAAGCTGCGCACCTTGGGCATCGGCATGGGCGCGCCGATCCGCTGCAGATGCCGCCGCTCCGGCCCGAAGATGTTGAAATCGCCGAGCAGAACGGTCAGCGGCTGAGGGTTTTCGGCGAGACGCGACGCGATCAGCGCGATCTGCTTGCGCCGTTCGGGCGCGAACAATCCGAGATGGGCGGCCAGGATGCGCACCGGGCCGAGGCGCGTTTCGGCCAGGCAATCGATGGCGCCCCGCTCGGCGAAGGCCATGACAGTCAGATCGACCAGCGTGATATCGATGATCTCACCCCGCACCAAAAGGGCGTTCCCGAACGGCAGTTTGCGGCGGTGCAGGCTGGGGCCGGCGACCACGCTCATACCGAGCCGATCTGCGAAGAAGCTCGCCTGTTCCTGCTCGCCTGCCATCAAGCCGCCGACTTCCTGCAGGGCGATGATATCGGCATCGATTTCGCGCAGAACCTTGAGGATTCGTTCGGGATCATAGCGACGATCGCCGCCCACACAGGAATGCACATTATAAGTCATGACACGCAACGGCGACGACGACGTCATACAACTTTTCCCCGGGAAAAAGGCGGCGAACAGTCGAACGCCGATACCGACGGGCGATAATCTAGCCGACTTCGCGGCAAAAAGAGAGTGTTGGGAACCGAGGGTACGCGATAAGTGATCGACGCCGTCTTGCCAAGAGCCGTTGTGCGGCGGCGGAACGCGGGCTAAACATCCTTCGTGCCCGATACGCGCTATCTCGTCGATGTTCTCCTGCTGCTTGCGGCGGCGGTCATCTGCGTGCCCATTTTCCAGCGCCTGCGCCTCGGACCCGTGCTCGGATACCTCGCGGCCGGCATCCTCGTCGGCCCATCGGGCCTCGGGCTGATCGGCGAAATCGAAGCGCTCCGCGCGCTCGCCGA
Organism: Caenispirillum bisanense; assembly: GCA_945877815.1. Lineage (GTDB taxonomy): Bacteria > Pseudomonadota > Alphaproteobacteria > Rhodospirillales > UBA2165 > CANIGJ01. The sequence continues at coordinate 123,292 of CAMDWJ010000003.1, forward strand.
ACTCGGCGTCGTTTTCTTGCTGTTCACCATCGGGCTCGAACTCACCTTCGAGAAACTGCGCGGTTTCGGCTCGGCGAAGTTCCTGCTGGGCGGCGCCCAGGTCGCCGTGACGGCGGCTGCGGCCGGCGCGATCACCCTAGCGCTCGGCCACAGCTACGCCGCCGCCGCCGTGGTCGGCGGCGCGGTCGCGATGTCGTCCACCGCCATCGTCGTGCCGCTGCTGGCGAGCCAAGCGCGGCTTGCCACGGAATTCGGCCAGGCGGCGCTGGCTGTTTTGCTGGTCCAGGATCTCGTGATGGCGCCGCTGCTGGTGCTGATCGAGACGCTGCGCGGCAGTGCCGATGCGAGCGGTCCCGAGCTGGTCACGGCCTTGGGCCTTGCAGGCTTGAAGGCGATCGCCGCGGTCGGCGTCATTGTCATTGTTGGGCGCTTCGTGCTGCAGCCTTTGTTCCGCATGGTGGCCGAGGCGAAAAGCCCAGAATTGTTCGTCGGCATGGCGCTGCTGGCCGCGCTGGGCACCAGCTGGCTGACCGAACATGTCGGCCTGTCGCTTGCCTTCGGCGCCTTTCTCGCCGGCATCTTGTTGGCCGAAACCGAATTCCGCCATCAGGTCGCCGCCGATATCGAACCCTTCCGCGGCATTCTGCTCGGACTGTTCTTCATCACCGTCGGCATGGCCATCGATCTTCCGACGGCCGCCAGCCATCCCGGCGCCGTGCTCGCCGTGACCGCAGGGTTGCTGCTCGGCAAATCCGCGATCATCGCGGTGCTGGCGCGCATCTTCGGCCACGGCGGATGGGATTCGGTCCGGCTGGGCCTGTTGCTCGGGCAAGGCGGCGAGTTCGCCTTCGTGTTGATCGGCCTCGCGGCGGCAACGCAATTGCTGCCCGAAACATTCGCGCAGATTTTACTGGCCGCGGTCGGCGTCACGCTGGTCGCCATGCCGTTCCTGGCGATCCTCGAGGAACGATTGGGTCGCTGGCTCGATCTAAGCTATGTGCGCCTCGACGGCGCCGACGTGCGCCTCGCCGCGGGCGACCATGTCATCGTCATCGGCCAGGGTGAGGTCGGCCGCATCGTCACACGCATTCTCAAAGCCTCCGACATCCCCTATCTGTCGCTCGATCAATCCGCAGGCGTGGTAAAGGCGTTGCGGCGCGCGGGCGAGCCCATCTATTTCGGCGATGCGACGGACATGCACATCCTGCACGGACTGCGCGCCCATCATGCGCGCGCCATTATCGTCGCGGCCTCGACACCCGGCACCGCCGAAGGGGTCGCCGCGATCTGCCGCCACACCTTCCCCGACCAAAAGCTGATCGTGCGCGGCCCGACCGAGCAGGCGGTGCTCGATCTGCGCAAGCTCGGCGTAACGGCGGCCGTGCAGGAATCGACCGAGATCGGCTTGCGCCTGGTGGGCGCACTCCTCGAAGATCAGGAAAACGACGCGCCGCGAGTAGGAGAGATTTCATGAAAATCACCCGCGTGACCGCGACCAATCTAAGCTTCGAAGCGCGCGCCGCCGCCGGCGGATTGGGCGGCGAAGGAGCCGAGGCGACCTGCTTCGTCGCGGTCGAGACCGACGAAGGCATCACCGGCTACGGGCAGACCGGCATCACCCAAACCGAGATCGTCGCGGCCTGCGTGAACCATGTGCTGTCTCATGTGGTGGTCGGCCAGAACCCGCTTGATGTCGAAAACATCGGCCATCTCATGTATTGGGCGGCGAACCCGTGGGGCCAGACCGGCTATGCGAGCCATGCTGCCGCCGCCATCGATGTGGCGCTGTGGGACATCAAGGGCAAGATGTTCGGCCAGCCGGTATGGCGGCTGTTGGGGGGGGCGCGCAATCGTCTGCCAATTTACATCACCTTCGGCGCCGAGCGGCTCGATCTCAAAGGCGCCGTCGATGTCGCGAAAGAAATCGTCGCCAAGGGATTTTCGCGCCTGAAGATGCGCGTCGGACGGCCGGGCCTGTCGCGCCGCACCACGCGCCCCGCCATGGACGATATCGTTAGTGCCGATATTGCGCGCATTGCGGCGGTGCGCGAGGCCATCGGCCCCGATGTGGGATTTGCGCTCGATGCCGGCAACCGTTTGGATTATCCCAATGCCATCCGTCTGGCCAAGGAAGCCGAACATTACAACATCGCGTTTTTCGAGGAACCCATCACCCAGAACGATCCGGCCCTGATGGCGCAGATGCGGCGGATGTGCCGCGTGCCGCTCGCGGCGGGGCAGAACGAAGGCCTGCCCTTCCGCTTCAAGCAATTGCTGGTCGCCGAGGCGGTCGATTACGCGCAGCCCAATATCGCGATCTGTTCGGGGCTCACGAGTGCGCTCAAGGTTGCCGGCATGGCGGCCGCCTTCAATGTGCCCATCTCCAACGGCGGCGGCCACGCACCGCACAACGCACACCTGCAAGCGGGCGTAATTAACGGCACGATGGTGGAATCCCACGTCGGCGGCTTCGGCGCCTATGAGCATCTTTATGAAGGCTTGCCCATCGTGAAAGACGGCTGGCTCGAACTCAGCGAGCGGCCGGGGTTTGGATTGACGCCGGATTTGGAGAGGGTGAAGGCGGCGGCTGGCAAATATTGACAATTCAGCCCGCTCAGACCTAAGTATTACTCATATATTTTCGGTAATACCGGAGACGATATGAGCACCACCGTCACCAGCAAGGGCCAGGTTACCATTCCCAAAAAGGTGCGCGACCGCCTGGGCATCACACCCGGCAGCGAGGTCGAGTTTAGCCTGAACGAGCAAGGCGACGTCGTGCTATTGAAGCGGGGCCGCAAGCGGCCCACGAAGCAAAGCCCATTCGCCAAAATACGGGGTATCGTCAAGACCGACCTAACCACCGATCAAATCATGGCGCTGATGCGCGGCGACGACTGATCCGTGATCCTCGTCGATACCAACGTTCTATTCGATGTCCTGACCAACGACGCCGAATGGGCCGATTGGTCGCAACGCCATTTGGAAATCTACGCGCTCGAAGACCAACTCATCATCAACCCGGTGATCTACGCCGAGTTGTCGTCCCGATTCGAGCATATTGACGCGCTTGAATCCGCACTTATCACCGCGAATATCGAAGTCGTCGAAGTGCCACGCACGGCATTGTTCCTGGCCGGCAAGGCCTATCGGTTATATCGCGAGCGCTGCGGCATCAAGACCAGCGTCCTCCCTGATTTCTTCATCGGCGCTCACGCCGCCGTGGCGGCAATCCCACTCCTCACGCGCGACACAACGCGCTATCGCAGCTATTTTCCCACGGTTGAGTTGATCGCGCCGTCGCGGTGATGCCGATGCAAGGCTACTTCCAGATGAAATCCCCGAGCCGCACTTCCGACAGCGAGAATTGATTGGGCTCGATCTTCACGTCCTTTGAATGGGCATAGACGGTCGGCTGCTCGCTGAACGGATAAACATAGGCCATCTCGTTCACGCGGTCGATCGCGGTACGATAGATCGCCGTGCGCTTGACGAGGTCGGTCTCGCCGTAGCCCGCCTTGGCCGCCGCAGCGATGATCGGATCGTTCACGTAATCGCGTCCGCCCTCGAAGAAGTGGTTGAGGATATTGTCCATCGTCGGCTGTGCGAAGGTATTATAGGCCTGAAGCAGAGCCGTCATTTCGCCGGCCTCGCGCTTCTTGGTGAAGACCGACAATGTCATCGGCTGCACCGTCGCGCGGATGCCGACCTTGCGAAGTTCGCCCGACATGGCCTCGGCGACCGCGCGATAAGGTGCGTAGACCGATATCTCGAAATCGATCCCATTGGGATAGCCGGCTTCGGTCAGCAATTTCCGCGCACCGGCCGGGTCGTAGGACAGCGGCGTGGTCGTCGGCGCGCAGGCATCGGCCTTCTCGAAGCAGATCGCCTTCGGGGTTTCGGCGACTTCGGCGCCGGCGATATAGGTCTTCACGATTTGGTCGCGCGGGATCGCCTTGATGAAAGCCTGGCGCACGCGCAGGTCCTTGAAAACGGCGTTGCCCGAACGGCCGAGCACGTCAAAATTGATATAGGCGAGCTGCTTGCTCAGCATCGGCGTGGCGGCGACATTTGGATCGCCCTTCAGCTGCTCGGCCATCTCGGACGATATCTCGCGCACCATATCGACGCCGCCGGTGATGAGCTGTGCCATCTGGGTCTGGCGGTCAGGCAACGGCACGGTGTTGATATATTTGATGGGCGCGCGGCGATGCGCGAACTTGCCGGCGTTGACGTCCGAGCGCTCGAGCTTCACGCCCTGATTCTCGTCCACCGACATGATTTTGTAGAGGCCCGTGGCCGAGGGATTCACGCGACCGTAATCTGCCTTGTTGGCCATCGCGCCGTGGATCTTGGAATCCAAAATGTAAAAGCGGTAGGCGATGGTGAAGATATCGGCGGCGAAAGGTTCCTTGCCGACAAGGCGCAGCTTGTTGGGGCCGAGCTTTTCCACCCGATCGACCCAGGAATAGCGTTCCTTGTTGCGCAGCTTGACGTTGGGATCGATGGCCCAGGCGAGCGTGTAATATACGTCGTCGACGGAAAACTTATTGCCGGAATGGAAGGTGAGATCGTCGCGGAATTCGAAATCGATGGTCGTTGGATTGACCCGAGTATAGGACTTCGCGAGTTCCGGGATGAACTTGCCGTTATATTCGTCGAACACGACGATGCGGCCGTACAGCTCGCGCGCCAGGAATGCGACCTCGTTGCCGCCGGTGTAATAGGCATCGACCGAATTGAACGGATCGATGGTGACCAGCCGCAAGGTATCCTTAGCCTTCTGTGCTGCGGCGGGTCCCGCGTTGGAAACGCCGGCGAGGACGAGGGCGCCGACAGCTGCCGCCGACAGAAGATATTTTTTCACGTTAGCCTCCCGGCATTTCTTGAACCGACGTCACGAATAGAGCTGGAAGTTAGCATTTCCGCCGCAAACCGGCAAAGACCTCGGTGGCGTTGACAGGGCACCTTCAACAACGCTTCCCTTGCGGCCGTACAATAAGCTGCACTGGCAATTATAGGGCGCGGCGAAAGAACAGGGCGAACCATGCCGACCAGCGAGCATTTCGATTACATCATCGTTGGCGCCGGATCGGCCGGCTGTGTACTCGCCAACCGACTAAGCGTGGAAGCCGGCTGTAAAGTATTGCTGCTTGAGGCGGGCAAGTCCGACCGCCATCCGTGGATCGCGCTGCCACTCAAATTCCGCGACCTGATGACCGAGATGCGCTGGAACTGGGGCTACGACACCGAGCCCGAGCCCCATCTCGACAATCGCAGCATTTATATCCCGCGCGGCAAGATCCTCGGCGGCTCGTCCTCGATCAACGGCACGATCTATTCGCGCGGCCATCCGACCGACTACGATCATTGGCGCCAGCTCGGTCTTGCCGGCTGGAGCTATAACGACGTGCTGCCCTATTTCAAAAAGGCCGAAGGCTTCGAAGACGGCGAGACCGACTATCACGGCGGGACGGGGCCGCTTGCGGTTTCCAAAGGCGATGGCGAGAGCCTGGCGCACCAGGCGTACTTGGCGGCCGGGAAGGCGGCGGGCTATCCCACCGCCGACGATCTCAATGGCGCCACACCCGAAGGCTTCGGGCGATGCGACTACACGATCAAGGATGGACGGCGGGCCAATGTCAGCCGCGTCTATCTGCGCCCCATCTTGTCGCGGCGCAATCTAACCCTCGTCATCGGTGCGCATGTCAGCCGCGTTACCTTCGCCGGATCGCGGGCCTACGGCGTGGCCTACCGCGCGGGCGGTCAAGAGTGCATCGCTACCGCCGAGCGCGAGGTGATCCTATCTGGCGGCGCCTACAACTCGCCGCATCTGTTGATGCTGTCCGGCATCGGACCCGCCGATCATTTGCGCGAACACGGCATCGCCGTCATCCATGACGCGAACGGCGTCGGCAAGAACCTACAGGACCACGTCCATACCGGTGTCGGCTATACAACAGACCAGATGCGTTCGTTCGACAACGAACTACGCTTCGATCGGTTGGCGCTCAACGTCATCAATTGGGCGCTGTTCGCCAAGGGACCTCTCTGCACGCTGCCGGTGGGCGCTATCGCCTATCTGCGCACACAAGCCGGTCTCGCCAAACCCGACATCGAATTTCTGATGAACCGCGTGAACCCTGAAGCCCATATCTGGTTCCCAGGAATTCGCGCCCCCAAGGGCGGCTATATGGGAACGCGCATCATTCTGCTGCATCCGGAAAGCCGGGGGAGCGTGACTTTGCGTTCCGCCGATCCGACCGCGAAGGCGGTGATCCGGCACAATTTCCTGTCGGCGGAAAACGACCTCGCGACCCTGCGCCGCGGCATCATGGTCGCGCGCGAGGTCTATGCGACCGAACCGCTCAAAAGCATGATCGGCAACGAGGTTTGGCCGGGCATCAAGGTGCAAAGCGCCGCCGAGATCGACGCCTATATCCGCGCCACGGCCGGCCTGATCTATCATCCCGTCGGCACCTGCCGCATGGGTACGGATATGGAGGCCGTCGTGGACGGGGAGTTGCGCGGCAATGGTGTTGCGAATCTGCGCGTCGTCGATGCCTCGGTCATGCCCACGGTGCCGGGCGGCCACACCAACGCGCCCACCATCATGATCGCCGAAAAGATCGCCGATGCGATGCGCGGGCGAGCGCCCCTGGCCAGGGCGGGCGTCTAGGAAAAATCCCACCAAAAAAGTCATCGGCAGCGATCCTTTTTGCGATACTATCGGCTCAGCGACGCGGCAAAGACGTTCGCACGATCAAGACAATCCAACGGGAGACGTAAATGCAGCCCATCAAATTGGCCCTCGCGGTCACCACTGCGCTTCTCATCGCGGCCCCGGCCATGGCACAGAAATCGAAAGATACGCTGCGCATCGCCATCAACGATCCTTTCTCCACCCTGTCGAACTACTGCGTGCCTGTCGACGAAGCCGGAAATTTCTATCGCCGCGTCTATGGAACGCTTGTCCAAATCGCCGAGCATGAAAAGAAGATCATCCCCGGCCTCGCCAAAAGCTGGACGCGCGTCAGTCCGACGGTGCTCGAATTCGATCTGCGTGACGATGTCACGTTCCACAATGGCAACAAATTCGATGCCGACGACGTGGTTTCGACCATCGAATATGCCATCGATCCAGCGGTCAAGATCGAATTCAAATCGCGCTACACCTGGGTCAAGAGCATAGAAAAGCTCGGCCCCTACAAGGTCCGCCTCGAAGCCCATACGGCCAACGCAACCGATCTCGGCCTGCTCGGTTACCGCACCTATATCCAGGACAAAGAATCCTTCGATCCGCTGGAGAACAAGTGCGACTACGGGCGCCTGACACCATACGGCACCGGGCCTTTCAAGGTCGTCTCCATCGACAAAAACGCAGGCATGGTCGTCGAGCGCTTCGACGGCGTGAAGGGCGATCCAAAATACGTGCGCGCACCGATCAAACGCCTGCATGCGATTCCGATTCCCGACAAGCAGACGCAGATCGCAAACCTCATGCGCGGCAACGTCGATATGCTGCGCAACGTGCAGCCCGATAACGCCGCCGATCTCGCGAAGGAATCGAACCTGACGATTTCCACCCTTCCGACGGCGTCATTCGTCTATATCGTGCTCGACGCGGCCGGCCGTTCGGGCGTGAAGGCGCTCGCCGACAACCGCGTGCGCAAGGCGATGTGGATGGCGCTCAACCGCGATGCGACCATCAAGGGCCTGGTGCCGGGCGGCGCCCAGGGCGTCGCCGAAAAAATGAACATGATCTGTTTTGAGTCGACGATCGCCTGCGGCCGCACGGTCGACTATCCGCCCTACGATCCGACGGCGGCGAAAAAGCTGTTGGTCGAAGCAGGCTATCCGGACGGATTCTCGCTCACCTATTCGTGCTTCATCCCGATCAAGCATATCTGCGAGGCGATCTCGAACGATCTGCTCAAGATCGGCGTCAAGGCTCAGGTCGAGCCGGTCACCATCACCCTGTTCCGAAAGAAACAGGCCGACGGCGAACTCAACATGACCAGCATATTCTATCCCTCGGCCGGCCATCCGGACGCGGGCAATATCCTCGACGTGTTCTTCGTCGGCCCGCGCGACTATGCCCGCGACACCGACATGGCCAAGCTGATCGACGAAGGCTTGCTGGAGTTCGACGAGAAGAAGCGCACGGCCATTTACACGAAGGCAATGGATCTCAACAACACGAAGAACTACGTGATGGCGTTTTCGTCGCTGCCGACGCTCTATGTCCATTCCAAGGATATCGAGATCAAACCGAACCTACTGTCGGCGGGCGACAACTACATCGACGATTACTTCTGGAAGTAATGCAGCGACCCATCGGGCGGCCCGTCGATACGATGGGCCGCCCTTTCTATTCCGGAGCAAACCGCATGGACTGTGCGGCCTGGCGGTCGTGCTCGGATGGTGCATCGAGGCCGATAATTTCGTTCCGGGCCTTGCAGTCGGCAAGGAAGTCCGTATTCAATGCGCTGGCTGCCATCGTGGCCGCGAATTCGAACATGCGATCGTACCGTTCGAGCGCGGCGATGTGATACCTCGCGCCATGGTCGCCGAGACCGTGTCGTTCGCCCAGTTTCCGGCCGCGTTCGAACCACTTCGCGAACGCACCCATCAGTGCAAGGTCATGCTTAACCCGTGGTCAATATGAATCGAATTTGCAATATCGTTCGAGAAAACCCCGCAGTCGCAGGCGTCGTCGTCGCGATCCTGGCCGCACTCGCCGGCACCGCCATACGTTATTGGTTCTACGAACCCGACACGTTCGGCGCCATTTGCTATGCCGAAAATCCGTGGTGGTGCGTTTTCCGCACCTTCGTCGCGGTGATGAGCAAATATTCCCTGTTCGGTTGGATCGCCGAGGCGCTGGCGCTGCTGGCCATCGTGCGCGCCTTCATGCATCGCCCGGCGACCGTCCTCGCTTACGCGGCCATCGTGGTCGGCGGCATGGGCCTGATCCTGTACGATGCGACCGTATCGACGCCGGCGGTGCTGATCGGCGTTATTCTGTTAGTCCGGGCGCCCGAACGCAGCACCCTTTAAGCGCAGCAGTTCGTCCTTCATCGCACCTGCCCAGGGTGCGGCGAGCGCCCAGCAACACAGCGTCCAAACCCAAGCTTCCCAATTGGTATAGTGGTCGATGGCGAAGATGCCTGCGACCACGAGCACCATCGCGAACCAGGCTTCCTCGGCAAAGCGAACCATCGGCGCGCGGACCACGCCCGACAGCAGGAAGGCGAGCGCCGGCAGCCAGAAGGCCAGCGTCGCGAAATCGCGATGCCGCCCGTCGATCGCCAGCATCAACGCCGTGGTCGCGGCGAGGAACAGAACCATCAGATTGACAAAGCTTAGGATCACGTCGGTCGACCAGGGCAGACGCAGGCGCACGCGGTGCGCGAGCTGCGATAGCGACGCCGGCACGCGCGCCGGCCAATCGGCGCCGCGCACGATGCGGCCGAGCAGCAGCCAAGCGCCGGACACAAAGGCGAAAACCCACGCCGCCGCCTTGATCGGTCCGGCCGGGCCGTAGGTCGATTGCAGAATCTGGGCATAGAGCATCCAACCGGTCGTCCCAATTGCGGCGCCGGCTAGACCGAGTGCCACCCAGCGCGCGAGGCTCAAACCCTCGCGGCGACGCCAGCCGAGCACAAGCGCGCATAAGGCGGCAGCAAACGAAACGCCGGCGCCGGTGCGCCATTCCGGCCATTCGCGCACTGGGCCGGTGAGCGGGAATTTTAGCTCGCGGTTCTGATCGAGGATGCCCCAATAGGCGCCGACCGTTCCTTCCGGGCTACGCTTCCACGGCTGATCGATTGCCTCGATCAGATTGTAGCCGACCCCGAGCGAGGCCGCGTCGGCCGCGAGCGTGCGCATGAAACGCGCCTCGTTGACCAGCGAGGGAACCGAGCGCGAGCGCGTGCGCCCGTAAGACGGCCAGCCGATCTCACCGATGATGATCGGCTTGCCGGGTATGGCGATACGCGCATTGGCGATGACGGGATGGACGACGTCCTTGAAGACATCGTCGATCGAGACCGGATGCGGATCGTCCCAATAAGGAAGAATGTGGACGAGCGCGATATCGACCGCCTGGCCAACCTGCGGGTTGCGGCGCCAGAATTCGTAGATGTCGGCATAGGCCACCGGCAGGTTAGTGCGCGCCTTCACGCTAAGGATCGTCGCGGCGAGCCGGTCGCCCAGCATCTCGCGGCGCAGCAGCACTTCGTTGCCGACGACGATGGCGCGTACGGCGTGGGGATATTTATTGGCAATATCGAGCGCGCGGTTGATTTCCACCGCGTTGCGCTTGTCGTCCGTGCTGACCCAGATGCCGAGCAACACCTTCATGCCGACAGCGGCGGCGGCGGCAAGAATCTCGCCCTGTGGCCCATTGCTCGAATAGGTGCGCACACAGTCGGTATATTTCGACAAGATTGCCATGTCGCGCTCGATCAATCCCGCCGGAACCTGAAAGACGCCTTCGACCTCGGTCAGAGGCGAGCCCGCGTCGCTCGCCGGCGTATAGGACAGGCATTCAAAATGAGCGTTAGGCACATCGGGCACGACAACCGGACGGCCGAGCCAGGCCCACAGACCGATCGCCGCACCGGCGGAAACGAGCGCGGACAGCAGTAGGCCGAGAAAAGCCGTCGATCGGTTCATCGCTTATGGGGCTCCTATTGATAGAACGACGGTGAAACCGCCGAGGATCGTCGCGCCGGAACAGGGTTATAGCCGGATTTCCTGGGGAAAATGAATGCCGAACTTAAAGACCGGGGAGGCACCGGAAAAGACGATCCTTCGATCGCCTCGTCGATTCGTGATCGGCTCGTCGGATCAACCGGTTAGGCCTTGCTTTGAGCCGGGTATTCGAAGGATGATCGACACAACAAACAAACGTTTACGGGGAGGCTTTCGGCAGACTGTCGCAGTATATACAAGACACGGCGCAGTCGCAGGCCTCGGTACGAATTCAAATCAACGGAACGGCAGGGAGGAACAACTTATGAAAACCGTCGATAAATCGCCCGTGGCTTCGCGCCGCGAATTTCTCACCAAGGCGACGGCCGCCGCCGTCGGCGGTGCGGCCGTACTCGCGACGCCCAATATCGCCAAGGCACAGGCCGGCCCGATCACCATGCGCTGGCAAAGCACATGGCCGGCAAAGGACATCTTTCACGAATTCGCCGGCGATTTCGCCAAAAAGGTGAATGACATGACGGGCGGCGACCTCAAGATCGAGGTTCTCCCGGCCGGTGCCGTCGTCCCCGCGTTCGGCCTGCTCGATGCGGTCTCCTCCGGGACACTCGACGGCGGCCACGGCGTGGTCGTCTATCATTACGGCAAAAACGCCGCGCTGGCCTTGTGGGGCTCGGGACCGGCCTATGGCATGGACGCCAATATGCTGCTGGCCTGGCACAAATACGGCGGCGGCAAGGAATTCCTCACGAAGCTCTATTCCGCAGTCGGCGCCAATGTCGTGTCGTTCCTTTATGGACCGATGCCAACCCAACCGCTCGGCTGGTTCAAGAAGCCGGTCACGAAGCTTGAGGACTTCCAAGGCCTCAAGTTCCGCACGGTCGGCATCTCGATCGACGTCTTCACCGGATTGGGTGCCGCCGTCAACGCGTTGCCGGGCGGCGAAATCGTGCCCGCCATGGATCGCGGCCTGTTGGACGCGGGCGAATTCAACAACGCCTCATCGGACCGCGTATTGGGCTTCCCCGATGTGTCCAAGGTCTGCATGCTGCAAAGCTTCCATCAGAACGCGGAACAGTTCGAGATCTTGTTCAACAAGACCAAGTTCGATGCCCTGCCCGCCGGGATGAAGGCGATCATCGCGAACGCGACCGAGGCGGCCTCGCAGGATATGAGCTGGAAGGCGGTCGATCGCTATTCCAAGGATTATTCCGAGATGAAGAGCAAGGACAAGGTCGGCTTCTACAAGACCCCGGATTCGATCCTGCAAAAGCAGCTCACGGCTTATGACGAGGTCGCCAACAAGAAGGCAGCCGAAAATCCGCTGTTCCGCGAAATCCTCGCGTCGCAACGGGCTTTTGCCGAGCGCGCCGTGGCCTGGGACATGGACACCAACGTCAATCGTCGCATGGCCTATAATCATTATTTCCAGAAAAAGCCCGCTGCCCCGGCGGCCAAAAAAGCCGACCCGAAGAAAGGCTGATCGTTTTGTTGACGGGATGCCCGACGTGAAGAGTTGGGCGTCCCGTTTCTGTTCTCGATCCGACTTATCGAACGTGCCTTAATGAGCGCACAACGCTTTCTTTATCAGATAGACCGCATCAGCGAATGGTCAGGCAAGATATTTGCCTGGCTCATCGTGACCCTAGCGATCGTCGTCGGGATCGAAGTTTTCAAGCGCTATATCCTCAACGCGCCGACCGACTGGATCTACGATCTGAACAGTATGCTGTACGGATCGCTGTTCATGATGTGCGGCGCCTATACGTTGGCGCAGAACGGCCATGTGCGTGGGGATTTCCTGTACGGCTCGATGCGGCCACGAACCCAAGCCGGGCTCGATCTGGCGCTCTATCTTCTCTTTTTCATCCCCGGCATTTTGGCGCTCATCTATGCCGGCTATGGTTTCGCCGAACTGTCATGGCGCATCAACGAGCATTCGAGCGTCACCGCCAACGGCCCACCAGTCTATCAATTCAAAACAGTCATTCCCGTTGCCGGCGCCTTGGTGATGATCCAAGGCGTCGCCGAAATCATTCGCTGCATCGTGTGCCTGCGCACCGGGGTTTGGCCGGCCCGCCTCAAGGATGTCCAGGAAATCGACGTCATCGGAACGCAATTGGCCAATAGCGAATTTGTCGACGAGGCGTCGAAGCGCGACGCCATAACCCGCGCCCACGACATCAACGACGCTGCCCATCAGCGCGGCATGGGCGATCACCGCGACGACAAGAAGCCATGAGCGATCCGATCATCGGACTATCCATGCTCGGCATGATCGTCGGCGCGATCATGATGGGATTCCCGACTGCCTTCACGCTCATGGGTATGGGCATGATATTCGGCTACGTCGCCTTCTGGGATCCGTCGCGCCATTGGTACGAGAACCAGATATTCGACCTCATGGTGCAACGCACCTATGGGGCCATGAACAACGACACCCTGATCTCGATCCCGCTGTTTGTCTTCATGGGTTATCTCATCGAGCGCGCAGCCCTCGTCGATAAGATGTTTCGAAGCGTGCAGCTTGCGTTCCGGCGCCTGCCCGCCTCCCTGGCGGTAACAACCCTGATCGTCTGCGCCTTTTGGGGCATGGCGTCCGGCATAGTCGGCGCGGTCGTCGTGCTGATGGGCGTCATCGCGCTGCGCCCGATGCTGAACGCAAATTACGACGTCCGCCTGGCGGCGGGCGCCATCACGGCGGGCGGCACGCTCGGCATTCTCATTCCGCCATCGGTCATGCTGATCGTCTATGCCGCAGTTGCCGGCCAGTCTGTCGTGAAGCTCTATGCCGGCGCGATGATCCCGGGCTTCTTCCTCGCCTTCCTCTATGTGGTCTACATCATCGGCAAAGCAATGATCCAACCTCATCTGGCACCCAAGCTGCCGCCCGAGCTTTATAGCTTGGCGATCCCCGATTGGCTCGCGCGCCTGCAACGCGGCCCCGAGAAACGCATTATCAGCGGCCTCGTCGTCGCCCTGTTCCGGCCGGCCTTGTGGAAGGGCGCACTCGCAGCCGATGGCCGACCGGTCAGCAAAGGATTGATCGTCCAGAATATCTTCTCTGCGCTGGTCCCGCTGATACTCGTCGTGACCCTGTTCGCGCTCGCCTGGTGGTTCGTCACTGTGCGCAACGCACCCGATCTGTCCGCCCCCCCGCCCAACGCCGTCGAATATTCAGTATTCCAAGGATCCGACCGACTCTCCGGAACGCCTGAGGCGGAGGAAGGAACCGAGGAAACGGGCGAAGAAACGACCGAAGAGATGGGCACGTTGGAGGAGCCGCCGGCAGCCGAAGAGCCCGCGCCCGAGGAAAGCCCGTCGGAGGAAACGCCGAGCGAAGCCCTTGTCGGCGAAAGCCCGCCGCTCGTGGCCTCCGCACCGGAAGGCTTTTATGAATGGTTCTGGGGATTGGCAGCCGCCTTAGCCGCCTTGCTCGCCTATTACTATCGGCGCATGGACGGCGAGCAACTCGAAATCCTTAAAATGCTTGTCTCGTCCGTCGTGCCGCTTGCGGTCCTTACGTTGTCGGTGCTCGGCGCGATCCTGTTTGGAATCACCACGGCGACCGAATCGGCCGGCATCGGCTCGATCGGCGCCTTGTTCCTCGCGGCCCTGCAAAAATATCGGCGCACCACCTTGTGGGGCGCCTTGGTCGGCGTGATCGTCGGCGCGTCGCTCGGTTCGATGCGCGGCGATGTCATGACGATCATCATTTCCGGCGTGCTGGGCGGGCTCTTCGCCGGCACCATCACGTCATGGACGCGCGATTTCTTTTCGTCGCGTCAATTGCTCGACACGCTTAAGCAATCAACGTTCCTGACCGCCAAAACCACCGCAATGGTGTGCTGGCTGTTCGTCGGCTCGGCCCTGTTCTCGGCGGTGTTCGCCCTGCACGGCGGACAACAACTGATCGAGCAGTGGGTGCTCGGCATGAATCTGTCGCCATTGCAATTCATGCTCCTGGCGCAGGCAATCATCTTCATTCTCGGATGGCCGCTTGAATGGACCGAGATCATCGTGATCTTCATCCCGATCTTCATTCCGCTTCTCGACCACTTCAATGTCGATCCTGTCCTCTTTGGGATCATGGTCGCAGTCAATCTGCAGGCAGCGTTCCTGTCGCCGCCGGTCGCCATGTCCGCCTTCTACCTCAAGGGCGTGGCGCCCGCGCATGTAACGCTCAATCAGATATTCGCCGGGATGATGCCTTATATGGTCATCGTCATCATTTGCATGGTCTTCATGTATATCTTCCCGGGCATGACGCTGTGGCTGCCGAATTTCCTCTACAGCCGGTGACTCCCAACGCCGTTTCAGGCGAATTCCTGTAGGCGGAAATGCCTGCAAGCAACGAGTTTGCGTGGACGATGGGCGCGTTTATGATGCCGGAACGTTGCCGTTGAAAATATAAAGGTCCCCTCATGGTCTCGTCGTCCGCAAATCTCGAAAGCACGCTGCCGCCCGCCGCCAAGGCACTGACCCGCTTCACCGTCATCGATCTAACGCGCGTGCGCTCGGGCCCGACCTGTGTCCGCCAATTCGCTGATTGGGGCGCCAATGTCATCAAGGTCGAAATGCCGGACTCCGAGGATTTCTCGTCGCGCCACGATCCCGACTTCCAGAACCTGCACCGCAACAAACGCAGCCTGACGCTGAATCTTAAGGCGCCCGAAGGCCTCGCGATCCTCATGAAGCTGATCGCGAAGGCCGATGTGGTGGTCGAGAATTACCGCCCCGACGTCAAATTCCGTCTCGGCATCGATTATGAATCGCTGAAGAAGATCAATCCACGCCTCGTCTATGTCAGCATCTCCGGCTTCGGCGAAGATGGCCCCTACCGCGAACGGCCGGGCGTCGACCAGATCGCGCAAGGGTTGGGCGGATTGATGTCGATCACCGGCGAGCCGGGGCGCGGCCCCATGCGCGTCGGTATCCCGATCGCCGATCTGTGCACCGGCCTGTTCGCCGCACTGGGTGCGATGACGGCGTTGCTGGAACGCGAATCCTCGGGCGAAGGCCAATGGGTGCAGGCCAACCTGCTCGAATCGCAGATCTTCATGCTCGATTTCCAGGCGTCGCGCTGGCTGATGAAGCAGGACGTGGCGAAGCAGGTCGGCAACGATCATCCGACCGGCGTGCCCACCGGGCGCTACAAAGTCAGCGATGGCCATATCAATATCGCGCCGACGCCGGCCATGTGGAAACGCTTCTGCGCGGCGATGGGATTGGAGGCGCTCCAGGACGATCCGGATTACGCGACAAGTGCCGCACGGCGCAAGAACCGCGACAAACTGGTCGGCATGATAGAAAACCTTACGTCCAAGAACACCACGGCCTATTGGATCGATCGATTGAACGCGGAAGGCATCCCGTGCGGTCCAATCTATACGATCGATCAGACCTTCGCCGATCCGCAGGTCAAATTTTCCGGCATCGCCCAGACGGTGCATTCCGAGGAAATCGGCGACATCACCATCGTCGGCCAGCCCATCCATATGTCGCGCACGCCGTCCAAGCTCGCCACCGCGACCCCGGAAGCCGGCGAACATAACGACGAGGTGCTGAAAGGCATCGGCTATAGCGCCGAACAGATCGCGGAACTTCGCACCAAGGGCGTCATCTGATGAAAAACCATCTCGTCCGCGTTTATCCCTCCAAGGAAAAACTGGCCAAAGAAGACCAGCTTGCCTGGAAGATCGCCGCCGTGGCCACGGATAAGGTCGCGGTCGAACCGGCTGTGATCGAGATGATCGGCAACCGCATCATCGACAATGCGAGCGTCGCCATCGCCTCGGTCAACCGCGCACCCGTCGCCGCCGCGCGCGCGCAGGCACTCGCCCATCCGCGCAAAGGCGGAGCCGCCGTGTTCGGCACCGATCCCACCGTTGCCGTCGATGCCGAATGGGCGGCCTGGGCGAACGGCACTGCGGTGCGCGAGCTGGATTTCCACGACACGTTCCTGGCCGCCGACTATTCGCACCCGGCCGACAATATCCCGCCGGTGCTCGCGGTCGCCCAGCAATTGGGCAAGGGCGGGGCGGACCTCATCCGCGGCATCGCCACCGGCTACGAAATTCAGATCGATCTCGTCAAAGCGATCTGCCTGCACGAACATCGCATCGATCATATCGCGCATCTCGGGCCTTCGGCCGCCGCCGGCATCGGCACCTTGCTGGGTCTCGATACCCAAACGATCTATCAGGCGGTCCAGCAGGCGCTGCATGTAACGGTAACAACGCGCCAATCGCGCAAGGGCGAAATCTCGTCATGGAAGGCCTTCGCGCCTGCCCATGCCGGCAAGCTCGCCATCGAAGCGGTCGATCGCGCCATGCGCGGCGAAGGAGCGCCCTCGCCCATCTATGAAGGTGAGGACAGCGTGATCGCGCAGGTGCTGGATGGACCGAAGGCGCAATATCACGTGCCGTTGCCCGACGCGAACGAACCCAAGCGCGCGATCTTGGAAAGCTATACCAAGGCGCATTCGGCCGAGTACCAGGCGCAAGCCATCATCGATCTCGCCGCCAAGATGCGCACCAAGATCAAGAACCTCGACGATGTGCAAGCGATCGTGCTGCACACCAGCCATCACACCCACAATGTGATCGGCACCGGCGCCAACGATCCGCAAAAGCTCGACCCCAAGGCCAGCCGCGAAACCCTCGACCATTCGATCATGTATATCCTCGCCGTCGCACTCGAAGACGGCGTATGGCACCACGTCAAATCCTACGCGCCCGAACGCGCGCAGCGCGCCTCGACGGTGCGCCTATGGCACAAGATCACGACGGCCGAGGACAAGACCTGGACCGAGCGCTATCACCATCCCGACCCCAATCAGCGCGCCTTTGGCGGACGGCTCGAAATCAAGCTCGCGTCGGGCGAGACCCTCACCGATGAATTGGCGGTCGCGGACGCACACCCGGCCGGCGCCAAACCTTTTGCGCGCTCGGATTACATCGCCAAGTTCCGAACGCTGACCGAAGGCCTGATCAGCGACATAGAAGCCAAACGGTTTCTAAGCCTCGTCGAAAACCTAACCGCGCTCGACGCCAAGGGCGTTCGCGAACTCAACGTGCGTTTGGACGCGGCCCAACTGATCGATGCGAATGCCAGCCGAAAGGGGATTTTCTGATGATCTTCACCAAGAAAACGTCGGCCGAGAAGCGCGCCGACTTCAAAAAGAAACTGGCGAGCGGCCAGCTGATCCAGATGCCGGGCGCGCATTCGCCCATCGTCGCGCGCATCGTCGAAGAGCTCGGCTTCGACGGCATCTATATCTCGGGCGGCGCACTTTCCGCCGATCTTGCGCTGCCCGATATCGGGTTGATCACGCTCGACGAACTCACCATGCGCGGGCGCCAGATCGCGCGGGTGACCGATCTTCCGGCACTCAGCGATGCCGATACCGGTTTCGGCGAAGCGATGAATGCGGCACGCACCATTCGCGAGATGGAGGACGCCGGTATTGCCGCCTGTCATCTTGAGGATCAGGAGCTCCCCAAACGCTGCGGCCATCTCGACAACAAGGTGTTGGTCGGTACCACGACCATGGTGCAAAAGATCAAAGCTGCCGCATCGGCGCGGCGCGATCCGAATTTCGTCATCGTTGCGCGCACCGATTCCAAGGAAAGCGAAGGCCTGGAGGCCTCGATCGAGCGCTGCAAAGCCTATGTCGATGCCGGCGCGGACGTGATCTTCCCGGAAGCCATGCATTCGCAAGCCGACTTCGCCGCCTTCCGCAAGGCGATCCAAGTGCCGCTGCTCGCCAATCTCACCGAGTTCGGCAAGACGCCGCTGCTGACCAAGCAGCAGCTCACGGATCTCGGCTATAATATCGCGATCTATCCGGTGACCTCGCTGCGCCTTGCCATGAAGGGCGTGGAGGACGGCTATGCGACGTTGAAGCGCGACGGCACCAACGCCAACATCGTCGCCAATATGCAGACCCGCAAACGGCTCTACGAGGTGCTGCATTACGAGGATTACGGCGCCTTCGACCAATCGATTTTTAATTTCAAGATCTGAGCGGCGGGCGCCGATGCGATGTTTCACATGAAACATTCCAATTATTAAGAATAATTAATTCCATTTATGCGCGGTCGCACCATGTCAGCTTTGTCGGCTTTTGTCGTCAAAGGTGGGCATTTTCGGCCCATTCCGGCCTTTGTCGCGGCGAGACGCGGCCAACCTTGATCCCGCCGACAGCGCGTTTTGCGAACGCCCGAGCGGATTCGCCATTGCTTCGATGGGACATCGGCAGAATTATTAGTTATATATTCCAATTATAGAGAAATTCAAGCCTCACCTGAACCGCGAAGCCTCGGGCTTGGCGATCTTCGCCCGAACGGCGACCTCCAGCGGGGCGAGATGCCGCGCGACGATCCTGGCCACGGCCACCGCGTCGATATCACCGAGATAATTATGGACGAGGATATTGCGAAACCCGCTGATCTCGCGCCACGGCACCTCGGGAAAAGCCAGCTTGAGATCGTCCGGCAACAGCCGCGTCGCCTCGGACAAGGTTTGCAGGTTGCGCAGCGCAGCGTCGTACAGAATATCGTCGCGCGTCAGATCGCCGCGCGCCTCGATGCGGCGGATCTTCGCGATTGAATCGAGAATGTGCCGGGCATAGGGCTGCCACGGCTTGGTCACAGCGCGACGGCTTCCTTCAGCACATGATCGCGCATGTGCCGGTTCAATTCATGTTCGGGCACCAGTTCGACCTTGCGCCCCGCCAGCGCGGCAAGCCCCTCGGCAAGCGGCAGGCGCTGGGCGAACAAATCGTATCCCGGGGGGAAGACCACCAGGAAATCGACGTCGCTGTTCGGCCCTTCCTCGCCGCGCGCGACGGAGCCGAACACGCGGATATTGCTGGCGCCATAGCGGCGGCCCAGTTCGCGGATCGCGTCTTTCTTGGTTCGCAGCGTATCAAGCAACATGGGTTTCGATCTTCGGCTGTTCCCATTCAGTATAGATCAAAGGGGTCGAGCGCCAAAAAATCCCGCCCGATTACCGCTCGTACAGGTGCTTCTGAAAGCCGACGAAGGCATCGCGGATGCGGGCCACCCCGCCCAATTCGGCGGCGGCATCGGCCACGCCCCGGTATTTAAGTTCGAGAAGGTCGGGCAATTTCGCCTGATCCAATTCCCCCACCCCTTCGCGCACATATTGCGACAGCACGAAATCGAGGAAGGACGCGAGCTTGGCATCGAACCCGTCGAAGATCGCCGCACTGTGCGCCGCGACCCGCTCGGCCCGCGTGATCGGTGCCCGCGCATACCGCCCTTACCCTTCGACAAGCTCAGGGTGAGGGTCATTGTCGGAAATACCTGACGTTTCACAACAAATGTTCTTGAATTGTTCTTATTCATAAGTGGTCGGAACATGAAGGTTCGCGACGTCATTCGATTGATCACGGCGGACGGTTGGTATCTGGTGACGACACGCGCCGTTTTTTGGCGGCAGTCATAGGCAGTATAAACATGCGACGAAACCCGGGCGCGTGACGGTGGCGGGGAAACCGTCCGACGATACCGGGCCGGGTACGCTGAACAGCATTCTGAAACAGGCCCAATTGACGAAGGATTGAGGGTGATGCGCTACGCGGTGGTGATCGAACAGGCCGAGGGCAATTATTCGGCCTATGTGCCCGACCTGCCCGGCTGCGTCGCGACCGGCGCAACCGTCGCCGCCGTCGAGCATGAAATCCGCGCCGCCATCCGCTTCCATCTGGATGGGCTTGCCGAGGATGGCGCCACCGTGCCCGCCCCCAGCAGCATCATCGAATATATCGAGGCGTAAGCGGGCGAAGGCCATTTGACCCGCATGAACGCGGTGCTGCGCTCCTAATATGGAGGCGCATTCAAAGAAGTGATGCTCCTACCCTATTCCTCGGGCTCGGTCGTGAAGGTCAAAGGATGGCCGGCTTCCTGGCCGAGGCGCGTACCTTCGTCGGCCTTGGTGTCGGCGATTTCCTTGGTATAGACCGCGACCACGCATACGCCCCGGCGGTGCGCCGTCATCATGATCTTGTAGGCCAGATCGTCGGTCACGTGGAACACGGATTTGAGGACTGTGACGACGAATTCGCGCGGCGAGTAGTCGTCGTTGACCAGGATCACTTTGTGCAGACGCGGCCGCTCGGTCTTAAGCTCGACCTTGCCGCGCGGTTTGAGATCGGTGTCGCTCATGTCCTCAACCGGTCCGTCTTACTGGTCCCCTTAGACAAGCCGGGTCCTAGGCCTTAAAAGAGTAAGGATTCAAAGATACCGCATCGGGGCGATGCGAAAAAGGAGCAGGGGAACATGGCGGAAAAGATTCACAAAGGCCTGGTGGGCGTGCTCGCCGACGAGACGGCGATTTCCAAGGTGGTGCCGGAAAAGCGCCGCCTGACCTATCGCGGCTATCCGGTCGACCAGCTCGCCGAAAAATGCTCCTTCGAGGAAGTCGCCTTTCTGCTGATGCATGGCGAGCTACCGAACAAGGCCAAGCTGCGATCCTTCGAGAAGGCCGAGCGGGCCGCCCGCGAGCTTTCGCGCGACCAGATCGCCATGCTCAAGCTATTCCCGAAATCGGCGCACCCGATGGATACGATCCGCACCGCCGTCAGCTATCTCGGCACGCGCGAAATCGCCTGGGGCGGCGAGCCGGCCAAGGCGGACCTCGCGCGCGGACTCGATCTGCTCGCCAAAATCCCGACCATGATCGCCACGGACTTCCGATTCAGGTCCGGCAAGCCGCGCATCAAACCCAATCCCAAACTGTCCTTCGCCGCCAACTTCTTCCATATGTGCTTCGGCAAGGTGCCGCCGGACGAGGTCGTGCGCGCTTTCGACATCTCGCTCACCTGTTATGCCGAGCATAGCTTCAACGCCTCGACCTTCGCCGACCGCGTCATCGCCTCGACGCGCGCCGACATCTATTCCTCGGTCACCGGCGCTATCGGCGCACTCAAGGGGCCGCTGCACGGCGGCGCCAACGAAGCGGTGATGGAGATGTTGGCCGAGATCGGCGATGCCAAACGCGCCGAGAAATGGCTGCGCCCGCGTATCGCGAAGAAACAGCTCGTGATGGGCTTCGGCCATCGCGTCTATCGCTGGGGCGACAGCCGGGTGCCGATCATGCGCCGTTGTCTCGAAGATCTGTCGGCCCATGCCGGCGACGACCGCTGGATCAAGATTTCCGACGTGCTCGAAAACATCATGGTCGGCGAGAAGAAGATCTATCCCAATCTCGATTTCCCCTCGGGGCCCGTCTATTACCTAATGGGATTTCCGATCAATCTTTATACGCCGATCTTCGTCGCCGCGCGCATCACCGGGTGGGTCGCACATTACCTGGAGCAGAACGCCAACAATCAATTGATCCGCCCGCTGTCGGCCTATATCGGGCCTGAGGATCGCGACGTACCCGCGATCGCCAAGCGCAAATAGGTATTAGGCATAGGGGATATGAAGGGAAAACTGCTTCGGCTGATCCGCCTCGCGGTCGAAGTGAAGCCCGACGAACTTGCGGCGCTGCTGTGGTCCTTCGCCTATTTCTTTTCGCTGCTGTGCGGCTATTTCGTGCTGCGCCCGATCCGCGACGAGATGGGCGTCGCCGCCGGGCCCGGCATGTTGCCCTACCTGTTCACCGGCACCTTCTTCGCGATGCTCTGCGTCATCCCGTTTTTCGGCTGGGTGGTGAAAAATTTTCGGCGCAGCCAATTCATTCCGTACACCTATTGGTTCTTCATCGCCAATATCGCGATCTTCTGGGTGCTGTTCCAAACCGATTTCGAGCGCACCTACATCGCGCGCGCCTTCTTCGTCTGGACCAGCGTCTATAACCTGTTCGTCGTGTCGGTCTTCTGGAGCTTCATGACCGACATCTTCAAGACCGACCAGGGCAAGCGCCTGTTCGGCTTCATCGCGGCGGGCGGCACCACCGGCACCATCCTGGGCCCGACGGTGACCTTCGCGCTCGCCGTCGAGATGGGCCCGGCGAACCTCATGCTGGTGACGGCCGCCCTGCTGGCCTTCGCCAGCCTGTGCGTGCGCCAGCTCACCCGTCTGGCCAGGGCGCAGGCCTCGGATACGCAAGCGGCGGAACCCGAAGCCATCGGCGGCGGCATCCTCGCCGGCATCTCGGAGGCGGTGAAGTCGCCCTATATGCTCGGCATCTGCGCCTTCATGCTGCTCTATACCACGACCTCGACCGTGCTCTATTTCCAGCAAGCCGACATCGTTCGCGCCGCCTTTAGCGATGCGGGCGAGCGCACCCGAATCTTCGCCGGGATGGACCTCGCGGTTTCGACGCTCACCCTGCTGTGCCAGCTTCTGGCGACCGGACGCCTGGTCAAACGCTTCGGGGTGACGCCCGCCATCATGGCGCTCGGCGCGATCACCGCGATCGGTTTCGCGGCCCTGGCCCTGGCCCCCACCATGGCCGTCCTGATCGCGTTCCAGATCGTGCGCCGCTCGGCCGATTACGCGATCCAGGTGCCGTCGCTCAATGTGCTTTATACCGTGGTCAGCCGCGAACAGCGCTACAAAACCAAAAACTTCATCGATACTGCGGTTTTCCGCGGCGGCGATATGGCGAGCGGCTGGGCCTATCAGGGCCTGGCGCGCGGGCTTGGCCTAGACATTGCCACCATCTTTTGGCTTTGCGTGCCGGTCGCCGTCGTGTGGATGGCCGTCGCTTGGTGGCTTGGCCAGGCTCAAGATAAAATGGCGACCAACAATATCGAGGCGCCAACCGCGCCGCAGACAGGAGGTTAACATGGAACTGACACGCAAAGATTTCCTGCGCCTGAGCGCGGGCAGCGCCGCACTTCTGGCGGCCGGCGGACCGGGCGCCATCGCCGATGCGCTGGCAGGCGAAGCGCCCATCCTCACCCGCAAGGTCGGCAAGACCAGCGAGGTTCTGCCGTTGGTCGGCCTCGGCACCGCGCAAACCTTCGGCGACATGATCGAGGGTGAGGGTTTTGAGCAGCGCAAAGGCGTCATCAAGGCACTGACCGATAGCGGCGGCACCCTGATCGATACCTCGCCCACCTACAGCAACGCCGAGGCCGTGACCGGCAAGGCGATGCGTGAACTGGGGACGCGCAGCAAGATCTATATCTCGACGAAGATCAGCATCGACGGCGAAAAGGCCGGCATCGACCAGTTCAACAAGTCGCTCAAGGATCTGGGCACGGACCACGTCGAGCTGTTGCACGTCCACAATCTGCGCGATTTCGACACGCAATATAGAACCGTGCGTCGGCTGAAGGAGGAGGGCAAAGCAAAAGCCATCGGTGCCACCCATTTCCAGGGCCGCAGCCACGACGCCTTGATCAAGGTCATGAAAAGCTCGAATCTCGACTGGATCCAAATCAATTACGCAATCGACGATCGGGGTGCCGAAAAGGAAATCCTGCCGCTCGCCAAGGATCTCGGCATGGGCGTGATGCTCAACCTGCCGTTCGGACGCGATCGCCTGTTCGACAAGGTGAAGGGCAAGAATGTGCCGGACTGGGCGGTCCAAGACCTAGGCTGCGACACTTGGGCCAAGTTCTTCCTCAAATACCTGATCTCCAACGAGGCGGTGACCTGCGCCATTCCGGGCACCACCTTTCCCCATCACGTGCCCGACAATATGGGTGCGGCGCGCGGTCGCCTGCCGGACGAGGCGACCCGCAAGAAGATGGTCGCCCATATCGAAAGCCTCTAACACGGCCAAGTTACTGGACAAAAATCCGCGATTCAGCCATCTAAATCCAGGCGAACACCCCGGCCGCCATGCGCTTCGAGGTGAGCGGCGACGTCAGCGCGAAGCAAGAGCCAGTCCTCTGGGGGTATTTAGGTGGTAAAATCGAGGGCGCTTGGATCGGCATTCTCCGCTGCGATCCTATTGCTTGCGCTCACCTCACCGGCCAAATCCGCCGAGAACCCGCTCGGCGGGACCTTCTCCTTGACGATCGAGAACGACAAACTCGTCAACACCGACCGGCATTACACCAATGGCTTCCGTCTGGGCTGGGTGTCGGACAAAACGACCAGCGGGCCGGAAGAGGTCCGCGACGCCCTGCAATTTCTGGCTCCTCGACGTTTGGAATGGAATTGAAGAACTGTTGAAAGTGGGTTTTGCGCCTTTCATGCTGGGTTGGTTTCAGCATGGGAGGTTGGTCGATGGAAGCTGGGGACGTTTTGGCCCTTGGGCTTGGCTTGGAATCTCCGTGGAAA
>CAMDWJ010000004.1 GCA_945877815.1 Caenispirillum bisanense
CTGCCCCGCCCGATGGTCGAGATCTTCGTGCATTCGGCCAGAATGGAGGGCGTTCATCTGCGCGGCGGCAAGGTCGCGCGCGGCGGTATCCGCTGGTCGGACCGCAAGGAGGATTTCCGCACCGAGATCCTGGGCCTGATGAAGGCGCAGATGGTCAAAAATTCGGTCATCGTGCCGGTCGGTTCCAAAGGCGGCTTCACGGTGAAACGTCCGCCCGTTGACGGCGGACGCGATGCGATCATGGCCGAGGGCATCGCGTGCTATCGCACCTTCATGTCGGGCCTACTCGACATCACTGACAATCTGAAGAACGGCAAGATCTTGCCGCCGAAGGACGTCGTGCGCCTCGACGGCGACGATCCCTATCTGGTGGTCGCCGCCGACAAGGGAACCGCGACCTTCTCCGACATCGCCAACGGCATCGCCATCGATTACGGCTTCTGGCTCGGCGATGCATTCGCGTCGGGCGGCAGCGTTGGCTACGACCACAAGAAAATGGGCATCACCGCGCGCGGCGCTTGGGAATCCGTCAAGCGCCATTTCCGCGAGGTCGGCAAGGATATCCAAAACGAGGATTTCATCTGCGTCGGCGTCGGCGACATGTCGGGCGACGTGTTCGGCAACGGCATGATTCTGTCGCGCCATACCAAGCTGATCGGCGCCTTCAACCACATGCATATTTTCGTCGATCCAGATCCAGATCCTTCGACCAGCTTCAAGGAACGGGTGCGCATGTTCAATTTGCCACGCTCGTCGTGGACGGACTACAACGCAAAGGTGCTGTCGAAGGGCGGCGGCATCTACGACCGCAAAGCGAAATCGATCGCGCTGTCGGCCGAGGCGCGCGCGCGCTTCGCGATCACCAAGGCGACGGTGACGCCGAACGAGCTGATCAAGGTCATGCTGCAAGCCGAGGTCGAACTATTGTGGTTCGGCGGCATCGGCACCTATATGAAGGCATCGTTCGAAACCCACGCCGATGCGGACGACCGTTCCAACGACGCCGTGCGCGTGAGCGCCAACGAGGTGCGCGCCAAGGTGATCGGGGAAGGGGCCAATCTGGGCGTCACGCAACGCGCACGTATCGAATATGCCTTGAGAGGCGGGCGCCTGAACGCCGATTCCATCGATAATTCCGCCGGCGTCGATACCTCCGATCACGAGGTCAATATCAAGATCCTGCTCGATGCTGTGGTCGCCAAGAAGAAGCTCAGCTATGCCCAGCGTAACGTTCAGCTCGCCAAGCTCACTGACGAACTGGCACTATTGGTGCTGCGCGACAATTACATGCAGACCCAGGCGATCATGCTCAGCCAGGCAAAAAGCGTCGCTCTGCTCGATCTGCAGCAACGCTTCGTGCGCATGCTGGAACGTGCCGGTCGGCTCGACCGGGTGATCGAACATCTGCCCGACGACGAGACCTGGGCCGAGCGCGCGCGCGATCGCGTCGGGCTGACACGGCCCGAGATCGCGATCGTCATGCCCTATTCAAAAATGTGGCTCTACGACACGCTTCTGGCGTCGGACCTGCCGGACGATCCTTTGTTCGAGAACGACTTGGTCAATTATTTCCCGACGGCACTGCGCACTAAATACCGCAAGGAAATCCTCGCCCATCAATTGCGCCGCGAGATTATCGCCACGGTCGTGACCAACAGCATGATCAACCGGGTCGGCGGCACCTTTGGAATCAATCTGATGGAAAAGACCGGTGTGACCCCGGTCGAAGTGGCACGCGCCTATATCGTGGTCCGCGATGCGTTCAATCTGCGCGCCATCTGGAGCGCCATCGAGGCGCTCGACGCCAAGGTCCATGCCGACGTCCAGATCAAGCTGTTCTACGATATCGAGCAGCTGATCGAGCGCGCCACCTTGTGGGTCTTGCGCAATGTCGCGGCCCCCATCGATATCGGCAAGACGATCGCCGAGCTAAAGCCCGGCATCTCGCAACTGACACCGTCGATCGACAAGCTGATTCCGAAGGAAGTGACCGAGCATATCGAATTCCGCATCAAGCGTTATACCGATGGCGGCGTCCCGGCCCCGCTCGCCAGGCAGATCGCCTTCACGATCTTGATGATCTCGGCACCCGACATCGTGCGCGCGGCGGCCCAGAGCAAGCGGCCCTTGGCCGACGTTGCACGGCTTTATTTCCAGATCGGCGAGACCTTTAGGCTTGGCTGGCTGCGCTACAACGCGGAAAAACTGCCGGCCGACAATCATTGGCAGAAGCTCGCCGCCGCGGCCGTCATCGAAGAGCTGTACGCCCATCAGAAGAACCTGGCGCTGCGTATGATGCGGGGCTCGATCACCGGCGATCCGCTCGAACGCTGGACCAAGGCGAACGCCTCGTCGCTGGAGCAGATGAAGCAGATGCTGACCGAACTGTCGGCCGCAGACCTCGTCGATCTGTCCATGCTCGCCGTCGCCAGCCGACATTTGAGTGCATTCTCGGCCGGTGAGTAAACTGTCGAAACCTTTCACCCCCACCCCAACCCTCCCCCCTCAAGGGGGAGGGTGTTTTATTCTTATTCCCTCCCCCCTTGAGGGGGAGGGTCAGGGAGGGGGGTAGATGTCCCGTCGCACTCCCGCCTCGCGGCTTGGCATTTTCGCCTGGGCAATGTTCGACTGGGCCAATTCGGCCTTCACGACGGTGGTCATCACTTTCGTCTTCGCGACCTATTTCGCCAAGGGCGTGGTCGGCGACGAAACCCTCGGCACGTCCTATTGGGGTTATGCGATGAGCCTGTCCGGGCTGTGCATCGCGCTGCTGGCCCCCATCTTCGGCGCGGTCGCCGATATGGGCGGACGGCGCAAGCCGTGGATCGCGGGCTTCACGACGCTGTGCGTAACCGCAACGGCGATGCTGGTCTTCATCGCTCCCGAGCCAGGCTATGCGCTACCCGCCCTGATCCTGGTGGCGCTCGCCAATATCGGTTTTGAGATGGGAGTCGTGTTCAATAATGCCATGCTGCCCGATATCGCGCGCGCCGACCGCATCGGGCGGATCTCCGGCTGGGCCTGGGGCTTCGGCTATGCCGGCGGCCTCGTTTGTCTGGTGATCATCCTCGTTTTTTTCGATCTCGGCTCGACCGACCATCTGCGCGCGACCTCGTTGCTGGTCGCGGCCTGGTTCGCGCTGTTCGCCATACCGTTGTTCCTTTGGACACCGGACCAGCCCGACCGGCATATCGGATTCGGCCGCGCCGTCTTGGACGGGTTGGCGCTGCTCGGGCGTACGCTGAAAGCGCTCCGCAACCAGGGAAATATAGTGCGCTTCCTGCTGGCCCACATGGTCTATGGCGACGGGCTGGTGACCTTGTTCGCAATGGGTGGGGTCTTCGCGCAAAGCGCCTTCGGCATGACCACGAACGAGGTTCTCCAATTCGCCGTGGCGATCAACGTGACGGCGGGGCTGGGCGCGGCTGCGTTCGGCTGGATCGACGACAAGATCGGTCCCAAACCGACCATCCAGATTTCCCTGATCGGGCTTGCGGGCCTCGGCGTCGCCATCTTGATGGTGCACGACATCATGACCTTCCTCATCCTGGGCGCGGCGCTCGGCATCTTTGTCGGCCCGGCCCAGTCGGCCAGCCGCTCGTTGCTGGCCCGCATGGTGCCGCAAGGCCAGGAAACCGAAATCTTCGGGCTGTATGCGCTATCGGGCAAAGCGACGGCCTTTTTGGGGCCGCTACTGTTCGGCCTCGCCACCGCCGCCTTCGGGAGCGCCAGGGCCGGAATGGCGACGATTTTGATGTTTTTTGTGATCGGAGCAGTCATTTTAGGTACCGTCACGGTACCGCGGCGTTGAAACCCCACCGCCATATCTATAAATAGGCGCCATGACATTCCCCGATGAAAAGTTCCCCGATCCGGCCTCCTACACGGACGCCTATTTCGATCAACTCGCCCATGCCGCCGCCAGCGTCGATCGCGGCCGGCTCGCGGCGGCCGTCGCCATCCTGGAAAAAGCCTACGAACGGCGCGCCACATTGTACGTCTGCGGCAACGGCGGCTCGGCGTCGATCTCGAACCATCTCGAATGCGATCACGGCAAACTCGTGGCCACCGATACGAACCTGTTGCCGCGCGTCCATTCGCTGGCCGCCAATATCGAGGTGATCACTGCGATCGCCAACGACATCGAATATGCCGAAGTCTTCACCCACCAGCTGCGCCTAAACGCACAGCCCGGCGATGTGGTGATGACGATTTCCTCGTCCGGCGATTCGGAGAACGTGGTTCGCGTGATCCAATGGGCACGCGACAACGGATGTGAATCGATCGCGTTGACTGGCTTCAACGGCGGACGCACCGGCAAGCTCGCGACCGTGAACCTGCATGTCGCCGGCGACAATTACGGCGTGATCGAAGACGTGCATCAGTCGCTCATGCACCTGATGGGGCAGTTCATCCGCCAGAAGCGCATGAGCCTCGAACTTATCCAGCAGCGGAAGTTTTAGGCCGAGATTTCAATTTAGGGCCTTCATGCGCGGACTTGATCCGCGCATCCATCTTCACAGCGCGTCCTGCAAAAAGATGGATGACCGGGTCAAGCCCACTACTGTCCGGTTTAAATCGGCCGTCATGCCTCGGCTTGCCCCGAGATCCTCATCGTGAGCCTGTCGAAGGATGGGCAGCGGCACCCCCATG
Organism: Caenispirillum bisanense; assembly: GCA_945877815.1. Lineage (GTDB taxonomy): Bacteria > Pseudomonadota > Alphaproteobacteria > Rhodospirillales > UBA2165 > CANIGJ01. The sequence goes on from CAMDWJ010000004.1 coordinate 4,654, forward strand.
CTTCGACAGGCTCAGCATGAGGCACATATTGGAGCAAGTCCTCGTCCGAATCGAGCATGCAAAAAGCATAACCGCCGTAAGGCATTGCGCCGCCTCAGTACATTTTAACCGGACAGCCGTGGGCCAGGCCGGGCCATGACGAGAATACTTTGTCCGAGAACTCAGTGCCGGAAATGCCGCATCCCGGTGAAGACCATGGCGAGACCGCGTTCGTCGGCCGCCGCGATGACCTCGACGTCGCGGATCGAGCCACCCGGTTGGATTACCGCCGTCACGCCGGCATCGGCGGCAGCGATCAATCCATCTGCAAACGGGAAGAACGCATCGGACGCAACGACCGAACCCTTGGCGCGGCTTATCGTTTCACCTGCGGCGTTCGACGCTTCCTCGGCTTTCCAAGTTGCAATGCGCGACGAATTGACCCGACTCATTTGCCCTGCGCCGACGCCCACCGTCGTGCCGTTCTTGCAATAGACGATGGCGTTGGATTTCACATGCTTGGCGACCGTAAAGGCGAATTTCAAATCGGCCATTTCCTGCGCGGAAGGCGCACGCTTGGTGACCACCTTCAACTCGTCACCCGTCACCGCAGCATCGCGCCCCTGCAGCAGATAGCCGCCGGCCAGTGTGCGCACAGTTGGACCCTCGGCGCGCGGATCGGGCAGGCCGCCGGCTTCGAGTACGCGCAAATTCTTCTTGGCCGCGAAAACGGCACGCGCCTCGTCCGTCACTTTGGGCGCGATGATCACCTCGACGAACAGTTTGGCGATCTCCTCGGCGGTTGCGCGATCGATCGGGCGGTTGAGCGCGACGATGCCGCCGAAAGCGCTTTCCGGATCGCAGGCCAGCGCCTTGCGATAGGCATCGGCTTGCGTTGCAGCGACCGCAACGCCGCACGGATTGGCGTGTTTGATGATGGCGCAGGCGATCTCGTCGAATTCGGCGACCAGTTCGTAGGCCGCATCCGTATCGTTGAGATTGTTGAAGGACAGCTCCTTGCCCTGAAGCTGGATCGCTGAGGCGACGCCGGGACGTTTCTCCTCGCCGACATAAAGTGCCGCCGATTGATGCGGGTTCTCACCGTAACGCAGCGTCTGCTGCAAGGCGCCGGCCACCACCAGGCGCTCCGGGAACGCCTCGCCCGCCTGCGCGGCGAACCAGCCGCCGATGGCGGCATCGTAGGCGGCCGTACGGCGATAGGCGCGGCCCGCAAGGGCGCGGCGGAACTCGATGGTGGTCGCGCCATCGTGTGTGCGCATCTCGTCCATCAGGCGGGCGTAATCGGCGGTATCGACGATGACTGTGACATCCGTGTGGTTCTTCGATGCACCCCGGATCAATGCCGGCCCGCCGATATCGATATTCTCGATGCAGGTCTCGAGATCGGCGCCCGAGGCGACCGTTGCCTCGAACGGATATAGATTGACGATGAGAAGATCGATGGGCGCGATGCCGTGCTCTGCCATGGATGCGACGTCGCCTTTATTGTCGCGTCGCGCCAGCAGGCCGCCATGGATTTTGGGATGCAGGGTTTTGACCCGCCCGTCCATCATCTCGGGGAAACCGGTATGATCGGACACCTCGACCACCGCGAGCCCTGCATCGCGGAGCGATTTGGCGGTCCCCCCGGTGGACAGGATTTCGACCCCTCGTTCGGCCAGGAAACGGCCGAGATCGAGCAGGCCGGATTTGTCGGAGACGGAGATGAGGGCGCGGCGGATAGGACGGTTGATCTGATTCTGAAGCATGGGGGGTCTATAGCAAACCGCTTCCCCACGGGCTAGTCAGGAACTGACCGCAGTCGGAGAAGCGCGATTTCCGCGGGGCAATTGATCCGGATCGGCAGCCCGCCGATGCCGAGACCGCGATTGGTATAGCCATGCATGGCACCGATTCGCCAGCGACCCGAAGCCAGCCGTCGGTTCACATCGAGCGCCGTCAAGATCGGCCGGCCGCTCGGCAGGCAAATCTGACCCCCATGAGTATGACCGGCCAGATAGAGATCATAGCCCGAATCAGCCGCGGCACCGGCGATTTCCGGTGTATGCACGAGTAAGATGCGAAACCCGTCCGGCGCCGCCCGGAGGGCTTGGTCGGCATGTTCCGTGTAAAAAGCATGGATATCGTCGAGCCCCACGAGATGCAGCGCAGCTGCGCCCGTGTCGATGGTTACATGCTCGTTGACCAACATGCGCATCCCAATGCTTTCCAGCGGCGCCACCATGCGCCAGCTGTCATGGTTGCCGAGAACGCCGTAAACACCGGCACGCACATTCATCGCAGCCACCAAGGGCTGCAGAAGCGCGGCCGAACGCGCCGGGTCTGACCTCCTTTCGCCGATCTGAAAATCGCCGGTCAGGACCGCGATATCCGCCGTAAGTCCGGTCAGGCATTCGATCGCCTGCGCCGCGACGGCCGGTGTCGCTTCAAGATGCGGGTCGGACAGATGGAGGATTGTAAAGCCGTCGAGGTCTCGGGGCAGGCCAGGGCAGGAAAATTCGATCTCGGACAGCGATATCTTGAGAGCACGACGGCCGGCCAATCGCGAAATGCCGCTCATCCGGCTGAAGAGGCTTGCCCATCGCAAAACCGGCCGCAGCACAGGCGTGGACCGACGACCGACGACACTGGATCGGCCGGACCGCGCCTCCATCTGCGCCCGTCGTAGCTGCCATTCGTTGCGGGATGTCATTGCACGTCAGAGATATGCGCGACAAATCTATTCCGCAACCAGACGAGAAGATCCCGGACCGGCCGAAGTATATTCCGGCACCAGATTGGCAATGACCGAACGCGCGAGACCTTCGTTGCGTTCGACGCAGGCCTGGGACAAGCGGTCGAACTCGACGCGGATGGAATTGAGTTCGGCGGCGCGCGGGCGGGCGAAGAGCAGACCGGGCTGCTCCGTCGCCACCAAATCCTCGCTGCCGTGCAGCACTTCTTCGAACAACTTCTCGCCGGGCCGGGCACCGACGATTTCGATGGCGATGTCGCGCCCCGGTTCGAAACCGGCGAGACGGATCATTTGGCGCGCGAGATCCATGATGCGGACCGGTTCGCCCATATCGAGGACATAGATGCCGCCACCACCCGCCGGCTTCTCGGCCCCGAGCGCCGAGGCCATCAACACCAACTCGACCGCCTCACGCACGGTCATGAAATAGCGCGTCATAGCGGGGTCGGTCACGGTCAACGGACCACCCTCCTGCAATTGCTGGCGGAACAGCTCGATGACCGAGCCGGTCGAACCCAAAACATTGCCGAACCGCACGGTCACGAACCGGGTCCCGGCGGCGCCGGTCAGATCGAGCGCCTGGCAATACATCTCGGCCAGGCGCTTCGAGGCGCCCATGATATTGGTCGGGTTGACCGCCTTGTCCGTCGAGATTTGAACGAGCACACGAACGCCCGCGCTCCGCGCAGCATCAGCGACATTGACGGTGCCGGCTACATTGGTGACGAGGCCTTCGAACATATTGGCCTCGACCATCGGCACATGTTTCAACGCCGCAGCATGAAACACGAGATCGGGACGCGTCTCGGCGAAAGCACTGTGGATGCGGCGCGCGTCGCGAACATCCGCAAGCACCGCCGCGCGCGGCAAGGCTTTGACGATCTTGGCGACCTCGCGATCGATCTTGAACAGATTATATTCGGAATTGTCGATCAGGGTCAGATGGGCGGGCGACAGACCGACGATCTGACGCACAAGCTCGCTGCCGATGCTTCCACCGGCGCCAGTCACCAACACACGCCTTCCCGCGATCAGACGCTGCATGGCATCGCGGTCGAGCGGCATTTGCGGACGGCCGAGCAGATCCTCGACTTCGACCGGCTTCACGCTCACCATATCGGTTATGCCGGTACGAAAGTCGCTCAAGGACGGCAGGCGCGCGAGCGTCATGCCGAGCGAATCAGCGATGTCCAGCAGACGCTGTACTTCCCCCGGCCCGAACCGTTCCGAAGTGAGGATCAGCTTTTGCGGCGCAGGACCGTCTTGCTTCAATCGTTCGACCACCGACGGGATTTCGTCGATCAATCCGAGGATATCGACGCCGTGAATGTTGCGTCCCACTCGTGCCGATGTTGCGGAAATGATTCCAGCGATCGAATAATTCGAATCTCCGCGCGCGACATCGCGGATAAAAAGCTCGGCCGCATCGCCGGCGCCGACGAGGAGGACCGGTACCCGCGGCCGGCGCTCGCGTTCGAATTTCAGATCGATCCGGCGATCCTTGAACAGCCGATAGGCGAAACGCGGGGCACCCAGCAGGGCGATCAGAACGAACCAATTAATGAGCGGCAAGGAGCGCGGGAGAGTTTCCAGACGCGTGATGGTGAACATCAACACGAGGAACACCAGGATGGTCAGCGACGCGGCCTTGGTGATGGTGAAAAGATCGTTGAGCGAGGCGTAGCGCCAAACGCCCCGGTACATGTCCGACAGACGGAATACAACCGCTGCAACCAGCGTGAAGGCCGCCGCCGAAAGATAAAAACGATCGTCGGGTATGGCATCGAGATCGCCCAGACGCAAAGACAGCGCGATGACGAAAGACGTCAGCGCCATGATGACATCGTGGGCAAATACGATATTGGCCCGACTCAGCAGTCTTACAAGCACGCCGTGCCCCAAAAGCCTATGAATTCAACGCGGCGCCAAGATAACACAACCGACCGGCCTCGCCACGCCCAACACGGATTCCGCGTCATCCGACAGCGTAATGATCGCGATACCAGGCTATGAACCGCTGTATGCCGTCGTCCACGGTTGTGGTCGGGGCCCAGTCGATCAGCGCCTTCAACGCCGAAACGTCCGGCCAGGACGCCTCGACGTCGCCGGCCTGCATCGGCATATATTCCTTCTGCGCGGTGCGCCCGAGCGCTTGTTCGATCAGTTCGATGTAGCGCATCAGCGGCACCGAATCCTGGGATCCGATATTCAGGACGCGGAATGGCGCACCCGGACTCGTCGCGGGACTTGACGGGCCGCCGCCGGCCATCTTGCCCGGCGCGTGATCGATGAGCCGCAAGACGCATTCCACGACATCGTCGATATAGGTGAAGGCGCGCTGCATCTTGCCATGATTGAAGATCTTGATCGGCTTGCCGTCCAGAATCGCCTTGGTAAACAGGAAGAGCGCCATGTCGGGGCGACCCCATGGCCCATAGACGGTAAAAAATCTCATGCAGGTCGACGGAATATTGAACAGGTGACTATAGGAATGGACCAGTAACTCGCCCGCCCGTTTGCTGGCGGCGTAGATACTGATCGGATGATCGACCGGATCATCGACGGAGAAAGGTACTTTCGTATTGAGCCCGTAAACGGAACTCGACGAGGCGAATAGAAGATGCTGGCATCCGGTGTGGCGACATCCTTCCAAAATATTGCCAAGGCCGACGATATTGCTGTCGATATAGGCTTCCGGAGCTTCCAAACTATAACGCACGCCGGCCTGTGCCGCGAGATGCACGACGGTCTTCGGCCGATAGGTCTTGAACAAATTATCGATTTCTGTGCGATCCTCGATATTGAGGCGCACATCGGTGAAACCCGGGAACTGTTTCAGGCGGGCGAGTCGAGCCTCCTTCAAGCGGACGTCATAGTAGGAATTGAGGTTATCCACCCCGACAACGTCGTGGCCCAATTGAAGCAACCGTTGCGCTACTGAACTGCCGATGAAGCCGGCACTTCCGGTCACGAAATGGGTCATTTTGAACGCTTACCTGCTCAAATTAAGATCGTTAATTTCGGGGTCTTTAACCCCGCGAGTTGCGCCGTAGCTGTTTATCAAGTCTCGCGACCCATGGCACCCGTCAATTTACCCTGAGTTGAGACATACCAGGCGGCCATTTCCGCGAGTCCGTTCTCTAAGGATTGGGGCGGGGTCCAATCCAGGCGGCGGCGAATCGCCCCGGAATCGACCTGTAAAGACCCGGCCAGACGGCGAACCTTGTAACCCACCCCGGGGAGGCGGTAGGCCAGGGACAGAAGCGATCGCGGGACGCTGAACAAGCGGGGCTCGCGGCCCATATGATGGGCGAGACGGCGCAACAAGTCGGCGGTCGAAATATCCTCGCCGTCCGAAACAAAAAAGGTGGCACCTGCGGCACGCGCGTCGAGCGCGCTAACGCCGACGGCGGACGCGAGGTTCGCGGCCGAAACCAGGCTGCGCCGATTGTCGACACCCAACAGAGGCAATGGCCAGCCGCGCGCGCACGCCCGCAACAAGGTGAGAAGATTTCCCTTTGCCTCGGGTCCATAAACCAGCGGTGGGCGCAAGATGACCAGCTCCAACCCGGTGCGGGTCGCGATTTCCGCGAGCCCCTGTTCGGCCTCCCATTTCGAGATGCCGTAAGCGTCTTCGGGGATCGGGGGATCGGTTTCGTTGAACGGCGCGCTGTGCGTTTCCTCGCCGACCGCCTTGACCGAACTCATGAACACGAACCGTTTCACACCGGCCGCGGCGGCGGCGGCGGCCAAGCGGCACGAACCGTCCCGGTTGGTGGCGCGGTATTTTTTCAGCGCACCGGCTTCGTGTTCGCGCATGACATGCGCGCGAGCCGCCAGATGAATAACGATATCGGCCCCGGCGACAATCCGGCTCCAATCGGCATCCACCGACAGATCGGGCACATGATAAAGCGGGACTCCATCCGGGCCTTGGGCGAGATCGGCCTGCCGCGTGGTGCCCGACAAGGTATGGCCGCGAGCGCGCAAGTCGCGAATAACGGCCTTGCCGACAAAACCCGTGGCCCCGGTTATGAGAATCCGGCTCATGGTGCGATCGCCTTCTCGAACACCGCGAGCATCTCGCGGGCCTGCGTTTCGCGCGAATGATGGGGTGCCGCGGCGAGCGAGGCGCGGGCGAACCGAGCGAGCGCATCCGCGTCGCCGGCCAGAGTGCGAACCGCCTGGGCGAGTGCCGCAGGCTGCCCCGCCGGCACGGTCAGGCCGGCGCCGTGGCGCTCGACCAACTCCGTCGCTTCGCCCGTGGGTGCGGCAAACAAGATCGGCAAGCCCATAGCCATCGCCTCGAAAATCTTGGACGGAATGACCTCGGCGAAGGCCGGCGAATCCTTGAGGTGGACGAGCGCGACATCGACCACGCTCCAAACCGCGGGCATGGCCTCCTTGGGTTGCGCAGCCGCGAACACGGCATTCGCGAGGCCACGCGCGCGCGCCGTCTCGATCAACATATCGCGCTCGGCGCCGGCACCGACAAACAGAAACCGGATTCGCGGATCGTCCTTCAACAATTCGGCGGCATCGAGGACATTGACCAAGCCATGCGCCATGCCGTGGGTGCCGATATAGCCCACGACGAATTTCCCGGCGAGATTCCAATCGCGTTCGAGCGAGAGATCGCGTGGGCGCGGCGCATAGCGCGGCAGATCGACGCCATTGATGACAACCTCGATTTTGGCAGGATCGATGCCGCGTTCGACCAAGTTGCGCTTGAAGGCATGCGTCAGGGCCGCGACTCTGGCCGAACGGCGGTAGAGGAATAGCTCGACCTTCTCCACCATGGACAGAGCGAGCCCTTTCTTCATCGCGCCGACCGCGGAGATCGACAACGGCCACAAATCGCCAAGCTCGAACACGAAGGGTACGCGGCGCAGCGCGCCGACCAGCCAGCCGGCAACGGCGGCAAAAAATTGCGGCGAGGTCGCGCAGACGATATCGGGACGATCCTCGCGCAATGCGGCGAGCGTGGCGGTCACGCCGTAAGAGACGAAATCGAGCGTGCGGCGCGCCACGCCGCGATTCAGCGAAATAAATGTCTTCACCCGAACCACGCGGATGCCCGACATTTCCTCGGTTTGGCGCCACGCATTGCGATAGCCAGCAAATAGCTTGCCGTGCGGAAAGTTGGGCGCCTGGGTGATGACCGTCACCTGGTGCCCCCAGCTCGCCCAATAGACAGCGCGTTCATAAACGCGCGTCGCCGCCGCATTGGTTTCGGGCGGAAAATTCTCGCTGAGAAAAAGAATCTTCACGGCCGCACCGCCCGGCCCCGAAGAATGAGCAGCAGCACGCCGGTGAGCATCGCCGCGCCAACGAGAGCCATCATCACATTAAAAAGCGATGCCACGGCCAGCGCGATGAACAGGCCATTGGCGATGGCGATCAGCGCCGCGACATAACCGTGCGACAGCCCGCGCGCAACGGCACGCTGATAAAAATGCTGGCGATGGGCCTGCCATATCTTTTCGCCGCGACTCAGACGTTTGATCAGGGTCAATGTCGCGTCGGCGAGATAATAGATCGGTAGGATCAGGGCCGCCGCCCAATAGCCCGCCGCCGCGAGTTCAAGCAGGAACCAGCCCAACAACAGGCCCAAAGGCACGCTTCCCGAATCGCCGAGAAAGATTTTCGCCGGATGCCAATTGAAAACAAGAAAGCCAAAGGCAACACCGACGAGAACACCGGCAGGCAATGCGAGACCTACAAGAGCTGGGACAAATGCGGCCATGGTGATCACGCCGAGTCCGATTCCCGCCGTCTCGACCCCGCTGATACCGTCGATCCCATCCATGAAGTTGAACAGGTTGATGAACCAGACCCAAGCCAGACCGGCGGCGAGGCGATCCGCCCACGACGGCAGCCATCCCTGAAAGTAAAGAAGCTCGCTCGGCTGTCGAGACAACAAAACGGCGACGACGATCACGTGAAATCCAAAACGCACTAACGGCGAGAGGCCGATCAGATCGTCGATCCACGACAAAGCGCAGAGCAGCAGCGCGCCCATCGCGATCCAGATCAAAGCATCGTTCTGTCCATTGCCCGCCATAACCGCGATTGCGATCCAAAGCCCTGCGGCAATCGGCACCATCGCCAGGCCGGCGCCACGCGGTGTGGGCGCGGTATGCGAGGATCGCTCGTTGGGACGGTCTAGAATATTCGTCCGCCGCAGCACCGGAATCAGAAACCGGACGGCTGCGGCAGATAACATAATGGACACGATCAGACAGACGAAAAGAGCAATCCAATTCATTTGGCGACCGGCTCTTCCCGTCGCCAGATAACGATGATGTTCGGTGTCCAGACGACCGGGACCGTCGTCAGCATCCGCGACAGAAGACCGAACACCATATCTTCGAGAAACCGCCGCACCGGGCTTCCTCGCCGTTGCGGCAAAAACGCGACAGGAACGAATCCGACGGCCCCGCCGAGCTGGCCGAGACTATTGGCGCTATAGGCAGCCTTGTGGGTGATATCGGCGAATTGGTGCAGCCCGCCCAAGGGCGAACCCATATTCGGCACGCGTGCCACGACGAGGCCGCCCGGCGCCAGAATGGATTTGACGCGCTCCAGAAGTTGCGCGCCCTCGGCGGCGGAAAAATGCTCGAGCACATCGAGCATGACGACCCGGTCCCAAAGCTGATCCCTGGGCGCTTGATCGAGATAGGCCCAGATATCCCCGATCTGTACGCGCGATTCGAGACCCGGAGCCATCGCAGCAATCGCGTCACGGTCCATCTCGACCCCGAAGAAGCGCTTAACCCCTTTGCGCTGCATATACAGCAGAAATTCACCGGGCCCCGAGCCCAGTTCCAGAACCGACATCTCGGGCGTACAGCGTGCCGGGATCCAGAATTCCCGGTCATACCAACGCATATGCTTCGCCTTCAGGGTCGGTGTACGATATTGCTTCAGCGCGGCATAAAACTGATAGAAATCTTCCGGCTTTTCGATAGCCATGGATACGAATCCCCTATTCCCGCCAGACCCTAACCGAACGGCACTTAACAAGGAACGCCGATCTTGCCCGTATTCGAGGCTTGGCCTAAGAGGGACCATGCCCGAGCCGCAGCACCCCACCATCGCCGATCCCTGGGATCGAATCACCATCGTCCTGGTGACGCGCAATTCGGCCGGCGTCCTGCCGATCTCGCTGGGCTCGCTGCCCAACGCACAACGGATCATCCTTGTCGATGCGAAGAGCACCGATTCGACACTCGAGGTTGCCCGGCGCGTTCATCCCAAGGTCGAAACCATCAGTCTGACCGAGGACCGAGGCCTGGGGGCGGCGACCAATCGGGGGCTGGCCTTGGTCGAAACCGAGTTCGTGCTCAACATCAATCCGGACACACAGCTGGTGCCCGGCTGCGTCGAGCGCCTGATTGCGACCGCAGATGCCAATCCGAACGCGGCGGGTGTGGCGCCCCAACTCACCAATGCGCGGGGCAATCCGGAAATCGACGTGATGGGGCCGGGCGAAATCCGTCATGCCGGGATCGCGGTGCCGCCCGACGGCCCATTCTGTACCTGGTTCATTACAGGCGCAGTTGTGCTGTGGCGCCGCGATGCTCTGAGGGCCGTCAACGGTTTTGACGAAAATATTTTCCTCTACAACGAGGATACGGATCTCTGTCTGCGCTCAACCCGGGCCGGCTTCGCGCTGATTCTCGATCCCGATGCGCGCGCCGACCATTTCGGCGGCCGCTCCGAGGAGGTCACGCTGAAAAGCCGCATGCGGCGCGACTGGAACATGGTCTGGGGGCATCTGATCTACGAGCGTAAGCACGGTAAACCGGGCGAGGCCGAGGCAATCGCGCGCGATTACGTCATGCGTTGCGGTCGCGAATCCCTCGTCGGATTGCTGACCTTGCGGCGCAAGAAATATCTGACCAACAAAACGAAAAAAGCCGCCGCCGAGGGATTTCTACGGGGCGACCCGCCGTGGGGATGGCCCGCAAGGTAGCGTCGGTCCAACCGGGCATTCTTCCCCCTCTAAGCTGCGACTTGGGCCGAAAAGACATCGCGCGCCCATCCACGCCATCCCAATTCGCGTCCCGACATCCATTGCGGCACCGGCACGAAAAAGCCGGTTTTGGGCCGCGACAGCACAGCCTCGGGCAACGGTTTGGGTGCAGTCCGCGCCATCCCCTGCTTGTCGCATTCCAGATGGGCGGCGGCCCGATACAGCGTCACATCGACGAGCGGTGTACGGATTTCAAGCGAATGGGCCATACCCGCCCAATCGGCATCGCGCAGCAATTGATTGCGCATGTACCAAGCGGTTTCGAGTGCACGGATCTTCGCGCGCGGACTTTTATGAGGGTTGGTCGTGGTATCGAGGCGAACCAGCGGATCGAGCGTCCGCCATCCTTCGGCGGCGAAGTCCGGGTCGAGCACCAATGGCAATTCCCACGGGAGGAAAACCCCGCGTTTCAACAGATAGGCGGAGCCGTAGCCGGTCGCATATTCGAACAGGCTGGCATATTTGGACGACATAAATCGTGTAATAGTCGAGCCGGCGACGATGCGAAATCCGCGCCCCATCGTGCCGAGACCGGGGATCCAGCCGATGCCTTCGACCAATTTTGGCAAAGTACGAAACGTGTCGTAACCGCCAAACAATTCGTCACCTCCGACCCCCGATAGCGCAACCTTCAATCCAACGCTCGCCGCCTCGCGCGCGACGAAATAAGTATTCACCCCGTCGATGGTAGGCTGATCCATCGCCGCCATAATTGCCGGTTGTTCCTCGTGAAACGCCGCACCGGTCAAACTGCGTGTCGTATGGTGCGTGCCATAATGCGTCGAGAGTGCCGCGGCCAAGGGAGCTTCGTCGCGCGCGCTGCCCGAAAGTTCGGAAAATGCCAAGGTCAGGCTTTGGATGCCGTGATGCGTTTCGACCGCATGGGCAGCAATCGTCGCCGAATCAAGGCCGGCCGAAAGGAACAATCCAACCGGAACGTCGGAGACCAAATGATGACGTACGCTGTCCGCGATCGCGGCCGCCAAGACATCTTCGGGATGCCCCGACATTGCTTCGGCGCGTTCGGTCAACGGATCGATCCGCGTTGTTACGTGTACGCCGTCCCGGCCGAACCATTCGACGCCGCCCGCTTCGACCGCGCGGATCCCGGCATAGATCGTGTGTGGTTCCGGCACGTAACCGAACAGGAAAAAGCCGACGTGACCGGCGGCATTGGGCTTATCGGAAATTCGGCCGCCCGCCCGCAGGGCCTTGACCTGGGATGCGACTCGCAAGGTCGAACCATCGTCTGCGACGTAAAGCGGCTTGATGCCAAAGGGATCGCGCGCCAGCAACAGGCCTTGTTTCAAGCCATCCCAAATCGCGAAGGCATACATGCCACGCAAACGTTCCACCATCCGGGCGCCGTCGCGCTCGTACAAGTGTAGCAAAACTTCGGTATCCGAGCGCGTACGGAATACGCGCCCTTGCGCTTCCAGTTCACGGCGCAATTCTTGGAAATTGTAAATCTCACCGTTGTAAGTGATGACTAGGTCGGCGTCGGCCGTTGGCTTCGACGTCGTGCCCAACGGCCCGAGGGCCATCGGTTGAGCACCATCGAGGCCCAGATCTAGGATGGCCAATCGGCGATGGCCAAACCCAACCGAGCCGTCGGCCGATGTCCAAAGTCCTTCGCCGTCGGGGCCACGTTTCACCATGGCAGCAGTGATGCGCACGAGTTCACTAGCATCAACCCGAGGGGCGTTGAGGCGATAGGCAAAAATAGCGGCCAATCCACACATGTCGGTTTTGAGTTTCCTCGCGCGCTCTATTTTCGTGGTGTTACTTATTCGGTTTTACGCATTAGGGTCAAACGACGGCCAAGAAGCCTCGACTGTGGAGCAGATCAAAGAAAAGCGGCACACCTTGAGTGTGCCGCCGTCGGCCTAACCGATCCATCGGTCTCAGAGCATGACTGTTTTTCGGCATGCAATACTTTTCTGGCAGGCAGCAAGGACCTCGATGACGGATAATCCCGCGTCGAGACCGGATCGCAATACATGGCCCGACCGGATGGATTCGACGAAGGAAAAGATCACTCTTGTCAAAGGTAAATCCGGGGAAATGGAAATCACCTTAGAATCAGATCGCAATTTTTCCGGGACGGTGTCGTCATAAATAACGATCTTATCGCTGCAGTCGACCGACAGAGAGCGAATTCGACGATCCAAGCCGTTGCAGACATCGATGGTCGCGCTGACGCCATTTGCGTAACCAAACATCAACCGGACACGCTCACCACCGCCGGCCGGTTCGGAATATCCACGGACCGATGTCGGCTTTGCGTTCATAAGATCGAGGATCATCGCGACGTCGTGCGCACCCCAGTCCCATAAGACCGATGCATCTGAACGGACGGGTCCACGATTACCGGCCTCGGCTCGAATGGATTTAACGGTATCGGGTCCGCCGAGCGTGCCGACAATCGCTTTCAACCCTTCGTAAGCCGGATGAAATAAATGTGTATGATCGACCATCGCCGGAACATCAGCCCGCTCGAAATGCTCGGCAAGGTCCCGCGCCTCCGTCAAATCGAGTGTCATTGGTTTTTCGATCAGCACCGGGATGCGGCGTTCAAGTGCAGCGCGCGCCAATACCGCGTGGCTGGACGGCGGGGTCGCGACGATGAGACCATCTAAGTTATCGCGATCGAGGTCCGTCGGCACAAAAGATGAATTGTAGGTCGCCGCAAACGTCACATCCGGCAGTGTTGCGAGGGTACGAATATAGGCTTGGCCCCAACGGCCCGTGCCGACAAGTCCGATCCTAAAAGGCGAATTCGGCATCGGAAGAACCAGACGGATCGCGTCAGTTCGTGCCTTTATAGGTCGCGAGTGCCCAGTCCATGAATCGCTTCAGCCCGTCGTCGAGATCGACCTTGGGTTCGAATTCTAGCTGGAGGCGCGCCTTGCGAATATCGGGGCTTCGCCGCATCGGTTCATCCGCCGGATAGCTGTCCGGATATTCGATCAAGTTATACGGGACGGCACGCCCGACGGCAGCACCCAGGGCTTCGACCAACCCAACCATTGAAATTTCCGGGCGCGGATTGCCAATATTATAGGTCTCGCCCGGAACACCTTTGAGAACTACGAGCAGAAACCCCACAAGCGCATCCGTGATGTAGCAGAACGTCCGGGTTTGGACTCCCGACCCATAAACGTTGAGCGGCTGCCCTGCCTTGATGCGACTCGCAAAGTTGGGAAGCACACGATAGTCGGCTTCGCCCATGCCCGGACCATAGACATTGAAAGGCCGGATGATCGTCGTCGCCGTGCCGAACTTCGTATGAAAAATATAGCTGAGCGTCTCGCCGACGCGCTTGCTTTCGTCGTAACAGGCGCGCGGGCCCTGGCTCGCCACATTGCCGCGATAGCTTTCCTGCATCGGAACATGCTTTGCGTCGGGATCGCCATAGATCTCTGACGACGAAAAGAACGTGAAGCGCGCGCCTTTGGCTTCCGCAAGCGTCAACATGTTGCGCGTGCCATTGATGGCAACGTCGAGGGTCTCAAGCGGATAGGCCCGGTAGTAAAACGGACTTGCAATGCCTGCTGCATGGATGACGTAGTCGACGGGACCCGGATGGTCATAGGGCTGAATAACGTCGTGTGCGACGAAGCTCATATGATCGTGGTTCATCGGTGGCGCATGTCGCGACGTGATGAGGTTGTCGAGTGCGATGACCGTGACAGGCTTTTTCAACATGCCTTTGTTCAGACCGGCGAAGACTTCGACGAAGTAGCGCCCAAGAAACCCACGGCCGCCGGTGATCAATACCGTCTTGCCCGCAAAGAGCTGCGCACTATCGCCGAGGCGGGTAATGACCTCGCCAATATCGCTTGGAAGCATATCTTGCATGATCAAACGATCCTCAATTCGGGCAAGGGAACGATAAAATGCCCCCCCTTATCCAGATATTCGCGATGATTGGCAATAATCGCATCGGCAAAGTTCCATGCGAGGACAACCATGTAATCCGGCCGTACGCCCGCGGATTTCGCCCAAGCGACGACCGGGACATGTTTGCCGGGGGTAAACAGACCTTGCTTCAAGGGGCTGTCGTCCACAATATAATCAACAACGTCGCCGCCAAGCCCGAAGCGGTACATGAGAGTCGTCGCTTTTGCCGGGGCACCGAAAGCCGCTATGCGTTTCCCCTCGGATTTGAGCTTGCTCAGCAACTTTGTTAGTTCCTTGCCCAAGTGATCAATGCGGACCGAGAATTCCGTCCAGCTGGCAATCTGGTCAAGCCCGGCCGCATGCTCCGCCCCGATCAACGCGGCAACCGAACCATCGGATTTCTGCGGACCGCCGGCACGTTGGACATAACCGCGGAGAGAACCGCCGTGTGTGTTGACGCGTCGCGCCGAAAACAGATCAAGCCCGTGCGCGGCAAAGAACCGAACCAGGGGCGCTAGCGTGTGATAATCGAGATGCTCGTGGTAGATGGTATCGAACAGCACGTTCGCATGCACATCGGCCGCATAAGACACCTCAAACACGAAGACACCGTCGGGCGCCAACAGGTCGCGGATACAGTCGGCCAGACCCGCGAGGTCGTCCACATGGGCAAAAACATTATTGGCCGTTATAATCGCCGCCGGTCCTTTTTCGCTGAGGACGCGCCGGGCGATATCGGCGTCGAGGAATTCGGGCCAAGTCTCCAATCCACGGGCGGTCGCCTCGGCGGCGATCTTTTGCGCAGGATCAACGCCCAGCACCGACATGCCGGCCGCCTTGAAAAATTGCAGCAGAGTTCCGTCGTTGGATCCGATGTCCATCGCCAGTGCTCCGATGGGTGGCGTGAACCGTGCAATGCAATCTTCCGCGTAGGCCTCAAAATGCCTTACGAAAGACGGCGACGTGCCCGACACATAAACGTAGTCCCGGAACAATATCTCGGGATCAACGACGTCAAGTAGCTGCAGATGCCCGCAAGATTCGCAAAAATAGACGTCGAGAGGATAACATGTCTGTGGCTCGTCCAGTTTATCGAACGAAACGAACGCGTTCGCCGGTGGGGTCGGCGGCAATTCGAGGACAAGCGCGAGGCGGGCGGCATCGCACAGACGACAAGTCGTTCTATGATGGAAATCGCTACTCACGCAATTACGCCCCAAAACGCTCGCGGAAGATACGAGCGACAACCGCAAAAACGTGATGCCATTTTATCTTCTTGCCTTCGGCATAGCTTCGCCCGTGATAGGTGATCGGCGTTTCGTAGATCGTCGTGCTTCGAAGGACGGCTTTCGCCAAAATCTCCGCGTGCTGGTCCCATCCAAACGCACGCAACTTATGCGGATCGACCAGGGATCGACGATACAGAAGATAGCAGCTGTAGATGTCGGTAAAGGTGGTGTTATAGAGCATATTGAAAAGCAAAGTGATGCAGTGGTTGGCCAGCTTGTGCCAGAAATAGTGAACCCGCGTATAGGCCGGCGCAATGAACCGGCTGCCGATGATGATATCGGCATTGAATTTAGCAACCGGGAACAATAGGCCTCGATAATCTTTTGGATCGTACTCCAAGTCCGCATCCTGGAAGAGAACATAATCGCCGCTTGCCACCTTCAGACCGGCAATGACGGCAGCCCCCTTGCCTGCATTGCATTCCATCGTCACGAGGCGGGAATAGAGATGCGGATTTTTCTTGAGCAAGGCGCCCGTATCGTCGGTCGAACCGTCGTCGACCACAACCACCTCAAACGTGAAACCCTCAATACGCTGCTCGTTGACGATTCCCAGCAACGTGATGATGGTTGCCGACTCATTATAAGCCGGCACGATAACGCTCACCGTCACAGCAGACGCATTAGGATTTGAATTAGGCATCATGCGGCAGAGTTCGAGTCGCGGGTCACCCTCTTTGCCGGCGCTTGCGCCCCCATGGACGACGAGGGGAAGAAAAAGTTACGGGCGATCTTCGCCCATGACTTGCCGTCATAAAGCATGTTCATGGGCGGGGCGCACATCCATTCACAATTGCATTTGGTATCGACAATCTCGGTGCGGTGAATGGCATCGATATCGATCGCGCGCTTCATACGATAATAGTCGAAGTCGTGATCTCGGATATTGGCCATCGGGCGAGCCGCCAAGACTTCGCATGGGGCGAACGTGCCGTCGTCGTACAGGGTCACGAACTTTTGCGTGGCGACACAAGGCCGGATAAATTCCTTAAATTTCTTGATCCGGCGCGTATCTTCGTAGGTCACCGATTGCAGCGCCCTGACCGCGCGCGCCCACAGACCGTCGGGCTTGCGCGCCAGTTCTTCCGCATCGTTGCGGCTGATAAAATCGACGAAATCGTCTGCGAGATGCGCATTGTCGTCGGAGATCAAAACGCCGTCCTGGCGAAACAGGTAGAAAAAATGTTGATCGAAATCGATCTCCTTGCGCATGAACGAGCGGATTGAATCGACCTTGTCGAGATTAAATGTATCGTAGGGCGTATTCACCTGAACCCGCAGATTCGGGTAGTAGCGCCGCAGCGTGGAGAGCGCTCGGCCGGTTGCTAGCATTGCCTCGAAGCCGCCGGAGATCTTGCGCGACTTGTCGTGATCGCCATGCAGAGAATCGACGCTGAACTGAATTGTCAGGAACAGGCGAGGGCATCGCACCAGAATGTCGCGCACACCTTCGACGACACGTTTCGTCAAGGCACCATTGGTCGGAATCGTAACCCAACGCGTGTGGCAATTCTTGTAGAAGGCTTCGATGACCTCGGCCACGTCGAGGCGCGCAAACGGTTCGCCGCCGGACATCGTAAGATACGGGAGACGTTGGAAATTCGTCGTCAGCTTACGTACTTCATCGAGACTCAGTTCGACTTTCTGCCGTTCGCGCCAATTGACCACGTTTTCCAGATTGAAGCAGAACGAACAGCGCGCATTGCATTTCGATGTGACAAAATAGAAAAGCTTCGAAATGCGTCCGGGCCGCCAGAAATGAAGGACGGATAAAACGACATCGACCAATTGACCTACGCGCTCGGCGAACCAGATACCGAACCCGCGAAAGGTGCCGAGCACCCAGCAGGCGCTACGTAGGCTCAGCAGGACCCGGATACCCAGATTTTCAGCAAGTGCAATACTGCGGCCGTAGGGCGCGTTTTTATTCGCGCGGATATAGACGAAGAATTTGGCGGCGAGGTTGAAGTGAAGCACTCCGGCAACCACGGCACCGCCGATAAATGGGGCGGCAACAGACGGTACGGCGAACGCTGCAATCAACAGAAGCGGAACGGCCCAAAGCGCCACGGTCGACCAGAACAGCCGCCAGCCACCGAAAAAGCCGAACACGTTGTCTTGACCGACCAAACCATGGCATCGGCCGATCACGCGTGTCGTCGCCCGCGTGATATTGCGCCGGATAAACTGCGGAAGGTCGTTCTTCGGCTGATGATAAACGATGAGATCGGGATCGAAGAGGGTCGGGCTCATGGCTCGTATTTCGTTTGCAACAACGGTGTCTTCGGTGGATGCCACACGCGCGAAATGAATCAATTCACGGCCCGAGCGCGCGGCGTCCCAAATCTGCTTGCGGACGGCCATGTTTCCGCCCGTCAGCGCACTCGAATGCGGCATACTGGAAAAAAAATCGTGACCGAATTCTTCCTCGAGTTTTCCGAACAGCGCAACAAGCGTCGGTGCCTCGCGATGGACATATCGCCCTCCGACCGCACCGAGCTTGGGATCGGCCTCAAAATGTCCGCTCAGGCGTTCGATCCATTCGGGCTGAGGGACACAATCGGAATCGGTGAACGCGATGATATCGCCCTTGGCCGCGCGCACGCCATCGACGCGCGCGATGCCGGCGCCGCCCTGCTGTGCTCGCCCGACGACCCGCACCCCGGCAAATGACCGCGCGACATCGCCAGAACCATCGGTTGAACCATCATCGACGACAATAACCTCATACGGAGCAACCGTCTGGCATGCCAAAGCCGCCAGCGTCGCACCCAGCGAAGTTGCCGAATTGAACGTAGGTATAACGACAGAAATTTTGGTCATGATGAGTTCAGGTGCCGCGCCAGTTGCATCCAACATCATAGGGGGCGGTCGAGCGAGACCTTATTAACAGGTGGGTTGCCGAACACAAGCGACTTTGGCCCCTAACCGTCAATTCATGGCGGGGCATAGCGGTCTCACGACGTTGTAGATCACCAGAGGCGTTTCATTCGCCGCCGGCATGCGCAACGTGCGCGACCCCATCCGCAGAGACCGAAAATCCTGGATCGGCCGCAAACATCCGATTTCGGTCAACCGTATGGACAATATCGACAAGGTGCTTGGATCCGGGTCGGCCAAATCGGGCTCAGCGAGCGCAACTACATGTGTTATGCCCTGAATTTTGATCTGCTGGGCAAATTTTATAAGGTCTTGATTATGGATCTGCAAATCTACAGCCGCTTGCTTGTAAGGTTGTGCAATAAATATTGGAGTATTGACCAAATAATTGTACCATCTAAATTCGGTAATTACTTTTGAGTTCTGATCGAGATGTTTATTGATCCATGCGATTGGTTCGTAAAATGGGACCATTTGTGCGTAATACGCCTCGCGCGACTGCCCAGACATTAAATGCCGCGCCGAGCCAATAGTGAAGAGAGCATGCCCGGCCAGTTGGATCGCCACAGTCAACACGGCCGCTAGAACCACCGCAGGGCTGGCCCGGCGGGGCACCGCCCAACGCTCGGCTGCCACAACGCAAGCGATCAGGACAAGCGGCAGGACGGGGAGAAGGTGCCGGATCCGTTGAGATATGCCGCTGAAGAACCAAAGGACATAAAACAACCCGGCGATCGCCAAGTAGATCGACGCGTCGCTCGAGCGAATAGAACCACGGCGGAGCCACAGGCCCGCAAGCGCGAACGGCCCGATCAGCAGCAGCAACGGCCCGAACCCGGTTCGCCCCGATTCAAAGATCGGCAAGCCGTTGATGGTCGCCTTGAGCGGATAGGCGACGAGCCAGAACAACGATGCGGGCACTCCCGTCTCGTATTGAAAGATCGACTTGAATGCCGCTTGGCTTTCATGAGTCCATATCCCGACTTGAGGCCGTCCAAGAAGAACGAATAGCGCGGGGAAAAACGGATCGCCTGTGTGGATCCAATTCCATGCGTACCATTGAAACCCCGCTAACAGTGCGCAGCCGCCGAAAACCGTGCCGCGCATGAACCAACGACGATCGAACAGAACGATCAGTCCAGCCGCCGCGACAAGCGCGAGGCCAAAATATTTCCCGGCGGCGCAAAATCCGGAACACAGACCCGCCACCGCGATCAATGCGAGATCAGCACGAGTCCCCCTGACCTTGTTGGCGAGCGCGATGGCGATCGCAGCACCCACGGCGAACAGCGCTGCGCGCATTTCGACTTGACCCGACCCCGCCCCATAGACGACGGCTGGAGTCGTGGCAAAAATCAATGCGATCGTCAGCGACCAAGGCCGATCCAATAATCGCCGCGCGGCGCCATAGACCAGCGCCACGGCAAACCAGCCGCTCACGAACACCCAAAGAGTCATCGCCCGTTCGCCGCCCAATGCGAACGCGGGAAGATATGTAAGCTGAACCAGCAGCGGAACGGCGCCATCGACCGCGACGGGAACAAAATCGATGCCGCCGTTTGCGACGAACATTTTCGGGATCGCAAAATGGTAGGTGAGCGAGTCCGCATCAGCCGGCGGAGTCAGCCCTTCGATAAAATCGAAGACGATCGCCACAAGTAGGACCGCGACAATCGCGATCTCGATATGCGACAACGATGCGCGATCGGCGGGCGGAGAGACTGGCCCAAACGCTGGCAAGGTTGCCAGCCCAGCGCAACCGGCCAACATCAACACGATGAGAGGCACTGTCCCGAGCCAACCAACGACGCCCATCGGAAAAAGCAACCAACCCAAGATACCCGAGCCTATCGCGAAGGCGATGACGGAGGCGCGATCAAGCGGCAAAACACGATGCAGGCTCATGGCACGAAGCAACGCCGCGCCGTATCCGATACAGGCGAACACCTGAACAACGACAACCAGCAGGGCAGTCATGAAGGCGACAAGACGTTTATGATGGGGGCGACAAGATCGCGAAATTGATAGAGATAGGCCACCATCGCAATACACACCCAAATCAGACCGACAACCAACCAGCTCGGAATCGTCGCCCGACAAGTAAGTATCGTCGCACGCGCGAATGTGAACGGGAAGCGAAGCACAGTGGACACAACATCAGCGAACTGGCCTCGGCCCCAATGGGCCCTAACCGCCTCTACGTGGACTGCGGCGATGCGAAACCATAGCCCCCGCAACGGCGAGGCCCCATGCCGCGCCAATGACGGCGCGTGACGAATAGCGATTTCCATCGTGCTATCGAGCCGTCTGCGGGTATGGCTCGTAATACTGCCACCGACGATGTGAAAACGCGTTAGTGGCGTTTCGAAGACCGCAAATCGCGCCTCGGCACGATCCAGGAGCCGCAGCCACAAATCGAAATCCTGTCCGGTCCCCAACGTTTCGTCGAAACCGCCAACCTGCATGACCGCATCGCGGCGGGCGACCACCGAACTCGTCCCGAGAAAGCCGCGCCGATACAATCCGTCATATAGGCGAGGATGCGCCGCGTGGAACCGTCGGGTGCAATCGAGATAGGTTTCGGTTTTGCCATCGACGATCCAACCGTTGTGGCCGATCAAAACGAAGTCGTCACCAACCAACCAGGACATGCAATTGGCTAGTTTTTCCGGCAACCATTCATCGTCAGCATCGAGAAAGGCAACGTATTCGCTGCGAGCTTCGGCGAGAGCGCGATTGCGGGCGGCGCCGGCACCCAAGTTGGATTGCCGCACCACGCGGATCGAGATGCCTTCGATTTTCCGCGCGACCTGCTCGGCCACATCGGGCGTTCCATCCGTCGATCCATCGTCGACAACGATCACGTCGTGCGGGCGAAGGGTCTGGCCGGCAATACTGCGCAGAGCCCGGCTAATCGTCGCCGAAGCATTGAACGCCGGTATTATCACGCTTACCGGGGCGAGCGGATCGTGATCGTCGATTGCCATGGCAAAGCGGCTTCAGTGTTGATTTTGATGGATGTCGCAGGTTCGGATCGACCGTAGGCCGTCCATCGGCGCGAGGGGCGGATAGTGACATGTCCATCGACCGCGACGGCATGCCCCCCGATGGCGAGACCATCCGAAGTTGTAGCGACGGGAAGTGTCGTCTGCAGATATCGGGTAATGGAGTGGCGTCCGTGCCCTTCGATTCGATCGACGATCGAGAACATATCCGATGATGCTGTCCAAGTTCGACGCCATTGGCCGACGTATGTCACACCCGGAAAAGCTGGGACTTCAACGGACGCGCTTTGCGCCGACCAAGTTCGATACGGCGGCGCCACAATCTTCGAACGGAACGCGTCGGCATAATACGGCCGATTGATCGGATATGCCGCCCGGCCGTCGACCGTGAGCGTGGCATGACTCGACGCAGCAACAGCGTCGCTACCCGACTCTTCATAGCTTCCCCGGCCGAGATCGCAGATCACGGGAACAGTCCCATGATGCAGTTCGAAGCCGCCAAAATCGTAATGCGCGTGGCCCGGCATCGGATGCCATCCATTGGGCGCCGCATAGGCAAGCATCGCCCAGCGATCGGATTCGATCCGCATCCAGCCATCCTCTGCCAAACGATCGAGCGGAATATCGAAAAGTCCGGACAGCGCTTTCATTGCGCTGACGTCAGGCTCGCGAAGGCTCGCCAGCCAACCGTCGGATGTATCGCGCGTGAGTCCGGTGAGATACTCGGGTTTGCAGTCCGGCGAGATGTCGCCGATGAATGGGAAGCCGCCGGGGAGGTTCAGATGACGCGCCGCCGCCAAAGCAAGTGCCGCAATAGATTCAAACCGCGATGCGGATGCCCGCCCATGCCGATGCGAAAACAACCAAGCTTCAAGATACCAACGCGTAACCAGCAGATGATAGTGGCTGGATCCTTCGCGCAGCAGGCCGGACGCGGTGAAAAGCCGGCCAGCCTCCTCGAGAAGGATGCGTTCGCCGATCTCGACCCAATCAGCATAGCCCAGCCACAGACCACCCAGAAACAACCCACGGCCGTTGTTGGCGAGGTGATTGCCGGTCCCCTCCGTGCCAAAATATTCGAGCCGATCGTAAATCGCGCCGCCGTGCGCGCCTAAGATAT
Organism: Caenispirillum bisanense; assembly: GCA_945877815.1. GTDB lineage: Bacteria > Pseudomonadota > Alphaproteobacteria > Rhodospirillales > UBA2165 > CANIGJ01. Next base: position 27,623 of record CAMDWJ010000004.1, read on the forward strand.
GGAGGGTTTCCTCGCGCAGTCCGGGTAAGCCGTACTGCGCGGCAAAATACAGCAGATTGATGAGACGTTCAGCCGCGGTGTAGGGATGCCAGGCCCAACCCGCGCGGTCTGCGCCGTATCGCCGCATCCATGCCACCCAAATCTCGCCGACCCACGCCGGATCACACGCCGGCCCAAGCCCCGAAATCCAAGCGAAGCGATGCATAGCCAACAGACTTTCGCGATCGTCGTAGGTTCCCGCGACCAAAGCATCCGCTTCGCCCGGCCGAAGCCTAATCCTAAAACCAGCGAGATCGAGTTCGACAGATGCACTCGGCGCATCGGAAATCAAATCGCCCGAAGGCACCCTGGCGATCCGACGATTTTCGATGACGTACCCCGCTAAGTACGGCGGCCGGGCAAGGAGCGGCCCGCGCCCGATCGGCGAACGACCGGTTAGAATGCGTTGCATCATCCATCGCCGAAGCACCGGGTCTTCGACGACATGCGCAAATTTTCTCGAAAGGCCGGAAAGTAGATTCACGCGCTCATGAAATCAGCATTCGCGTGATGCTTCGGACCGCATCTGGCAGATCGGCGAAGTGATCGATTACGATATCGGCGCGTTCTTCCGCAATCGGACCTCTTCGATAGCCATGCGTCAGTAGGATCGTTTTCAATCCGGCGTCACTGCCGGCGAGGACGTCGGTCTCACTATCGCCGATCAAGATCGCGACTTTGTCGAAGACCTTCATTTCGCGCAAGGTCGCATGAATGTGGCGGCCATCGGGTTTGCGATGCTCGGTATCATCAGGCGAAACAACAGCACAAAAAAACCGACTTAGCCGAAGATGATGCAGTACTGCGTTTGCGAGCGCGCCGGGCTTATTCGTGCAAACGCCCATCGTTATGCCACTCCGACGGAATTCCTCCAAGACTTCAACAACTCCCGGAAAGATCCTCGTATGGGTCGCGGGATCGTCAAGATACGCAGCGATATAACGCTCGACACAACGCTGGACCAGCGCATCGTCGAGCGTCAGCCCGCCGCTCGCCAGAACGCTCGAGATCATATGCAGAGCGCCTTCGCCAACATGTTCTTTGGTCTGTTCTATCGTCAACGGCAGCAGCCCCTCGGCGGCGACTGCCGCGTTGACCGCCGCGGCAACTGAACCCACGCTATCGACCAGGGTACCATCGAGGTCGAACACTAGGGCCGCCGGCAAATCCTCTCCGGTTGTCTTGGACATCAATACTTGCCCCACAGAGTATCTGTTTTCATTGCCTTTTCGACCTCTGCAATATCGGCAGGACTATCGACCGATATGTAAGGACGCCACGGAACCAAGGCCATTCGTTGCCGACGCCCGTTGTCGCAGATTCGGTTCGAATCGCAAGATTCCATTTTCTCCAGGTTGGATTCCGGGGTACGCGTGAACCAGTCAAGGAACGCCCATCGGAAACCAAAGATTCCACCGACACGCTTGGCACCGAGTTCGAGCGAGAATTTTCCGGGCCGACAATAAGGAACTGGCGCACGAGAAGTATAGAGAACGTCGCCGTTGAGATCGTGCACAATTTTCACAATATCAGGATTGAGGAACACATGTTCTTCATGGATCGGCATTGCCAACATCGTGCCTTCGATTTTTGGGTCGTTCTCAAGCGGCCGTATCACGGCTTCCAGCACATCGGGACCCAAAAGCGGTTCGTCTCCTTGAACACAAACCACGATGTCGTCATCGGCGAGGTCAACCCCACATTTGCGGGCTGCTTCCGCCACACGATCAAGCGCGCGCGTATGGGTATCCGCCGTCATGATAACCGGCCAGTTCTGCCGGCGACCGTATTCGGCAATCTCGGTATCGCACGTCGCGAGCGCCAGGACATCCCAGCGCGGGAACAACCGCGCCCGCGCGACACAATGTTCGATCATGGGGCGACCGCAGATTGGGTGAAGCGGTTTGCCTGGAAAACGGCTCGCGGCCATCCGCGCGGGAACAATGCCAACAATTTTCATTTTGGAATCTTATGCGATGCGATAAGTAGGCTGCGGGAGGACGGTATCATGCTCGGGACTCGTCTAAAACCAGCGACGCTTGCCGCGTTGTGGTGCGTGGTCGTGACGGCTTGTTATTACGTCTACAACTACGCCTATTACAAAGAAAAAGTGAGCGTCTTTGGCCGCTTTTTGTTGAATTTCCAGGGCTGACAATGGTCCAAATCGCCTTTGCAATCGGTTTCGGTTTCGTCGCCATGGGGCTCGGTTGTCTGCCCGTCGCCTGGCTCGATCGTCGCCACTCCCTTTCCGACGCCGAACGCCTGACGCTGGGATTCGGTATCGGCTGTTCCGCGATATCCTTGGCAGTTCTTGGACTCGGCATCATCCGCCTTGACCGTGTCTCCATGGGCGCCTTGATGCTGGTATGTTCGGCGGCTGCGCTCATGGGCTTCGCCGGATTATGGCGTAACGGTTCCATTTCAGAGATAACGCGCAGCTTCCGAATTTCGTTTGCAGATCCGCTGACATCGTTTCTGTGGCTATGTCTGATCACATGCAGTGTGCTCGTGCTCGTACAGGGGCTGGCGCCTCCCAACGACTACGACAGCCTGCTGTATCATCTGTCCCTACCCAAATATGACGTCGAAGCCGGTCGCATGACGCTACCTTGGGATCGCGCAATTGCTCAGGTTGGTTTTCCCGCATTAGGCGGTAACTTGTCGCGTCTTGCGCTAACCCTGTCCGGTGAAGGCGCAGCCCAAATCATCCATGGCTTGTTCGGGCTTGCGACGGCAAGCAGCGTTGGATTGCTCACTTATCGGATGAATTTCGGCAGGAACGTTGCTCTTCTTGCCGCAGGGTTCTTCATTGTCATCCGGATGGTCATCTGGCAGATGGCGAGTGTTGAAACCGATCTTCTCGTCACCTGTTATGCGGTCGGTGCGCTACTTGTGTACAGCAACTGGCGTACCGTCGGCGGATACGGATTGAGCGTCCTTTTTGGGATATTGATCGGCGCATCGATCTTCGCCAAATATTCCGGCATGGCAATTGCCCTCGCTTTTGCTCCCATCATTCTATTCGATCTGTTGGTGCGGAAGCGGTCGTGGAGCGAAATGATCGTGGGCGTCTCGGCGAGCGCCGCTGTTATCTTGCCGCACTGCCTTCGCGTCTATTTCGAAACCGGAAATCCGGTTTTTCCGCTGTTTACGAAAATCTTCAATCCGCAGATGAGCGATCTGAACGATATCGCTTCGGAACTCGGGACCGGCCGAGGGTTGACGGATTTTCTATCCGCGCCGTGGAATATGTCCGTGCTGCCCATGCACTATTTCGACGGAATGATGCTGGGTGCGCCCTACCTTCTCGCGTTCGCACCTTTGATATTGCTGACCCACACCACGTGGCGGCGATGGTTGCTCCCGGCCTGTATCGCGGCAGTTTATTACGCAATCTGGTTCTGGCTGCTGTCACAGCAGGTCAGATTCTTCCTGCCCGGTCTTGCAATCCTCTGCGCGTTTGCTGCTGTCGGTTGGAACGCCATGTGGGAAGTCAGTTCAGGGCGGCGCTTCGTCCGTGCAGTTTTCCTCATGACGACCGCCGTTCTGGCCCTCAATCAGGCGATGTTCGTCGGCATCTACGCCGCATTGCGCCTGCCTGTCGCCATCGGCTTGATGGATCCAGCCGCTTATCATGCGCGCACGCCGACCATGACCGGCGCGCACTATCTTACCTGCACCTATGTGACGGAAAATTTAAAACACGGCGAAAGATTCCTGTCCGTCGCGGCGGCCTACAATTCGTATTATTGTCCCCAAAAGGCAGCCGTTTATCGCTACTTCCCTGACGAAGGCAGATGGTGGATCATGTCGTTAACGCCTCCGGAAATGTCACTGGACACACTCGTCACCCGGTTCGAGCAAGCACACTTTCGCTTTGTGATCATGTCCAAGGGCATGGAATCCCGCCGCGACCATGTTGGAGAGTCCAACAGCTACGAAGCGAACGGAAACCTCACGGCACAATCCAGATTGATACCGATAAATCCGCAGATCATCCGATTCGGTACATACCTCTATCCCGTATTCGCTCAGCTCAAACCGCTTTCCGAAGACAACTTGACCGCCGTTTACGATGGAGCTCAAGTCCTCGCTGGCTTGAAGGCGCTTCAAGGCATCCGCTAACCGCCGAGTTTTTCGTCCGATCTGTTCCAGCGATCCGACCAAGTCGGATCGGCATTATAGATTCGTTCGACCAAGCGCATCGTGAGCAGCGCATCTTTCGACGAACCGTTCAAGATATCGGCGCCATGGCGTATCGCCTGGACAAATTCGGCGATTTCGTCCGCCCAGGAGGGGTCGTCGTCATAGGTACTCAGTATTTCTTTTGGATCCCCGGTATCGTCAGTAGGATCTGCGATCGTGAGGGTCAGAGTCTCCTCGCCATAACTTTTGGATCCCGACAGAATCCCAGACAAGCTGAGCGCCCCCTTGGCCAAGGTGATATCGAGCTGGAAGCGATGGCGCCATTGTGTCGCCGACGAATGCAGCATGGCAACAATGCCGTCCCCCGTGCGCATGATGGCATAGGCGTTGTCTTCCACATTGTGACCCCAATATTCGTTCGATATGAAGCTGTGTATCGTTTCGAATTCTCCGGCGAAAAGGCGCATGAGATCGACCATATGAATGCCCTGGTCGAGCAGGATACCGCCGCCGGCGATCTTACGATTGGTGCGCCAATCCGAATGCGCACCGAAACTGACGAACTTCGACTTCCCATAGACGCCACGCATGTTGACGACACGGCCAAGTTCGCCTGACCGTATGACGGATAGGGCCTTGCGGACGGAATCATGATAGCGATGGTTGAATCCGTACTTGAGACGTAGCGTCGGATATTTTGCTTCCACGCTTCGGACTCGCTCGATGTCGGCGACTGTCCGTCCTGGCGGCTTTTCGCAAAAGACATGGAAGCCCCGCTCCAGGCCCATGATCGTCGCCGCCGGCGCGACGTCGTTCGGCAAACAAACAAAAAGCGCATCGAGATCGCAGTCCGCCAGTTTGCGGAAATCGCTGAAATAGAGTGTTCCGTCACCGTGATGCCCATCGTCGGAATAGGTCGCATCGCTAACCGCAATAGTCGTCATGTCGCCACGAGTATCGATGAATTGGCGCCGGCGTTTTCCGACGACGCCATACCCGGCGATCCCGATCCGTAGTCGATTGTTGCTCATCTCCGCAGATTCAATCGACCATAAAATCCGGCGCGCGATACAACGCCGAGATTTTTTCGTTGGGACGGCCAAGCCGTACGGATTCGGGTTTATCGCCTATGTTGACCCAGCCATCGATCTCGCTCGATCGATAGAATCCGTGAAGCAACGTCAGCGTCCCCAAGGCATCGGCGCGTGAAACAGGATATGGGCCACGACCAGCAAGGTCGTCCGCGATATCGCGATAAGTGCCGGCATGGCCGAAACCATAGACGGCGCCGTGCCCTTTGATTCCGACGAAATCCTCGCTGTTGGGCACACACGCCGACGGATCCGGCGTAAATATTTGCAGTTCGTTCACTGCAATGCCGCCGATCTGAGCGAGCCCCGTGGACCCGACCAGCGAGATCGACGCCTCAAAATCGTCGGGCCGCGCTGCGGTCGTCGCTTCCAAACTGCCAACCGCACCGTTCACGTATGTGAAGATGCCTGTTGCGGTATCCTCGGCCTCTATTTCAACGCCCAGCGTCTTAGTGACCGCATGTACGCGTTCAACTTCGCCGGCGAGATGACGCAGCAAATCTATGTGATGGATCGATTGGTTGGTCAGCGCACCGCCGTCGTGGCTCATCGTGCCGCGCCAAGGCGCTAGATCGTAATATCGTTGCGGACGACACCATCGCACACGAACATTGACGATCCGGATATCCCCCAACTCGCCGTCCCTGACCGCCTGCCTAATGCGCCGGACCGCCTTGTTGTAGCGATTCTGAAAGATCGGGAAGACGCGCAAGTTACGGCTCTCGGCTGCGTCGAAAACCTGATTCAGTTGCGACGGGCACATGAACGTCGGCTTCTCGACGATCACGTGACGCCCGAACTGTTCGATAACATCGAGAGCATGTTCCGCATGCATTCCCGAAGGGGTGACGATCGCCACAACATCGATGTCGGGCTGTTTGGTCAACATTTCACGATAGTTGTTGTAGTGCGGTACGTTGAAATCGCGCCCAAACTCGGCCGCCTTGCTCTCAACGAGATCGCAGACCGCAGACAACGCGACCCCGTTGGTCTCTTTGATCGATCGGCAATGGTGCGCGGCCACGCGGCCGCATCCGATGATGGCTATCTTCAACATTCTGGGCTGCTCTCAGTCCGGTTTACGTGCACTGATATACCAGGCCCAACCGATGTAGCGGCCAAGCCAGGCTTCGAGCGACGACCATATCGGCCACGGCTCGCCATAGACGATCCACCCGCCTGGATGTTCGCCATAATGTTTGCGCTGCCATTTCCGATAGATTCGGCCGATCTTGGGGATCAGGTAGAAATAGAATTCCGCTTTGCGCAAATGCACGTCAACGAAATTGCCGAACAGATGCCGGATACTCTGCCCCGTATAGCAGCGCGTAACCGGGTTTAGGACCGTCTGCTTATCCCGCCCGGCCCATTCGGTTGCGTTGCCCAACCAAGATCTGTTCCGGAACATGCGGCCGCAGAGCAGCCCAATGCAAAACCACATGTTGAACCAGTAATGAAACGAACTCTTGCAATATAGCATGATGATCGCTTCGCCGCCCGGCTTCAGGACGCGCAGAACTTCTGATATGGAACGTTCGGTATCCGGCGTGTGATGCAGAACTCCGTTTGAGTATACGATGTCGAAAGATGCATCGGAAAACGGAAGTCGTTCGGCATCGCCTTGCAATGCCCCGCAGCCGTCTGCCGAATCGCCCAGCAGGCCAAACTTTTCCTGTGTTGCCGCCGCCCGCGCAAATGTTATGTCCATCGAGGTGACTAAAGCGCCATACCGCGCGAACAATGACGAATGACCGCCAGCCCCGGGCCCGATCTCCAGGACCCTACGGCCGCGCAAGGCGTGCAGAGGCATTTCCTCAACCGCCATATGCCGACGAAAGCGGAACATATCCTCGAGATCGTCGAGGGCACGATGGAGAATCTCCGGTGTCAGCCGGCTTTCGAATTCGCTATAAGCCGAATCGAACAATGCTTTCCAGAACGTGCGGACGTCTTGTTTGGTGTGATCTGCGGATGACGCCGACAGAGTCATAACAACCGCATCGACGTCTTTGGCAGCAGCAAGAGGTTCACCGAAATCCTCGGCTCTTCGACGCGCAATGGCTCAAGATGCAGATACGGCTTAGCGCGCGTGACCGAATGGCTGACCAGGACGTGATAATCGTTGAACGTTTCGAGGAACCAGCGCCAGGACTTTCCGGCTTCCGCAAGACGGTCGGTATGTGCTTCCACGATCATGATCGGGCGATGTTTGCGAAATGTCTCCAGTCCGCCCTCGAGGACATGCGTGTCGAATCCTTCAGTATCGATCTTTACGAAGCTGATCCGGCCAGGCAGCGCCAATCCATCGATGATATCGTCAAGCCGCACCACCTTAACGCGGCGCGGCACATATTGGTCCGGATGATCGGCAACGTTGAAATTGTCCCGAATGAAGGTGCTCGTGCCCTGAAGGCCCGTGCCGCCGATATTCACCTTCATGTCGAGTTCCGCCGTCTTATCGCCCAAAGCAACGTTGAGAATCGTGACATTGTCGAGGCGGTTGAGCGCGCAATTTGTCGAATTCTGCTCCGCCATCTCAAGGACGGGTTCGAACGCATACAGATGCCCACGGTGGGCTGCTTTCGCCATCGTAACCGTGTGGAACCCGACATTGGCGCCGATATCCAGAACAACATCGTCCGCCCGTATCAACGTTTTCATCAGATAGACGATTTCTTCTTCGAAGAGTTCGGGATCGACTTCTACCATCTTGCTGCGGCCGCTACCGACCGCAATGTAGTTGTCACGGTCGGTCAAGTAGACCCCACCGGCTTGTTCGGTGACGACGTGCGCCATGTACAACGGATTGCGAAGGCCGAGAACCGTTGGTGACGGCCGCAGCCAACGCTCGAACAGGCGGAATATCGAGCCCGGCCAACGATCGGCAACGAGCGTCCAGAGAAATTTTTTCATTCAGAAGGTCCGGTTGAAATCAGGAATCTTTTGTGCCGAGGGATTCAAGCTGCCGCGCACGGAAATCTTGCACCCATTTCCCCACGATACCGCGAAGCGGATCGGGTAGCTTGCGCAACATCTTGCGGGCCGTATTTTTGACCTTGAACAACATAGGCCGATTGTTGACGATACGATGCTGCAGGATCGTCGCCCGCAAATGATGCAAGTGCGTTTCCGATCCCAATAGCTGGTGGTCGCGTACCTTGACGATGCTTCGATCGACCTGTTTGAGCATCTCGGCGATGTCGTCTTGCGAAAATGTCAGATATTGCCGTTGAAACGAATTGGTTTGGTAAGGGTTGGCTACCAACAGCAGGATCGGCTCTGCATCGTGGGATGTCGCCAGATCGACGAATTCTTCGATTTCGCGCGCGTTGACCTTGTTGACCGTCATGCTGACGGTGAAGGTGAAACCTTTCCTGCGTTTGAGCGCTTGGAGTTTCTTGAGATTTCCCAGAACGGTATCCCAACTCGCATTGCGTCCGCGCAGGCGCAATTCCGCAAAACTATGCGCGGTTGCCGCGTCGAGCGAGACCGTGATCGTGGCGATGTTCGAGGCCTCGAACATCTCATAGATCTGATTGGTCAGAAGGGTCCCATTGGTGATGAAGAAGAACTTTCCCTCGATCTTGCCGGCCAACTTATTGAGAAGATCCCGTATGGGTGCGAAAAAGAACGGTTCCCCACCGAACGGAAAAAATATCTGTGCGATACGCGCATAGGTCGGCAGTTCGGTCATGAAGCCGTCAGGCAGCTTACGATGCGCGGTCGCATCTTCGCGCTGATAGCAATGGTAACAATCGAGATTGCAGGCATAACTATAGGTGAAGCGGAACCAGCGCGGTTTCGATTTGAGCTCGATCACCCCGGCCGCAAATTCATCCTCGTTTAATTCGGCATTCCGTCGGACGGGACTCTGTGGGTCGAGATCCGTATACCAACTCATGTCCTCGTAGCGCTTGCCGCCCTGCAGGACCGGACAAGTATGCGGGCACATTCCATGGGCGCCTTCCCTCAACATGAGGACGCGCGCCGCGCGAAACCCTTCGCCGTTCCAGATTTCCTCGACCGTGTTCTTATTCACGTTGCCGAGAACCCAGCCATTGTTGCAGCACATGGTCACATCGCCATTTGGATTATTGATCTCCAAATGTGACCAAGGGTGCTTGCATACGAATTTTTCCATCATGCTATCCGATCTTCGAGCCGTGTATGGTCGAGATTGGTGCGAGACAATCGATCACCCGCTGCGCCAATTCAGGTGTCGTCGTGGTGAAACGGAAGAAATGAGCCAAAATCGATCCACCAAAAACGCGATATCTCGCTACGGATTTCAAAACCTCGGCAGCTTCCGCCCGCTTATCAGCGAAATCGACGTGAACGAAATTACAGGCCGTATCGACCGCAAAGAAACCCAGCGCAGAGATCTTGTCCGCAAGCAAGCGCCGGCCCTCGATCAGCCGGGCAATCGACGCATCGCGCTCGTCCTCGTGATCCAGGATGCGTTCCGCTAGATACATAGATAGGCCCGACGATTCAACCATGGGGCGGACCTTATGCAAGATTTCGTTGATGTGCGGCTGCGCGACTGTCCAGCCGAGCCGCAATCCGGCAAGTCCCCATCCTTTCGAAAAGCTCCGTGTAACGACGAGATGGCCATATTGCGGCACCCAATTGAGGCAGCTCGCCGGATGGAACGGGTAGTAGGCTTCATCGACCAGGATCAGGGCGCCGACGTCGCCGCTGGCTTCTACGATGGCACGCATCTCGCTTTCTTCAAGTGCATAGCCCGTTGGGTTGTCGGGATATGGAAGTCCAACCAGCTTGGGCCGGTGCTTGCGAATGGCATCCACGATCTCAGCGCCGTCGATCCGCGGCACGCCGTTCTCCAGCCGATACGGTACGGTCACGACCTTGACGCCATTCATTCGTGCATAGACGTCGTACATCTGGTAGGTGGGGTCCGTCGTCAACGCGATGTCGCCCGGCTGCGTGAACGTCTGAAACACGGTTCCAATCGCACCGTCGGTGCCCTGTGTCAGGCATAGCGTATTCTCATCGACCTCGAGGTAGCTTGCGAGCCGGCGATAAAGCGGACCCGGCGTCGGATAGGCGAACAGAGTGTGATCCGGAGCCTCACGAAGTATGTGGCCCGCCAGCGCGGTGAATTCGGGGTCGATACATTCGCCGCGATCGAGCCACAAGACGCCGTCTTCACGCAAATGATCCCTATAGGGATCTGGCCGATGCAGTTCCGACGACTGAAGAATGGCGCGCGGACGCGGCGACAAGGAACGATCCGTGGTCATGATGCCGACAAATGCCTCCGCCATACTTCTATATCAACGGGAGTGAAGAATTTCGAAACGTCGATCTTCGGCGGTTCTACCGCCTCGTCGAGCGCGGCGCGCAGCCCCTGTCGGGTCACGGTCCGCGCGCGCAATCCGTCAGGCATGGTCTCGATACCAACTCGATCCGATGGTAGTAGCCGATAAGTCGGTACACCCGCCAGCATCCCTTCGATTCCCGATGTCCCGGTCCCGTAGAATAGCGCCGAAACACCCACAGTATCGGCGAAGCGGGTCTTGGTGCTTATCACCGACGAGGATTCCACAATCTGGAACGGATACATCGGATGGGACTTCACCAGAAATTTCCGGCTCGCTCCTTCGGTATCGTATACGGCCGCCATCATTTCGCGTGATACATCCGGACTGGACGATAATGCAACAAAGACGGGCCCGTTAGCGCCGTATCGGCAAACCGGTGCCGCCGGCAATCGGAACGCACCAGCAACAGCCATACGATCGGGCGGTATACCCCAATCGATAAACTGAGACCGATATGCCGGCCCATTCAACAGAAGATGGTCCGGCAGATCGGCAACACCATTCGGCGTCGCCCGGGGCGACATATTAAATTGATGCGGCCCAGCATCGGTATGCTGATATCCGACGGTCGAGACACCTAAACGGCGCGCGGCGCGCACCAGCGCGCGTTCCCACGGATGATTTTCCCAAGGCCAGGCGATGCAATGTGGGCGCCGGAACTTCAGCCAACGCTCCTGGCAATGGATCTGCCAGGCACTCATAGCGGCCGCGCCGCCGCCGGCTTCACGGATTAACGCTCGCATGATCAGCCAATCGATCGATTTGTCTTGATGCACGGAGCACGAACGCCATTTCATAAATGGGATCACGAACAGCGCATAAAGCAGATTGCCGTAAGCATGGAAACTTTCGGTCCGGCCATCCTTGGCGAGTCGCTCCACCGCTCTAAAATCGTCCGTGTGGACTATTCGTTTGAGCCCCGGAATCTGCGTGAGGAGTTTTCCAAAATAAGCATCGTGATCCGGGTTGCTGTCGGGATGGCCGTAGACGATCAGCGAGACCGTGCCCGATTCAGTCATGCGAATTGACCGATGCCGTAAAGACGCCGTCACGACGCGCAGACCGACACGCAAGCCTGCCAGCCAGCCCCGTAGCCAAATCGCCAGAGTGGGAAGCCATCGTCGAGGTGCCTTACGTGCCAATACATTCGGCAAGCAGGACAACGCGCGAAACACCCAAGGATCGTCGCACAGGACAAGTACAGTTTCAGGCCCGGCCGTCAGATCTGCGACAACCCGACGCCAAGCGAGCATCAAGCCGAAATCCGAAGCATATGGGGCGCAGGTCGCAGCGTGGGATAAATAACCGCCTTTTCCCCTGGCCAACTCGGCCGACAAAGCCCACCACATATCACGACAAGCATCGAATGCACGTTCAAGCACACGCCCACCGTCGGTAAGCCGATTCGCTTCGGGCAGTTTTGATTGGGTGCCAGTCACGGCAATCCATACACCGGTCCATGCCGTTGCCACGGCATCGCCGTTTGTACATAGGATAATACTCACGGTGTCCGGACTACCGTGCCTCGAACAGATACCAGTTTGCCCAGCGCACGCGCCGACGATAAGCCGTACCGCTGAACAAGGAATCGATTGCTTGGAAGAAATCCAACTTCGCGAGTTCATCGGGCCCGCCAGCCAAACGCATTCCGCGTTCGACACCAAGCTCGATCATACCTCGCGGGGCCTGATAGGCACGCGCACGAGGCGTATTGTCGATCCTCGGCGCGTAAATCGTTTCGAGAGCCGAACGTGCTGTCGCAGCGTAACGCCACAACGCCTGCCCAAAAGGAACATAAGAGAAATGCTCAAGACTCATGATCTGATCGAAGAAGACCACTGGCCGATAGGCGAGGATCAGGAACCGGCCGCCTGGAACCAGATGACGCTGCGCAAAATCGAACATCTGGTGGACGTGGTCCCCGCGTGCAACCGGCATGAATCCGATAGCGATCATCGCGTCGATTTTCCCGATCGCGGTTTCCGCCTCGGTCAGCAAGTTGAGAAAGTGAACGTTGGCGAGACCGTTCGATGCGGCCATATCTCGGCCGTGCGCAAGCTGATGCTCAAGCACATCAATGCCGACAACGTCGTCGTATATCCTACCGCCCACCAGGGACCAAGGCCCCGATCCACAACCGTAATCGACCAGGGTGCCGAATTTGCCCGTTGATCGCTTATCGTTATGAAGCCACGTCAAAATGCCGTCGATCGCATTTAAGTAAGGCATGAATTCCGCGTGGTCGGCCGGCAGATTCAAGGGATCCATGATGGGCAATCAGCCGTAGCAACGTTTCATAAGCATGAGACTGCGTTCGATGTCGTCAAAAGGCGCCGCGTCGTTGAGCTGGCGTTGTTCCAGGGAAACGAAGCCGCTGTAGTCGAGATTGCGCAGCCAATCGCCAAATGCAGCGTGATCGACCGTGCCGCTCGTTCCCAAAACGCCGAGGCCTGGCTCGTTGGCATGAAAATGAACGAGACGGGCGGCGACGTCGTCGAAAGTTCCACGGCGCGCCTCTCCATTGTCTACCAATGCTTTGGCATCGAGCTGTACGGCGAACGCCCTATGGTCAATGTCTTGCGCAAGGGCCAGCGCGTCATATGTCGAATTAATGAAATCGCTATCGTTGGGACCGAGCGGCTCGAAGCAAATGCAGGTACCGTGATCCTCGATCCGGCGGCATAATTCGGTGATGAAGGAGCGAGCTTCATCGCGTGCCTGGTCTAGCGGCATCTGTCCGCGCCGCCGCCCGCCACCCCAAATCAATGTATGTCCCCCGAGATCGCGGCACACACCTGATAGATGCGTCAGAAAATCGAGGCTGGCAGCTCTCGTCGTACGATCGCGGAATAGCCCGAGATCGGGATGATCGAAGAACAGCGAATGCAAACCAACGATGGTAAGACCGCATTCTTCCGCCTCCGAGCGCAGCGCTTCGACATCGCCAGCGGAAAGACCATGCCACGTATCCTCCCACCGGCGGCTCGGCGCGATCTCCAGCCCATCGATGCCGAATGCCGCCAACTTCTCGAATTCAGCGGCGCCGCCGAATGGCGGCAGAGCAATGTTTGAAACGGCAAGCCTCACGTCGACGAACCGTCCTTTTCAATGTCGCGCAGGATATGAATCATGCAATCCATGAGCCCTTGCCCGAGATCGATGAACGGGTTAGCGATCAACTTCGTGCCGAGTTCCGGCTGAAGCGAATAGGGCGTGATCTTGTAATGCCCTTCGCGTTCTTCGTTCGTGTAGATGATTTCCAGCTTCCCGTTGGTGATTTCGGAGATCATCTGCAGAATATCTTTATGCTTCAGCCGCTCGACACCGGTCAGCACGACATGGCCATTTGCATAAACGGCGTTTTCCATGATGTCGACCGAGAGACGGGCGGCATCCACCGCATGGATGTATTCGCGAATTTCTTCACCATCGCCCTTATGCACAATTTTTCCGGTCGTCATAGCCTGATGAAGCAGACGATGGATTCCATTGCGGCTGTCCGCGCGACTCCCGTAGAGTGAGCCGTAGCGGATGATTGTGAATTCGAGACCGAACCGATCCGCATATTCGCGCACGATCCTTTCGGATGCCTGCTTCGAAATTCCGTAGAAGCCGCCTTTGTTGGAGATCGCATATGCGCTCGACGCGAAAATAAAGCGGCTGACCTTGGCTTTTACACAAGCTTCCAAAACATTGAGATTGCCGAGGATATTGAGTTCAATCGTTTCACGTCGTCGCCCGACGCTATCATCGAGGTCGGCCTGGCCGGCGAAATTGTAGACTGCCGATGCGCCATCGATGATTGGATCAAGGCTATCCTGCTGCAAAATATCACATTGAGCAAATTTCAAATGCGATGGGCCATGGATCGATCTTACCTTATCCGCGACGACAACGTGATGACCACGCCGTGCGAGTTCGTCGCAGACGTAACTTCCCAAGAATCCACTGCCACCAATGACGACAATCCGTCCCAAGCCCAGCTCCCTGAAATCAGCTTTTAACGAAGAAGTTATTCGTCGAAAAACGCTCTACGTCCGTGCCTTGGTTGGGCGAGGCAGCGACCGTCCGATCATGACGAAAGCCGAAACGTTTCATATCCTTGACGAAGTTCGCGAAGGAGTCCTTGCCGGGCGTGATCTCGCACATGGCATGCCGCAAAGTCGGAGAAGACAATACCCTTTCGCCGCCCGACAGAACAAACTGCGGAGGGCCGTCGATATCCATTTTCAAATGCGTCGGCATCGGCAATTGGAAAATGCTGAAGAAATCATCCAACGAAAATCCCATTGTCGCCAATCGATATTCGGGTTCGTACTCGATACCGTAATTGTCGACCGGTTGACCGAACGAACTGCCGGCGCCACCCGTCATTGATGCGTCCGGAATCATATGTAGATCCGAAATTCGCGTACGATCCGTCATCGCCACGCAGAAGGCCGAGATTCGGTCGGTTGCTTGATTGAGGCGGGCGTTGCGAGCCAGCCCCGAAATGTTGAACGGCAACGGATCCAGTGCGATCACGCGCGCCTTGGATGCGACCGCAGCGTAGAGCGTAAAAACCCCGACATTACAGCCGATGTCGAGCAAGATGTCGTTCGACGTCATCTCTTCGATCCAACGCAGCGTTTCAGGTTCGCGGATCAGCATACCGCGTGCGCGAATACGCGCAGTTTCCGAATCGCACCAGAATTTGATCGGTCCACGCGGAGTCGCCACCTCGCGTGTTAAATCCATCGATTCCATCGCCACAACGGCAGTTTTAAGCCACGCGTCGCGGGATATTATTTCCAAACCCCATTCTATGGCGCCGATGCCGGCCCGGAATACGCGATGCTTTAGGGATAGACTCATAAAAATGGCTCCATGTACTGGGAAGTCTAGAGGACGGCTTGGCTGCCATATTTTGAGAGAAGGTCGTCGCCCTTCATCATCATCTCGACATAAGCTAGGTCTTCCGGCGTGTCTACGGAATAGGTCGTCGATGGCGACATGACCATTTTAACGCGCCCACCCGTTTCGATGATTCGCATCATGTCGACCGATTCAATCTGCTCCAACGGCGTCTGCGGCGTCGCATTGTATTCGAGCAGGAAATCGCGCCGAAACGGAATGATGCAAACCTGCTTCAATCTCGGCCCATCGAGAATGCCTTTACGACGCGACGGAATCGGTTCGCGCGAAAAATAGATCGCATAATTATCCGGCGAAACGACGACTTTGACTTCGTTCGGATCCTCAAAATCGTCAAGGTCGTCAATCGACGCCATCAGATTCACCACATTGGCGTCGTGTGCTGCGACGAGACCATCGACAGCAACGTCGAGCATTTCCGGACGAACCATGGGCTCGTCGCCCTGCACCATCACCACGATGTCATGACGCTTGCCGCTTGATCGCTCGACCTCTTCCATTGCTTCCGCGATGCGGTCGGAGGCACGTTCATGGGCATCCGATGTCATGATGCAGGGGGCTCCGATACGTGCTGCATATCGCGCAATCACCTCATCACAGGTCGCAATATAAGTGGCATCGATTCGCGTGCTCATGGCGGTCCGGAAATAGCAGTGCCCGATCATTGGAACATTTAAGATGGGCGCCAATGGCTTGCCTGGGAAACGCGACGATCCCATCCTCGCCGGGATAATGGCAATCGTCATGCGGATCGGATCTGACTAAGATGATCGCGGCAGGTATAGTCGAGATACCGAATATCCATACCGTATCCTATGAATTTGAATCCTTCTGCGATGCGGCGACGTAGATCGCCAAGGACCGGATCGACGACATGGATTCCACCCGGCTTTCCCGTCTTTTCGCCAGCCTTGCGGATCGCATCGATTGCCTGGGAGACACCAGGATCATCGAATTCTCCAGGCTTGCCCATCGACGAAGACAGGTCGTAAGGACCGATCATGTACCCATCGATTTGATCGAGCGATAGGATCGCCTCGGCTTGTTCGACGGCGCGGATATTCTCTATCATCGCGATCACCACTGCTTCGCTTTCGAGCCAGGCGCGATAACCGGCAAAATCAGCGCCATATCCCTGGGCGCGCGCCAAACCGACACCGCGGGCGCCGATCGGCGGATAATATACGGAATCGATCAATTTCTTCGCATCGTCCACGGTGTTGATCGATGGCGCCATCACACCACATGCGCCCGCATCCATGACACGCTTGATCAGGTCACGATTGTTGGACGTGAGACGGACGATGGTCGGAACCTTATGGATATCGGTCGCCTGCAAAATCGCCTGCGCGGCCGCCACATCGATCACGCTGTGTTCCATGTCGATCACCAGCCAATCGAATCCGGCACGCGCCATAATCTCCGCTGTCTCGGGCGAAGCCAGCGTGATCCAGGAGCCGATCGTCAGCGAACCGGCGCGCAACTTCGTCTTTAAAGAGGATCTTGTCGGATCGGGCATCGGATATTCTTGAGTTATTCGGGGCGCTGAACGACGGCCAGCAAGTGGGACGAAAGGCCATTCTCAGTGAGGAAGGTTTGAAACGCATTTTGCTGCACTTCATCGCAATCAACGATCAGGTGTCGCACGAATGCGTCTGAGATCGCCGCCGGGTCATCTTTAAGGGCGTTACGTACGATATCTACATCGAGCACGCCAGGAGTCAGAAACAGAACCTCTTTAAGCCCCAGCCTCCCCAACAATGCCTGCATTCCGCGTCGGCCGGGAAAATTCAAATGGTGAGGAGGACTAATCGCAGTTGCGCGCGGGCCCAGCACGCGAAGGTCAAACCCATCCCCTGAAACGCCGGTAAACATGATCAAACCGCCTGGGCGAACCAATACCGAAAGTTCGCGCAGGAAATCTTCGGGCGACACGACATGTTCGAAGACTTCAAACGACACGGCGAGATCCGCCTTGCCCTGCCATGCCGGATCCAGAACGGCCGCAGACGACATGCCTGAAAATGTCTCGAAGCCTCGCTCCCCACAGAGGCGCGCCAAATCTTTGTTCGCCTCGACCGCAGTCAATGTTCCTTTAAATCCGAGATTGCGCATCTCTTGGAGGAACGTTCCGGTACCGGCACCGACATCCACAACGCGGTTCGCGGTGATCTTCATTTTTTGCAGAATATCCAGCACGCTCTTAACGCGCGGACGGAAAATCCGCTCGCGGCGAGCGTCTTCGACCGCCGGAAAGAACGTATTGACCCAATAACGTTGCGAAGGACTATCGCTATAGAAATCAGCAAGCCTGTCCGGACTTGGAGCCGGCGTCACGTAAAGCGTGTCGCAAACGGTACAAACCGCCAGGGGAAACCCATTCTTGTGGAATGCGATTCGGTGGGCCCGCGCCCCACATGCAGGACAGGCGCGCAATACCCGGGTCTCAGGCTGAGAAGCCGGAAAAAAGACCTCCGCGTCGCTCGCACTTATCCGGAGATATTCGCGCAGCAATTCCGCAGGGCGGATATCGCTTTCCTTCATGATCGAAAAACCAGTTTACGAGGCCTGCACACTAAGCATTCTTATTTCGACTTCGCTCAAGCGCTTTGGGCTAAAATAGAACGCATCCTTCGGATTGGTCCTACATCCGGTCGCGCTTTCCACCAAAACTTTGGCCGCGTCTTGATTTTCACGCAAGAAGTCCCGTCGATAAACATCCTGGTAATAGGCCAATATCTCTTCGGCTTTCTCGCCAGATTCTTCGGCTTGCCGCAACGCGCTCCAATCGCTCTTCGGGAAATAGCAATATAGCGGCAGCACCTTCACAAGCCCATCAATATCGTCGCTTGAGAGATAGGGCTTCGGCATGTTGAGCAGCGATTTGGATGTCGTGTGCTTCGTGATTGTCGCGGGATCCAACCAGCCGTTGCGGACGGCGGCTGCACGAAGATTTGTCCCATGATACGGCGTGAAAATACTCACAGTCAGCGTATCGTAGCCAGCGAACGAGCGAACCAATTCCACAGTATCCATAACAAGTTCGCGGGTTTCGCCCGGAAATCCTATAATCAGGTTCACGCTAAACGGAATCCCGCTATCCGCGATCGTATGGAAGCTGTTGATCACACTTTCATTAGACACGTAGCGCAGAAGAACCTTTCGACGATATTCCTCATTTCCACATTCGACCCCGAATGAAATACGATAGCATCCAACTTCCTTGAGCCGCTTCATGGTGTCGGCTTCGCAATTCTCAGGCCTCGTATTGAACCAAAATGGCAGCTTGAATTCTTCATACATATCGCAGAAGTCGAAAATTTCTTGCTTCGGACGAGCAAGGAAACTGTCGTCGACAAAATAGATAAACTCAGGATTCACAGTATCGCGTATTTCGGCAAGTTCATCGCGCAGATTCGCAATAGTCTTGCGGCGAAGAAAGTTGCCGACGCCTTCGTCCTTGGCCACACTGCGTTGCATCGGAGAATTGCAGAAGGTGCACGCATAAGGACAACCGCGATAGGTTTCAACCGGTACCGTTTTGAAAACACGCCCACCCATCGGACGATAGAACCGCTCGCTTTCGAATAGCGAAAAGTCCGGCCGCATTAGATTGATATTGACGAGAGGTGGACTAGGATTTTTTCGTACTTTCCCAACACCCTCCCGGCTCCATACGCCAGGAATATCGTCAAGATCGCCGTGCGTCCGCACCCGCTCACAGAACTCGGCGATAATGGCCTCTCCTTCGCCGCGGGCAACACGTTGCACGACGGGGAATTCGAGGCATCTGTCGCCGGCGGCGGTTGGGAAAACCCCACCCATGAGGTGCGGAATATTCAGATCCTCGATCGCTTCCAGCAATTTCACCGATTGCAGAAACACATCTTCTACGGCCGAAACGATCAAGACATCCGGCTTGTATTCGAGAACCCGACGGCGGAAATCGGCAAACATGTCGCCTCGGCGACTTGTGATCCCCAAGTCCTTCTCATAGTCAAATTTTCGCGCCTGCATATATTTGACGCGATTAGCCGGACTGGCCGTCTCCCAATCTTCGTAGCGAGTGGTTTCGAAAAGCTCGACCTGGAAACCCTCGCTTTTAAGCAAACGAGTGAAAATTGCCACCGCCAATGAGGGCACCAGCATCATGTACAAATTTGGGTAAACGATCAGCACCCGAAATTCGGACTTGTCCTTAATAGGCGGGGTCATGACATCCTTTACCGGCGTTGGTTTCTGCGATAAGCGCATAGAAACACCATAATAGTGTACTCTAAATTCAGCAAGTTTGGGCGGTTTTCGGCTGTCCGACAGGCGACAGGCCCATCTGGCGACGGACAACATCATATCCGACGGATATGTCCAAATTCATCCGACGGCGGAAATCGTCGAACGGATAGGACGTGGGATCGTTTAGAACGGATCCAACGGCAGCAACAAGCGCTTCAGCGCTACGGATACACAAACCCGGGAACTCACGATAAACACAGTAATCCTGGTCAACTAAATCCGCCACGTAGGTCGGTATTCCGAGATGTATGCCTTCCGAGACGATCGTTGAGATATCGCTAACCATACAGGCAGCCAGAGACATTAGGTCATAAATCGACCGATCGGTGCTGACGACGTTGGGGCATGCAACGGTCAAGGCTTCCACGATGGCTACGCGGTCGCCTTTAGCCAAAAATTCGACAGATTTGATTTGCACCACGATGGATCGATCCGGGAAAGCACGCGATAGCATATGAACCATACGATGGTATTCGGGTTCGCCGAAAGCGATCCGCATAGCAACTAGAACAACATCTCCACGTGGCCACCCGGCGTTGATCATATCCCGGGGAAAGCCAAAGGATCCCACAGAATGAGCGGCCATGTCATTCGGCCAGCGCGATCGAAAAGTCTCAAAAAGCCCCGTTCCGATACAATAATAGTGATCAAAACTGATATAGCGCGCATTGGGAGCAATCCGAGCGTAAGCGGTGTAGATCCCACCGCTCCATCCATGAGAGACTCCTCCAATTCGATGAAGTTCACTACGACGCAAGATATGATCCGGGTTGTATTCGTCCCGTCCCAGATAATGCTTCGTACGATATTGAGTGAAAAGCGCCCGCCATTTTGCGCGCTTCAAAGGCAACATTATGATTGCGATAAAGTGTGCGAGAGATATCGTGCGGTGACATCGCCATAAGCGAAAGATATCTCGCGCCGACTCACCCAGGATCACGAATCCATCGACTATACCGAAATATCCCTCGCCCCATCGGCAACGTTCATAGGCATCGACGTTCCATTCTCCGGCCGCGCCGGGTGTTCTACGATCCAAAATTACGACAGATCCACCGTCGTGCAGCTCTTCCAGCACGTTATGCTCAACCTTATTGCCGAGCGCATCTAACATACAAAAGATACTGCGGCCTGATCGCAAGGGGCGGATTCGCTTGACAATCTCCAGCCACGACCACGCGAGCGCACCGCCCGCGATTAACAGATTAGATAAAGCACGCTGGAGACGATAAGCTGGTCGCGCCGAAATTGCGCGCTCCGCGAAGCTACCCCGATACATGTCGATCGTATCGCTGGGAATTCCAACCGGATCCAATCTATCGCCAGGAAATACGTGCGCGAGTGCATCGATAGCATATATGTCGAACACCTGGTCATAGGTGAAATTACAGGTAACGGCCTTAAAGGCGTGGTGAAGCAACGAGTCGTAGATTTTCACATCGCCGAAACCATATTTACGCTCTTGCCAAGGTTCGATACGTGAAAAAGCTTCGCAAAAATATAGCTGGCGCGACCATTTCACGTAAGGTGCGAGCTCCGGTGCCATCTCGACAACGTTGCATGCCCGGCCACTCGATCGCGCCCAAATCGAGAGGCGCTCAAGCAGGCGCCAAGAGCGCACAAAAATCGGTCTCAGAGAAACGATGACAACATCGCGCCGCAACAGGCAGTCAATCGCAAAGCGTACGATCGTCACCTCGTTCAACGAATAAAGGCGGAAAGTTCTCAATCCTGAGCCGCCAACGCACTCAAATCCACAAGTCGGCGGAAATCTTGATTGGTCGCGCTCAATTCATCGAACGTCCCGATTTCGGCGACGCGTCCTTGCTTCATGAGCACAATCCGATCGCATTTGCGCACGGTGCTTAAGCGATGCGCAATGATCAGGATGGTCTTCTTCCCTGCCAAAGCCGTAATTGCTTGGTTGATTTCAAATTCGGTTTCGTTGTCAAGCGCCGCCGTCGCTTCGTCGAAAACGAGGACGTCCGGATCGCGATAGAGCGCTCGCGCGATCGCAATGCGTTGCTGCTGCCCCCCGGAGAGACGCGAACCGAATTCGCCTAGCTTACTTTCGAGCCCGTTAGGTAGCTTGGCAACGACGTCGTTCAAACGGGCAAGATCCAGTACATAAGCAATACGTGCATCGTCGATTTCTTCGTCACGTAAGCCGAAGGCGACATTCCGTCGCAGCGTATCGTCGATCAAAAACAGATGCTGCGGAACGAATCCGATGTGTTTCTGCCATCCTTCGACATTGCCGTTAATATCGTGACCGTCAACTAATATCCGGCCACTTTCGGGCGCCAACAGTCCAAGGACAATATTGAGGAGCGTCGTCTTTCCTGCGCCTGACGGGCCAACGAAACCGATCGATTGGCCCTTGTGAATCGAAACGGATATCCCACTCAAAATCTGTGGTCCCGACGGCGAATAGGAAAAGGTCACGTTCTCGAGTCGCAGATCGCGCTCGTACGGGATATCACCGCCGATGCCGGTGCCGCTTGCCTGATAGTCGCGTTCGCCGTCCATGAAGTCACGGTAGAGATCGTCAACCGCCGCGGTTCGTAGTTTCAATTCAGAGATCGATGTCAGAAGGCGGTTGGCGGATGGCATGAGCCGAAGCGACGCCATGCCGAATAGGCTAAGCGTTGCCAGGGTGTCCTCGATACGGCCGGCCCCATGGGATAGATAGAGTATGACCGCGACAAACCCGACGATGATCAACGATTCGATCACCAGACGCGGGATATGACGCGCCATGTCTCCATTTATTTTGTAATGCACGAGATCGTCGGTCAGCTTGGCAAACGATTCTTTGAGGAAGTCATAACAATTGAGCAACTTGACATCGCGGATACTGGTCAATGCCTGACCGATTGACTTAATGATAACACGCTCTATTGCGTGACCCCGGGCCCCCCATTCTTGGAAGACCGGCGACGAAATCCGATGGAATGCCATACCGAACAGAGCAAGGAGCGCTCCGGCGAGAATCGTCATCGTCGGTTCGACAAACAACAGAAGCAGCAACGTGGCCGTGATGAGAATGGTTTCAAGAACGATCATCATCAAGAGTCGCAATCCATCGAACGCATAGCTTATGCTTTGGTTCAGATTGCGCATCGTCTCCGAGCTGTGCCGCTGCAGATGAAACATAAAAGGACGATGCAAATAAAGATCGAACATGTGCTGAGCAAACTTAGCCAATTTGC
This sequence comes from Caenispirillum bisanense, assembly GCA_945877815.1. Classification (GTDB taxonomy): domain Bacteria; phylum Pseudomonadota; class Alphaproteobacteria; order Rhodospirillales; family UBA2165; genus CANIGJ01. The sequence continues at coordinate 50,663 of CAMDWJ010000004.1, forward strand.
GCCCAATGACCATATTGATCAGGTAGGTTATTACGAACAGCACGATATTCTTGATCACAAACACCGCGCCGAATATGACCGCGATCCAGGTCAGCAGTTCGAGTGACGTCGCATCGGGTAGGAACGGGTCAAGATAGCGGATGAGCGTCCCTGAACCATCGCGCGTCGTAAGGACATTCATCAGCGGCAAAATGAGGCCAATGCTGAGCATTTCCAGCACCGCCGTCGCCAGCATCGGCACCAACAATAAAAGCAATGGCAGGCGCGATCGCCGATCCAGGAAGCCAACGATTTTCCGCGCGGTCGTCCACATCAGATTCGGTTCTTCCTGTTTTCGAATTCCTGGAGGCCCAAGTACATGATCTCCGCGCGCTCGAAATCATCGGCATCGTCGATGTCGATGGCCCTAAACGAAGGAAGCACGACCGATAACATGTCGGTCCCGCCGACGTAGGCTTCATCCAGCAGCTTGGCGGCGGGGAAAAAAGCGAACCCGCCCGTATCGTAATAAAACTTGCCGAGATCCTGGGAGCGGACCGCAAACATGCCAGGCTCGCGGGCACTCAGAACGCCGTTTTCTCCCCGGCTGTAGGCCCATTCCACAGGAGCGGGATATGGCGCGACACTAAGCACGGGAGTCTCGTTACGACCGTTTTTCAAGATCTCCAGGCCACCGATGATATCTTCCACCGTGAGCAGCGGGGCGCACGGCATCATCAGGCACACGGCGTCGAAAATGCGGCCGCGGCGGCCATACTCCTGCAGTACCCAACGAAGAACGGGAATGAGCGGAGTATGATCGTCGGCCAATTCGGCAGGGCGAAGGAACGGCACGGTATAGCCCAAGCCCATGACGATATCGCGAATGGCTTCGCTTTCCGTCGAGACGTGTATCTCGTCGAACGCGCGAGATGCCCCTGCTGCCTCCAACGAATAAGAAATCATCGGCCGCCCGCAAAAATCCCGGATATTCTTGTTCGCCAAGCGTTTCGAACCGCCGCGTGCTGGGATGATTGCGAGGACGGACAGATTTTTTTTGTTAGACATGGACACCTGAACGGAGGATGGAAAGACTTCGCGGACCGGCTTGAAACAGCAAATCGATCGCGCTCATGTAAGGCAGAAATGGATCAGGGCCCTGCGGATATACAGGATGCTCGTATGCGTGGAACCACACGGCAATGTCGCGAACGGCAAACGCATCAGATTCTTCGATATAATCGGCAGAACCGGGCGCGGATAGATAAGTATCGGCACCGATATCGCGGCACAAGTCAGCCAACAGATCGGCCTTGTGCCCTTCGGCTTCGAAGGACGAACTCGATACGACCGATGTCGATATGCCGAATACCGACATGAGCCATGAGATCAGCGCGACATTCAACTCCGAAAGCCCTCTGTGTCCGTCAGCTAAAATTGCGAAGAGATCATCGGCATAATCTGGAAAGAATGGCGCCTTCGCATAGGCCTGGCGGATTGTTGCAATATGCTGGCGCGCGTACGCACTCGCCGGATCGATTTCCACATCCATGATCGCTTGCTCGCGGCGCCCCTTCGTCAGTACGGGCACCGTCAACATATACTCCCGGCCATCGAGTTTGATGCGGTTGCGTTGCTGCCAGGAACGGCGTGCGAACTGAACTGAATCGAGGAACACGAACCTGTCGACACGATCGATCATCGCGAAATAGCCGATCCATGGCAGATAAGTCGGCTGCATGATCGCGGCGATCGTCATTCCTCAGTCGCCAAGAAAATGCCGGCGGCGCCGTAATTATTCCCGTTATAGAACATGTACCGCCGATCTTGGTGACGTATTACAGCGGCATATTCGACCATTTCAGAATCTTCACCACTGGGCGAGACATCGATGCCGGCCTTGTCGTCCATGCGGCACCACACAACACCGTCATCCGATTCCGCATAGCCGATGCGATAAGATTTTCCGCGATACGAGTACCACATGCGATAGATGCCCTCCTCGCGCACAACCCATGGGCGCGAGATTGCGTATTCGCTGTCGTCTTTGAAGTCGATCGCGACTATTCCGTCCCGCCGCCAGGTGATGCCGTCGTCGGATTCGGCATACTTGATATGATATTTGGGCAAAGGCGCACCATCGACGAGGCGCCATTGCGTATTAGCCGTGTACCACAGACGCCACTGCCCGTTTTCGACATGCACGCAGGGTGCCGCCGTGAAAAAGGGATCGATATCGCTGCGCGGCAACATAGGAGCTTTCGAAACCTTCGAGAAGCTCTTGCCGTCGTCATGGCTGATCGCCGAACCAATCGACGCATAGAACGGCACGCGTTTGCCCTGCATCCAAGCAACATAGTAAAGACGCTTTGATTCGCCATCATTCACGATCCACGCCGGCAGGATCGCGCTATCGTCGAAGGCGCCGAGGGGGCCGAGCTCGACAAGCGGCTCGGGGCTTAGGTCGAGAATCTTGTGCGGTTCGTCGAGATGGATCGTGAAGGCGCCAACCTGACTGAGATTATCCGCGTTGCGTCCGGCGAAATAGATGCGCACATAGCCATCGCCGAGCGGATCGGGCGTCGGAACCCATGCATGGGTACGCACCCACTCCACGAGATTCTGCGGTGCAAATATGAGGCCCCGTTTGCGCCAGCGCATACTCATCCTAGATCTTGAAATAGGATCGCTTGATGGCCCGCGCTCGCCGGTCGTCGGGTAGCAGGATCTCGCTCGGGCTCCCCAACACGACGGAGCCCGCAGGCACCTCGGCGCTGACTGTAGCCGCCATACCAACAAAGCTGTCGTCGCCGACGATACAGCCATCACGGAACGTCGCATTCACGCCGACGAAACATCGCTCACCAAATTGGCAGCTTCCCGACACGACAATGTGTGAAGCGAAAAAACTATGATCCCCAATGATCGAATGATGGCCGATGTGGTTTCCGCTCCACAGCGTGACGTTATTGCCGATAGTGCAGAACGGCTGAATGGTTTGGTTCTCAAGGATGAAGCAATTGTCGCCGATCGGAACATTCCGCGCGACCGCCGCCCGGCTTGCCACATAGCTGGCGCACCGATAGCCCATTGCCTTGGCAGCAACATATTTCTGCTGACGAAGTTGATTCAGGCGCCCGTATCCAATCGCAATGAAGAAGTCGAAATTATCCGATGGATAACGATCGGCGACGTTTTCAAACGGAGCGACGGGAAGATCATGAAAGGAGTCCGCCGTCTGACGGTCGGCATCCACAGAGAAGGCGACAACGTCGTAATCACTATCCTCGGTGAAATAATAATGAGCGAGCTCAGCAATCGCTCCATCGCCGAAGATGACGATTTTTCTGGCGCTCATTTGTAGACGTACACCATGTATTCCCAAAGTGGGTAGTCATGCCGGATGACGACTTTCCGGCTGAGCGCCTTGGCGCAAAACCCCAATACTTCGCCCGGATCCATATAAAACAAATGGTCATCGCGGTAATCGACGTGGCTTGTCATGATGTTGAAGGCTATCCCTACCCGGGCAAGGTCAAACATCCTACGGATGTAAGACTGAACAAATACCCACCATTCCTCCGGATTCGCCGATCCGCGCACAGTAAAAACGCCAGAATTGACGACGTAATCCGCCCCCATCCAAGGCTCCGTGCTCGCCAAGATGTCCGCGACGTACAATTGCGCAGAACCATCTGAGCGGGCACGGGCGGCGGCAATCATCTGCGCCGAGATGTCCGAGCCGACGTATACGCAGCCGGGCGCCGTTGCGGCGAGGAAATCGCGGAAGTGGGCAAGCCCGCATCCGACGTCATGAAGTCGATAACCGTTCAGGTCGCCAAGGCCGGTTAAGATCTCGAATCGCAGATATTGCGCCTCTTTGTCGCGCCAATTGACACCACGCGGGTCGTCGCCGAATTTTCGCAGGGCGTCGTCGTAATAAGCCCGCGCCGCCTGAACGAGTCGTTCGCGATCTGTCACAGCATATCCCACGTGATCAAGCGATCCGCCGGCACCGCAACCTTCATCGTGCGTCCTAAAACCCGATCCAAGTCGACGGGTCGGATGCCACCTGGAATGCGCTTCACCGTCAGCATACTTTCGTCGAGCACCGTACCGGCGGCGATCGCCGTTTTGCTCATGATCGCCTTGTTGTTCAGCTCGATCTTCTCAACGCCATAGAGCGGTTCCTTGACCGTCCGGCCAAGGGCAGCCTCGACTTCGCGGATCGCGGCAACCATCGCCTTAAGATCGTGCGGCTCCAGTGCGAAATTGTGATCTGGCCCGTCCATTGCGCGATCAAGTGTGATGTGTTTTTCGATGACGCGCGCACCTAGAGCAACCGCTGCTGACGGCAAGATCGCGCTCATTGAATGATCCGAAAAACCGACGGGAACAGAAAAGCGCGCTGCAATATCGGTCATCATCCTGAGGTGAACATGTTCCAGCGCGGCCGGATACAATGAAACGCAATGCAGCACGGCGACTGGCGCGCCGCTCGTTTCCGCGACGCAATCGAGCGCGATCCGGATATCGTCCATAGTCGCCATGCCGGTTGAAATCAGCATCGGCACATTGAGCTTAGCGGCGCGACGAATCAACGGAAGATCGTGGATTTCAGGCGACGCTATTTTGATCAGCGGAGCACCACCATGCCTCTCCAAAAGATCGACCGCTTCGAGATCGAACGGTGAGGCACAAAACACGATGCCCGCGCGATCGCAGTAATCCACCAAGATTGGCACCCAGTCGCGCGGCATCTCCAACGGATGCAGAACGCCATAGGCGTAGGAGCCTAATGGGACAAGTTTGGCCGCGTCGAATATCTGGAACTTCGCGGCATCGCAACCGGCGTCAACCGCTACGTCGATCATCTGCTTTGCAATATCGAGCGAGCAATTGTGATTGGAGCCGATTTCAGCGATCACGAAGCTGGGTTGAGCCGGATCTGCGACACGGCGCGCAATATCGGAAGCATTCATGATCATACCGCGCCGGCCAGAACATGTGCGGATAGCACGTCCTGGATCCGGTTCGGACCTAGACCGTCGATCAAGGCCTTGCCACGATGGCTTTGCTGAGTGCGTCGATCACGGTCATTCAGGAGGGATAGAATATCCACACCGATGCGATCTTGCGTCAGGTTTTGGGCGGCGCCCATCAAATCAGCAACTCCAAGCGAGAAATAATGTCGGATAAGCGAACTGTCATGATCGAACTGGGAAATGACCAACGTCGGCATTCCAGTTGCTGCCGCGTCGAATCGCATGAGTCCTTCACCACACACCAGGACATCGGCCCAATACAGAAGGTCGATATAGCTAGTTCCGAAATCGTGAATCGACGCATCATGCATGGTTTTGCATATCGCCTTAAGCTCCGCGCGCGACGTTTCTGAGACGCCCGGCCCGATGAGAACGCGCAAGCGCGGCTGGCGGGTTTCCAAGGCCGCAAGAGCTCGCGTTACGCGCAACGAGAGTTGCAAGGGGTCGCCGCCGCCGATACAGACCAGAACACGATCCGCGACATCGCGGACTTCGCGGTGACGAGATGCCGCCGCCTCGGCAACCGGTGCCGATAACACGGTGTAGGAAAATCCTGCCAATACCGTACAATTCAAATCCGCCACCCAATCCGGCCGGCCGCATTCGTATGGCACGACCGCGATATCGCTAGCCAGTTCCCGACAACGGCAATCCTCGATACTCATCACGAGATGATGTCCGCTTTGGCGTAGCCGGCGGTGATAGGCCGGGAGCCAGTCGCCGTCAGCCAGCATGTTGCGATGGCAAAGGTCGGTCAGCACAATCCGGACATCGTGCTCGTCGCAAGCCTCCAGTATCATATCCACGTCGGCGGACATATCCGCATACTCGGGAAGCGCCACGACGGCCCAGCCCGCCTTACGCCGGCTTTCGGCAACGGCGTCGAACCCGTCGCCCCGACGCATTGCCAAAACCGGCTGAACATCAGCTTTCATCTGTTCAAGCAAATTCACGCACCGCAGAATATGACCGAACCCGATGTCCCGGCCTGCATCGGCACGACATAAGATGCGGTCAGCGATCATGGCTTGCGGAAAATCGGCTCTACAATTTCGCCTTCCATACGCTTGAGAAAATCGTTCGCCACCAACGCTTTTGCGAACAGCGGGATCACCTCCCCGTAGACGTCCAGGGTAAATTCAAGCTCCTTCTCGCCGTGCGCAGCCGTGATCAGATGCGGACCAAAGAACAACAGCCCGCGCTTATGGCATTCCTGCATGAAATAACTGCGGCGAGCGCGATTCTGGAGTTCATCGGCATGTGGGAACACAAGGATCGCGCGCGCATCCAATCCCACGAATTTTAGCGCGTCGCCGACGTCGTTCTGCTCGATCAGAGCCTCAATGCCTTTGCGCAGTTTCGCGCCATAACGGGCGAGATGTCCGAGCACGTCATCGTTCTGCATGCGTCCGATCGTCGCCTTGCATGCGGCGAGTGACAGAGTATCGCCACCGAACGTACCCGAATAGAAGATCTCGTCGAAGACCTCCATCACATCGCGCCTGCCGACCGTTGCGGACAAGGGCAAGCCGTTGGCCATCGCCTTGCCGTAACAAGCCAAATCCGGCGTAACGCCGAAATATTCCTGGGCTCCGCCGAAGGCGATTCGGAATCCATTGATGATTTCGTCAAAAATCAAGATTGCGCCGTTGCGATGGCACAATTCCTTTACCCCTTCGAGATATCCGGGCTTCGGCATCTCAATACCGATTGCTTCCATGATCACGCCGCCGATCTCGCCGGGATACTTTTTGAACAGGGCATCCAAAGCATCGAGATCGTTGTAAGGAAACGTGTCCGTCAGACGCTGCACCGCTACGGGCACGCCGGCGTTGCGGGTCGTCGTGCCGATGTGCCAATCGTGCCAGCCATGATAACCAGAGCATGCAATCCGCTCGCGTCTAGTGAAGGCGCGCGCCGCCCTCACAGCCGCCGCCGTCGCATCCGAACCGTTCTTGCCGAACCGAACCATGTCGGCGCACGGAATAAGCTCAACCATTTTTTCGGCGACTTCGACTTCAAGGGCGTGCATCTGGCTGAATACAGGTCCCTTCTCCAAACGCTCACGAACCGCCGCCGTGACCGCAGGATCGTTGTAACCCAAAACGATCGGCCCCAGCGCCATGAGGTAGTCGAGGAATTTATTGCCGTCTGCATCCCAGACCCAAGCGCCCTCGCCGCGATCGAGGAAATAAGGAGAGATGCCTCTTACCCACTGGTTGGGTCCCTTGGAGAAGGTTTGCGTCGCCGACGGTATGACGGCGCGCGCGCGCGCGAGTAGGGATTCGGAATTAGCACGCTCGATGGGATGATTTCTCAAATACGCCATTGGGATGGATCCACAAGTTTTTCATCGGACAAGGAAAAGACGGATGTATCGAACGGCCGAGCTGCTGCGCGCGGCATAGCCGCCAGAATATCGTCGAGTTCGCGAGAATGCGTAACCCCAACCAGCAGAACGTCGATCTCGGGCCGGGCAAGCCCAAAAGATAAACAAGCCTCCAACGGCGTAAACTCATGAGTCCGCGCCCTATCGGCGATGTCCTGCAACACATCCGCATAGGGCGCAAAGTATGCGGGAAGCGTACCAGGATCGGTCAGCAAGAGACCTTGCAGAAACAGAGAGCGGGCATGCACCTCGACACCCAACGTATCGAGATGGGCAAGGTGGCCGGAAGCGAGCAACCTTTGATCGACGATATTGATCGGCAATTGGATGATATCGGGGGTAAATCGTTTCAGAATGCCGTCAATCTCGGCGCCGGTGTAGATTGAAACCCCGATCCGCTCGACAAGACCGGCCTCCTTCAACTCGCGCAGAACGTCGATTAACGCATCGGCACCAGGTTTTAACAAGTCGCGTCCGTGATGGACCAGCAATCCATAGATCGACTTACGTTTTAGCCGCTCAAGCGAGCGCGCGAACATTGTACGGAATTCGTTGACGTCCGCTCGCGTCACCACGGCGTCCGGCACCGGCGGCGTCTTGGTTACAATGCGGAAGCCGGCGTTCGGCGCGATACATTCTCCGAGAACGATTTCACTGTCGCCATAGAGCCCAGCCGTATCCAGGACCGAGATACCTGCCGCCGCTGCGGTATGCAGAACTTTAACAACGTCGCTCGGCGGAACACGCCCGCGCGCGTTCGAGACACCGTAATCGAGGCCGAATTGTACGGTGCCGAGCCCAAGCCTGGCGGCCGTGGATGCCGGCGATTGCATTACGCGGTGCGTTCCGCCGGCGGTGCAACAGATAAACTCGCATCCCAACGCTGCGCATTGTCCTCTATACATTGTGTGAGGGCATCCGAACATAATGTGCGAACGAATGGACGAAATCGGTTTTCGATCTCCGCGAGCTCAGTCGCCTCCCGATTAGGCCCGTTGAAAGGTACCCAACGATGACCTGCCAGCTTCACGGATGCGTCGATTAAACCGCGCTGGCATAGTTCCTCAAAAATACACATGACGGCGTCGTATCCGGGCGTAATCTCATGTGTGACCACGATACCTATTACGCGATATCCCTTCCTTTGCAGGTCGACCGATAGAGATGAGGTTAGATCGCTCGCCAACCAGACGTTGGGGGAATCGACGAACTGCGCGAAGGAAAATGACTGAGTCGGCATATCATCCAGCACCAGCAGCAATTGAACGAGGGAAACGCTCTTGCTATCAACCTGATGCATCTCGCCATCTACTTCGATCCGGTCAAGCGCTGTGCGCGTCGTCATTACGAATTCGTCTGCCGTAAAGGCGCCGTCTTGAGTTTGCACCGTGACGCGCTTGGCATTGGTATCGATAGAGACGCTATCTACCGAGGTCCCTAGAACAACGTCGAGATGGTACGCGTGCGCGAGCTCCTCCAGCCTCTTTGCCAAAACAGGTGTTCCGCCGATCACATTCTCGATCGCATTAGAAAATCGCGGGGCGGAATTCACGAGGTCGCGCATGAAATGATAGTAAGGATTTATAACCTTTCTCCATGCAGCAATTGAGCGCGGAAATTCCGCCTCGATGCGGCCCGCTGCATACGGCCAACGCGCCCGATACGATGCGCGATAAGAACCGAAAACACGCCGCGGCATGACGAAAATCGGATCGGGCGTCATTGGCTTCAGATCCAGATTGAGTGTTCGGCAGATGAACTCGCGCGTCGGCGGCGAAAAAGATAGCGAGTGCGGTCCGGATTCAACGGTACCGACAAGCGGGATATCAACTCCGCCCCACGCACCGCCGAAGGTTTCGGCGCGGTCGATTAGCAACGGTGAATGGCCGGCGGCCTTGAGGGCGCATCCCTCAAGAACGCAGACCGGACTAGTGCCGATCAGGATCGAATCAAAATGCCTCGACATACGTTTCGGACTCGCGGACCGATCTTAAAGCTTGCGCGCTACGAGATTCCACTGCCCCAAATGATCGTAGGGGCGATGATCCATGATCGCTACATCGATATGCTGCAGCGTCATGACTTCCCAGCCGATCGAGAATAGTTCGAGCACTTGCCGATGGCTGTAGAAGCAGATCTGACCGACCTTCGCGAAGAGTCCCTCGACATCGAGCGTGACGCCGTCCAGACCGGGCCGCCCGCCGGCGCTCGTGCGATCGCTATAGATCTCGCTGTAGATGAGACCTCCTCGCTTCAACGTGCGATGTAACTCGTCGATTGCCTTCCGGCCATTCGTCAACCCGGTCTGTGTCATGGCTGCCCGGTTGATTGCGAGGTCGAACGTCGAGTCGGCATAGGGCAGCTTCGTAAAGTCTCCAACATCGAGCCGTCCTGTGAGATTATCCTCAGCAAACCGCTTACGCGCATACTCGGTCGCGCTCTTGCTTGCATCGATCCCGGTCACGCTGAATCCCTCCCGCGCCGCGAACCACAGATTATTCCCCGCACCGCTGCCGATTTCCAGGATCTGGACCTTAGCGCGCGGGATTTTGCGCGGATGATGGCGGAAAATGAAAGATACAACTTGCGAGATCGGGTAGCGGTTGAGGTGTGTCCCATGCGCATAGAGCGTTTCCCACGTTTCGTCGAAGGAGGGCGCAACCGCAGTTGGACGCCGCTTGGGCGGTCGGGTCGACTTTCCCCGTGAGGTCTTGATTGCCATTCCCTTTGCTTTTCCTAAATAGTATCCGTAGTTTGTTGTCGCTTCGGAGATTAGAGGGCCGATCCGACTTGACCATCACCGACAACGACAAGCATTTCTATCGTGGCCGTATGATGGACTTGTCCGACTATCGTCTCGAACGCGGCACGCCTGATTCTGCTTGGGACGCGTTCGTCGATCGCTCTCCCCAAGGCACTCTTTTCTCGCAAACACCCTTACTCAATGTATTCGGCGATGCCGTCGCCGTCTGGTACTGCCTAAAGGGCAACGATATCAAAGCCGGCATAGCATTGTTGGAAAACGAGGGTGGAAAATCCTGCTATCGATCAGGCCTACTGGTCTACGGCGGCATTATCTTCGGTTCGTTCGATATCAAGCAGGGCATCGCGCAGATCCGCAGCGAACAATTCCGCATCGTCAGCTTTATGGTCGAGGCTTTAGTTGAACGCTATGCTTCGCTTGCCTTCACGACTGCGCCATCGTTCGAGGATCTGCGCCCGTTCCTCTGGCACAATTACGGATTCGACGGCCCAAAGTTCCAAGTGCAGCCTCGTTATACCAGCCTGCTTGCGATCTCTCCATTGGCACCCGATGCGCCACTCGACGAATCGTCCGTTTATCGTGCCTGCAACAAGTCGCGGCGCCAGGAGATTCGCTACGCACGCCGCAGCAATGTGATCACGAGCGACAAGATCGATCACGATCTGTTCAAGAACCTCTATCTTGCGACGTTCGCCGAACAGAATCTAACGGTGCCCGCGGATGAACAGCATGCCATTCTGACATCACTCCGCGGACTGGAGGATGCCGGCAAGCTTCGCATGTTCTTTGCCGAAGACAATCAGGGCAACGTCGGAAGCGTTGCCGCCTTCGGCGTCGATGGCAAGCGGGCATATTATCTGTTTGGCGCCAACGATCGAACGGTCGCTGCCCAGCACCACACCGGCACCGCGGTCCTGTGGGACGCATTCCAATTGCTCGCCCAAGCCGGCGTCGCCGAGATCGATCTTGAAGGCGTCAATAGCCCAGAGCGCGGTTACTTCAAGCTGAGTTTCGGCGGTTCGCTGACCAGCTATTACGCGGTTAGCTATTGCGGCTGAGACGACGTTCATAACAGCCGCAGAAGGCCTTCGCGTTTTAAGATCGCGACCGATTCGAACAATGTCCAAACCGGCTCGCCGATCAATTCAGCAACCTCGATCAAATCGCGCGTGCCATCGCAATAGGCGAGCAGATTCGAAAGATTTCGTCGAAACTGTCCCATTTGCGCCGGGCCATAACCCAGATTCGAAATGAGGTTACGGCGGCCAAGCTGCGGCTCGCACAAAACCGTAGGCCGCAACGTTTCATTCCCTTCCAAGCCCAGGAGACATCGGCGTAAGACCTCGTACCCGCCCGAAAGGCCCTCCGGCGATATCACACTGAGGTCATCTTCAGAGGTGTGATATTCCGGGTAATCGCCGTAGCGGCTGCGCATGATCGATGCAACGGGAAGGTCGACCCCTGGCGCGCAATACTGACGTTCATCGCTGCCACGTTGTAGGAATGAGTAAGTCCGATAGCCGGGCGCCCAATGGACAAGAACGTGTTTGGCGACGCGGTCGGCAACCGTATTGTCGGCACGCGAGGCGAGATAGGAATAGGTGCGATCATCGCCAATGCAGGTAACGTTGAAGCCAGCGACCATATGACGCTTTAGATGGTCGAGATTTCGGCTGAGATAGGTGATCGAGCCTATCGTCTCCGGAATGAAGATCAAACGATAGGTATATTTGCGGTCCGTCAATCCTGCCAACCATTGCGCAAGCGCTGCGACAACGACGGGCCCGGACAATTCGTTGTTGGCCATAGACGGATGACACACGTAGGTCGATAGAAAGATTTCTTCTGCGCTTTGGCCCAGCAGAATGATCTCACCGTAGCTTAGCGATCCCGGCGATAAGGTGCTGTCGATCACGACGCGATAGTCGCCCGGACGCAACGCTTGGCGGACGCGGTGAGTCAGACAGAAGCCCCATGCCCGCTGATAATAGCTGGTGACGTACGGGATCGTATCGATCCGGTCCGGCAAGGAATGGAGATGCTGCTGCAGTTCGTCTAGCGGCATGGTGCGATCGATCGGCTCGGAATAGCCGACGACGTGCAAGTTGCTGGCGCGGAAATCGACGACGCGTTCTCCCGACGGATCGAGAATGTAGGCGTCGCGAATATTCCATTCGTCCGGAATCGTCCAATCGAACGCTTTGCTGCCCGACGGCACTTCATGCACCACCATCTCGGGCACATTTTTTTTCAGATAGGCCAGCGTTTCGCGTACGCCATTCCCGGTGATACTGCGACAGATCGGGAACAGATCACGCGCCCATCCGTACATCCGCAAGCCTGTCTCGGATGTCATAGAATCCTCAATGTCGGCCAAGCTTATCGCCATTGTTCGCGGCTTAGCCGAAACAGCGCAAAGATCCAATGCCCCAACCAAAATCGGCTGGATCTAGCATAATGGTCGACCCAGAATTTTCGCGCCGCCTGGGTTTCGGGATCGCTCCACCAGTTTTCGACGTTATCCCAGACCGCATTGACATGGCGGGCTGCATCTTCCGCACTGTCGAAATAGATGCCGACCTGCTTCAGCCGGTCGAAATAAGGCGCCGCATCGTCAGACAATTTATTGAAGTCCGGATCCCAGTACGCGACCGTGGGGACATTGGCCGCCAGGGCCAAATGCATCGTGGTGTCCGGCCCCGTCGTCACGAGAAGGCGGCAACGGATCATCGCCTCATGCAGACTGCCGGTCAGCAAATGCAGCTCGGGGAACGGCCCAGTCACATAATCATGAACGATATCTGTGGCGGTATTCATGTAGGGCCGGAACCATGCCTGCTCGCGAACTGCCGGCGTCAAGGTTTCGAAGAAGTTGACGACATGACGACAATAATCGAGCCAAGCGCCCCCATTTGGACGAACCGAGATCCGCATCATCCGAAAGCGAATGACGCTGCCGACCAGGATCAAACGCCGATCCCGGAAACGATGGCTGTTGGCATGCCCGCTTGGCAGCGGCGCCGGTAAAGGAATGAGACGCTTATTTGCCGTGCGATAACGATTCCAACCCCACGTAAACATCGCTCCGTTGCGGCATTCCAATTCCTGGGCATGGATATGCCAGCGCAACAAGGCATAGAATCCGCCATGCTGCGGGATGACCAAACGTTCGCCGCCCTCGTGGGCAAAGGCGGCCGCAATCTTCTCCGTCTCGTTCCATAGATCGATCACGCCGAGGCGGAGTCTTCCGGGACGGACGGGAAGGCCCGCAGCAAAGACGGCGTATTCGTTGAAACGCGCGCCGTAGCTCTCGGGCAACGTCGCGACAATCATCTTTTCGAGCAGATCGAGGAATGGCGCCGGAAAAAATGAGTCCGGCCGGAAACCATCTTCGTCAGGGTGGATACGGTGCTGGGATTTGGTGCGCGGCAACATCGCAATCAACACGCCAAGAAAGATCGTCGCCCATCTGGAGCCGTAAATATCCGTCATGCCCCAGCGCATTTTTATCCGCCGGAGCGCGCCGCGCCACCCACGTCGTTCATGCGGCTTGATCGGCGACGGCGCAGGCGACCGCTCAAATACACGGTGGATCGCGCGAAGGGCCCAGCTGGATGGTGCGACTGCGGCAGCTATATGCGAATCGAGCCACCAATTAAAATCGGGATCGCGAAGCAAGCCATCTTGGAATTGTTCGATGTCACGAAATTTCCAGTCGACGGGATCGAGCCAGATATCAACTTGCAGGTCAACGACGCCGCCGCGCACTTTGATTTCTTCCAACCTGACATATTGCACCCAGATGCGTTGAACCAACTCCATCAGCCAAGGCATCGCGATCAGACGCCAGAAATCGACGGACTTGGTCATATCATGGCGCGTATTCAGATCTTCGGCCAAACGCCGCATGCGGTGATTGCACAGCGAAATGATAGCCTCGTAGGAACGCTCCATGTCGCCGTCGTCGCGAAACGGTTCGGAATAAGTATAGTTGCGCCAGCCGGGATGTTCGCTTTCGCATCCCAGAAAACAGTAGGGACTCACTGCGATGTCCCGCACCGGATCGAACGGCCCCGCAACCGTCGTCAGATGCAAGCGCCCTTTGGCGGTCTCAGACGCCGCCCCGTCTAAATCTGCCGCGCTCATGCCAGGCCCGCCGTTATCCAAGGCAATGGACCATCTTGATGTGATCGATATGGGCGCCCTGTAACGCGGCGATATTCCTGATCTTATCTGATGCCGAGGAGAAATCTATATAGCCAGCCTTCAGAAAGGCGTGGATGGACCCATGGTTTAATTCATGGCATCCCGCATAAAGATAATCGATGCCGAGATCGGCGTGAGCGACGTCTGTCAAGGCGCGGATTGCGGTGCTCGCGAATCCCAGTCCCCAACAATCTCGCGCCCCGATCACGATACCGATACTGCATCGAGAATAAGCACGGTCCAATCCGGAGAGCCGGACATTCCCAACGTGGCGCCCACCATCATCGACAAAAAGCCCGGCAAGCAATGACGTTTGATCCTGGTTGTTGTCGAGAATGTAGGCGCGCAAGCGCTCTGCAGTCATGGCGCCCGCGATCGGCTCGAGAAATTTCGTGACCTCGGGGTCGATGAACCAGTCCAAGTAGGGACCATCGGCGTGAGCGGCGCCCAAGGTCTTGAGAACAAGCTCGCCCGATTGCAATGGCTTTACGAGCTTCATACCTAGGCTAGGTTCAATGCTTGCTGAAGCGCATCGCAAACGCGCTCGACATCGCCGTCATCCATGTTCGGGTGCAACGGCAAGCTGAGACACTTTGCGTAATAGGCCGTCGCGCCGGGCAGGACTGGAGTCTCGTAGCGCCGCCGATAATAGGGTTGGGTGTGGACCGGAATATAATGAACTTGCGTTCCGATGCCATTGGCCGCCAAGCGGCGTATCACCTCGGCACGATCTAGATCGCGAGCGACGAAATCGATCAGAACGACATAGAGATGCCAACCCGGCATCGCTCCCGCGACACGCCCAAGCGGACACACGGTTGGATACAGCGACTGCAGACGGGTATCATAGGCGGCAACCAGATTTCGGCGCGCATCGACAAAACGATCGAGCTTACCGAGTTGAGACAGACCGAGCGCGCAATGTATGTCACTTGACCGATAGTTGAAGCCTGGCTCAGGCATCTCGTAATACCAAGGGTTGGCACTGCCATCGGTCTGATAAGCAAGCTCGTCGTTCTGAAAATCTTCCGCGCGACGCACCATGCCATGGTTGCGCAAATCGCCGATTCGCCGTGCGAGATCCGAATTATTCGTCGTGATTGCGCCACCCTCGCCCATCGCGATTGTCTTCACCGGATGGAATGAGAAGACCGCCATATCCGAAAATCGCGCATCACCCGCGATGACGGTTTCGTTTCCGGCCGTCCACCTCGTGCCGAGCGCATGGCACGCATCTTCGACGACGCCCAATCCATGCGCGCGCGCCATCGACGAAAGGGCACGCATATCAGCCGGTTGGCCCGCAAGATGCACGGGGAAAACGGCCTTCGCGCGAGCGCCAGCGCGCGTCAAGGCCTCTTCCAGATCCTGCGGGCGCATCAGTCCGCTGTCCGGATCCACGTCGCTGAACGTCACCTCGGCGCCGACATAACGGGCGGCATTCGCCGTCGCCAGAAATGTAATCGTCGGCACGATGACCCGATCGCCCGGCCCAAGACCGAGCGCCATGGCGGCGAGATGCAAGGCGGCAGTACCGCTCGAACAGGTCAGAGCGTATTTGGCGGCCGTTTTGGCTGCGAAGGCCATTTCGAACGCCTCGGTCGCCGGGCCCGTCGTTAAATAATCGCCGCGCAACACGCGCGCGACAGCATCGATATCATCGTCTTCGATGATCTGGCGGCCGTATGGCAGCATCGGATTGCCCGAAGTCAAAACCTGTGAGGTCCGCTATTTACCGAAGATCGAAAGGAGAGACTCGCTGTCGAGCCATTCGCCATTCGTATTGCTGGCGTAACTGAAATTCTCGGCGACCGGTTTCGCCGTCGACGGCAATGGGGCCGGATCCTCCCAAACCTGAAAAGACGGCAGAATCACGTAACGATCATTGTACTCAATCGTCGTCCGCGCGTCGTCATTCGTGATCATGATCTCGTGTAGCTTTTCGCCCGGGCGCACGCCGATGACGCTGTGCGGAATGCCGGGTGCCAGAGCGGAGGCCAAATCCACGATCTTCATGCTTGGAATTTTGGGAATGAAGATCTCGCCGCCCTTCATCATTTCCAGACAGGACAGCACGAAGGAGACGCCTTGATCGAGCGTAATCCAGAATCGCGTCATACGTTCGTCAGTGATCGGGATTTCTTTCGCATTTTCAGCGAAGAGCTTGTTGAACAATGGAACAACACTTCCGCGCGAATTAAAGACGTTGCCGTAACGCACGACACTGAAGCGCGTACCGCCGTGACCGCTCAGATGATTGGCGGCGACAAAAATCTTGTCGGATGCCAACTTGCTGGCACCATACAGATTTACCGGATTTGCGGCCTTATCGGTCGACAACGCGATAACACGCTTCACACTGCATCGAATGGCCGCCTGCACGACGTTCTCCGCCCCCAACACGTTGGTGTTGATGCATTCAAATGGATTGTATTCGGCAGTCGGGACCTGCTTAAGCGCTGCCGCATGAATGACGTAGTCGATACCGCGCATCGCCATCTCGAGGCGATCACGGTCTCTCACATCGCCGATAAAGAAGCGGATCGCACGATGTTTTTGCTCCGGAAAATCGGCGGCCATTTCGAATTGCTTGAATTCATCGCGCGAAAAGACGACTAGGCGGCGCGGTTTATGGCGTGCCAGGACAGCCGAGATGAATGCGCGTCCGAATGAACCGGTGGCGCCGGTAACCAAGATCGCGGCGTCGGTCAGATTCGGTTCAGGATCACGGAACGAACGGAGCAAGGTTTTACCAGGAACGGTATTCATAGAGTCATGCTTCTTTTGTAGAGATGTCGCCACACGAAGACGTTGGCCGGGCACGCTACCGCACTCCGGGTGAACGCTCACCCGGATACAAAATGTTGTGTGCCGTCGGACTGACGACTTAGGCTGTCGCGCCCACTGTTTCGAGCGGAACGCTGATTTTTACTTTTCGACCCAACAAATCCAGCAGAAGGACAACGCGGTGGTCATCTGTTAGATTGCTGAAAAAGCCATATAGGTCGGTGAACGGCCCGTCGAGAATTAGGATTTTTTCGCCCGGCGCAAACGGTGACGCGGCCGTGACGATCAGGCCGGCCTCATCTTCGCGGCCGCGAATCTCATCAATGACGTCTGTCGGCACCCGTACCGGCCGTTCGTCGCGCGTGATCAACCCGGCAACTCCGACCGTAGAGCGGATCGCTCGCCAAGCGGTCGCCATCTCATCGATCGCAACAAACAAATAGCGCGGGAAGAATGGCGTGTTTACGACCTCGGTACGCCGCGCATGTTTGCGCCGCTTACGACATTTCGGCAGATAGACGGCATACCCCTGCTGTCGGAGGTGATGGGCGGCCTTATCTTCAGCCCGGGCGTGCGTATGAACCACCGTCCAATAGCTCATCTGGCGCCTCCGTCCTGGGGAATATCGAGGGAAACATTCAAAAAACGAGGCGCTAGAACGCAGTTCAGCTTGAACTGGGTGCGGGCGGTGTCAAAGGCGTCCTGAGGCTCGTTGAGTTCGCATACGATAATTGCGTCCACATCTGGGAAATCGGCGATCGACGGACGAACAGGTAATGCCGCGTAGGAAAGAGCCCCTATCTTTTCATCGACGATCCCGACCAATTCGATCGGAAAATCGCGAGCGCAAAGCGTCATGATTTCTGCAAAGTCGCTGGCGCCATACAAAACGATCCGCCGCCAATTGCGGTTTGTGCAGGTTTGGATCAGTTCGGCGCTTTCCGTTCGCGCAACGCGGAAAAATTGAAATGATTGGGACAGATAAAAGGCCGTAAGCCGGCTTTTTTCGGCAAAACCCACTGGCGTCAAATAATAGGCGTACCGATTGGCTGGGACCTGTTGAACTTTAATAAGCCCCTTTTTGACGCACTTCCGAAAATAAGTATTGGCTAATCCAAGCGCTATCCCAAGTTGTTTAGCCAAAACGCGCTGGGTCACGGCGGCATTACTTTCGACCGCCATAAGCACCCCGAGCATAATGCCCTCTTGAGTTCCGCTCACCTTGTCGTTCATCACCTGAACGTATACTGTTCGTACAATGAACGCAATGCGCGCTGATATTTTTGGTTTCCGCCCCCGGAAGCTTCAGTTTACCTATGCGCACCCTTCAGCCCCCTGAGTGTACGTTACGGGAGAGTGATTATCGGGATTTTTACGCCGCCCAATACCCGTCCCCTATCAATCCTCAACGTTGCCAGATCGGTCGCTTTGTGGACCTTGGGGCTTATCGCCGCCTTGATGTTGCTTGTGGCCTTTTTCGCGCCCAAAGCAATGGCGGTCCTACTGGCTGTTATGGGTCTCATATCGGCGCTCCAATTCTGGGCAGACCGGGTCGCGAGCCAGGCCAGATCGAGGGCGGCGCTTCGCCTCGGACGGACCGAGCTGTTTCTGCTGCTGCTGCTCGCGTTCGGCGCCATATCGGGCAGTTGGTCAACACGCCCATTGGAAAGCCTGTCGACGGCCCTTGGCTTGGCCGGCACTTTAGCTTGCGGTTTGATAACGATTCACTTTGTCAGCGGGTGTCGCGCCGCTGAACGTAATTGTCTGCATACAGCCGTCATGGTCGGCGGATTCGTGGGGTTTGGTTTGTTGGCATGCGAACTCGCAACCGGGCACCTTGTCGTCCGCGCGATCTTTGAACTGACCGGCCGCCACTTGTATCCCGAAAATATATCGAATATTTTCAAGCCGGGCCTCACAGTGGCCGCGCTTTACATTTGGCCGTGGGGATATGCGCTCAGCCGCCGATACGGTATTGGATCAGCCGTCGCCTTGGCGGCGGGAGCGGCAGCCGTTATTGCCCTGCACGATTCGCGCTCTGCGGCCGTAGGATTAATTGCGGGGGTATTCGTAGCATTGATCGCCGCGCTGCGTGCCCAAAGCGCATCTCGTTGGCTAGCGGTCTTGATCTTTTCGGGCGTGTTCTCGATGCCGCTGCTGGCACATCTGCTTCCGGATCCAGTTCAGCCACGCAGCCATCTGGAGTTTCTCACCAATTCCGCTGTCCATCGAATTCATATTTGGCGCAACACCGCCGCCCTGATACCCGACGCGCCGATTTTGGGACGCGGGTTGGATTCGTCTCGAATGCTGTACGACGGGAGTACACAGGAAGCTTTTATCTTTCTTCCTGATCGCGCCGGTGGAGGCTTTACGTCGCTTTCCGAACCGATACCGCTTCACCCACACAACTTCGTGTTGCAGGTTTGGTTGGAACTCGGCGCCATGGGCGCGCTCTTACTGAGCGGCCTTCTCATTGCGCTGGTTCACAGCATCTCGTCCCTGCGCGGTGCTCGCGAGCGCTTTGTGTCGTTCGGCGCCCTCACGTGTGGGATCATCATCGCTAATGTTAGTTTTGGCGCTTGGCAGAGCTGGTGGCTCGCCTCTCTTTTCCTAACGGTGATTCTGGTTGTCGCCTTGACGCGGGACATCCCGTCCGTGGATGAAAAAAACGAGATACTATAATATCTACCGGGATCTCATCCTATCGACGCATCATAACGCTGTTGGCCGGCGCGCCTAACCCGGCAATATGCGTCGAAGCGATGTGGGCAATTCTTTAATCAACCAAGATCCCCCAACGAAAAAAACATACATCGCCAGAAACAAGAGGATCATCGATCCTGTCATCACCGAGAAATTTGATTCGGGATAAACCAGAGGAAATATGAGCGTAAGGCCGATCAGAAAGGCTGGATCGCTCATGTCGCGCGCGTTGAATACGCGGTCGAGAAAAGCCAACAATAGTCCATACAATGGCATGCCGAGCACAACGCCGAGGGCTCCGAAATTAGCCAACAGTTCGGTGAGCCAAGGCAAATTGACGGATGTGCCGGTTTGATCGGGTTCCAAGAACCCATACCGCCTCCCGAATTCAAGGCCGAAGAGTTCTTCTGGTTTGGACGGATAAAGCACTCTTGGAATAAACGACGTCAATACCGGGCGATAGGTCGCTCCATTCCAATATGGAATAGGTTCTGGGCTCGTCGTGTCGACGACATGAAAAACCCAGATGTGGCTGGTCCGCATCACCACCGCACCGAATCGTCCCCAGAATTGGTAGGGCCGCCCCTCGGATTGACCAGCGTACATCTCGAATGTCGGGGCGCCATCGACAAATTGCGCCACATAGACCTGCACGATATGCGTCACTCGTTCCAAGCCTTGGAGCTTGGAATAACGCATCACCGCACTTGTGCCATACAACGACAAGATCAGGAGCCCCAGAACTGCAAAGATCGTGACGACCTTGAATTGACGTTCTCGCCACAACAACAATGCCGCAAAAATCAACATCAGCAGTATATCCGTCAGGTATAGCAGCCGAAGCCGGAGATAAATTTCCAACGGCATCATGAGGCCAAAAATCAATAGTGCCTGCACGCGCAAAAGTTTTCCGCGACGCCATAAGAGATAAAAGCCACCGAACGCGACGTATCCCGCAGGTTCAAAAAATTGTTGCGCCGAAGGGATAGACGACCAGCCGGGGACAATCCGGTCCACCTGATGGACCACTAGCAAAACCCAATACAACGGCGCCGGATTTACCGTAGAGACGACATTCGGTAGAGTGAACGTCGGCAAATTCTTCAGCATGAAATACGCAATATAAAAAGAACAAACCATACCGAAGATACTCGCTGCGGCGAGCAGCAGAACCTCGGCACGTATGTCGCCCACGTGCACCCGCGAATAAAGCAGGATCGAGTTGCTGTCTGGCCAAGCGAGTAAAATCGTAAATACTGGCAATCCGAAAAAAACCGCGTAGAACGTTCCTGCTGCGGGGAAAAAGGGGACAGCCGATGACTTTGCGTAGAAAGCGTGGGCGAGCCACGGAAGCAGGGAAATCCAGATTATCGCAATACCAAGAGCAGCGATGACGCCATCGACCGGCCGAATCATAAACAATACGACACTACCGAACATCACGACGACACATGCCGTGACAAGAGCTGCGCGTGTGCAGTCGACGATAGAGATCATCGGATCGCCGTCGGCATTCGGCAAAACAGAGAGCCGTAGAACTCCGTATTTCTATTCTTTCGGTCCATCAAAATGACGCATCTCCGATAATCTTACACAATGCACTGCAGGGTCATTCACCCGTGTGAAAGGCGAGTACGCTAAAAACCAGCACCACCAACTCCGGGCGCCCTAAAAGGGGCAACCATCGGATGCAATGATCACCGCGAAGCAAGGCGAGCTGACGGATCGGCAGAAAACGTTCGATGATCCAGCCCGTCGACAATTTTGGATTGCCCATAAGTCCGGCCAGGAATATCGGCCCAAACCAACGCTTCCGCGACGTCCAGTAACTGATCGCAATCCTTGCAATAGGGGATATCGTCAAATCGCCGGTCGCGATGTGCCGCACGCAGATTCTCGTAGGCACCACCGCGCACCACATCGGCGATCGACTGCGTATCGAGGTGCCCAAGCACCGCTTCGGTGTCTTTCCCCAACACCATGCAGCACGCAACCACCGCGCCGGTGTGACCGCCGAGCCCCCCCGCCCGCACCTGGAGCAAAGGCGAAAACGGCCGCCCGCAGGAGCGGCGCACCGCGCGTGTCGCCACCATTGCATCGCGGTGATAGCCAAGTTCGATGTCGCTGCCGGCCCAGTTATGCATGAGCCAGATTTCGCTCATCGCTCCGGTATAGTCGCCCCAATTCCTTCGATAGAGGGCGATCTCTTCGTCCTTGCGCGCAATATCGGTGATGAGATGATGAAGGTGTATTTGCGCCTTGCCGCCCATCTCGGCATTGAGATTGACGAAGCGGCGCACATTTTCACGAACCTGCTCGAAAGCGTCCATGCTCATCCAATGCGCATAGCTGGCGCGATCGTAGCCGATCGCCGAAATGCGCAATGTATCGATACCCGCCTCGATCAATCGGCGTGCCAATTTCTCGTCCAGCCGATAGCCGTTGGTGAAAGACACGCAGCGCACCCCGCGCGCCGTCACGCTACGAACGAAATCCGGCATATCCGTGTTGAGCGTCGGCTCCCCCGATCCATGCAGCGAGACCGTCTCCAGGCCATACTGCATCGCGTCGTTGAGAATTTTCTCGAAGACAAGAAACGGCAGCTTCTTGAGGAAGTTCTTTTCGCGCCCCGTCGCCTGCGGGCACATCGGACAAGCGTAATTGCACCCGCCGTTGAGTTCGAGATCGAGTTGCCTGAGTAGGATTTTGTCCGAAAGCGGCATCTCTAGAGTCCCAAGACCGCCTTGATGGCAGGATGCAGATGCAAAAGCCCCAACAGCCGCCCGGTATCGTCCACTACCGGCAGATCCCAGATGCCTTTTTCTTCCATCAGCGCGATTGCATGTGCGAGGCTGGCATCGGGTCCGACCACCGTCGGATTGCGGGTCGCATGACGGATGATATCGTCGGCAAACAACGCCGAGAACGGCTTTTGGTCGCGCAGCAACATGCGGCGCATGTCACCGTCGGTAAACACGCCGGATAATTTGCCCGCATCGTCAACGATCGCAGCGATACCCAGACGAAAGCGCGCCATCGTCTCAAGAGTCGTCTTCAGCAAAGTCGTCGGCTGCACCACCGCAATGCGGTCGAGCGGCAATATGATTTCGCCGACACGTCGATCAGCTTGGGAGGTGGACATCATCCTCTCCCCATTTTTCCAGAAGTTCGAGCCGCAATTCGTGAGCAGCCTTGGCGTGCGCTAGAATGCGCTCCAGATATTTGATGTCGAGCACGGTATTGGCGTCGGACAAGGCGTTTATGGGATCGTCGTGCACTTCCATGAACAGCGCGTTGATCCCGCAGGCCGCCGCCGCGCGCACTAGATAAGGAATGAATTCGCGCTGCCCGCCCGAAATGTCGCCCATCGAGGTCGGCAATTGCACCGAATGGGTCGCATCGAAACAGACCGGATAACCAGTCTCGGCCATGATCGGGAAATTGCGAAAATCGTTCACTAGCATGTTATAGCCGAAAAAGGTCCCGCGATCGGCCAAAAGCACCTGATGGTTTCCAGCGGCCTCGATTTTCCGAACGCTGTTTTTCATGTTCCAAGGGCTCATGAACTGCCCCTTTTTCAAATGGATCGGCCGGCCGGTCTGCGCGGCGGCGCGCAAAATCGTGGTCTGGCGGCATAGGTAAGCCGGAATCTGCACGAGGTCGCAAACCTCACCCGTCGCCTGCGCCCAGGCCACATCGGAAAAGTCGGCAACGACCGGAATGCCGAAGGCTTCACGGACTTCGGTCAGAATCGCGAGGCCGTCCTCCATGCCTAATCCGTGGAATGAGTCGGGGCTCGAGCGGCCGTCTTTGTCGTAGCACGACTTATAGATCCACGGAATGTCGATCTTGGCGCATACAGCCCCGATAAGTTCAGCCATACGGAAGGCATGATCGCGATTTTCGATCGCGCACGGCCCACCGATAAACGCCAGCGGCTCCATTCCGCCGATGACAACGTGCCGCACCTTGTTGTCGTAGCCGACGGTGATGGTTTTCGGAATCATGACGACAAATCGATTGCCACCGGGACGCCCTCACGTAGAGAGGTCTGAACCGCAAACGTCGCCTTCGTGACATTCACTTGCGCGGCAAATGCTATCGGCGATATGCCGCTTCGTACGGCGGCGACGAACGCGGCCATTTCCTCGGCATGGCCTTTGGCATTTGCCAGCCAGCAGGTCTCATCTATTCGCACACCGGGCCCGCGCACGGTGAGCTTGCGCCAATTGTCGATCGCGGCGGAAACGCCCCCGCCGAAAACTTCTAGCCGTTCCTTGGGAAACTCGGCCGAACCGTCCGAGGCATAGACGATCGCGCCGACGGATCCATCGGCGAAACGAAGCTGCACCGTCAGATTATCCGGATCGGCGGGCAGGCGGGCGGCATCGCCGACCGCGCTGGCATAGACCTCAACAACATCCGCGCCGCATAAAGCCTGCATCGTATCGATGAAATGGCAAAGCTCGCCGACGATGCGGCCGCCGCCGGCATCGGCATCCTGCACCCAACTCGTCGCGGGAACGGCGCCCGCGTTGATCCGGTAGGTCATCGCAAGCGGCTTGCCCACGAGATGCTTGCGCAAAGTTTGCGTCAATGGCGAGAACCGGCGATTGAACCCGGTCAGCACGATGGGGGCTGCGTCCGCTCCCGCCGATGTCCGTGCAGCGATCACGCGCTGCAATCCCTCCGCATCGACTGCCAGCGGTTTTTCGACAAAAACATGTTTCCCGTGGGCCAAGGCATCTGCGACAAGATCGGCGTGCGTGTCATGGCGCGTCGCGATGAGAACCGCATCGATATCGGGGGAAGCAATCAGCGCGGTCATGTCGGAGGTGGCACTTTCGGCTCCGAACTGGTCGGCGACGGTCCGCGCCGAAATCCCCGAACGGGTCGTCACGCTCGCGATCGTGGCGCCCGGAACCTTCTTGAGTGCCGGCAACAAAGTCGATTTCGCGAAATTGCCGGCGCCGACGACGCCGATCCGCACCTCGCCCGCGATCACGCGGCGCGACACCGCCGGCGTCAGGCGGATGGTGCTGTCTTGCGGCTTATCCGGATCGTAATCGAGCACGACCCCGATGAGCGCGTCTTTCCCGCCGAGAATGGATTCATAGGCCTCGGTCGCGTTCTCGATCGCATAGCGTTTGGTGATCAGCGGCGCGATCCGCACGCGTCCAGTCGCGAGCAGATCGAGAAACGCTTCCATATTGCGGTTCTCGGTCCATCGCACATATCCGATCGGGTAGTCGCGGCCCTTTTCCTCATAAGCAGGGTCGTACCGGCCGGGTCCATACGAACGCGACAGACGGATATCGATTTCCTTGTCGTAATAAAGCCGGCGCGGCACATCGAGGCCGACGTCGCCGACCGCGACGACACGCGCACGGTCGCGCGCGAGTTCGGCCGCTTGGGTGATGGGGCCCGAAGATTTCGTCGAGGCCGTAATCAGAACGGCATCGGCCCCGCGCCCGCGCGTGAACGACGCGACCGCCTGGGCGGCATCGCCCGAAGCGCCGGCATCCATGCCGAGCGATTTTGCCAATTCGACCTTGGCGGGATCGAGATCGATGCCGAAAACGCGGCAACCTTGCGCCGCGCAGAGTTGAACGGTCAATTGCCCGATCAAGCCGAGGCCGATCACCACGACGCTTTCGCCCAAGGTCAATTCAGCTTGGCGCACGCCATGCAAGGCGATCGCGCCGAGTGTCACGAAGGCGGCATCCTGGAACGGCACGCCATCCGGAATCGGCGTCACCAGATTGCGCGGAACGCAAACGACCTCGGCATGATTGGCATAACCAGCGCCCGCGCAGGCAACCCGATCGCCGGGCGCAAGATCAGTGACCCCCGCTCCAACGGCTTCCACGATTCCGGCGGAAGAATAGCCGAGCGGCAACGGCGTCGAGAGCCGACCGAGAACGCTTTGCACGGTCGACACTAGCCCATCCTGTCCGATTTTGGCGAAAATTTTGCGCACAAGATCGGGGCGCGCGCGCGCTTTCTGGACCGGATTCATCTTGGCCAGCTCGATAACCGAACGCTCGGTGCCCACCGATACCAGCGAGGCCACGGTGCGCACCAAAACGCCGCCCGACATGAGGGACGGCGGCGGCACATCCGCGACAGTCATTTCGCCGGTCTTGAAGTTCTGCAGGATCGCTTTCATGACTGCCGGCCCGTCAACGCTGCCGCAATGGCCGAACTGGTATCGGCCTTTGCGAACAGGCGATAGAGCGCCGACACAGTCGTCGCGTCCTCGATTTCGTCGCCGGCGGCCATCACGCGAACCCGCTCAAGCGTAATGAAATCAAGCCCGCCCAGTCCAACCTCGTCTTCGATTTTGCCGGCCGACGGCCGACATCGCAAAGCCGCAAACAGTTTGGTCCGCGTCGCCAAGGTGCTGGCTTCCGGCGTCACACTACCCAGCGCCACGAGATCTGATCGATCGCAGACGAGGCCGGTTTCCTCGACCAACTCGCGCAACGCGGCGGTTGCCTCGTCTTCCCCGGGCTCGACGAATCCCTTCGGCGCTTCGATGAATACGGCATTCAAAGCAACCCTAGAGACTTTAAGCAGCCCGATCCGTCCGTCCAGAACCGGCAGAACAGCCACTCCGGTGACGTCGCCGGCGGTACGAACTTTAGGCTCCATCACCAGATAATCGGCAACTTCGTTCTGGCCGTCCTTCACATGCGTAAAGAAGACGTTCCAAATCTTGTTCGTGCATGCGATCCGGCGCGAAAGCACCTTGGTACGATGATGATCCGACACCGCATTAACCCCCGTTGTCCCACTCGTCGCGTTCGGCATAGAGAACTTTGCTGCCGCTCGTCTCGAACTGAAAACGCACGTTTATAAGGGTTTGAAGCCGATCTTTGACGCTCTGTTTACACGCCTCAGGTACGACAAAAAGCATGAATCCGCCGCCGCCGGCGCCCAAAAGCTTACCGCCATAGGCGCCGCCGGCCATGGCGGCATCATAAATTTCATTGATGCGATCGGTCGTAATCTCTTTTGCCAAGGACCGTTTCAGTTTCCAGTTCTCGTTCAGCAAACGTCCGAACGATTCGACCGGATCGTTCGCACCGCGCAAAATAGACGTCGCTTCGTCGACCATCTGCTGCATCGCAGCAAGTTCGTTCGTACGAGCCTTGAGATTGTCGATTTGTTTCGCCGCGATTTCCGAGGCGTAGCGCGATATTCCCGTGAAGACCAGCAACATGGAATCTTGCAGCTGGTTCAGCGTCTCGCGCGGCAGGATGATCGGATTGATATCGATGCCGCCATTGCGATGAAAATCGATGCGGTTGAACCCGCCGTGCGCAGTCGTCACCTGATCCTGACAACCCACATTCTCGCGCAGCACATCCTGTTCGATACGAATAGCCTCCTTCGCAAGCTCCTGCTTGGACACCATGCGGCCGTTCAAAGCGTGCATCGCATTGACGAGCCCAACCGCAAAGGATGAACTCGATCCCAAACCGGCGCGCGCCGGCAGATCGCCGTCGTGATGGATTTCATAGCCCTGGGCCTCATCCGAACCGTTCATTTCGGCCAGGATCGCCCGCACAGCGGGATGCTGAATTTCTTCCACGCTGCGCGTCAACTCAACTCTCGACCAAACGATGCGATGCTTGTGTTCGAAGAACGGCGGCAGATGTCGGACGGTCAGATAACAATATTTGTCGATCGAGGTCGCCAACACGGCACCTCCATGCTCGCGAAACCAATCGGGATAGTCGGTTCCCCCGCCGAAGAAGGAGATGCGAAACGGAGTGCGTGTGATGATCACCGCGCGCCCTATACGTTTCCGTAAACTGAATTCCGGATCATGCGGTAGCCTTTGATCAGCTCCCCGATACCGTCATCGAGGGAATATTTGGGCATAAAGCCAGTCTGCTCAATCCGCGCATTGGATACGATGTAATCGCGCTTGTCTGGATCCTCGCCGACGGCGGCTTCCAGATAGACGAAATTCGGTGCGCGTTTTTGGATGCGCTCGCAGAGTTCCAGTTTCGACAAATTGGCGTCCGAAAGGCCGACATTATAGGCCAGATTTTTCATGCCATCGAAGTTGTCGATTCCGTGGATAAAGGCCCGTGCGACATCGCGGATATGGATGTAGTTGCGTTTGAAATGCGCCTCGAACAGGACGACCGTCCGATCGGTCACGGCACGGTGCACGAAATCGTTGACCAGAAGGTCGATCCGCATGCGCGGCGACATGCCGAAGACCGTCGCCAACCGAAAACTGATCGCGTTGCCGCGATCGAGGGCGACCTTCTCGGCCTCGACCTTGGTGCGGCCATAGAGAGAAATCGGGCGCAACGGCGATTCTTCAGTACATTCCTTGCCCGCTTCGCCGACCCCGTAACCCGAATTCGTAATGGGCATCAGGATGCGCTGATTGCGCGACAGCAAACCCACAAGGTCGCGCACCGCGTCGAGATTGGTGCTGGTCGCGGCAATCGTATCGCTGTCGCACATCGGCGCACCGACGATTGCCGCCAGCGGGATCACGATGTCCGCCTTGGCAACAAGCGGTTTGATGACATTCAAATTGCGCGCATCGCCGCGCACGACATCGAATTCATCGAACGCACACAATTGAGCAAGAGAATTCTGGCCGAACATAAAACTGTCGAGGACGGTAACGCGGTGTCCGGCTTCCAGCAGCGCCGGGGTCAGAATCGATCCGAGATAACCGGCTCCGCCTGTGATCAAGATATTAAATCCCATGGCGTTATTCGCTATAGGCTTTGGGAATGGGGGCGCCGTCGATCAAGCCCTCGTTCTGAAGTTCTTCGTACAAATGGTTCAAGCAATCGAGGAGCCCTTGGCCGAAATCGATCCCGGGATTATTGACCAGCTTGAGACCGATGCGGGGGCTAAATGAATATGGTGTCAGCACGTAATGCCCTTTGTAATCGTTGCCCAACATTTCAATATCAACGTTATTGTTCATCATCTCGCGGATCATGGCGAGCAGTTCGGAATATTTGAATCGCTCCATTCCGGTCAAAATGACGTTCTGCTTGCGATATGAATCACTTTCAATGACATCGACGCTCAATTTAGCGGCATCGCGGCAGTGGATATATTCGCGCTCCTCCAACCCGTCACCGGGAAAGGATATTCTCCCTTCCAGCAGAGCTTGGCGCAAAATTCGATAGATTCGATTGTTGATATCAGCGCGTTCGCCATAAACCGAGCCATAACGGATGATTGTGTAGCCAAGATCGTATTGCTCGCCATATTGCTCGACGATCAGTTCCGACGCTTTTTTCGAGGCGCCATAGAAAGCACCCTTGTGCGAAAACACGTAAACCGAACTGGCGTAAACGAAGCGCTTGACCCGATTTCGGCGCGCAGCATCCAACACATTGAGATTGCCGATAACGTTGAGGCTGACGGTTTCGACCGGCTTATCGATAGAATCGTTCAGATCCGCAAGGCCTGCAAAATTATAGACGACATCGTTGCCCGCGACGGCGGCATCGACGGCAGCTACGTCGAGAATGCTGCCTTTTATAAAACGAACCTCCGCAGTGCGGCGTTGCGGCGGCATCAGATCGAAGATCGTGACCGAATGGCCACGTTCGACAAGCTGATCGACAACATAGCTGCCAAGAAAACCGGACCCGCCGACGACCATCACCTTCATAGCAAAAAAGTCTCGTCCCACCCGTTTCCGCGACGCGAATATCCTATCCTGCGCATTCGCGGTTAACGAAGCGATAATAACGTTCGGGTTAAATTGACCTCTTCCACATTTGCCTTATGGTCACCGTGTGCGGACAACCGTCTTTTTGCTAGCCATTTTGACCGGAATCTCAACGCTGCTGCCGTCACCGGCGGAACCGCGCGCTCATTGGATGGGATTGCGTTTCTTCCTGGCCTCGATGGTCCTAATCATCGCGCTCTACCTCGGAAATGTGGTTTTCCGCCTTCCCTTGTCCGCAATGGCCCCTCTACTGGCCGTGGTCGCGTCAATCGGGATTGCGCGCGCGATCTGGCGGGCTCGGATCAATTTCAGGAGATTGTTCGCCGCAACCTTACATCCGATTTGGATTTTCGCAGCGCTCGTCGGGCTCTTGGCTGCCCTTCACGGCGGCATCGACTATCTGCCCTTCACCGGCGACGAGGTCTCAAGCTGGCTTCGCCTCGCGCGACAAATCTACCTCGCCGACGATTATTGGTCGGACCAAACCAATTATGATCACCCGGGATATACCAACGGCTGGCCACTGCTCGTCGCTTTCGTCAATGTGCCGGCCGGCCAATGGGGCGACGGCAACGCGGCGCTTGTCCCCTTTCTGCTTCATCTGGGAATCTGCGGCCTCATCTTCGATGTTCTGCGCCAGGCCGCCTCCGAGGCCATTGGACCCAATCGGGGAGGAGACACCTGGGCAACACTTCTCGCCTGGCTCGGCATGCTGGCGCTGCTCGCCGTCGAAGCAAGTTGGCTGCTCATACCTCGATTCCTTCTTATCGATGAGCCGCTGCTTTATGCATTCCTTGGTCTGTTCCTGACCGCAATCGTCGGATTGCAGCATGATCGCGGCCGCACCTGCATCGCAGCTTATCTCGGTTTGATCCTGGCGGCTGGGTACCTCTTGAAAATTTCGATGCTGGCGGCTGTACCGGCCCTCGGCGTCATTCTCATTGCATATATGTACTATGACCCCCGACCCCTGACGACGGGAATTCGCTATGCATCCCTCATGTTCGCCCCGCTGATCTTGGCAAGCTTCAGTTGGTCGCGCTCCATGACCGGTGCGGAATGCAATGCATCGCCTATTAGTCTTCTCGGTCTGGATGGTGGCCTTTCGATCGACCGTTTGAGTTATATTGGACACCTCTATGCGCGGTCGGCGGCCGACTATCTTATGTCCTACAAGGTTCCGGCGACATTCGGCGCGCTGGGTTGCATCGCCACAGCCCTCTGGCGACCGCGCTGGCTCTGGATCGTCGGTGCCGTCGCGATCTTTATTCTCGGCTACTCAGCGGCGCTTTACCTGTCTTACTTCTCCTGCATCGAGATTGTCGACGACGAGCTTCTATCGTTTCAACGTTATTTTCTCGTCAATCTGCGAATGTTGCACGTCATCGGCCCGATAGTTTTGGCGCTGACTATTTTCGAAATAGATCGGGCGCATTCATGGTCCCGATCAATCGTCACCCGCAATTGGGCACGCCCCGCGGCGCTAACGACTCTTGGCGTTCTGTTCTGTCTGCAAATTTGGCAAGCCGAGCGATCGCTTGTTGATCTGGCCACGCGCAGGTACCAGGAGACAATGAACGCGGTCCTTGTAACGAGAATCAAATACGAATCCGCCGCTTTGCGCGTACTCATCGAGAAATTTGGGCTCGAAGCGCCGCGCATCAGCATCATCGCTCAAGGCGGATACGGTGTCGAAATCGATTTTGGGAACTACTTCGGCATCAAGAGCAAACCCGACGGCGGTTCCAATTTTCTTTATACGATCGTCCCGCCTTATTCATGGGGCGTACGGACGACAAGTTTCACGACAGAAATCGCGGAGAAGGAGGCCCTAGTCGCATGGTGGCGAGGCTTCGACATCGTGTGGCCTATTCAACTCGATGAATTCACGCGGAGCGCCATCGCGGACATTATCGACGATGATGATTGCCGCCGCCGGCCCGAGCGCTATTTCCTTGTGAAGACAATACCCGCAGCCTTCCGTTGCGTCTCCAAGGTCAACTGACGCGGGCAGGCGGACTCGAAACGGAAACACGCAAGGCAGAAAGCGGGATCGCCGCGACAAACACCGCCGCGATCCACCAACTCTGCCATGCTCCGAAACTGAGCGAATCATAGGCAAGTGCGGTGGCCGTCAGCGCCAAACCGGGCGCCCGCGCACGCGGCTCCCACTGTCCCAGCCGATCGATGAGCCAAGCCCCCGCCACCGCGACGATCAACGCGCCGATCACTCCCAGTTCCAACCATATCTGCAAAATCTGATTGTGCGGATGCAGCGGCAGATTGAGTTCCGAAAAGCGAAAGCGGCCGTCACGATCTGTGACGATGAACTTGTCGCCGCCACCCGGGATGGATCGCGCACTATTGAATCCCCATCCGAGCAGCGGACGTTCGACGATACGCTCCGTCGTGAACTTCCAGATATAGAGCCGAAGCAAAGCGGAACTCGGCATCGTATCTTGCGCTTCCACCACGAAGCGATCGAGGCCCGGCGCGTGAAGAGTGCGGTGCAACAAGTACGGCGTCGCCAGCATGACGATCGCAAATAACAACGCGACGACGCGCGTTGCGCGCGCACCCCATCGCATGGCCGCCGCCCAGCACAGTGCGCCGAGGGCAAGAGCGATAAGCCCGGAATCGCTTCCGAAAAAGGCTGTCACGACAACAATCAGCCCGAAGAGCAGCGGCGCGAAGCCAGCCCGTTCGCCCGGCATAGGCGCCGCCACCGCCGGCCACAGCAACAACGAGAGGATCGCGGTCCCGTTGATCAGATAGGACCGAACGCTCGTCCCACCGGCGAGATCGTCGATAATGTCCTGCCATGAAAAACCGTGCGAGATTCGGGTGAGCCAGCCGCCTGAAATGCCCTCGAATGCATAAATCACGAGACCAAAGACGATCCCGGCTCGCAGACCGCCGAGTATGGTGTTCGCCGCGCCCATCGATTGGGATGCCGTGCGTGCCCAGGCGATCATCATAAACCCCGCGCCGAGCAGGGCCGCGAGCCCCGCAGTTGATCGCAGGGCATCAGTGGGAGTCGCCGACCAGCCGGCACTCGCCGCGCCCCACAGCACCAGCAGTCCGAAACCCCAAAAATCGGCACGCTTCGGGAATGCCGGCCAACGTCGCCGCGCAATCGCAAGTCCCACGACGATTGCAACGGACACGAACAAAATGGGCACGGCCGCGCGCGACGCCAGGGGCGCCAACCCGCCCATAGCGAATCCCGCGACATGAAGAAGGCGCGGTTCGATCCGCGTGCCGATACCTGTCCAGTTCAGAATCATGTCCTATATTTTCGCTTCGCCCCGCCCGGCCGGGATGATAGACCGGGGCCATGAGCCGCACACTCGTTTTTGCTCTACTCGCCATTGCCGGCGTCCTGGCTGCCGCGGCCGGTTTGCGGGCGCGCGATGCGCCCTACATTGCCTATGCCGACGGAAATCGCTTAGCGGCTCTCGATGGGCTGCAACACAAGGCCGAGGCCGGCGACGGATTCGCCGCCTATCTGGTCGGGAATGGCTATCGGGATGGCCTAAAGGGCGAGCGCGATCCGCAGGCCGCAACCGGCTGGTATATGCACGCCGTTCGCGCGGGCGAAATCCGTGCGATCGGTCCCTATATCGGTATCGTCGCGCAACAATCGCCGAGCGCCGCCGCCTGCCAAACCATGGCCACGCTGCTCGATCTTGCCGGTCGGGCTGGCGATCCAGGCTCGTTGCTGATGCTCGGGCATTTCTACGAGACAGGATTGTGCGTCGACGTGGCCTTGAACCGCGCCGCCGGTTACTACGCGGCGGCGGAACGGATCGACCGGCGGCTGGGGGATCAGAAAAAAAAAGTTCTCGCCCAGATCGAAGCGACGGGCAAAGTGCCCCCCCCTACGCGTCTCGAACAAAACGGTTTCACGACCGACCAGGCGCTCGCCCGATTCCTGGCCGAAGCTCCACTCTTGCCGGCTGAGACGCCCCAATAGGCATTTTCCGTCCGCATTTCCTGCCTCTTTTTATGCGGCCGCGAATCCGGCACACTCCGGCCCCATGAAAATTCCGCAAGATCTCAAACAACTCGTCGCCGCCTCCCGCGCCCTCGGAAGCGATCCCAAACTTGTCCTCCATGGAGGCGGCAACTCGTCGCTCAAGGCGCGCGCGCGCGATGTCGCCGGACGGACGCTCGATGTCCTTTATGTGAAGGGCAGTGGGCGCGATCTTGCCGAGGTCGAGGCGCGGGACTTCCCCGCCCTACGGATGGGCCCGCTGGTCGCGCTTAAAGTACTCGATACCCTGTCGGATGCAGACATGGTGCGTACCCTGAACGCGGCGCGGCTCGATTCCGAGGCCCCTACGCCATCGGTCGAAACGCTCCTGCATGCTTTTCTGCCCGCGAAATATGTCCTGCACACGCATGCCGATGCGGTTCTTGCGCTGACCAACCAGCCAAATGGTGCCGCATTGTGCCGCGCGGTTTTCGGACCGGATGTCGTTGTCGCGCCCTATGCCATGTCCGGGTTCGCGCTCGCCAAAACCGCCGACCGGCTCGTCGGCAAGCAGCCCGACGCCTGGGCGCTGATCGTGCGCCAGCACGGCATCTTCACCTTCGGCCGAACCGCCAAGGAAGCCCATGACCGCATGAACCGCGCCGTCGCAATGGCCGAACTGCGCGTGCGTGCGGCCGGCAAGAAAATCAAGAGCGCCCGGCGTAAAAGCGCCGCGCCGCCGCTCGATGAGATCGCACCGAGCTTACGCGGCGCGGTCGCCACCCGCGCACCCGACGGCTCATGGAACCGAATGGTGACCGATTTCCGCAGCAGCGCGGCGATCAGCGCCTATCTCGATGGTGCGGACTTGCGACGCTATGCCTCCGCCGGGCTTGCCACGCCGGATCACGTCATCTGGACCAAACCAAAGCCGTTGATCCTTGATTCCATGCCCGCCGATCCGGCCGCACTTCCGGGTTCCATTCGCGCGAGCGTGGCCGCCTTCGCCGAAGATTATCGCGCCTATGTCGCGCGCCATGCCAGCCGGCGCGCCGAAGTCGCCAAACCCCTCGACGCCTTGCCGCGCGTGGCACTCGTGCCCGGTCATGGATTGTTCGGTCTCGGCCGCACTTCGCGCGAGGCGAAGATCGCCGCGGACCTCGCGGAAGCCAACGTCGGCGTTATCGGCGCCGCCGAACGCATCGGCAAATTTGCGCCGGTGAGCGAAGGCGATTTGTTCGACATCGAATATTGGGGACCCGAGCAGGCCAAACGCGACCGCGGCGCGGCGCGCAGCCTTCCGCCCCTGCAAGGCCAGATCGCGGTCGTGACCGGGGCCGCATCCGGCATCGGAGCCGCCACCGCCAAAATGTTCGCCGATGCCGGCGCGGCCGTCGCGGTTCTGGATCGCGAGCGCAGCGGCGCCGAGGCGGTTGCGCAAACCATCGGCGGCATCGGGCTGGGCTGCGACGTCACCGATCGCCGCGCGGTTCAGCGCGCCATGGCCGAAATCGTACGGCGCTTCGGCGGCGTCGATATCGTCGTGTCCAACGCGGGCGCGGCCTGGCAGGGCGAGATCGGCACCGTATCGGACGACATTTTGCGCAAAAGCTTCGAGCTGAATTTCTTCGCCCATCAATCCATGGCGCAGGAAGCCGTCGCGGTGATGCGCCGCCAAGGCACCGGTGGCTGTCTTTTGTTCAACACGTCGAAACAAGCGGTCAATCCGGGCAGCAATTTCGGACCCTACGGCTTGCCGAAGGCCGCAACCCTGTTCCTGGTGCGCCAATATGCGCTCGATCACGGCAAGGACGGCATCCGCGCCAATGCCGTCAACGCCGATCGCGTGCGCACCGGGCTGCTCACCGATTCGATGATCAAACAGCGCGCCAATGCGCGCAAGGTGAGCGAGGATACTTACATGCGCGGCAATCTGCTGGGCGAGGAAGTGACCGCCGACGACGTCGCGCGCGCCTTCCTGCATTTGGCACTGTCTCCGAAAACGACCGCGGCCGTGCTGACGGTCGATGGCGGCAATATCGAGGCCGCATTGAGATAGCGGCTCGCGGGGGATTGCGATGTTCTTGTTCGGCCTGGCCAAGGGACCCAGCGGCATCGATCCGCTACTGCTGTTGCTGATGGCGTTGATCATCGACACCGTGGCCGGCCCATCGCTGTCGTCGCGCAGCCTAGCGATTCACCCTCTCAACGGATTTGCCGCACTGGTGCGGTGGTGCGATCGCAAGCTCAACCGCGAACGGCGGAGCGCGACGACCCGTGCGCGGCGCGGCGGTCTGGTGGTTCTGATGCTCGTCGTCATTGGCGGAGCTTTCGGATGGGCGATCGCCTGGGCGGCGCGCGAGATCCCGCATGGATTTTTGTTGGAGCTGGTCGCGATCATTCTGCTCATCGATCAGCGCGCGGTGCATGAACATGTGCGCAAGGTCGGCGCGGCGCTCGCCAATGAAAGCTTGGGGGCCGCGCGTGACAATCTCAATGCCATCGGCGGGATCGGCGCGTCGCGATTGGATTCCCATGCGGTGGTCCGCACCGCGATCGA
Organism: Caenispirillum bisanense; assembly: GCA_945877815.1. GTDB lineage: Bacteria > Pseudomonadota > Alphaproteobacteria > Rhodospirillales > UBA2165 > CANIGJ01. The sequence continues at coordinate 86,802 of CAMDWJ010000004.1, forward strand.
AATCGCGGCGCGGTCCTTCGTCTATGGCGTCGTGGCGCCCGTTTTTTGGTATGCACTGTTCGGTTTGCCGGGATTGTGCGTCCTGCGCGCGGCTGCGGTCATCGACGATGTCGTCGGCGATCCGATCGAACGCAACCGCGCCTTCGGATTCGCCGCTGCGCGCTTCAACGAGGTTTTGGCGATCATCCCGGCGCCGATCGCGGGACTGCTGTTGCTCATCGCCAGTCTGTTCGTGCCGACCGCGCAGCCCAAGCGGGCGGCGCGCGCCATGCTCGGAGGCGCCGGGCCATACCGGTCGCGGGCCATGGGCTGGCCGGTCGGCGCCATGGCGGGCGCTCTGGGTCTCGCTTTGGCCGGACCGCGCCAAGGCTCGGTCTATCACGCCGCAACGCCGTGGATCGATGCCGGCACGGCCCGCGCAACCCCGCTCGATGTGCGGCGCGCACTGTTCTTGTTCACCGTCGCCTGTCTGATCAACGGCGCCTGCGTCGCCGGTATCGCGGTGGCGCGGCTGACGTGAGCGACATTGCGTCGCACGTGCGCAAACGGTCCGTGCGGATCGCCGGTCATCGCACCAGCGTGTCGATGGAAGATGCGTTCTGGGACGAATTGGCTTCCATCGCAAAGACACGCGGCCTGTCGATCAATGCGTTGATCGCAAACATCGACGAAAGCCGCGGCGGCAATCTGTCGAGCGCGGTGCGGGTTTTCATTCTCGACGATGTACGTAAACGCCAAGCGCCGTGAACGGGGCTACCTGCCGATACCTTTGAGGATTCCCTTGAGGATGTCTTCGACCCGTTCGCCCTTTTTGGGTTCCGCTTGCGCGGGCGGAGGCGGCGCAACTGCGGGCGGTGGCGTCGGTACGGGAGCAGCTTGCGACGGCGCCGAAGCGGTGGGCGGCGCCAGCGGTTCGACCGTCGGGGCTTCGCGCTTGGGTGCCGCGCGGGGCAGGAGCCCGTTTAGGACTTCCTTGCGGCCTTCCCGGGTATTCAATTTGTCGAGCGGCACGCGCAGGCCGCCGCCCGGCAGGGCCGCGATATCGACCCTAAGCCGCGGCGCGTCGAGCGCACCTTCGAGCGCGAAGGGAATCGGCCTGGCGGTCTTCGCATCGCCGATCACGAAATCCTTGGCGAGACGGATTTCGCCGGTCGCTGTCATTTGCCATTTCGGCAGATCGGCCCTGCCTTTCAAGGTACCCTCGCCGACTTCGGAGGCGAAAGCGAGTTCGTCGAAGTTCACTACGCCGTTGGCGACGCGATAGGGACCGGAGATATTTACCGGGATCGGCGTCAGGCGTCCGCGCAAACCAGCGACGCGTTCCATCGCCTGCGTTACGCCGCCCAACCCCATCATGGCCAGGCCCTGGTTGCCCGAAACATTGATGCCTTTGAAGGCAAGCGTGCCTTCACCCGCCAAGGAGGCGACGAGATCGGCAGCACTTTTGCCGCGCCCCGTTAGACGGCCGTCGAAGCTTGCATTTCCACCGGCAGTGCTTTTGCCGTCAAGCGCGCGGTCGGCAGCCCCCACATCGGCACCGACCAGCGCGTAACGCGCCTCGAACCGTCCGCCCTGCGCTTCGGCGGCGAGCCCGCCATCGATGGTAAGATCTCCGCCGAAGGTCTTGCCGGTCAGATGTCGAACTTCGAGCACGCCGTTACGCAGCTCGGCATCGAGATCCGCATTGGCGAGCGTAATCGCGCCGTAACTCAGCGAATCCGATTTGACCGCGAGCGAGCCGTCGAGCGCGGCCAACATGGACAAATCCAGCGAACCGGTCGACCAAGCCCCGCCGCTATTCGCCGCAACACGGATAATATTGGCGTTCAACGCATCGCCATCAGCCATGCGATAGCTTGCGGGCTGGATGCTCGGCTGCATGTCCAAGGCGGCGGTTCGTTTCTGCGGTAGGAAGGAATCGAGATCGAGATCGCTGGTCGCGAGCTGTATCGCCACCTGCGGCCTACGCCCCGATACGAGACCCGGCAAACGCATCGCGCCCGAACCCTTCGCGCGGACGCCCGCAACTATGCCCACCAAATCGTTCACGCCCAGCTCGAACAGATTGCCGACCACCTGACCCTCGAGGTCGATCCCACCCTTGGCGCTGCGCGGTCGATAATCCGGGCTAAAGGCACGCGCGAAGCGCGCAAAATCGGGATGAACGAGACCGACGCGCGCCTCAAGACGCGGCAGAAGGTCGCGCGTATTCAATTGCCCGTTGACGGAGGCGCGCCCACCCATCGCCTGAATTTCGCTCGCCATGTTCATCATACGAAGCGAACCATTGACGCGGCTCGCGACCGCCACGGCCCCGAGTGCCTCGGCGCTGACCGGCGAACGAATGTCGGTCAGACGGAATAGGTTGGCGAGGTTTTTCCCCGAAGCCTTGATAATTACGTCCTTGAACTTCGGATCGCCGAGACGGCCTTGCGCGTCGGGCTTGAGATCGGTGATTGCACCGGACAGCGATGCCGTAACGCCAACCATATCTCCGATGCTTGCGGAAGCGACATCGAGAACGCCGTCGAGCAACGCAGCCTCGATTCGAACGTCGTTAAGCGGCAGTCCTCCCGCCGTCACCGCGCCGGCCCGCAGACGCAGATTGGCGTCGAAACCCGCGAGCATCGTAAGCGACGTCAAAGGATTGGCGCCGCCGCTCGCTACCGCCGCCGCCTCCTTCGCGGGACTCGCCGCTTGCGGCCCGGCAATTGGCGCAGTTGTCGCCAGCTCGGCCGTCGTCGAAGGCAGATAGGCGTCGAGGTTGAGACGATCGAGCGAAAGATTGGCGCCGAGCGACAGGCGCGACGCTATGGACGCCGTCAGCGCACCGTCGATCTGAGTGGCATCGACGTGAGCACGCAATTCGCTCACCGAGGCGATGTCCGGGCGCACCGAGAGCTTGGCATTCAACGACAGTTTGCGCAGCCGGTCGCTCGCGATGCCCTTGGTCGAGACGCCAAGCCAATCGATCATGCCGCGCAGATCGTTGGTTGTCGCATCCACCGCGCCGTCGAACTGCGGCAATCCATCTTTCTCGGTGATGAAACCGAACATGGCCACATCGGAACTGCCCGGCAATAATGCGGAAAGCTGGCTCACCGTGATCTCGCGATTGGCGAGCGACAGATCGAGTTTCGCTTGCCGGATCGCCTCGGCACGCCATGTGATCGCTTCGATCGTCAGTGCAAAATTGGCCGATAGATTGGCGGACAGGGATTCGAGCGAAAAGCCGCGCCCCGATATCGGGCGCGCGCGCGTATCCGTCGGCAGATCGACGACCGTCGCGGACGGCGTGAATGCGGGCGCGGGCTTCGCCCTGGCCGAAGCTGTGGATTTTGTCGAAGGCGCCTTAGCTGGGCGCACGAACGCGTCGAGATCGAGCCGCGAGATTGCTAGTATCGCCTCGATCGACGGTTTGGCCGATAAATCGGCCGTCACGCGTCCGATCGCCTGGGCACCATCGAGTTTGACGGTCAATTCGGCAAGCTCGACCGCATCGCTTGCCAGCGCCATATTTGCTTGAGCGCCGAAGGGCCGGCGCATCGTATCGGGTAGGGTTCCGGCACCCATAGCGGAAACGAAGGCCTGCAAATTTTCGCCCTCGGCCGTGAATTTGCCCCGCAGGCGCGGAATTTCATCGAGTCCGTTGAGCGAACCGGTGAATTGAGCCTTGAAATTGCCGGGCACGACGGCGACATCGAGATTGAACTGAACTGTGCGCCCCTGAATCACCTCGCCCGCCGACAGGTCAACCGACAGCGGTACGCCATGCACTACGGCGGTAGCGACCGCATCCATCGGCCCCTTGAGGCTCGCGAACGCAATCCGGCCGTTGAGGTCGTCGACACGTTCCTCGATCCCGCGCGCCGAATGGCGAAAGACGAGTGTGCCCTTTTCGACGACAAAATTATCGACGCTAAAATCGAATCCGCCGCCGACCTTCGGCGTCACTTTTAAACCGGTGACCGGAAGCCGGGGCGGAGAGCCGGCTGCAGGCGCGCGCGCCTCTGCCGGTCCTTGGGGTTGGAAGGTCAGGTTCGACTGGCCGCCTTCGAAGATTTCGATATTGAATACCGGGCGGACCAGCTTGACTGATTCGACCCGCACAGTTCCGCCGAGCAAGGGCGCCCAGGCCGCTGTGATCTCAAGCGAAGCGAGCGAGATCATGTCCTCTGCGGCCGCCCCCTCGATATTAGCGAGATGCGCATCCTTGACGGTGAGCCTGGGTGCCGGCAGCAGCGCGAGATCGACATCGCCGCGGATTTCGACGGTCCGTCCCAATGCATGCGACGCCTGCGAGGCGATTTCGGCGCGATATTCGTTCCAATCGACGACGGCCGGCACGATCAGCATCGCCGCGACGACAAAACCGACCAAACCCGCCAATCCACCGATCAGATATTTCACGCGCACCATCCCCACCGGCCGCGGATTTTCCCACGGCCGACGGCCATCCTAGGTATTCCGCAAGCAGCGATCAAACGAGCCGCCGACTGTCCGGAAAACCGAGCATATGGTTGAAATCCGGTCAGATTGAGGCAAGGATGTCGGCGCCGGGAGCGGGGACTATCGTCGCGCCGCCACACCCTTTTGGGCCGGCTCTGGATCGGAACAAGGAACAAGCGTGACCGCCAAGGCGTCGTGGAAAGAGCGGCTGACCGAACGCGGTATGGGGCGCATTTTCCGTTATCCGGATTTCGTTCTGTTCTCGTTCACCGGCTGGTTCGCCAATATCGGCACCTGGCTACAGCGTGTCGGCATCCAGTGGCTCGCCTGGGAACTGACCCATTCCTACGCTTGGCTCGGCGCCATGGCTCTCGCCGACGCCATCGGCATCATCTTTTTCCTGCCGCTGTTCGGGACCGTCATCGACCGCGGCAACCGGCTCGACTTCGCCAAATTGTCGCAATGGCTCGCCACCGCCCTGACCCTGCTTCTTGCCATCCTCACCTTTATGGATTGGATCAATATCTGGCTGCTTCTGGCGATGATGTTCTTGCATGGCGTTACCGAGGCATTTTGGACGCCAGTGCGCATGGCCCTGCCGCCCAGCATGGTACCGCGCGCGGATCTTGCCCCAGCGCTGGGCCTGACCGCCATCCTATTCAATCTGGCGCAGATCATCGGACCGGCCGCCGCCGGCTTGATCATCGTCGCCTTTGACAATCATCGCGTCGGTATCGGCTTTCTGTTCGTCGGTAATGCTGTCCTCGCCCTCGTCTATCTGTGGTCGTTCTACATCATCAAACTTCTGTATGAGGATTATTCGGCCCGCCACACGACGGGCTTCTTCAGCGATTTCAAGGACGGCATTCTGTACGCCTATCATAAGGAAGGCCTCGCCTTATTCATGCTGATGATGGTCGCGACGACCCTGATCATGCGCGCATTCCGCGAATTGCTCGCCGGTTATGCCGATGGCGTTTTTCACCAAGGGCCGCAAGGATTGGCTGTGCTCACCTCAGCGGTCGGCATCGGCGCGCTGGTCGGCGCGGTCATCATCGCCAATTTCGGCAATGTCAAAGGACTGACGCGAACCATCTTTGTCTATTTCGGCATCGGCATCGCGCTCCAGTTCGGCTTTGCCCTCACCGGCAATTTTACCATCGCGGCCGCCTGCACAATCGGTATGGGCCTTGCCGTCGCCATCGGCGGCATCGGTAGCCAGTTACTCGTGCAAAGCGCCATCCACGGCGCAATGCGTGGGCGCGTGATGAGCCTGTGGGCTCTTATCTTGCGCGGTGGCCCACCGCTCGGTGCGTGGATCATCGGCGTAGCCTCGGAAGCCTGGGACTTTCAGCTTGTCATGGTCGTGGCAACTGCGCTTTATGCTCTAATCTTCCTCGCGATTCTGCCGCGCATGAAATATATCGCGGTGCATCTCGAAACCCAGCCCGACGAGACCGAACTGCCCAGAACGGCGCGAAAGACGGCCGAATGAACGAACGCCCCGGCAGATGGCAACGATTCACGGCCCAGGGCATGGGGCGCGCCTTTCGCCATCGTGATTTCGTCATCTACACATTCTCCGGTTTCTTCGCGAATATCGGCATCTGGATCCAACGCGTCGGCGTGCAATGGCTCGCCTGGGAACTCACCCATTCCTACGCTTGGCTCGGCGCTATTTCCTTCATCGACGCCATCGGCATAATTATTTTTCTGCCGATCTTTGGGACACTCATCGATCGCAACGACCGTTTGAAGATGATGCGTCTCGCGCAATTGCTGGTGACCTTGTTGGCCCTTGCGCTCGCCATCTTCACCCTCATGCGTTGGATGAACATCTGGATCGTCGTTATTGCCATGGCCCTTCATGGCGTGGTCGATGCCTTCTGGGCGCCGGCGCGGCTCGCCATGGCGCCCTCGCTGGTCCCGCGCGAGGATCTATCGGCGGCCATCGGGATGAATGCGTCCTTGTTCAATCTCGCGCAAATTCTGGGGCCGGCTGCGGCGGGCCTGATCATCGTCGCCTTCAACGATCATATTTTCGGCATCGGAATCCTGTTCGCCATCACCACGGCTAGTTACATCTTTTATTTGGGTGCACTCTACACGATCCATATGCGCTACGAGGAACGCACCAGCACGGCATCGACCGGCTTCATCGCCGACATGAAGGAAGGTCTTTTCTATATCTTCGAGAAGCCGGGGCTCGGCCTCTATATGGGGTTGATGCTGGCGACCACCTTGGTCATGCGACCTTTCCGCGAATTGTTGGCCGGTTTTGCCGACGGCGTGTTCCACCAAGGCCCCGAGGGCCTTGCCATGCTCACTTCGGCGGTCGGCGTCGGCGCCCTCGTCGGCGCCCTCGTGGTCGCGAATACCAGCAAGGTCAAAGGCCTCACGCGCCTCATACTTTGGGTCTTCGGCCTCGGCATCGTCGTGCAATTCGCATTCGTGCTGGCACCCAGCTTCGATATCGCGGTGGGCGCGCTCGCACTTCTCGGCATCACGGTTGCGATCGGCGGCATCGGCAGCCAAGTCCTGATCCAAAGCGCAATCCACAGCACGATGCGCGGCCGCGTCGTCAGCTTGTGGAGCATTATCATGCGCGCGGGCCCGCCCATCGGCGCGCTAGCTATTGGTGCTGCGGCCGAAGGCATCGGCCTGCAAATAGCATTCACCATCGCGACCGCGTTTTATCTTGTGTGTTTCATCGCAATGGCTGTGCGCTTCCGTTTCCTCGCCACCACCATGGAAACACCGCCAGAGGATTCGCCGAAGCGCGCCGCCTAACCGGGCACGCCGTATCCGCCGCCGCCGGGCGTCTCGATGACGATCGCATCGCCCGCCGCGACTTGGGTTTCGTCGGCCGGCGCCAATACATCATTGCGGCCATCCGCGCGCGCGATCCAGATGCGCCCCGGATGGCCGGCACCACCGCCGGCGAGCCCGAAGAGGGCTATGAGGCGCGATTGCGACAAGATCGCCGCACTCATCGGTTCCAGGAATCGGAGGCGGCGCACCGCGCCATCGCCGCCCGCCCAGCGGCCCGCACCGCCCGTGCCGCGCCGGACCCTGAAACTTTCGAGCAAAACCGGATAGCGCCATTCCAACACTTCAGGGTCAGTGAGGCGCGTGTTGGTCATGTGCGTGTGCACGGCCGAGGCACCGGCAAAACCCGGTCCCGCACCGGCGCCGCCGCAAATCGTTTCGTAATATTGATGGGTCGCATTTCCGAAAGTGAAGTTATTCATCGTGCCCTGCGACGCGGCGGCCGCGCCGCAGGCAGCCAGCAAGGCGGCCGTCACGGCCTGCGAGGTTTCAACATTTCCTGCGACGACGGCCGCCGAATAGCGCGGATTGAGCAGCGAGCCATCGGGCACGACGAGATGCAAGGGCTCGAGACAGCCGTCGTTCAAGGGAATGTCGTCGCCCACCAGGCAGCGAAAGACGTAGAGCACGGCGGCGCGGGTCACCGCGAGCGGTGCGTTGAAATTGCCGGCCGCTTGCGCCGAAGTGCCGGTGAAATCGATGGTCGCGCGCCGTGCCGTACGGTCGACGCGGATCGCGACCGCAATGCGGCCGCCGAAATCCATCTCATTGACGAAGGTCCCGTCGGGCAGGCGGTCGAGCACGCGCCGCACGGCTTATGCCGCGTTCGCCTTCACGTGTTTCATATAGGCATGAACGACATCCAGACCGTAAGCAACGACCAGCCGGTGCAGCTCCGACAACCCACGCGCATTGGCGGCGATCTGGGCGCGGAAGTCGGCGATATTGCGATCGGGATTGCGCGCCGGGTGCGGTCCGGTCGCGAGAAGAGCGCGCAATTCCGCCTCGCGCAGACGGCCTCCCTCGACCAGCAGGAAGTCGTCGATCAACACGCCTTCCTCGGCAACGGATTTCGAGAAGGGCGGCATTGAGCCCGGCGTGATCCCGCCGACATCGGCGTGATGGCCGCGCGATCCGACGAAAAACAACAGCTCGCGTCCGCTCTCGTCGAAGACCGGCGTAATGACCGTGATATCGGGCAGATGCGTGCCGCCATTATAGGGCGCGTTCAGCGCGAAGACCTGACCGGCACGCAAGGTGTTCCCGCGCGCCCGCAAGACGGCGCGCACCGATTCGCCCATCGAGCCGAGATGCACCGGCAGATGCGGCGCATTGGCGATCAGCCCGCCTTCGGCATCGAATAGCGCGCAGGAAAAATCGAGCCGCTCCTTGATATTCACCGACGATGCGGTATTGGCGAGTACCGCACCCATTTGTTCGGCGACCGACATGAACAGATTGTTGAAAACCTCAAGCATTACCGGATCGGCATCGGTGCCGATCGCATGTCGTTCTGGGCAGGGCGTTAGGCGCGTGAGGGTCAGATGTCTTCGCACGCCGACGCGCGCTTCCCATCCGGGTTCCACGATCGTGGTTGCGGTCGCCTCGGCGATAATCGCAGGCCCTGCGATCCGCGAACCCGGCGTCAGGCTTTCGCGCCGATAGAGCGATGCGTCGAGTTCGGCACCGGCGAACCAAGCTTTCACGATGGCCTCGGGTTGCGGCACAACGATCGTCGTCAGGCCATCCTCCTCAGCCTGTTCGATCGGTTCGGACGCGCCGGTCGCACCGACCAGGAGCGCTTCGATCTCCAACCCGCGCGTCGCATCGACGAATCCGAAACGCTCCGCATGGGCCGCCGCGAAGGCGGCGGCGATGCCCTCGGCAGTCCCCATCGCGACCTCGATGGTCGTATCGGTCCCCGCATAGCGGACCTGCAATGTGCGCGCGATCTCGATAGCGTCGTCGGCGATACCTTGGGCGGTCAAGTCCTCGCGGCAGGCGGCATCGAGCGAGCAGATGATTTTCGCTAGGTCGGTTAGCGTTTCGGCGGATAACGGCTTTACGACGGCGGCTTCGCGATGCGCGCGCACGGGGGCCAAGCCCATGCCGTAAGCCGACAGAACCCCGGCCATCGCATGGATGAAAATCGTGTCCATGCCGAGTGCATCGGCGATCCGGCAGGCGTGTTGTCCACCGGCGCCGCCGAAGCAGACCAGCGTGTAGGTCGAGACGTCATAGCCGCGCTGCACCGAGACGCGCTTGACCGCGGCGGCCATATTTTCGACGGCGACGGTAAGAAACCCCTCCGCAACGTCTTTGGTTGCTCGGCCTATTTCGGCGGCAAGATCGGCAAATTTCGCACGAACGATGGGCGCGTCGAGGGGTGCCTCGGCATTCGCACCGAAGACTTTCGGGAAGAATTCGGGTTGGATGCGGCCGAGCAAGACATTGGCGTCGGTCACTGTCAGCGGCCCACCCTTGCCGTAACAGGCCGGGCCCGGATCGGCGCCGGTCGAATCCGGCCCGACGCGGAAACGCTCGCCGTCAAAATGCAGGATCGATCCACCGCCCGCCGCCACCGTATGGATGCGCAGGATCGGTGCCGTGACGCGCACACCGGCAATGTGGGTATCGAACGCGCGCTCGAACGTGCCCGCATAATGTGACACATCCGTCGAGGTGCCGCCCATATCGAAGCCGATGATGCGCTCGAACCCGGCGGCGCGCGCGGTTTCCACCGCGCCGACCACGCCGCCCGCCGGACCCGATAGGATCGCATCCTTGCCACGGAAAAGTACCGCGTCGGTCAGCCCGCCATTGGACTGCATGAACATCAGTTTTGTTTGGTCCGGAAGCCCTTGGGCCATGCGCTCCACATACTGCCGCAGGATCGGCGAGAGATAAGCATCCACGACGGTGGTATCGCCACGCGGCACCAACTTCATCAGCGGGCTCACCTCGTGCGACGCCGAAATCTGGGTGAAGCCGATCTCGCGCGCGATCGCGGCGAGGCGCATTTCGTGCGCGGGGTTGCGATAGCCGTGCATCAAAACGATGGCGGCGGCGCGAAACCCAGCCTCATAAGCTTGCGAGAGGCCAGCGCGCGCGGCGGCTTCGTCCAGAGCCGTCAATTCGTTCCCTTGCGCGTCGAGCCGTCCGGGCACCTCGACCACCCGCGCGTACAGCGGCTCGGGCAAATCGATGGCGAGCTTGAACAGATCGGGCCGATTTTGGGTGCCGATGCGCAATACATCGGCAAATCCTTCGTTTATGACCAAGACCGTCGGCGCGCCTTTGCGTTCGAGCAGGGCGTTGGTTGCGACCGTCGTGCCCATTTTGACGATCTCAACCCGCGCATCGCCTGCGATGCGACGCACGCCTTCGACCGCAGCATCGTCGTAGCGAGTGGAATCCTCGGACAACAGCTTCGCTGTATGCAAAATGCCGTCGGGTGCGCGCGCCACCACATCGGTGAAGGTGCCGCCGCGATCGATCCAGACCTGCCAACCTGCGCTCATCTTGTGCGCCGCAGCACGAAGATCAATCCGTCAGCGGCGCCTTCTCGGTGCTTGCGGATCGAGACCGTGTCGGACGCCACGACCGTAAAGCCGTGTGCGCGCGCAAGGTCCTCGATATAAGCACGGCTATGGGCATAACGGCCGGAGGGTTGCAGGGCGAATGTGCCGGTCGCGCACTCTTCGACCGAAAAGGCGAAGCATCCGCCGGGCACCATGTGCGCCCGTGCGGGCGCAAAGACATGATCCAATTTGCCGACATAGATGAAGACTTCGGCGGCGACGATGAGATCGAAGGGGCGCGCGCGCGCATCGTCGGATGCGAAATAATCCAAGATGTCCAACGCATGCAAAGATGTATAGATGTTTTTCTTACGGGCCTCCGCGATCATGCGTTCGGCGAGATCGATGCCGACGATCTCGGCCGCGCAATCCTTGAAGGCAACCCCAACGAGACCGGTCCCGCAGCCAAGATCGAGCGCGCGGCGGAACGGCCCGGAACCGACGATAGCGCGCAATGCCTGCGGGACGCGATAGTCGAGCGTGCCGACCAGATCCGATTCGAACCGATCGGCATAATCGTTGAACAGGCCGCGAACGTAATCGGGAGATGGTGAATCCGGCGTCTTGCCTTCGAGCGCGGCGATCATATGCCGGGCTTCGGCGCGCGTCGGATCAAGTGCAACCGCCTCGCGAAACGCCACAATTGCTTCCGCATTGCGGCCGAGATCGGCCAGTACCGCCCCCAAATTGATATAGACACCGACCGATTTCGGATCGAGCGCTAGCGCCTTGCGCAGCCAACGTTCCGCCTCCGCGAAAAAACGCGCGCCACGCAACGCGATTCCGAAATTCATACTGATGCCCACAACGTCGGAACGCGCCTCCGCCAAAGGCTGCAGCACGGCCACTGCTTCTTCGTAGCGTCCCAACCGCCCGAGCGTGACGCCGAGACAATTCGTCGCATGAATCGAATAGGGGCTATGCATGAGAACGCGCCGGCACAGGACTTCCGCCTCGGCGAACCTTTCGGCATCCAGGTGCGCGATCGCTAGTGCGATATCGTCGTTCGCCATTCTCGATTCCGTCACTGCACAACCGCGCATAAAAGCGCGGGCGCCGACGATACCGGGGGAAGCGTCCTAGGTCACGCGGTCCGCTGAGATCCGGTTGGCCGCACCGAGACCGAAGGGCGGCCAAACGCTGAGATTGAAGTGGCAGCCTGCGGGCGGCGCCGTCGATTCGGCAGGCCGCCCGGCTCTTGGCTACTCAGCGGAGACGAGGTTATCAGCGGACTGCCGGCCATCACGACCGATTGTAATTTCGTAATTCACTTTCTGTCCTTCGCGCAGCGTGCCCAAGCCCGCGCGTTCCACGGCAGAAATGTGAACGAAAACGTCTTTGCCACCGCTTTCGGGTGCGATGAAGCCAAATCCCTTGGTTGAATTAAACCATTTTACAGAGCCGGTGCTCATAGCAGCTCCTCAGTTCGTAAGTGCGTTAAGTTTGTCGAAAACATCGACCCGACCCCAAGCCCTTCGCGATCTCACGTTCACCATGCGTATGCGCAACTGGGCACGCCCTATTCTTTCGTCATAAATAAATAGTTCGACCGGCGCGTGGGTCAAATTGTGGTCATGGCGGCGCACAGCCGGGCATGTACGGCTGTGCGCAACTTGCCGATATGCCGCGCGCATCCTATGTTTCGAAAATGACACGCTCATCCGGCACTACCCTTTTTTTTACCCTTCTCATAACGGTCATGTCGTTTTTCACAATCGTCAAAAATGGTTTCAGCCAAGATTGGCGGGCGGCAAGTCGCGCCTCCGCGGAACTGGCACCCGATCCCGCCGTCACCCCGGAAGCTGTCATCCAAATCTATGCGGCGCGCGCGGTGCGCTGGCGTGGCTATTTCGGCGTACATTGCTGGATTTCCACCAAGCGCGAAAACGCTCCCGGCTATACGGTTTACGAAGTCATTGGCTGGCGCCTCTATAGCGGCAGCACAGCAGTCGTCATCCATGACAGGCCGCCGGACGGTCGTTGGTTCGGCGCCGAGCCGGAACTGCTGCGCGATCTGCGCGGCGAGGGCGTCGAAAAACTAATCGACCGCGTCGAAACCGCGGTCGCGGCCTACCCCTATGCCGGCGAATACACGATCTGGCCGGGACCGAATTCCAATACGTTCGTTGCCTTCGTTGCGCGCTCCGTACCGGAGCTTGCCCTCGATCTGCCTCCGACGGCCATCGGCAAGGATTATCTCGGGCGGGCACTGATGGCGCGTGCGGCATCGGGCACCGGATACCAGTTTTCGCTGTTCGGCCTGCTCGGCCTAACCCTCGCGCGCGAAGAGGGATTGGAAATCAATATCCTCGGCCTGACCTTCGGCATCGATGCAATGGAACCCGCGCTTAAATTGCCGTTTGTAGGCCGCGTGGGGACCGAGTTTGTCGCCCGCCGCGCCCTCGCCACGGGGCCTGAAACATTGCAAAACCCATAATCGCCCGACAATTGGTGAGTTTCTCCATGAGCCGCATGTCGTGATCCAGCCTGAATGAGTCAGGCCGAATTCGAGGCCGCGATCGCCGGCAATAAGCCCTATTTCGGTCCATTCCTGGGTTGCCGCCGATCCTGGCCGCATATTTATTGGTTCCAGCAAAAGCTCATGAAAAAATTGGCCGGCACACATGCCGCCAGTCCCTTCAATATTCTGGAAGTCGGTTCCTGGGCGGGTGCTTCGACCTATTCATGGGCGGAGGGACTCCAGCGTTATTTCGCCGGCAACGGCCACATCGTAGCCGTCGATGTCTGGAGCGACACGGCGACCGACGCGCCCGATCTCGTCAGCGCGTCCGAAGCCGCCAAGGAGATGTTCCAACACAATATGCGCGCGGGCTGCGTGGCTCATCTGGTCGAGGCGCTTCAAGCGACCAGCGACGAAGCTTTCGAAATGCTCAGGCCGCGCCGCTTCGAATTGATCTACATCGATGGCGATCATTCCTACGAGCAGGTCCGGCGCGATATCGACAATGCCCAACACCTGCTGACGCCAAACGGAATTATTTGCGGCGACGATCTCGAGGTCCAAGCCGACGCGGTCGATCCCGATATTGTCGACCAAGCCATCGCGCACAAACTCGGCTGGGCCGAACATCCCGAGCGCGACATCGGATTCCATCCGGGCGTGACACGAGCGGTCTTCGAGACCTTCGGCCGCGTATCTGAGTGGGGCGGTTTTTGGGCGGTTGCCAAAAACCGCGACGGATGGAAATCGATCTCGCTCGACGGAATCGACGCCCTTTTGCCCCTTCCCCTTTTGCAATATGGCGAGGATGGGCAGCGGCTATTCGCGCTCTAGAAGCGCGCGCCAAGCCGCCCGCATCGCATCTTCCAAACTACGCGTAAAACGCGCGGCATTGAAGATGCTGGCTTGCGCCGCTGCACGCAATCCAGCCCGCACAAGAGCCAAACGCGCGAGATCATCGCTGAGGCTGACAGCCTTATCCACAAAGGATTGTTCTGAATTCGAAACGAATTCGGAATGGCCAACCGCCGCCATTAAACTGGTCGTCTGGCTACCCATTAAAACGGATCCCGTCATGGTCAGAACGGGCACACCCATCCAGATCGCCTCGTAACTTGTCGTTCCGCCGTTGAACGGAAAGGGATCGAGCGCGATGTCGATGTCCTGGTAGGCCGCGAGATAGCCGCGCTGGTCGGCCGTGAACCCAGCGAACTCGAGACGGTCCGCATCACCCTGAACAGCCGTAAATCGCGCCGCAAACCGGGCGCGGATATCGACATCGTCGAAAGCGCGGTGTTTCAGCTTGAGGCGACTCGCCGGAATGCGGTTCAGGATTTCGGCCCAGGCCCGGAGGGCAGCATCGCCGATCTTGGTCGGATTGTTGAGCGATCCGAAGCGCATGAATCCCGCTTGCAGTGCCGGCAATGCCGAGACCGGAGGCGCATCCGCCGGCACCCCATAACAATTGAACAGAGGCAGTCGAATGAGATTTTCGGTGAACAGATCCTCGTCCGTGCCCGGCGGGGTGAGGACGGCATCGCTGAGAAGATAATCGGTCGCGACGAGCCCGGTTGAAGAGACAAAATTTATCCCGGCCATCTGTATCGGCGCCGCGCGATGGCCAAGGATCGTGCGGTAACGCGCCTTGAAACTGCACGGGTGGATCAGAATATCGACACCGTTACCCCGCATCGCCGCGGCAATCTCCGCCGGCGATAGGCCTCCCGTGTCGATCCAGCGCAATCCGGGTGGTGTCAATAAGGCAGGGATCGCGCGGCCATCCGAACGGTGACCATAGACCGACACATGAAATCGAGCCCGATCATGTGCAACCAAGACCGGTGCCAAAAAACGCGGCGTCACATGCGTTTCCAACTCCGGCAAAAAATAAGCGAGGTGCAGAACGCGCTCCGGATCGCGATCCTTCGGCATCGGACGCTCGACAATGCCCACGCCAGCTTCAATGCGCCGCCCCCAAGAGCGGTTCTCGGCAAACACGGCGGCGGCATCCTCACCGGCGCAAAAAATCTGCGCAAACAAAACATTGGTCCAATGCGCTTCGGACCCAGGGTCGAGGTCGCGCGCCACACGGAACGCGGCGAGCGCGCCTTCGGCGTCGCCGGCGGCAAACAGCGCATTACCGAGATTGTGATGGCTCGTTGCCAAGGTGGGATCGAGGCGGATCGCGCGGCGCGCATGAGACTCGGCATCGGCCGTGCGCTGCTGCGCCAGATAGGCCGCCGCGATATTGGCGTGAAGTTCGGCCGCTGACGGCGCGATCAGGATGGCCTGGCCGAACAAGCGCGTCGCAAGCACAGGATCTCCGGCCTGCAATGCTTCGTGGCCCAACCTGTTGTAGTGCTCCGCCTCGTCTGAACCGGTCCGCAATGTGACCCCAAAATGGTTATAGATCCAAATCGCGATGCCCGTGGCGGGAAGACGATTCGTCCGTTACTATTTAACCCATGTTGGCCTGGAGCAAAAACATCTGGAGCGATTTCGTTGGCGGCGTGATGACGCGCCTGCTTGATCGCGCCGCCGCGACCGCGGGGCGCCGTTCCTATGCGGTGGCGACCATCGTGCTCGCGGCGAAGCTTGCGAAAGCCGATGGCCCGGTTACACGATCCGAGATCGACGCCTTCAAATCCGTCTTCAAGATACCGGGCGACGAGTTGGGCGACGTGGCACGGGTCTGGAACGCGGCCAAACGCGAGGCGCGGGGCTTCGAGCCTTATGCCCACCGTCTTGCGATCCTGTTCGCCGACGATTCCGCGACGCTCGAGAATCTTCTGACAGCACTGGTGCATGTGGCGCTCGCAGACGGTCCGCTGACAGTGGAAGAGATCCGTTTTCTGGAACGCGTCTCACAGGCGTTCGGTCTGGAGAAAATGGCTTTGGCGCGCATCCGCACCAAAATCGAAAATCCGACGCCGGACGATCCCTATCGTGTGCTCGGTGTTTCGCGCGACGCAAGCGACGCCGAGATCAAGCGCGCCTGGCATCGCCTCGTGCGCGTCTATCATCCGGACGCGGTGGCCGCGAGCGGGCGCGCCGCCGAGTTCCTGGATCTCGCGACGCAGAAGATGGCAAGCATCAACGCAGCCTACGAGGCGATCGAGCGCAACCGCGCACGCGCCGCGTAAGCTTTCGCGGAATGATCCGACTTCGCGATCTGCCATCCCCGAATTGCGACGCTCGGCCGAGCAGCGGCAGCATCGATATGCTGGTGATCCACTATACCGGCATGCGTAGCGCCGAGGCCGCGATCTCCCGCCTTATCGATTCCACCGCGCAGGTTTCCGCTCATTACGTGATTGACGAAGACGGCGCGGTGACAAGACTCGTCGACGAAGACAAGCGCGCCTGGCATGCCGGCGTGGCAATGTGGCGCGGCAGCACGGATATCAATGCGCGGTCGATCGGGATCGAACTCGTCAATCCGGGACACGAATTCGGCTATCGCCCTTTTGCGGACGCGCAGATGGAGTCATTGGAAGATCTCGCCCGCGCGATTGTCGCGCGTTATGCGATCCCGGCGCGCAATGTCGTCGGTCATTCCGACGTGGCCCCGACGCGCAAGATGGATCCGGGCGAATTGTTCGGGTGGCGGAGATTGGCCGCAGCGGGCGTGGGACTCTGGCCCACCGAAGACGGGCCCAGTGCGGACGGATTTGATCCCAGCACCGATTTCGACGTCGCACCTATGCTGGCAGAGGTTGGTTACGACTTGACCAACCTCGCGGCGGCAACGATCGCTTTCCAACGCCATTTTGCGCCGCACCGTTTGGACGGCGTGGCCGATCCAGCGACGAAGCGAGCGTTAGCCGCGCTGATCGCCGCCTTGAAAAACGGGCACGAAGGCTAAGCTGCGTGCTGGACCGGTTCGCGGTGCCAACGCTGGCGGCGCGTCGCGCGCTCCTCGAGACGTTTAGCCTGGCTCACGGCCTCGTCCTTGCTGGCAAACATCCCAATGAGTTCGAGATCGTCGCCCATATCGAAGACGAGCCATTCACCCCTCTGTTCATGGAATTTCACGATGTACCGCATGATTCACGCCCCTTTTAGGTTTTTGCAGTCTCCCTATCCAACCACGCAAGGGTTACCAGGTGGTGAATCGAAATTGCGCCCGCCCAGCCTCCCGACGGTCCTAAGAAAGCCCTGAGGTCGCATCGGGGTTCGGCCGGCGACTTGACTTCGCGCCCCGACACCGGTTGAAGAAGCTCAAATTCCCAGCGCAAGCCGGACCAATGCTCGACAATCCTCCCACCATCCGTGCCGCGCGCATCGACGATATCGCCGAGATTCAGGCGATCTACGCCCATTACGTGATTACCGGCTCGGCCTCCTTCGAGATCGTGCCCCCGGACTTGGCCGACATGGAGAAGCGGTTCGAGGCGATCCAAGCGCGCGGTTTTCCCTATCTCGTCGCCGAGATCGACGGAAAGATCGCGGGGTACGCCTATGCCGGCACCTATCGCGCCCGCGCCGCCTACGACTATGCGGTCGAGGATTCGGTTTATATCTCGCCAAACCATCTCGGGCGTCGTCTGGGACGCAGCCTCTTAACCCAGCTGATCGAAACCTGCACCGAGCTTGGCTATCGCCGCATGATCGCGGTGATCGGCGATTCCGCCAATCTACCCTCGATCAATCTGCACTTGGCGATGGGGTTCGACCATGCCGGCCTTTTGCCGTCGGCCGGCTACAAACATGGCCGCTGGGTCGATTCCCTGATGATGCAGCGTGCGCTCGGCGACGGCGACACCACCCAGCCCACGCCAATCCGGCGAGCCGCAGTCCGAAACTAGATCGGCCCGCGCCGGACCGCGTTTCGCGCGGGGATCTCGCCCAACCAAACCAATGATCCGATATGACTGCCCTCAACCATCGGTTTCCCGCATTTGCCGCGCGCCGCCAATCCGCTATGCTCTAGCATGGGAAAAACACGCGTATAATGGCGATCGAGGCGCTCCAACTCTCGCAGCAAACGGTGCTGATTATCGATGACGATCCGATCGTCGTCGATATCATGGAGACCGTTTTCGACGGCGATCTACGCATCCTGACCGCGTCCAACGGCCACGACGGAATCCTCGCGGCCTGCGCCGAAAATCCGGACCTGATCCTGCTCGACGTGCGCATGCCCGACATGGACGGCTACGAGGCCTGCCGCCAACTCAAAGCTATGGCCGAGACGGCGGATATTCCGATCATCTTCCTAACCGCGCGTGTCGAGACAGAAGACGAGTTCAAGGGCCTCGAGCTTGGCGCCATCGATTACATCGCCAAGCCCATTGTGCCGCAGATCGTGCGCGCGCGAATCCAAAACCATCTGATGCTCAAGCGCCAGCGCGACCAGCTCGCCAATATGTCGATGATCGACGGCTTGACCGGCATCGCCAATCGCCGCCGCTTCGACGACCATATCGAACAGGAGCTGCGCCGGGCCTCGCGCAACAAGGCGCCGCTTGCCTTTCTGTTGTTGGATATCGACGACTTCAAAGCCTACAACGACACCTACGGACATGCGCGCGGCGACGATTGCTTGCGCACCGTCGCGCAGGAGATCAAAAATTTCCTGCGCCGCCCGTCGGATCTGGTCGCGCGTTACGGCGGCGAGGAATTCGCGGTCGTGCTGCCCGATACACCGCCCGAAGCCGCCGACATGATGGCCGAGAAAATCCGCGCCGGCATCGAAGCGCTGAACATTCCGCATAAGGCTGCGCGCGCGGCCGACCATGTCACCGTCAGCATCGGCGCCGCGATCTGTCCGCCCGACGCACTGCTCACCAAATCGCAATTGATCGAGGCGGCGGACGCTCAGCTCTATACGTCCAAGCGCGCGGGCCGCAACCGGGCCAGCCGCGCCGCCTGATCACGCGCGCGCGCCGCCTTTGCGCTCGTCGCCCATTCGGACTATCTTCGCGCCGCCAGACGGCCGGATGACTGCGGTTCCAGCAATGGGGTCGAGGAAAGTCCGGGCTCCACGGAAATACGGTGCCGGGTAACGCCCGGCGGGGGCGACCCTAGGGAAAGTGCCACAGAAAGCAAACCGCCCGCGCGGCTTCGGCAAGGCGGGTAAGGGTGAAAGGGTGCGGTAAGAGCGCACCGCGGACGCGGTAACGCGGACGGCACGGTAAACCCCACCGGGAGCAAGACCAAATAGGGGCGACGCGTCGGGCGGGCAACCGCTCGGCAGGTGCGTTTCCGCACTGTCGTCCGGGTCGGTCGCATGAGGCGTTCGGTAACGGACGTCCCAGATGAATAGTCATCACCTGCGTAAGCAGGAACAGAACCCGGCTTACAGGCCGTCTGGCATTTTTCTTCCGCGTGTTGATAAGCGCCGCCACGACGACTCGCGCCACCGCTCAACAGCTAATGGCTCTTCGTTGTTTTGTTGAGTTCAGGCAGCAGCGGAAGATCTTGCGCCCGCTTGGCTTCGATCTCGCGCGCGGTTTCGTCGAGCATGACCACGCGCGCCGGAGATGAAGGATGGGTTGAATCCCGCCGTGCGGCGATGCTGGTTGGCGCGGAAACCGCGAACCGGCGATAGACGGTGGCCGCTGCCGATATAGGATATCCCGCGCGCGCGATTAGATACAGGCCCACATAGTCCGCCTCCGCCTCATAGGCTTGGCCGATCGGCAATTTTTCGCTGTCGCGATCGTCCGGCTTGCCCCCCCACCGCGCATTGAAGAAATCGAACAGCGCCGCGACCCCCTGATTGTTCACGCCGAGACCAATATGGCCTTGCACATTGTGGGCGATCTCGTGACCGACCACCACGGCGAGCTCGGCGTCGCTGCCCAAAAACCGCATGAGACCCGTGGTGACTATGAGGCCCCGCCCATTGGCCGACGCGTTGATCGCTTCGTTCACCTCGACGATCGCTGGCATGTCGCAAATCGTTTGCGTCTGAAGCGTCACGGAGCGTTGCACGCCGTCGCGCTCGAATTCCAACGCGATCGGTGCGCCGTTGCCCGCATTTATCTGCTCGGCCAGATCGCGGCGCGCACGCGTACCGGTCGACAAAGGGGTTCCAGCCACGGCGATCACGCGATCGCCGCGCGCAACACCGGCACGTGCGGCCGGCGAGTCCGGCGCCACCGCAACCACCGACAAGCCATCGCCGAGGCCCGCCGATAAACTTGCAGCGTGATAGTCGGACGGAAAATCGAAACGGTTTTCCACGAGGAAGCCGGGCACGCGCGCAATGCGAGTGCCGCACAGGGAAGCATTGGCCGCCAGGATCGGATAAACAATACGGTGCAAGCGCTCGGCATCATCCAGATGCTGTTCGATGACGAGCTGTCGCAAACTGTCCCTCTCGGAACGGACGGCATCTGGCGCCATATCCGGCATGCGCGAAACCGGGGCGCAGGACGATACGGCCACCATCATCGATGCGAGGAGTCTAAGGATACCGACACGACGCACGGCCAAGTCCTCCCAAAACCGAGAGTGTTATAGTGTTAACACACCTCACGAAAAAGTGAAGATGAGCCAAAATCGGAGTGCTTTTGCACAAATAAATTTAAATTCTTTTCGGTGTTTCTCTCATCACGAGAGTCATCGGAATGGGCGCAATTTGCCGGTGCAGTTCCGCCCCTTCAAGGACCCAACACTCGGCTCCACAGCGGCGGAAACCGGGTCATTGACTCGCCACGAGCCCATCTTCATCCTGCGGCCAATCTTTTTCACGCAGTAAGGGGAGAATTCAGATGGGCCAAAAAATCACGCTCAAAGCCAGCGACGGCTTCACGCTCGACGCATATCGCGCCGACCCAACCGGCAAGGCGAAGGGCGGCATCGTCCTGATCCAGGAGATTTTCGGCGTCAACCAGCACATCCGCGCATTGGTCGACGAGTGGGCTGGCCGCGGCTATTCGGTGATCGCACCCGCCTGCTACGACCGCGCCGAGAAGAATTTCGAGGTCGGTTACGACGAGGAAGCCCGCCAAAAAGGCATGGCCGCGCGCGCCAAGCTCGACGGCGCCAAGACAGTATTCGATTACCAAGCCGCCCACGCCGCGCTTGCCGGTGTCGGCAAGGTCGCCATCATGGGCTATTGCTACGGCGGCACGGTGTCGTGGCAGGGTGCGCAGACCGGCCCGTTCGATGCGGCCATCTGCTATTACGGCGGCGGCATCGCCGACATGCTCAATACCGACGCGAAGTGCCCGGTGCTGATGCATTTCGGCGAAAAGGACCAAGGCATCCCGATGGAGAAGGTCGCCAAGATCAAGGCCGCCAAACCCTATGCGGTCGTCGATGTCTATGCCAACGCCGGCCACGGCTTCATCTGCAACGAGCGTCCTTCCTTCCAGAAAGAAGCCGCCGACCTCGCCAACAAACGCACGCTCGCCTTCCTCGAAATGAACGGAATGTAATCCGGACCTTCGCTGGGTTTCTCGCATGACAGGGCGGACGATCGAGCTCACCGCAGCCGATGGGCATCGGTCGTCCGCCTATCTTGCCACGCCGAAAGGCAAAAAAAATAAGGGCGCCATTGTTGTGGCGCATGAGGTGTTCGGCGTCTCACCCCACGTCAAAGGGCTCGCCGACGATTATGCGGCCCAAGGGTTCCTCACCATTGTGCCCGCCTTGTGGGACCGCGTGGCGCCCGGCGTCCAGCTCGGCCCGACAGAGGAAGAGCGCCTCAAGGGTGTCGAGATCCGCAAGAAGGTATCATGGGGTAATATCCTCGACGATATCGCCGCGGCCCGCGACGCCATGCGCAAGCAATCGAAAAAAGTCGGGATCGTCGGCTATTGCCTCGGCGGCGACATCGCCTGGGCCGGCGCCAGTATGCAGGGCTTCAATGCCGCCGTGTGCTATTACGGCGGCGCCATTGCCAAGCTGCTGCACCATACGAATACTTGCCCGGTGATGCTGCACAACGGCACCGCCGATCCGTGGATACCGCCGGAAGACGAAACCGCCATCGACGCGGCCGGCAAACCGATGATGACGATCCACAAATACGCGGGCATCGGCCACGCGTTCGTCAACGATAGCCTACCGTGGCGCTATCACGCCGAAACGGCGAAGATCGCGCGCGAACGCACGATGGCGTTTTTCAAGAAACATCTCGGCAGCTAAGGCCCGCCATCGGAGTTCGACGCAAAATACAGCCGCCTAAAACAGGCGTCGGATTGCGGCGCAATTTCCATAAATTCGGCGCGCGCGGATGGTAGAGTTGTTTTGGATTTCAAGGATGCGCCGATGACGCCACAGGCAACTCCGGTTATGACGCCTGATATGATACCTGGCCGCGACGGCGTGACCACATCGGTCACGATCGCGCTCAATCGCTTCGGTCTCGGCGCGCGACCGGAAGAAAAAGCGCCGGCCGATCCGAAGGCCTGGCTGCGTCGTCAGATCGATGCCTACGACAAACAACCGCCGACAATTGCGGCTCTGCCCAATACCTTCAAAATCATCGCCGATTTCGGTCCGCGTCCGGGCGAAGCGCGCACAGCCGAAGACGCCGTCACGAAACAGAAGCTTGAAGCCGCGATTCGCCGCGGGGCACGCGCCATTTACGCCGCCGCCGCAGAAGCTCGGGTGATGCAAGCGGTGCTCACCGATACACCGTTCGCCGAACGCCTAGTACATTTTTGGACGAACCATTTCGCGATTTCCGCAGACAAGGTGTTGGTGACGCCGTTCGCCGGCAGCTTCGAGGCGGAAGCGATCCGTCCCCACGTCATGGGCAAATTCGAAGACATGCTGCTCGCCGTCGAACATCATCCGGCGATGATCTTCTTCCTCGATCAGACCCGCTCGGTCGGGCCGGGCAGCCTCGCCGCCGAACGGCGCGCGGTTAGGAAGGGCAAGCGCGACATCGGCCTCAACGAAAATTTGGCGCGCGAGATCCTTGAGCTGCATACACTCGGTGTGCGCAGCGGCTATACGCAATCGGACGTCACCGAATTCGCGCGCGCCCTGACAGGTTGGAGCATCAACGGTTACGCCGCCGACACAACCGCCGCCGACAGCCCGGCCGGATCGTTCATTTTCCGCGCCGAGGTGCACGAGCCTGGCACGCGTCGGATTCTCGGGCGCAGTTACTCTCAGTCCGGAGAGATGCAGGCGCGCGCGGTGCTGCACGATCTTGCGGTCGCCCCGGCGACGGCAACACATCTGGCGACGAAACTCGCGCGACACTTTGCCGGCGACGAGCCTGCGCAAACGCTGATCGACAGACTGGCCGAGGCGTTCAACAAAAGTGGCGGCGATTTGCCGACCGTCTATCGCGCTTTAATCGAGGCGCCTGAATGCTGGAACGCGCGGCCTGCAAAATTCAAAACGCCGCACGATTGGTTGGTGTCGGTACTACGCGGGACCGGACGCCGGACGTTTCAAAAATTGCAGACGGCGCCGAAATTGATCCAGCTTGGCCAGCCCATGTGGACGCCCGGATCGCCGGCGGGATGGGACGATGTCGCCGCGCGTTGGGCCGCCCCCGATGCCTTGATCCGCCGCGTCGAGGCAGCGCATCGCTTGGCCGTTTTGTTTCCCAACAAACTGGATCCGCGCGAGCTTGCGCCGCAGGTATTGGCGCGCGAACCCAGCACCGGCACGCGCGCGCAAATCGAAGGGGCCGATACACGCGTGACTGCATTGACGTTGTTGCTGGTCTCGCCGGAGTTCCAAAGACGATGATCGAGACGCCCCTTCATCGCCGCTGGTTCCTCACGCTGGCCGGTGCCGCCGCAACCGTGGCCTTGGCACCGCGGATCGCCTTCGCCGCGCAGGCCGCGACCGAGCGCCGCTTCGTCTTCATCATCCAGCGCGGAGCCGCCGACGGGTTGGAGATCGCGCCGCCGCTGGGCGATGCGGATTATGTGCGCCGGCGTCCCGCCTTGGCCCTCGACCCGGCGAGCGCTTTGAAACTCGATACGACGTTTTCTCTGCATCCCGCTCTCGTCCAACTCGGCGAAATGTACAAGCGGAGTGAAGCAACTTTCATCCATGCCGTCGCCTTGCCTTATCGCGACCGCTCGCATTTCGACGGACAAAACGTGATGGAGAGCGGCGGGAGTGCGCCCTATCGCGTACGCGATGGATGGATGAACCGTCTGGCCGGGATGTTGCCCAAAACCCGCACACCGCCGACCGCCTTCGCGCAGACGGTGCCTATGGCGCTGCGCGGCGCCAATCGCGTGACGTCCTATGCGCCGTCCAAACTGCCCGATGCGAACGCCGATCTGCTGGGGCGCGTCGCACTTCTCTATCAATACGATCCCGAACTGCAGCCGGTTTGGGCCGCGGCGATGGAAGCGCGCGGGCTGGCCGGTTCCGACGCGCCCGACAATAATCCGGCAGGTGTGGGAAGGCTCGCTGCGACCTTCTTGAAAAAATCCGATGGCCCGCGCATCGCCATGATCGAGACCAACGGCTGGGATACCCACAACCAGCAAACCCGTCGCGTCACCCAATTGCTGGGCGGCCTCGATGCCCTGCTGGCGTCCCTGCGCGACAATCTGGGTGCCGCTTGGACGCAAACGACGGTGCTGGTCGCGACCGAGTTCGGCCGCACCGCCGCCGCCAACGGCACCGGCGGCACGGATCATGGTACCGCATCATTGGCAATGCTGGTTGGCGGCGCGGTCAAGGGCGGGCGCGTGATCGCCGATTGGCCCGGCCTGGCGCCGGCGGCACTTTATGAAGGGCGCGATCTCAAACCCACCACCGATCTGGATGCACTGATCGCGGGAGCGGCGGCGGAAACCTTCGGCCTCGACCCTGCGCGCGCGGCGGCAACCCTTTTCCCGGACGGTCTTGCCGGCCGCCCGCTGGACGGGCTCATCCGGGGCTGATTTTTCGGTGAAATTTTTCACGCACCAGGCCCTCCCTCTTTTCGGCAGGGCAGTGTAAACAGGGACATGGCCGAAACTGACCGCCTCGCCCGCCGCGACGACCCGTCCGACACAGGATCTCCTGCGGAAACCGAATTCTCCACTGGCATCCTGCCCTGCCAGGCGCTGGCTCAATCGATTCAAACGGGCGAGATCGCGGCCGACCAGCCGATCGGACCCGAACTGATCCAACCCGCGAGCCTCGATCTGCGTTTGGGCACAATCGCCTATCGCGTGCGCGCGAGTTTCCTTCCGGGTGCCGGCAACAGCGTCGCCGATAAACTCGCTGCCTTCACCATGCATTCCTTTCCGCTCACAGAAGGTGCGGTGCTGGAAAAGGGCTGCGTCTATATCGTGCCGCTGCTCGAACGTCTCAATTTGCGCGCCCGCACCGGCGCCATGGCCAATCCGAAAAGCTCGACCGGGCGGCTCGATATTTTCACCCGCGTGATCACTGACGGCGCCGACGAGTTCGATCGCGTCGCGGTTGGATACAAAGGTCCGCTTTATGCCGAGATTTCCCCACGAACATTCTCGGTGAAAGTGCGCACCGGCTCGCGCCTTGCCCAATTGCGCCTGCGCCGCGGTGCACCAACCGCTTCGGATGCGGCACTCCGCCGTCTGCACGAACGCTCGCCGCTGATCGCCGGAAGCGAAGCCAATATCGAAAGCGGTCTGGCACTGAGCGTCGATCTCGCGGGCGATCCCAAAACCAAGATCGTCGGCTATCGCGCCAAACATCATACCGGCGTGGTCGACGTCGATCGCGTCGGCGCCTATGCGGTGGCCGATTTCTGGGAGCCGATTTCGGCACCGGACGGCCATATCGTTCTCGATCCCGACGATTTCTACATCCTGGCATCGCGCGAAGCGGTCGCGGTGCCGCCCGACCATGCCGCCGAGATGCGCGCCTACGACACGCTGGTGGGCGAATTCCGCGTCCATTATGCGGGCTTTTTCGACCCCGGCTTCGGCCACGATTCGGCGGGCGGCAGCGGCAGCCGCGCCGTGCTGGAAGTGCGTTCGCACGATGTGCCTTTCGTGCTCGAACACGGCCAGACGGTGGGACGATTGATCTATGAGCGGCTGACCGCCTTGCCAGACCGCCTCTATGGCCAGGGAATTGGCTCGAATTACCAGGCTCAGGGCCTGAAGCTCTCCAAGCATTTCATATAGCGTTCTCCAACGCGTGATTCGGGACCGAATCGGGAACCAAGCGGGACCGTTTTTCCCGGTGTTCGTGGATCGTTTTTTAGGAATCATGGGGATAGTGTGGATAAACCATTCAAGCCTATGAAATTACGTGCAAATTTGACTAAATTTAAGGCGAGTTTTTGTGGATGAAAATGTGTATGAACCACGCCGCCTTTCGGATTAGAGTGCCCGCCAATTCCACCAGAAGCGTAAGAGGAACCACCAATGGCCGATAAGGACGACGTCAAGGAAGGCAAGGAATTCTACGTCGATGTGCCGGCCAAGAATGAGCCCTTCTTCCTCAAGGGGTCGGGCGCGCTCGATTGGGGAATGCAGAACCGCCTCGCGCGCATCTTCAATCCGGTGTCGGGCCGCACCGTCATGCTCGCCTTCGATCACGGCTATTTTCAGGGCCCGACCACCGGGCTCGAACGCATCGACGTCAATATCCGCCCGCTCGCCGAATATGCCGACGTTTTGATGTGCACACGCGGCGCGCTGCGCACCTCGATCCCGCCGTCCAATACCAAGGCCCTGGTGCTGCGTTGCTCGGCCGGCCAATCGATCCTCACCGAATTGTCCAACGAGCTGATCAGCGTCGATATCGAAGATGCGATCCGCCTGAACGCCTGCGCGCTCACCGCGCAAATCTATATTGGCGCGCAATACGAACATCAGTCCATCGCCAACGTCACCAAGCTGATCGATACCGGCATGCGCTACGGGATTCCGACCATGGCCGTCACCGGCGTCGGCGCCGACATGAAACGCGATTTCCGCTATTTCGCGCTGGCGACGCGCATCGCCGCCGAGATCGGCGCGCATTACGTCAAAAGCTATTATTTCGAACCGGGTTTCGAAAAGGTCGTCGCAGCCTGCCCAGTGCCGATCGTGATTGCGGGCGGCAAGAAGCTGCCCGAACTCGAGGCCCTGGAGATGGCCTATAACGCCGTGCAGGCCGGTGCGGCCGGCGTCGATATGGGGCGCAATATCTTCCAATCCGATTGTCCGCTCGGGATGATCCAGGCTGTCAGCGCGGTCGTGCACAAGGACGAAAAGCCCAAACAAGCGATCAAAATCTACGAGGCGGTAAAGAACGTGACCGCGAAGAATTGATCGGCTTTCGATCGCGCGCGGACAAGAGGCGAGTACCCTTGCGCGCGACTCTCGGCTAGGATTTAGTCATGGCCGATCAAGAGCTGCCGTTTTGGAAGCGCAAGACGCTCACCCAGATGAACCGCGACGAGTGGGAGTCGCTGTGCGACGGCTGTGCCAAATGCTGCCTGCATAAATTCGAAGATCCCGATACGGGCAAATTCGCCTTCACCAGCGTCGCCTGTCATTTGCTCGATACCGAGACGTGCCGCTGCAGCAATTATCAGGAACGCACCTTCCACGTGCCGGATTGCGTCGAACTGTTGCCGACCAATCTGCCGCACCTCGCCTGGATGCCGAAGACCTGCGCCTATTTGTTGATCCATGAAGGCAAGGATCTGCCGGACTGGCATCCGCTCGTCTCGGGAGATCCGGACAGCGTGCGCAAGGCCGGCATCTCGGCGTATGGACGCATCATTTCGGAGCAGGCGGTCTCGAATATTGAGGATCACATTTGCGATTGGCCGGCCGACACGATCAAAAAAGCAGCCGCACGGGTGAAACGTGGCAACCGCTAACCTGAGCATAGAGCGCGAGACGATATCGCTTGGCGGTCGCCAAATCCCGCTGCTCGTGCGACGCAACCGATATGCAAGACGCATCGTGCTACGCATCGACATCGAGGCCGGCGGATTGGCCCTGACACTTCCTGGCCGCACTGCGCTCGCCGAAGGATTGGCCTTGGCGCAAGACCGCGCCGATTGGGTCATTCGGTGTCTCGATAAATTGCCGGCGCGCGTCACCTTCGAAGATGGCGCGCGAATACCCTTGTTGGGCGTCGAGACTACGATCCGTCATGCGCCGGCAACGAAACTCGGCGTCGTCCACAACGGCGATGACTTGATCGTCGCCGGGCGGCGCGAACATCTGCCGCGCCGGGTGACCGACTGGCTCAAGCGCCAGGCCAAACGCGAAGTGACCCTGCGCGCCCATCCGATGGCGCAGCGGATCGAACAAACCATCGCCGCGATCGCTGTGCGCGACACGCGCTCGCGCTGGGGCAGCTGCACGCCGGATAAGAAATTATCCTTCTGCTGGCGGCTGATCCTGACACCCGAATGGGTGATGGATTACGTCGTCGCCCACGAAGTGGCACATCTTCGTCATCTCGACCACAGCGCGAAATTCTGGGCCACCGTCGCTTCGCTCGGCGTGAACCCGCAACAGGCGCGCGCCTGGCTCGACGTACATGCCGAACGTCTTCAGCGGATCGGTTAATTCCCACTGACCGTCATGGCCGGGCCAAGACCCACTGCTGTCCGGTTTAAAATGTTTCGAACCGGAACAAAGCCTTCCTCTGCTTATATTTCTGCATGATTAAACCGGCTGAGACTCGAACTCCAAAAATAGGTTCGTCATGGCCGTACCTGTTACGGCCATCCACGAATCGGCCATCGGATCATGCTGGGCAAAACTGGGTATCCGCGCTCCAACGGTCTTTTCGCGCTATTGCGCTTTCCGCCGTGGATGCCCGTAACAAGTACGGGCAAGACGGCTTAATTTAAACCGGACAGTCGTGGGCCAAGACCCGGCCATCCATCTTTTCATCGACACGCCGTAAAGCTGGATACGCGGCCAAAAAAACGTAAAGTTGGCCCGCGTATGACGTTCGCAGGGACGCGCAAGGATCGGATAGATCGCTTGTCCCGTTCGGCTAGACTACCGGTTATGGATATGACCCTGAATGACGGCCCTTCGAACGAATTGATCCGCGCGGCCCTTGCGCTGATTGACGAGGCCGACGAGACGCAGCCGACGCTGAACGAGCTTGGCGAGCGTCTCGGCGTATCGCCGTTCCATCTGCAACGCACCTTCAAGAAAGCGCTCGGCATCAGCCCCCGCGAATATGCCGAAGCCACGCGGCTCGACCGTTTCAAGATGGCGGTGCGCGCCGGCGGCACGGTCGCGGGTGCGCTGTACGAAGCAGGCTATGGCTCGTCGTCCCGGCTTTACGAAAGTGCGGCGCGGCGCCTCGGCATGACCCCGGCCAGCTACGGCAAGGGTGGCAAGGGTGCGCGGATCGCCTATGCGATCGTGCCCTGCGAACTGGGCTTGTTGCTGGTCGCCGCGACGACGACCGGCGTCTGCCGCATTGCCTTCGGCGACGACGACGCAGCCTTGTCCCAATTGTTAAGCGAAGAGTTCTCGCGCGCCGAGATCGAACGCGACAGCGAGGACATCGAGGATTTCGCCACCGCCATCGCCGATCTTGTCGATAACGCCGATACCCGCCTCACGCGTTTGCCGCTCGACGTGCAGGCTTCGGCGTTCCAGGCGCAGGTTTGGCAGCATCTGCGCACCATCCCGAGCGGCGAGACACGCAGCTACGGCGAGATTGCCAAAGCCCTCGGCCAGCCCAACGCGTCGCGCGCCGTGGCCAGGGCCTGCGCGACCAACTCGGTCGCGGTCGCGGTTCCCTGCCATCGCGTCATCGGCAGCGATGGGAGTTTGCGCGGCTATCGTTGGGGATTGGCGCGCAAGAAACGCCTGCTGGCCCGCGAAGGCGCACTCAAGACCCGCTGAGCTTTATAGCGAGATACGGCGCATCGCCGCGTTTCGAGGCGGCAGCCCAGCGGCGGTTGTGTTCCTCGACCGAAATTTCCTCGAT
The DNA here is from genome assembly GCA_945877815.1 of Caenispirillum bisanense. Taxonomy (GTDB): domain Bacteria; phylum Pseudomonadota; class Alphaproteobacteria; order Rhodospirillales; family UBA2165; genus CANIGJ01. The sequence goes on from CAMDWJ010000004.1 coordinate 116,943, forward strand.
CACCGCTGCCAGGCCCCAGACATGACCGAACGGATCTTGGACAATGCAGAATCGGTCACCCCAAAACGAATTCTGCGCCGGCGCTTGTTCGCGCGCCCCGGCTACGCACGCCCGGGCCACCGCGACATCGACATCCGCGACATAGAGCGTCAGCACCGAACTAAAACCGTTCAACATTTCCGGCGATTTGGCGCCGAACCTGTCCAGACTCTTTGCGGTGCGGGGATTGGCGGTCGAAACCAAAACGACCGCCGCGCCGATTTTGAGATGCACCTGTTTGACGGGGCTCGTGCCCTCAGGCGCGCGCGGCACGACATAGCGCGCGATTTCCTCGGCACCGAAGGCACGGGCATAAAATTCTGCCGCGACCAATGCATCCGGAACGGTAATGGTAACGACGAGTTCCCCGGCAAAATTCGACAGACCGTTTATAGCCATTTGAGTCTCCATTTGCGGCACTATCACAGTCGCGGATCGCGCGCGCGGTGCAGACGGTCGGCCGCGCATTGCGCGAAGCGTAAAATTTGGGCGCGTCGCCGTGTCGCATTCATTTTTTGCTCGCATATTTCACGATAAATCACAGCGTTATAGGCGTCGGCGATGATGATGCCGCAAGACGGCGGCAAGAGCTGAACCGGAAATCCATTCGCAACGGCGAAGTAAAGTTTGTCGGTGAAGCCCCGGTAATCAGGCCATTTTTCGTCCGCACGTAAATCAGGAACTGGGGATTTTACCTCTACCACGATGAAATTGCCGCCTTTATTGACCCCAATGACATCGACACGCCGATTCGACGACAGGCGAAATTCGGTCAAAACACTGAAGCCGAGATCGATCAGATGGCGGCAAACGCCGCGGCAAATATCGCCGGCCGGGAGAGGGCCTGGGGTCGGCGAAATCGAACCTAGGCCATGATCGTTCATGATTTGTTTCATGATGCCGATCTATAATGGTGCCGAATATGATTCGGCAAGCCCACTTGCGCATCCGCGGCAATATGCCGAAATTGTGAGAATGAAAATTCCCCGCAGGCCGGCGCTCATGGCCATCTTCGCAGCCGTGGCGTTGGTCGTCGGGGGCTTTGCCGCGCCCTCCGTCTATGCCCAAAAGGTTAAACCGGCGACGCTCGATGACGCGGCGAAAGCCGATATCGGGCGAATCGAAGCCTATCTCAACGGCATCAAGACCGCGCGCACGCGATTCCTGCAGATCAGCCAGGCTGGCGAAGCCGTCGGCGGTGTACTCACGCTCTCGCGTCCCGGCCGCTTTCGATTCGAATACGACCCGCCGACCCCGATCATGCTGGTCGCGACTGGCACGTTTCTGGTCTATGTCGATCGATCGCTCGACCAGACGACGCACGTCTTCCTGCGCAATACGCCGATTGGAATTTTGGTCGCGGAGAACGTCAAACTGGCAGGCGACGTCACCATCACGCAGTTCAGCCGAGGACCCGGTGTGGTGCGCGTAACTTTGGTGAAAACCACGGAGCCCGAGGAGGGATCGATCACTTTGGTTTTCGCCGACGCGCCGATGGCCTTGCGCCAATGGGTCGTCATCGATGCGCAGGGGGCACGCACCAATGTGACCCTCGATGCGCTCGAATTTGGCGTTCCGGTCAACGACGAGATGTTCCGCTACGAAAAAAAGGAAGTCGATCGGAACTGATCCGGTTAACACCTGTGGTCATTTCGTGGCATGGCTGGTTTGCTATTTTTGCAGGTTGCGAGCCGCCATCGACGCCCCCATATACAAATTCACGGAAGGGCCGTGTTCGCAAAAAACATTGGCCGCGCGGGAACGCTCCCCCGGTTGACCCGCGCATCACTCCCGACGTACGAAGCGCCCGGCTCCCCCCAGCCGGGCGCTTTTTCGTCAATCCAAAAGACGACGGGCTGCCCTTGCGGAACGGTCCGTGAATACAAAAACGAATTCGGCCGAGGCCGATTCCGCCTACAAAACCTGCGCAGTGCGACGTCGAGAAAGCAGCCATAAAACAATGCCAACCGCGATCAGGCCGACAAGCCCGCTTTCGCCAAGGGATTTTATGAGCGTCAGCAAATTCGCCACGACATTGCTGACGAACGGAAGCTTTGAGCCGAACAAAATGCCCGCAACAACCACGAGCGCGATGGGCAATAACCCCATTTCCGTAATTTGCACGAGAAAACGTTTCACACCGTCATAGATACCAGGCATGTCCTGATTCTTCGAAGGTTTGAACGCCTCACAAAAAAACCTACATTTCTGTAGGTCATGACGATGACACCGCCACATATAGTAAGGATTGCGATAAATCCTGATTACTTGCCGGGATTATGCAGTTAACCTATTGATATGGCGTTATTTTTCGACGCGATACAGTCCATCCCACACGCGTAGCTCCGTTCCCCGCGACGGTTCCGCGCAGGCCCGAGGCGAACCGACCATGAAAATCGTCACCTGGAACATCAACAGCGTCCGCCTCCGCCTGAGCAATCTCGGACGGCTCGTCGAGGAGTTGGATCCCGACGTGATTTGCCTGCAGGAAACCAAGGCGCACGACGATGTCTTTCCGGGGGCCGGTATCGCGGCGCTCGGCTATCCGCATCAGGTGATCGCGGGCATGAAAAGCTACAACGGCGTCGCGATCCTGTCGCGCCTACCGCTGTCCAATCCGCAGACCCAGTCGTGGTGCGGCAAGGAAGATTGCCGCCATATCTTTGCGACCCTGCCGAACGGGACCGAAGTGCATTCGGTCTATATCCCGGCGGGCGGCGATATCCCCGATCCCGCCGCCAATCCGAAATTCGCCCATAAGCTCCAGTTCCTCGACGACATCACCGCGTGGAGCCACGCCCGCCAGGGCGACGTCACGAAACGAATCCTTGTCGGCGATCTCAATATCGCTCCATTGGAAACCGATGTCTGGTCGCACAAACAACTATTGAAAGTCGTTTCGCACACGCCCATTGAAGTTGAAAAATTGTCAAAATTCCAGGCGTCCGGGCCTTGGATAGACGCCGTGCGCGAGATCATTCCGCCTGAAGAACGTCTATATTCTTGGTGGAGTTACCGCTCGTCCGACTGGCAGGCGGCCGACAAAGGTCGTCGGCTCGATCATATCTGGATCAGCGAAACACTGCGACCGCACCTCACGGATGCCCGAATCTATCGCGACGTGCGCGGCTGGGATCTCGCATCGGATCATGTGCCCGTAAGCATCACCTTGGCGGATTGATCCCTTCGTCCGAATACGCCGGTTACGGAATCAGCCGGTAGCCGTTGGGCTCGGTCACCAGGAATTGAGCGTTTGAGGGATCGCGTTCGATTTTTTGGCGCAGACGATAAACATGGGTTTCGAGCGTGTGCGTGGTCACGCCGGCATTGTAGCCCCAAACCTCGCCCAGCAGCACATCGCGTCCGACGACGCGTTCGCCCGCCAGATAGAGATATTTGATGATCGCGGTTTCCTTGTCGGTCAGGCGGACTTTCTTGTTGGTCTCCTTATCGAGCAACAATTTGGCGGCCGGGCGGAAACTATATGGCCCGATCCCGAATTCCGCATATTCGCTTTGTTCGTGCTCGCGCAAATGCGCCCGCATACGGGCTAACAAGACGCCGATGCGAAAGGGTTTGGTCACGTAATCGTTGGCGCCGGCCTCGAGCCCGAGGATGGTATCGGCTTCGGTATTGGCGCCAGTCAGCATCAAAATGGGCGATTTGACGCCGCCTTGACGCATCGCGCGGCAGACCTCGCGGCCATCCATGTCTGGCAGGCCGCCATCGAGCAGGATGATATCGAAATAATTGCCGGCGGTCCGTTCGATCCCGGCAGCGCCCGTATCGGCACCCTCGGTTTCGAATTCATCGTGAATCCGCAATTGTTCGGCAAGCATATCGCGCAAATCGGGATCGTCATCGACGATCAATACTTTTCGTTTGGGCGTCATGAGGGAGCGTTATCCTTGTTTCTGTAGCTTTCCCCAGATCGCTGCCCCGATAGAAATCCCCAGGACCATCATAGGTTGGTGTCCGCAAAACTGGCAACCGGGAAGAGCGTGCATATGGGCCTCGGCAAATCCTGCCGCTACACCACGGCAGCCGGGGCGGGGGATGAGAAAATTGGCCGATTCCCGCCCGCCCCGGATTGGCATCGGACTTGCGTAGTAAGGGCATACGTCGCCACAAAAAAACAACGGGAAGACGGAAATGATTGAGCCGATCGCCGGCATGGAGCCGGGGTTGCCGATTTATGTCACGCCGCCTGAGGTCCCGGTCGCGGAGCCTTCTAGCGAGGCCGACACCAACGGCCGCAAGGAATTCAAACTGTTCGGCGAGAAGGGCTTTTCCTTTCTTGACCTGCTCGACGTCATCAATCCGCTGCAACATATCCCGATCATTTCGACCATCTATCGCAAGATCACCGGCGACGAATTGTCGCCCGGTGCGCGCATCGCCGGGGCCACCCTATTCGGCGGACCGATCGGTGCGGCAATCGCGATGATGGACACCGCCATCGAACATCGCACCGGCCACGACATGGGCGGCAACGTCATGGTGGCACTCATCGGCGACGACAATCCCGTGCCGGCCGGCGGTGCCACGGCCGTTGCCGCAGCGGAATCTCCCACCCTTGGTTTTGCCAGGGGTTTTGCCGGCGCGAGCGGCGGTGCGGCATCGGGTGCATATGTGGCCGCGACCTTGCCGGATCTTGGCGCGCTGAATGGGTTTGCCACCGCTTCGGGCACAGCCGGTGCAAGGTTACCCGATCCGATCAAGCTCGAGCCGCGCTTTGCAGTCGCGCCGTGGCAGCCGCCGGCGGCCGAACAGGCCGAAGCTGCGGCCGCTATCGTGGCGCAGGCGAACGACCACGCGATGGCGTCGCAAATCCGTTCCAAGCCCGCGCAGACGCGCGTCTCGCAGGCGACCGTCGAAGCAGCGATGCTGCAGGTCGAAGCGATGCGCAATACGCAGAACACATTGGCGGCGTCCGAGACCAAAGACGATGCCGGGGCATCGGCATCGGCCGCCGAACCGCAAGGTGCCTGGCGGCGCGTGAAGCCGCCGGCCTCGGATATCCCCAAGGGGGCCGGCGCGGGCCTGTCGCGCAATGCGACGCGCGCCTATGCCAAGAGCATGGCGACCGCCGCGCCGATTCCAGCACCCGCGAACGCGAATATTTCGCCGGATACGTCGAAAGCGGCCGCCGCCGCACAAAACGATTGGATCATCCAGTCGATGGCGACGGCGATGGCGAAATACGAATCCGGGCATCGTCTCCAATCGGGGAACGTTCAGCCAATGCAGGCCGTCAGCCGCTAGAATCGGTTCGCGTTAGGATACCGCGATG